>CAVVVS010000070.1:0-38492 GCA_963751355.1 uncultured Ignavibacteriales bacterium | reverse complement strand
TTTAATGAGCCCGATATCATAAGCCTGTTGCCTTCTTTAAATATTCCTGATTACCAAAAACTCGGGGTAATTAATTTTGATTCTCTTTCCTATAAGGGGAACCCATTAAATTTTTCTTCAAAAATTGCAATGAATACCGTTCATGGGAGTATTTACCTTAATGGAACTCTGGACCTTCGTAAAAAATTAATGGGATATAATATTAATTTTATTTCAAATAATTTTAACCTTGCACCGGTTTTATCTTTACCTATTAAATTAAATGCCTTCGGTACGGTAAAGGGGAAAGGTGTATCTCCGAATAATATCAATGCCTCTGCTGTTATAAATGCATTCGGGTCTACATTTGAAGGGAATAAAATTGATACGCTCAAAATGTTAGTAGGCGCGCAGGAAAAGAAAATTAATTATAATGTGAAACTTCATTCCGACTCTACTATTGCATCATTAGACGGTTCATTTGATTTTAATGATTCGGGCAAACCCAGGTACGAGATAAAAGGGGCATTGCATAACCTAAACCTAGCTGAAATTACACAGGATTCAACATTAAAAAGCCATTTGAATTTTTCCATGGATGGCAGCGGACAGAATTTTGATCTTGAAAAGATGAACATGTTTTTGAGCGTGAAAATGTTCAAATCAGCAATAAGAGGTGTCAACATAGATAGTACTCGAGCGATAGTTGATTTAAGGAGCGACGATAACGGTGAAAGAGTTATAAACATTATCTCCGATTTAGCAGATATTACAATAACCGGGAATTATTCGCTTAATGAAACGATTAAACTTCTTGGTGATGAAGCAAGTCTCTTATCCGGAACCATTAAAGATAAAGTTAATAAAACTTTATATCCAGACTCTACATATAATTTGACGCTAAACACTAATGTTAAAAAAAATAAAGCTGAAAAATCATTATTCGAATCTGTCAAATCCGGTAATAAATTAAAGTACGTAGTTGAATTTAAAGATTTTTCGCTTCTTTCAATTCTACTCGGAAATAATAAGCTCGAATTAAATGGTTATATAAACGGTGAATTAAGAAATACGGCTGATAGTTTGTATTTTGGTTTAAATACTAATCTTGAATATTTGAAATTTTGGGGAGACAAAGGTGTATTTTTTGCGTCAAACCTTAATCTAAAGTTGCACCTGAACAATGATTTCCATGCTTCCTCCTTAAAAGATATTTATGCCAAACTAAATGTTACTTCCGACAGGATCTTTACGGGAAATGATATCCATAACTTAGATTTGGGATTGGTTTTAAATAAAAGCAATGTAGCCGTAAATTTATCAGGGAGGTATGATAAATATATTCAAACAAAATTACTGGCTTCAGCAAAATTTAACGGCAGTTCAATAAGTATGGATATAGATTCGTTGAAATTTTTCTATAATAAGTTTAGTCTCACTAACCGTAATGTAATTAATCTAAAATATTCAAAAGATGAAATTGAGATAAGAAATTTTGCACTCAAAAGCCCTCATGGTACCATAACCGTCAATGGTATATTATCTAACAAAAACGAACAAAACTTGGACATTGCTATTAATGGTTTAAGCGGAAGAGAGTTAAGTTCAAACATATTTGGTATAAGCGGTAACAGCAGCATAGATGCCGGTATAAATCTCAATGCAAATATCACGGGTAATTATGTTTCACCCAAGATTAAATTAAAGTTGAATGTTAATGATGTAACGTATGGAGATAAACGTTTCGGTTCGCTAATTGCCAACATTAATTACAGCAATCAAAACATTAATACTAATATCCGGTTCATAGATTCTCTTACAAATTATAATAAACCTGCTTTGCAAATCAGCGGCAATATCCCGATCGATTTATCATTTGAGCCGGGAAATAAAAGCACGGCAGCTTTAAAATCGATGGATGTAAAATTTAGTGCAAAAGAATTTAACCTGGGTGCATTCGGTGATATATTTCCTATGATAAATAGACTGCGCGGAATATTAATCGCCGATGTAAAATTCGGAGGAACTTTAAAAAATATAGAGCCTCAAGGTTATGCTGTTGTAAGAAATGCATCATTTATTATGCAGGCAAATGATATGGAATATACTGCAGGAATAAAGTTGAGCCTAAATAAACATGAAATTTCGCTTGACAGTTTACGGGTTGCAAACCGGGAGGGAATACAGGGAGGCGGAACCATCACCGGCAGCGGAAAGGCTTCATTAAATAATTTTGAACTGACATCCACAAAAATTAATTTGTCAGGTCAATTAAAGGTTTTAAGCCAGGCTTCAAAATCAGTCAGTCCTGCTGTTTATGGTGATCTTGTTATTGCGACAAATGGAGCTATTACATTTAGCTCAGATAAATCTGGTTCGTTTTTATCTGCGCCTATTGTTGTGAAAGCTGCCAAATTAACTTTTCCGCCCACTCAAGCTGCTTATCAAAATACTTCCAACCGTTTTGTTTACAGGTTCAAACATACAAAAAATAATAGCGATGAAATGGATTTTGAAAGTTTAGTACAGCTTTCCAGGGAAAGAAATGCACAAAAAGATGAAGGGAGTGAGAACAACTCCTTTAATTATAAAATTGATGTAAGTGTTGAAAAAGAAGCTTCGCTAATATTCATCCTATCTAAAGAAGCAAACTTTGACTTAACTGCAGTATTAAAAGGTAATATTCAATATGATCATATTGATGGTAAAACCACAGCTATAGGCGAATTAACTCTTCTCGACGGTTCAAACCTTCAATTTTTAAAAACATTTGAAGCGACCGGAACAATTCGATTTGAGAGAGAGCTGAGTAATCCGTTTTTAAACATTGTGGCTACTTACAAAAATTACTACTCCCCGCCGGATCAACCAACTAAGGAAGAACAGGTTGCCGTAAAAATAAAATTAAGCGGTCCGTTAAATGAACTTGACCAAAATTTTATAAAAGAAAAAAATAATATTGCAGTATATGTAGGATCGGATAATATTAATAACGACACACCGGATCCTACCAAAGATGCATCGGATGCAATTATGTTTATTTTGCGCGGTAAATTCGCAAATGAAGTTGCATCCACAACGGCAACTAACGGGGCACCTTTACCAAATGAGGTTACTTCTATTGCAGGTTCACTGCTAGGAGGATTTTTAAACCATTATCTTGGTGACTATGTCAGAGGTGTGGAACTTAGAACTGTCGGTTCAATAACCAAGTTTAATTTATCCGGAAAGGTAAATGAATTTAGATATTCTATCGGCGGAACAACGGATGTATTTCAGGACATTACACAGGCTAATGTAAAAATTGAATATCCGATTTTTCAAAGTTTACTAATCAGGCTAGAAAGAAAAGAAGCAATAACGACAACAAGTATTGCCAACGATATGATAAATGAAATCGGTCTTAAATATAGGTTTGAATTCTGATGAAAAATAAAGTTATATCATTTTTTAAAAAACATCCCGGCAGGGCATTTAAAAGCAAAGAAATAGCAAAAAAATTAAATCTAAATGCTGATCACGAATATAGTGCTTTAAAATCAGTTTTGTACAGCCTCAGCCAGGAGAATTTTATTGTAAAAACCGGAAAAAAATATAGTTTGAGTAAAATTTCAGGTTCAAATAGTGTAACAGGAATACTTCAAGTAAATAATGCGGGTTTTGGATTTGTGATAGTTAAAGATTCGAGGATGAACGATATTTTTGTTGCCGCCAGAAACCTTGGAACCGCTCTTAACGGAGATACCGTTGAAGTATCTTTTTTTGCAAAACAAAAGGGCAAAAATATTGAAGGGCAGGTAGTCCGGGTAATCAAGAGAAATAAAAAAGAGATTGTGGGAACTTTAAAAAAATCAAAATCATTTTATTTTATCGAACCGGATGATCCGACTATTCATAGAGATATTTACATAAATGAAAAAGATCTAAACGGCGCAAAAGTCGGAGAAAAAATTGTAGTGGGTGATATATTTTGGAGCTCATCTTTGCTTAACCCCGAGGGCAGAGTGCTGGAAGTAATCGGTAAAGCCGGTTCCATCAATACTGAAGTTGCTTCTATTGCAAGGGTATTCAATTTGAATTATAAATTCCCGGGTAACGTACTGAAGGAATCGGAAAAAATAAAGATTCACATTACGGAGGACGAACAAAAAAAACGGGTTGATTACAGGGAAAAGAACGTTTTTACAATTGATCCTATCGATGCAAAAGATTTTGATGACGCACTTTCAATTGAAGAACTGGATAATGGAAATTATTCAGTGGGTGTTCACATCGCCGATGTCAGTCATTATGTATCGGCTAATTCACATATCGACTCAGAGGCATTACAAAGGGGAAACAGCGTTTATTTAGTAGGAAAAGTAATCCCAATGTTGCCCGAGAATTTATCTAACAACATTTGCTCGTTGGTGCCCGGTGAAGACAGGATGACTTATTCGGTAATCATTGAAATTACGAAGCGCGGTAGGTTGCTTGATTATCAGATTAAGAAGACAATTATAAATAGTAAGAGAAGATTTGCGTATGATGAGGTGCAGGAAATAATTGATACAAAAAAAGGTGATTTCTCAAGTGAAATTTTACTCCTTCATAAACTAGCGCAAACACTTCGTAAAAAAAGAATGAAGGAAGGCAGCATCGAATTTTCAACGCCCGAAATAAATTTTGAATTGGATGAGACGGGTAAGCCGGTTAGTGTTCACAAAAAAGAAATGAAGGAAAGTAATATGCTGGTGGAAGAGTTCATGCTTCTTGCGAATAAAATTACTGCTAAACACATTGCTACTCCTAAAACCGGCAGTGTTAAAGCGTTTATTTACAGGGTACACGATCTGCCGGATAATGAAAAAATAATTGAGTTTTCAAAATTTGTAAAATCACTTGGCTATTCCTTCGATCCCAATGCCTCGTCCAAATCCAATCAATTCCAGAAATTGATGACCGAAGTAAAAGGCAGCGACGAGGAGACGTTAATAAATGAGCTAGCCATAAGATCAATGGCTAAAGCGATTTATTCGGTTAATAATATCGGTCATTACGGATTAGGTTTTAAATATTACACTCATTTTACTTCACCCATCAGAAGATATTCCGATTTGATGGTACACAGACTTCTTTATTCTTATGTTGAATCTGACGGTAAAGTTCATTATCCTCTAAACAAACTTGAAGATATTTGTGAACATATTTCCGATTGTGAGAGAAACTCCGTTGATGCAGAAAGGCTATCAGTAAAGATAAAACAAACCGAATACTTAAAAGAACATTTGGGTGAAGAATTTGAGGGGATGATTTCGGGCCTTACACATTTCGGAATTTTTGTTAAAATTAATGATATACTTGCCGAAGGATTAATTAGAGTAAGAGATTTAGAGGGAGATTTCTATGTTTATGATGAAAAAAAATATTCTTTAATTGGAAGAGTATCTAAGAAAAAATTCCGTCTCGGCGATCATGTAAGAGTTAAATTGGTTAAAGTGAATATGGAAAAAAACGAATTAGATTTCATAATAATCGAAGATTAAAATTCCCTAAGAGTGATTTATGAAAAAATTTATTTTCAACATAATTTTAATATTAACACTTTCTTCAATGTCTTTATTTGCACAGTTTGGAGAAAACAAGGTGCAGTATAAAGACTTTACATGGTATTATATTCAATCCGAACACTTCGATATTTATTTTAATTCGCACGGGTCACATTTGGCGGAATATACATCTAAAGAAGCCGAGAAAGATTTGAAATTACTTGAGAAGAGTTTCAATTATAGGATAAACAATAGAATTACAATTATTATCTATAATTCCACGAATGACTTCCAGGAGACTAATGTTACCGATCAATATTTGGGTGAAGGAATCGAGGGGTTTACCGAAATATTCAAGAATAGGGTTGTAGTTCAATTTATGGGTTCATATAAAGAATTTAAACATTTAATCCATCATGAATTAACTCATGCCGTTATGAACGACCTTTTTTACGGCGGCAGCCTTCAAAATATAGTTTCCAATAATATCAGCTTAAGCTTACCTCAATGGTTCAATGAGGGAATGGCTGAGTACCAGGCGCTCGGGTACGATAAAAACACCGATATGTTTATGCGTGATGCCGTTATAAATGAATATGTACCAGATATACAGAGGATGAGCGGTTATGTCTCTTACCGTGCAGGAGAAAATTTATTCCATTATATTGCCGATAAATACGGGAAACAAAAAATAGGAGAACTTGTTAATAAAATAAAGGGAAGTTCCAGTCTTGAAGTCGGCTTTAAAGAATCTCTGGGACTTTCCTTGAAAGAACTGGATAAAAGATGGCAATTATATTTAAAGAAAACGTATTGGCCGGATATTGCAAGCAGAAAATCTCCCGATGACTTTGCAAAAAGACTAACCGATCCGGAAAAAGGGGATGGGTTTTATAATACGAGTCCAACAATTTCACCTCAGGGCGATAAGATTGCATTTATCTCCAACCGCAATTACTATTTTGACGTCTTCATAATGAATGCTATCGACGGGAAAATTATTAAGAAATTAGTGAAGGGAAATAGATCTGCAGATTTTGAACAATTAAATGTTGTAACACCGGGATTAAGTTGGTCACCGGATGAGACTAAAATAGCATTAACCGCCAAAAGTGACGGGGATGATATTTTGTACATAATTAATGTTAATTCCGAAGATAAAGAAACCCTTCCTATTAGGCTGGACGGAATACAAAGTGTTGCCTGGTCTCCCAATGGTAAATATTTAGCTTTTATTGGACATACTGCGGTTCAATCGGATGTTTATATTTATGATTTAGACTCCAAGACTCTTACTAACCTGACGAATGATGTATTTACCGATAATGATCCTGCATGGTCGCCGGATAGTAAAAATATATTCTTTTCGTCCGATAGGGGCAATTATTTATCCCGAGCTGCAGTTCCAGATACTTTCAAAATTTATAATTACAACACTGCTTACAGCAATATTTATTCAATTAATATCGACTCAAAAAAAATTGACAGAATTTCCGACAAAGAAGATTGTGATAACCGTTATCCTGTTGTGAGCCCGGACGGAAAAGAGATATTGTTTATTTCCGACAAAAACGGAATAAACAATATTTACAAGGAAAAGCTGGTACCTGACGGTACGGATTCATTAAAAAATTTACACGAATTAGACCCGATTCCGGTAACAAATTCTTTGAACGGTTTACAGCAGTTGTCAATTTCAAGCGATGGAAAAAAACTGGTCTTTTCCAGTCTTGACAAAGGTTCTTACAACTTGTTTTTAATGAATAATCCTTTTGATGCGAAAACCGACACTGCTAAATTGATACCTACGAAGTTTGTTACCGAGTTACGTGAAAATGAAAAAGAACTTGTGAAAAACGGAAATCAACAATCATCAAAAATAGATACAACTTCGTTGGCGTTTGCCAAAAAACCGGTCGGTGAAAATCCTGCTATTAATAATTCAAAACTCTACGGTGATTCCATTATTGTAGATCTGAACAACTATGTATTCGGAGATACATCAAAAACGGAAGCATTGGTAGATACTGCAAGCAATAATAATTTTAATTTAACCGATAATCTGGATAAACACGGTGATTACAAGGTAAACAAATATAAAATTACATTTACGCCGGATATTGTTTATGCAAATGCCGGTTACAGTTCTTTATACGGATTACTGGGAACAACTATTTTATCATTCAGCGATATGTTGGGCAATCATCGGCTTATCGCACAGACAAGTCTACAAATAGACCTGAAAAACAGTGATTACGGACTCGCTTATTTTTATTTAGCAAATAGGATGAATTATGGATTGCAGGCATTTCATGTTGCGCGATTCGTTTATTTATCCCGAGGTTTCGGTGCTAATCTATTTAGGTTTCGAAATTACGGAGCCGTTATGTCCGTAAGCTATCCATTAAATAAATTCTACAGGTTCGATGCAGGATTAAGCTGGTTGAATATTTCCCAGGAAAACCTGGATAATCCGTACGAGCCCACTACGAAGGCTTCATATTTGTTTCCCACAGTTAGTTTCGTCCATGATAATTCATTATGGGGTTCTACTGCACCTATAGACGGAACAAGGTACAGATTTGATGCATTAGCAGCACCGGGTATTTATAATTCCAAATTAAGCTTTTATTCATTTCTCGGAGATTACAGAACTTACTTCAGATTCTGGGATAACTATTCTTTTGCATTTAGATTATCGGGCGGTTTTTCGGGCGGTAACAATCCGCAGAGGTTCTTTATTGGCGGTACGGAGAACTGGATAAACCGACAGTTCGCTACAACGGACATTCCGATAAATTCCGTTTCGGATTTTGCTTTTTTAACCGCAGCACTTCCGTTAAGAGGATATGATTATGCACAGGAGATAGGGACAAAATATACACTAATGAATATGGAATTGAGATTCCCGTTGATTAGATATTTGGTAACGGGAGCATTGCCAATCTTATTCAGCAATATTCAGGGAGTTGCATTTTTTGATGCCGGTTCGGCGTGGAATTATAGCGATAAGCTCCGTCTTTTCCAAAGAAACAACCGCGGGGCAATTGTCTCTAAAGATTTATTGATGGGAACAGGGGTTGGTGCAAGAATATTTCTATTTTACTTCCTGGTGAAATTTGATGTTGCTTGGGCGTATAATTATAATACCTTCTCACAACCTAAGTTTTATATATCACTCGGGACAGATTTTTAAACAAAATTTATTATATCTATTTCTTCCCTTAAATATTTATTAAAATTTTCAATAAACATTTAAGGGAATTAATCAGCTAAAAATAATCTTATTTTTCTGGATCTGTTTTTGTAGAAGAATTATTGTTTGATTTAGAACCTTTACTTCCGGTTGAAGGTTTTGATTTGTTCTTGTAATCTGTTTGATAAAAGCCTGTACCTTTAAATATAGGGCCTGCTCCGGCTCCGATTAATCTTTTAACATGTCCGCCGCATTTCGGGCAAACCATTATTGGTTCGGCACTCATTGTTTGAAATAATTCAAATTTATGTCCACAATCATTACATTTGTATTCATATGTTGGCATAATTAATTCCTATGAAATTTGCAGTTCAACTTAATGAAAATTACTTAATTTTTCTATATTTTAGCCAACACGTTTTACATAGATTATTTAGCATATATATAGTGCATTTAATTTTAATTAAGAACTGTTTGCAACATCTTATGAAATAAATATACATTAAAATAGTGAAAAAATTTCTATTCGCATTAACTTTCATAATTTTATTCCTTCCTGGATGTATTAATTACATACAAGATGTTCATTTGTATGCAGATGGTTCGGGGGATATGCGTGTCCACTATTGGATGAAATTAAAAGATGAAGATGAATTTAAAATATTGGACAGATTAGGAGTATTTAATGCTGATTCGGTTAGAAATGAATTTAGTTCACCCTATAATAAGGTTGAAAACGTGCGTGTATTTACGGATTCAACCGATAGCACCACCCATGCAATCGTTGATTTAACTTATTCTCACATTGACTCACTAAATTATACTAAAGCCTTCGCAACTTACAATTTTTCGCTTAGGGATGGAGCGGGAGGCTTGAAGGTATTCTCGCAATTTATTCCGCATATTGCAACAGGTTTCGGAATTAACCCCGGTAATTTTCATGTGGAGTACAAATATACCTTCGGAGGTGATATAATTACCAATAATGCGACTTCTGTTAACGGCAGAGTTCTTATTTGGGATTATACATTAGCAGATATCGGAAACGGTAAAACGATTTCCGTTACATTCAGACCTTTTAGGCTTAAAAAAACGCCTACATGGATTTACATTTTATCGGGTTTTGTGTCCCTAATTGTTTTGATTTTTTTATTTAGAAAGAAAAGAAACTGAAATATAATTGCAAGTTTCAAATAATATAGTTTATAAGTAGTTATTAGAAATAGTTTAGTTGTCATTCTAAAACGTCATCAACCCGAGAACGGTACGTCTATGGTGCAAATCTTTTAGAATTGTGAGATTTCTCCATTTGGTCGAAATGAAAATACAGTAAAATATTTATTTTGAAGAGATTCTATTTATTGACTTACCTAAGGGATTTAATTATATTTCATGTCTATTTTTAAAATGGCTATATACATATTTTGAAGATGGTTGAGAGCGAAGTAAAGATTTTTTCTGGTGGTTCAAATCAAGATTTAGCAGTAAAAATTGCTAAAAAATTAGGAAGACCGCTGGGTGCGGTTGAACTAAAGCGATTTAGTGATGGTGAAATTTGGGTAAAGTACCGAGAAAATATTCGGGGTGCCGATATTTTTATTATTCAGCCTACAAATCCGCCTGCTGAAAATTTAATGGAATTGCTCATAATGATTGATGCTGCAAGAAGAGCATCCGCAAAAAGAATAACCGCAGTGATTCCGTATTTCGGATATTCTAGGCAGGATAGAAAAGATCAGCCGAGGGTTTCAATTACCGCAAAATTAATTGCAAACCTTATTACAGGTGCGGGTGCCGACAGAGTAATGACAATGGATTTGCATGCTGCTCAAATCCAGGGATTTTTTGATATCCCGTTAGACCATCTTTACGGTTCAACCATTTTTAGTGGTTTGTTTTCGGATATGGGAAAAAATTTGGTCGTCGTTTCCCCGGATGTTGGCGGTATAAAAATAGCCAGATCGTATGCTAAACGTCTTCATGCAGATTTGGTGGTAATCGATAAAAGAAGACCCAAGCAAAACCTTGCCGAGGTTGTTCATATTATAGGCAGTGTTGAAAATAAAGATGTTCTTTTAGTGGATGATTTGATAGATACTGCCGGCACATTTGTCGGTGCTATAAATGCTTTAAAAGAAAAAAGGAGCAGGGAAAATCTACGGGGCAATTACACATCCGTTATTATCCGGTCCCGCTATAGAGCGTATTGAAAAATCGGATCTTTATAAATTATTTGTATCGGATACCATACCTTTAAATAAGGATGTAAAAACAGACAAGATTTCCGTACTCACTGCATCTGAAATTTTTGCCGAGGCAATCCGTCGTACGTATAAAAATGAATCAATTAGTTCATTGTTTGACATAGATAAAGGTTAATATAAGTATTTGGAGATATCATGGAAAAAGTAGTTCTAACAGCAAGAAAAAGAGAAAATTTAAGTAAATCTGCGAATAATATTGTTAGGAAAAATGGTAGGGTCCCGGGAGTTTATTATTCAAAACACGATGATTCAATTTCAATAGATGTTAGTGAAAAAGAATTAAAATCTCTTGTTTATACCACGGATACACATTTGATAAACTTGCAGATCGAAGGCGAAAGTGAGCTCGAATGTATTGTAAAAGATGTTCAATTTGATCCTATTACTGATAAAGTTGTTCACTTTGATCTTCTCGGGTTAACCAGCGGCGAAACATTCCAGCTCGAAGTTCCACTCCTGTTTACCGGCAGCCCTGTGGGTGTTAAAGAGGGCGGTGTAGTTCAGCAATTTTTGCACAAGCTGGATCTTGAGTGTATGCCGAAAGATATTCCGTCCCATCTTACTATTGAAATACAAAATTTGAAAATTGGGGATGCAATTCATGTTTCGGACCTTCAATTTGAAAATGTTACCATCTTAAATGCAGAAGACACCGTTATAATTTCGGTAACTCATCCTAAGGTTGAAGCAGAACCTACGGAAGAAGAGGAAGCAGTCGAAGAAACTGTCGAACCGGAATTAGTTAATAAAAAAGAAGATGAAGAAGAAAGCTGATTCTAAATTAACGTGCGAATCATATTAGGGATAGGTAATCCAGGCAGCCGTTATCAATTCAACAGACACAATGTCGGGTTTATGTTGTTAGATCACTTTGCAAATAAATATTCACTTTCTTTTAACCCCTCCAAAGGTGATTACTATTTCGCTGAAGGTAAAATTGAAGATATGGAATATCTTCTTGTTAAACCCACCACTTATGTTAATAATAGTGGTTTTGCTGCCTTCGAAATTTTAAAAAAATATGAAATTAATACTACGGATTTATTAGTTGTTTGCGATGATGTTAATCTTGATGTGGCTGATCTTAGATTGAGAGCTTCCGGAGGAGACGGCGGACATAATGGCGTTAGTTCTATTATTTACCATTTTGCATCAAATGCTTTCCCACGTCTAAGAATAGGAATCGGAAATGATTTTGAACCGGGTTATTTAGCGGAATACGTGTTAACCGATTTTAACCAATCTGAATTAAAAGAATTGGAGAAATGTTTTAACACAGGGGCGTTATTAATTGAAGAATTCATCAAGGGCGGTATAAAGCAAATGCTAGATGCCAATAGTAAGCTTTACCTGTCCGATTCTAATAATAACTCACTAAATCAGTAAACGGTAACGGGAGAAATTTATGAGTATTAGCTATTTATTGATTCCATTGTTCGGCGTTATTGCTCTGCTGTATACTTTTTGGAAAACTGCCTGGGTACAAAAACAGGAAATAGGAACGGATAAAATGAAAAAAATATCCGGTCATATTGCCGAAGGAGCTATGGCGTTCCTAAAGGCAGAATACAAAATATTGGCTATATTCGTTGTATGTGTAGCTATTTTATTAGCTGTTTCAGCCAATCCCCATGACTCTTCGCCGCTAATAGCGGTTTCATTTTTGGTCGGTGCATTTTGTTCGGCACTCGCAGGCTTTCTCGGAATGCGGGTTGCTACTAAAGCCAATGTCAGAACTACTCACGCTGCCCGTACCGGGATGGGTAAAGCACTTGAAATTGCATTTGCAGGCGGCTCGGTTATGGGACTCGGGGTCGTTGGTCTTGGTGTTTTAGGACTAGGCTCTTTGTTTTTTATTTACGGCGATATGTTCGGTATTGATAAAGCAGGACTTCCGCGGGTTATAACTGTTATAACCGGGTTTTCATTCGGGGCATCATCAATCGCCTTATTTGCCCGCGTCGGGGGAGGAATTTATACCAAAGCCGCAGATGTTGGCGCCGATCTTGTCGGAAAAGTTGAAGCCGGTATTCCCGAGGATCATCCGTTGAATCCCGCAACAATTGCGGATAACGTGGGTGATAACGTGGGTGATGTTGCCGGTATGGGAGCCGATTTATTTGAATCTTACGTTGGCTCCATTGTGGGCACAATGGTTCTGGGTGCAGAGTTTATTAGTTACCCCGAGTTTGCACACAAATTTAATGGTTTGGGTGCAGTGGTTTTACCTCTTGTAATAGCTGCCGTCGGGATAATGATGTCGATTATCGGAACATTTTTTGTGAGGGTGAAAGAAGGCGGTAATCCACAGAAAGCCCTTAATAATGGCGAGTTCGGATCTTCGGCTGTTATGATAATTGCACTTTATTTTATTATCAAATGGATGCTCCCTGATCATTGGACACACGTCGATCCCCTGTACGGTATTACTTATACAATTACCTCTCTTGGCATATTCTTTGCCACGGTAATAGGGCTAGTTGCAGGTGTTTTAATAGGAGTTATTACCGAATATTATACAGGGACAGGGAAAAAACCTGTACTGGGAATAGTTAGACAATCATTGACCGGTGCCGCTACAAATATCATTGCCGGAATCGGTAACGGGATGATTTCCACGGCATTACCCATTGTAATTATTGCAGCTTCAATAATAGCGGCATTCCATTTCGGCGGATTATACGGTATTGCAATTGCCGCTGTAGGAATGCTTTCAAATACAGGTATTCAACTTGCTGTTGATGCTTACGGACCTATATCAGATAATGCGGGAGGTATCGCCGAGATGTCGGAATTACCCAAAGAAGTTAGACAAAGAACAGACAAGCTTGATGCCGTTGGTAATACAACCGCTGCAATAGGCAAAGGATTTGCCATAGCTTCCGCGGCTCTAACGGCTCTGGCATTATTCGGTGCGTTTATGACAGCAGCAGATATTAAGGCTATCGACATCTCAAAGGCAAATGTTATGGCCGGATTATTTTTGGGAGGGATGCTTCCGTTTTTATTCTCGGCGCTTGCCATGAAAGCTGTGGGCAGGGCGGCAATGTCGATGATTGAGGAAGTAAGAAGACAGTTTAAATCAATTCCTGCATTATCGGCGGCATTAAAAGTGATGCAGAAAAATCAGGATAAGGAAATGTCCCAATGGTCTTCCGAAGACAGGCAGACATTTGATGATGCGGAAGGAACAGCGGAATATGGGAAGTGTGTAGCTATATCTACCACTGCCGCATTGAAACAGATGGTTATCCCCGGATTATTGGCGGTTGTTGTACCAGTAGTAACAGGGTACTTAGGCGGTGCCGAAATGTTAGGCGGGCTTCTAGCAGGTGTTACCGTTACCGGTGTTTTAATGGCTATCTTCCAATCGAACGCCGGGGGAGCTTGGGACAATGCAAAGAAAACTTTTGAAGAAGGAATTGAAATTAACGGAGAAAAGTATATTAAAGGATCGGATCCTCATAAAGCGGCGGTAGTTGGCGATACGGTTGGCGACCCATTTAAAGATACTTCCGGTCCCTCTTTGAATATTTTGATCAAATTAATGGCTGTAGTTGCACTTGTAATTGCGCCTTTAATTAAATAAATTTAGGATTGTTTATATAAAAACATTATTCCATTAATCCCTGCTCTCACAGAAGTGAGGGCCAAATGACCGAAGGGAGGTGAAAGGTTAAATGAAGACAAATATGTATGAAAGCGCTGTTATTATCAACGCTACGTTAGATGACGAACAGATTGAATCTATTATTTCACGCATTAAAGAAATAATTACCAATAACGGTGGTGAAATAAGAGATATTGATAACTGGGGGAGGAAAAGACTAGCTTACATGGTCAAAAAAAGTAAGATTGGTTATTATGTAATTTTCAGGTTTAATGCTCCATCAACAATGTTAACCAAATTAGAAAGAGCGTATGTTCTTGACGAACATATTATCAGGTATCTTACTATCCTTCTTGATAATGATGCAGTAGAATATTTGGAAGACCGCAAAGTTTCTTCCGAAGAAGAAAACAAGCAAGAACCCGCGCCGGAAAAGGCAGATAATACTGAAGAAAATTCAGATGACAAAGAAGAAGATGATTCAAAAGATAGTGAGAAATAACTAACAAATCATGATAAGTATGGAGGATTAACCATGGCTGATTTGAAAATGCCTGAGATTAACTACGTTATTGTTGCCGGAAACTTGACAAAAGATCCAATCTTCCGGCAAACAACAAACAGCACGCCTGTCGTCAACTTTTCGATTGCTTCTAATAGAAAATATAAAGATAGTTCAAATCAGTGGCAGGAAGACGTATGTTATGTAGGCATTGTTGCATGGAATAAATTGGCAGAAAGCTGCCGCGATAGGTTAAAAAAAGGATCTGCTGTTCTAGTTGACGGCGAATTACAAAGTAGAAGTTGGAAATCTGATGACGGTCACAACAGGAGCATCGTTGAGATTAAGGCTAGAAGAATACAATTTCTGAACAAAAGAGGTAAGTTCAACGATAGTGAAAACGGCAAGAATCATGAAGAAAATAATGATGAAAGCCTTTCATATTCTGACAACGATGAAAATATTGATTATACGGAAGATTCGTTCGACAAATTTTTATCAAGCGAAGAATCCGATTTGTTAAATAACTAGGAAGTTTTATGAGAAAAGAAATCAAAACCAAAAAAGTCTGTAGATTTACTCAAAATCATGTTAAATATATAGATTATAAAGACGTTAAATTATTACAAAAATATGTAACCGAACAAGGGAAAATAATTCCTAAAAGAATTACAGGTACAAGTTCAAAATATCAACGAGAGTTATCAATTGCTATTAAACGGGCAAGGCATATGGCTCTTTTACCGTATGTATCAGACACAGTTCGATAGCTAAAAGCAGGAGAAAAAATGAAGGTAATACTTAGACAAAACTATGAAAGCTTGGGGCAGGTAGGAGATGTAGTTGATGTGAAAGACGGCTATGCCCGGAATTATCTGATTCCAAGAAAATATGCTTATGCCGCTCTTAAAGGAAATATTCTCGCTTTAGAAGAAGAGAAAAAGAACATTGCAAAGAAAAGCGAGCAGGAACTGCGTAATGCCGAAGCTTTGGCTACGGAATTTGAAAAAGTCTCTATAACAATACCTGTACAGGTCGGGGAAGAGGATAAAATTTTCGGTTCCGTAACTACACAAATGATTGCTGATGCTTTAGAAGCTAAAGAGTATAAAATTGATAAAAGGAAAATTGAAATAGAAGAACCGATTAAATCTTTAGGCATCTATGGAATCAGTATCAAACTACATCCTAACGTTAACGCTAAAATTAAGGTGTGGGTAGTAAGAGAATAGTTGATTCGAGTATATTTAAACAAAATAAAGGAAAGTCATGCGGCTTTCCTTTTTTACTTTTAAAATATTAACAAACTCTTTATCTGATTTTAATCTGGTTTGACCTTACCATTTTAGCAATTTCCGCTGTACCGTTCTTGGAAATATTTTTGAGGGCACTGGTAGAGAGTTTCAGTGTGACAAATCTGTTAAGCTCTTGAACCCAAATCCTTTTCTTTTGAAGATTCGGTAAAAATCTACGCCGGGAACGGTTGTGTGCATGAGAAACATTGTTGCCCGTCATCGGTCCAACACCGGTTATTTGACATTTTCTTGACATCGGTACTCCTTACTATCTTCACCCAAAGTTTAAAATTGAACTTCAAATATAATAAAAATTATATCAAATAATAAATTAAATTTAAGATATTTTTTTCAAGATTTTCTATTTAATATGAAAATTATTACCCTCACTCTAGCGCTGTTTCCCATGCCCGGAGGGTCGCATAAACGTCAACTTACCATTAAACATGTTGTATGACCAAGCGGGAAATTTCTGGGGGAATGCAGACTTCAGCAAATTATCTTGTCGTTTGAAAAAAATTAGAAGATACTGATTCGAAAATGTCCTATTAAGAAAGCATTACTCACCACATTGTTCTCGCCGGACTCTCAAATGAAATTATTCTAATTGTCGATTCCTATCATTGGCAATAAACTAATCGTTAACTATTAAAAGACTTACGGAAACGGAAGCACTGAAGTTGAGGCTGTCCGAAATGTAATTTCCAAAAAATATTGCTTTTCGAAGATGCTGATTAAAGGAGGGCTTAAGTTTTTAGTTGATGGTTTTATTCCTTCGGAACGATGCTGGGTTAAGTGGGTATCCTTTCATACGGATTCGTGCAGTCATGCTTCAAGAGTTGGTGATAAGAGAAACAAGAATATCAACTCAGATATCATACCGTCCAATTTCTATTGACAATTAATAAATCCCTCCTATCTTGCATATGAATTATCAATCTTTATTAGGCTGAATAATTTACTGATCTATTCACCCAAATCTATATTTATTTTTATGAATGTGTTAGAAAGGAGATACCTATGGAATTCTATGAACTTCATCCCCAAAATCCTCAATTAAGGTATATTAACAAGGCTGTGGATGTGCTTAGAAACGGCGGAGTAATCATTTATCCTACCGACACGGTTTACGGTATCGGATGCGATATATTTAACAGAGATGCATTGGAAAGAATATTTGATATCAAGAACGATGCAAGAAATAAATTATTCAGTTTTGTATGTTCAAGTTTAAAGGATATAGCAAAATATGCGAAAGTTTCCGATTACGCTTACAGAACCATGAAACACCTCCTTCCCGGTCCTTATACCTTTATTCTTCCGGCTGCAAAAGAAGTTCCGAAGAAATTATGGAGTAATAGGAGAACGGTTGGAATTAGAGTACCTAATCATCAAATTACGCTTAAATTGGTAGAAGAATTAGATCATCCTATTATAAGTACTAGTGTAACAAATAGAAAAGGGGTAATACTTCATAATCCCGGGGAAATAAAAAGTATTTTTAATGTTACCGTAGATTTGATGTTATCAGTTGGCCCCTTATCGGGTAACCCATCTAGTGTAATTGATTTAAGCGAAGAAGCACCCGAAATTATTAGAGAGGGTGCCGGTGATGTTAGTTTATTTATTTAGAACACACCTTTAATATGAAAAATAACTATAGTATTTGAGAGGCTGTCCGAAAAAATAAGTTAGTAAACTTTAATTTTAATTTCCCAAACTATAATTTAGCAATTTGCTTTAACGGAACTACTATCAAATTAAAATCTATTTCTGCAGCACAGATGATCCTCCTGTGCTGCAAACATTGTTTTCGATTCCCGGCAATAGAAAAATAAGCTGCAATATCTTATTCCCTGTATATCTGTGTGGATGATGCTTGTGCAACCGGAGTTACAATAATTTCGTTTATATTTACATGGGGAGGACGCGTTGCGCAAAATAATACGGCAGCTGCAATATCTTCTGCTGTTAGAGGAGTAACTCCTTTATACACATTTTCGGCTTTGTCCCGATCTCCTGAAAATCTTACTTCGCTGAATTCTGTTTTTACCATTCCCGGATCAACCGTACTAACCCGAATGTTTTTATCCAGGACATCTACACGGATGGATTGAGTTAATGCGTTTACGGCAAATTTAGTGGCACAGTAAACATTACCTTTTGCATATACTTCGTGTCCGGCAGTAGAACCAATATTAATTACGTGTCCGCTTTTTCTGTTTACCATATACTGTAAAATATTTCTTGTTACATAAAGCAGTCCCTTAATATTTGTGTCTATCATTTCTTCCCACTCATCAATGTTTCCTTCGTATAACTTATCAAATCCTCTAGCTAACCCGGCGTTGTTTAAAAGGACGTCAATATTTTTCCAATCATCCGGCAACGATGAAATTTTTATTTTAACCTCATTTCGATTCCGTACGTCCAGTTCTAAAGTTTTAATTTTGATACCGTATTGTGTTTGCAGTTTCCCACTAAGTTCTTCCAATCGTTCTATCCGCCGCGCAGCAAGAAGAAGATCAGCACCCTCCCTTGCAAATTCTACAGCACAGGCTTTACCTATACCGGATGAAGCACCCGTTATAAAAATTTTTTTGTCTGATAATGTTCCCATATGACATCCTTTATTTTATTATTAAGTTTTATTTTTTTGAATTACCGGAATAGATTTGCGTATTCTTGCAATCTGTATGTTTAGATATGTAAAAAATATGAATAACAAGAACAGCATAAACAACAGTTGAATCGTAAATGAAAAATTACCGAAATTTAATAATGGAGACCACATTGAAGAAATCTGTCCGGCAGAAATGACAGTGATAATACCAAACGTCAGTTCAGTTATTATATATCCGGTATTAATCAACTGGAATATTAAAATTATGGTTTTTTTATCAGGCTGTGAATTCTTCCGTGCAAGCAAGCCCGAAAGTTCAATCATTAAAATGCTTGCCAAAAGAGGTGAGCTAATTAAAAATGTGTATATATAAATACTGTGAAATTTATTTAAGTCAAAATTTACACTTAACCCTGATATGGTTGGTACAAATGTAATTTGACTATTTAATATTACCCAAGCGAGAAGTCCTTCGAAAAGCCTGTTCAGAATTAGGACAGCTATTAAGCCTATTACAATTCCACAAAAAACAATGACCAATTTTCTCGGCATAAACTTTCCTAACCGGAAATGATTCTGGTATAAACTGGGTCAGCTATCCAATAATTTTTTAGAAAAATTAAAAATTAAAACATAAGTTACTAATAATTACGAAAACCCTCTAATTAAAAATCCCAGGGATAAGTGTATTGCACTTATAGCATTTCCCATTACTCAAATTATCCGAAAGCACGTCATGCCAACCCCGTTTGATTAGTGGAGTACCGCATTCCGGGCAATAGGTAGTTTGTCCTTCAGCGTTGAAAACATTGCCGAGATAACAAAACTTTAAACCTTCCGATAAAGCAATTTTTCTTGCAGAAGTAAGAGTCTTTTCAGGAGTAGGGAATTTATCCCTCATTTTAAAATCCGGATGGAACGCGGTAAAATGAAGAGGTACCGAATCGCCTAAATTCTCAAGAATCCATTCACATTCCTGTTTTATTTCTTCCTGGGAATCATTTTCGCCGGGAATCAGAAGTGTAGTGATTTCGAACCAAATATCGGTTTCATTTTTTAACCAAATTAACGTATCCAGCACGGCATCTAATTCCGAAAATGTTAGTTTGCGGTAAAATTTTTGATTGAATGCTTTTAAATCCACATTCGCAGCATCGATATATTTATACACCTCTTTGCGGGCAATCTTGTCTATGTATCCGGCAGTTACCATAACGGACTTTATTCCTTCCTGTCTTGCAATTTTGGAAATATCAATAACATACTCTCCGAATATAGTCGGATCATTGTATGTAAATGCTATAGAAGGAGCTTTATATCTTTTTGCAATTTTCACCACATCTTCGGGTGACGCTTCCTCTGCGTTTAATTCATCAAGCTTAGCTTTACTTATGGACCAATTTTGACAGAATCTGCATCCGAGATTGCAGCCTGCTGTACCAAAACTTAAAATAGACGTGCCCGGATAAAAATGGTTGAGAGGTTTCTTTTCTATGGGATCGATCGCAAACCCTGTGGGATGCCCGTACCCGGTAGTGTATAATTTACCGTTGTGATTTTGCCGGATATAGCAAAATCCCGGTTGCCCTTCACCTATCTTGCAATAGCGCGGACAAAGTGTACATAATATTTTATTTTTAACGGTAGGTTCCCACCACTTAGCTAACTTTAATTCATTATCAGTTGCGATCATGTCTTCCCCTTTTTACATAAAATCATATATCTTGATGATGGAAATTTGAGGATTGTCAATTTCAGGTTTAAGATATTATTTTATACAATAAGAATAAAGATATTGTTTGATCAACTACGCGGAAAATCAAGCTCACATAACTTCAAATCGTATCCAGTTCGCACGGCTTTTTTCGGAATAAGGTGCGCCGGCAGCAAAAATTACTATATCGCCTGTATTTACCAGCTTCGCATCGAGAATCAGCTTTTTTGCTTTATCTATAGCGAGATGTTCTTTATCAATTTCATCAAGGAAAAGGGATGTAACTCCCCAATGAAGACAAAGGTTATTCATTGTATCGAAACTGTTTGAGATTGCGATTATTTTTGCCTTCGTACCGAATTTGGATAAATTTTTTGCCGTTCTTCCTTTGAATGTAAATACCACTATTGCTGCTGCATTTGTTTGGCTGCTAATCGATGCGATTGCCCTTCCGACCGAATCGAAAAGATTTTCTTCGAGGTCCGAAGGTATTATCAAATCGCAGTCTTTAAGAGGAGGCAGTCGCTCTTCTGCCTTTCTAACTATCTTATTCATCATTTGCACTGATTGAAGTGGGTATTTCCCGACAGAAGTTTCACCACTGAGCATTACTACATCGGTGCCGTCCAAAACTGCATTTGCTACGTCGGAAGCCTCCGCCCTAGTTGGTATAGGATTGTGTATCATAGAATCAAGCATTTGAGTTGCGGTAATTACAAGTTTTCCTATCGAATTACATTTCTTAATTATAGTTTTCTGAATACCCGGAACATCTTCCGCCGGCAGTTCAACTCCAAGGTCACCTCTGGCAACCATTATTCCGTTGGAGACCTTTAAAATATTATCCAAGTCATCCACAGCTTCCTTTTTTTCTATTTTTGCAATAATCGGGCGCAGTAGATTTTTCTTTCTCAACCATTCGCGGAGGTCCTGTATATCTCTTGCACTTCTCACAAAAGAGAGGGCGATATAATCTATCCTATGTTTCAATGCAAACTCAAGGTCCCGGTAATCTTTCTCTGTCACGGAAGGTGTCGATAATTTCATTCCCGGCAGATTCATGCCTTTTTTGGGTTTTAGTATTCCACCGTTTTCGATTATGCACTCAACGGAATCTTCTTTCTTCTTAATAATTCTCAACCTTATTAAGCCGTCATCGATCAGAATCGGGTCACCCACACGAGCATCAACCGTCAAAGATTGATATGATGTAGAAATTAGATCCCTTGTCCCTTTTACGTTTCTAACTGTTAATTCGATTTTTTCCCCGCTATACAATTCGATTTCGGATTCAATTAATTCTCCAATTCTTATTTTAGGACCTTGAAGATCGAGAAGGATCGAAAGCGGAGTGCTTTCATCAACACAAGCTTTATCGATCTCTTTGAATATTTTTTCATAAGATGAATAATCGCCGTGTGAAAAGTTTAAACGGACACCATCCATCCCGGCAAGTAATAATTTTTCTATCATATCGGCGTCGGCAGTTGCCGGACCGAGTGTACATAATATCTTTGTTTTTGCAAATACTTCATTTAATTTTAAGTTCATTTTTTCTTCTTTTTTACTCCAGATTCATTATTGTTCTTTTGAGCCTTGGATTTTGCATATAGGTCTTTTATCCTTCTTTCTACGCGATCGAATACACTGCCTTCTTCATATATGCCTTTTGCCGAACGTTTACCGGATTTCACGCCTGTTAATATTTGAATGCCTTCTTCGACACGGTAAACGGGGTATATATGAAATTCTTTTTTACCGACAGATTCGATGACATCTTCCCTCAGCATTAATTCTTTTACATTTTGGATAGGTATAATAACTCCCTGATTCCCGGTTAGTCCTCTTGATTTACAAATATCATAGAAACCTTCAATCTTTTCGTTAACACCTCCGATAGGCTGCACATCCCCCTTTTGGTTTAAAGAGCCCGTAACAGCAATCGACTGTTTTATCGGCAGCCCCGATAAAGTGGAAAGTAAAGCAAAAATTTCTGCGCACGATGCGCTATCTCCGTCAATCGTACCGTAAGATTGCTCGAACACAAGATTGGCATTAAACGACAGAGGTAAATTCTGACCGAACGTTTCCCTGAAATAACCAGAAATGATTAAAACTCCTTTATTGTAGTGTCTGCCACTCATCCCGGCTTCCCGTTCCACGTTGATGATGTTACCGCTTCCCAAAGAAACCGTAGATGTAATCCTGGTCGGTCTTCCGAAAGAATAAAAATCGGCATTGTACACAGCTAATCCATTAATTTGACCTACGCGTTCGCCTTCGGTATCTATCAATAAAGTTTTTTCCTCAATCATATCGGTAATCTTCGATTCCAGTAAACCGTGTCTTTCTTTTGCAAATTCATATGCTTTTTTAACGTGTGCTGCTGAAACAACATTGAACCCGTCATCAAGTGCCCAAAAACTCGCTTCCCTGGCAATATCGGCAATCTGAGAAAACCTGGTTGTAAGCTTGTTTTTTTGTCCCGCTAATTTAGCTCCCAGTTCAATTAAATATGCAATTGCACTTTTGTCAAATTCATGAAGGTTTTCTTCTTTAATTAGTTTTTTTATTACGCGAGCATATTGTATTAACACTTCATCCGATCTTTTTATTTCATAATCGAAGTCTGCCTTTACTTTAAAGATTTTTTTAAAATCGTCTTCGTATCCGGCAAGCACCGAGTAAATGTTTTGATTTCCTATCAGAATAACTTTTGTATCTATGTCAATCGGTTCGGGCTTAAGTACGGAAGGAGACAATTGGAATAATGAAGGCGGGTCCTGTATTGCCAGTTTCCGGTAAGTCAAAACTCTTTTTAAAGTTTTCCAAACACCGGGTTCCTCAAAAAGATGCTTTACGTTTAAAACCAGATAACCACCGTTTGCTCTAACAAGGGAGCCTGCTTTAATTTTGGTGAAATCACTGTACCATCCGCCTTTACCGTCATTCAACCTTTCAATGGTTCCGAAAAGGTTAGTATAATTGGGTGAGGTTTCTATTATTACCGGACAGCCTGTTACTTCACTGTTATCCAGAATTACATTAACCTCGTATTCTTTAAAATAATCAATTAAAAAACCTTCGGAAGCAGTGTCACCGTCCGGCTTTATACCCTTAAAAATTTGAATGTTATCCAGGATATTTAATTCAACCTGGTCAATATATTCAACCAATTTAGGGTAATCGTATTTTTCTTTTAGATTTTCGACCACGCCCTTAACTACAACTTCGGCAGCATCCCTTTCAAGTTTATTCATCTTTTCCTGGAATTCCTGGCTGAGTTTTAATCCCTTTTTAAATAGCGAATGCAGTTCCTGCTGATGTGAATTATAATCTTTAATTATTTCGCGGGCATTTTCCTTAGTTATTTTTCCTTGCTGTACTTGTTCTTCCAATTTGTAAATAGGAACAGGTGTATTATCGATAACAGGGAATATATCGGGACGTGCAACTTCACCGACTTTTATTTGTCCCAATGAAAAATTTTCGCCTTTTAGCTTTTCTTCAAAGGAATTCATTAGAGCCTGTTCTTTTTCATTATACTGGGCTATAATTTTTTTCTTCCTGTTAACGTATGATTCGCTATCAAGAGTTTGAGGGATTTTTCTTTTTAAGATTTCAATAGAGTTGGCAATATCTGTTTTAAATAATTTGGATTTTCCCAAGGGGAAAGTCAAAAGTACAGGTCTGTCCGGATCCTTAAAATTATTTACATAAGCATAATCATATAGCGGAGGGCAATTAGAACTTATTGTCTCAAGCATTTTTTTTACGGTAGTCGCTTTTCCTGTGCCTGAGAGTCCGGCAATAAAAATATTGTAACCGGGGCTTCTTAAATCTACACCAAGTTTAATTGCTTTGAGAGCTCTTTCCTGACCGAGTATTCCTTCTATCGGCTCAATATCATTGGATGATTTAAATTCGAAAATTTCGGGATCACAATTCCATCTTAACTCTACCGGCTTTAATTCAACCGGTTTCGGTGTGTGAGGACGTGCCATGATTCACCTTCGTTTATTATTGGATTGAAAAAGTATTACCTGAACTAAGTAATTCAATTTTGTTAAGTCCTTAAAGCGTATATATTAAACTATGAATTTTCAAATTAAAATTATTTGTTGCTACTGTAAACTTACCTCTTTTTTAGTTTATAGAAAAACTGGCAGGTTACAGATTTTTACGAAGGTGATCTATAAAATCGGTAATAATATTTTTGTTTTAATGGTTACAATATTCTTAAAGCATGCTTTCGTTCTGGAAGTTAGTTCGAGGTCCTTCCCAAAATAATTTTTTAATTTAAAAATCAGTCAATATTAGTAAAATCTGTTTCATTCACATTCTATTTTTTTAAAAACATTACTTTAAGAATGTCCTTAAAGTTGAACTATAAAATGAATTATTGAAAAGCTTAAGGAGTGTTGTATAAAAATAAAAAAGCCCATTGATCGGGCGACCAAGGGCTTTAACTCCTTTGCATCAAAAGGCAGGGGAGAACCTTCTGAAAGAGTTGATACTAATCTACGCGATGCAAGTTAACAATGCAATAGCTCCAGCATGAATTATTAATCCCATGTGATTTAAACAACAAAAAAATAAAAAAAATTAAAACCATTTGGAGGATGAAACTCATTGAAAGATATAAAAAGAAATTTCCCTGTACATTTTTTCAGCATTTTGTTTATAATTTTTATGATTATTGATCAAGTTTTAATATTTTCATTAAACAAATTTTGTGTAAAATAAAATTTTAATTTACGGAAAGTCAGAAATGGACATAAGTACAGTAAGAGAATATTTCCCTTATCTGAAAAAAGGTAAGATCTATTTTAATCATGCCGCAACGGCACCCATGTCGGTACCCCTGATAAAAAGATTAACAGGTTTATTGACCGAGAAAAGCGAAAACAATATAGATAATTACCCGGAATTCGTAAATGTTGTTGAGGATACGAAATCTAAAGTTGCTTCACTCATAAATACTCAAGCCGATAGAATTGCATTTCTTGATAATACCTCAAATGGAATAAATGTTTTAGCACAGGGTATTAGTTGGCAGAAAGGGGACAGGATAATCATAAATAATGTTGAATTCCCTGCCAATGTTTATCCTTTTCTTAATCTTCGTGATAAAGGTGTCGTAATCGATTTTGTCCAGGCGAAAAACGGAATAGTAACTGCAGATGATATTATAAATATGATAAAACCTGAAACAAAACTAATTGCTGTTAGTTTTGTACAATTTTTATCGGGTTACAGGATTGACTTGGAAAAATTAGGGCAGGTCTGCAAAGGAAAAAATATAATTCTTTCGGTTGACGGAATTCAAGGACTTGGTGCGATAATGTTAGATGTGCGGAAACAAAACATTGATTTTCTGGCCGCAGGCACTCAAAAATGGATGCTTGGATTGCAGGGATTAAGTTTTATTTACGTATCCAGGGAATTACAGGAAAAGCTTAAACCCAAATATGTGGGTTGGCTTGCCGTAAAAGATGCCTGGAATTTTTTGGATTATAGATTGGAACTTAAAGATTCTGCCGATGCGATGCAGGGAGGCACATTGAACACACCTGGAATTTATGCATTAAATTCATCCTTAAAAATATTTGAAGAATTCGAACACAAGAATGTTGAAAAAAGGATACTCGAAAATACCGGGTATTTCATTAATGCGCTGGATAATATTGGTATTAAGCCTATACTTGCGGAACAGGAAAATAAAAATTTTGCGGGGATTGTCAGTTTCAGCCATTCTAAAGCAAAAAATATATTTGAAGATCTGAAAAAAGATAATATAGATTGTTCCGTCAGAGAAGGGATGCTTCGTCTTTCACCCCATTTTTATAATACTACCGAGGATATTGAAAAAGTAGTGGCTAAGATAAATGAAATAATAAAGAAGATCTCATTTTAAAAATTGATTCTGACTTTTTAGTGCGAACGATTTTCCATCTATTGCTCTGAATACTGCAAGAATACCATTTAAATGATCCGTTTCGTGTTGCAGAAGTTCGGAGAGATTGTCTTCCAGATGCATTTCCCGGTTATGCCAATATAAATCTTTATAAATAATTCGGCACTTTTTGTATCGCTGCACTTTCACCAAAATGCCGGGGAAACTCATACAATCATCCCATATTTCCATTGTTTCTTTGCTAAAGTTATCTAATATCGGATTTAGAAAAACAACAGGCTCATTTATGTGCATATATATTATTTGTTTCATTATACCGATTTGAGGTGCGGCAATTGCTCTGCCTGCATTATTTTTACTTCTAAAATTCATTAAAGTATCATGAAGATCATCAATAATAGGCTTGGTATTTACCAGTTCTTCTTTTTCTACCGGTTTAGATATTTCGTAAAGTCTGGGATTACCCAGCAATAAAATTTCTCTTACAGCCATGGTTTATCATGATTTTTATGTTTCAAAAATATTAAAATAATAACCGGATAAAAAGAATGCTTTTACTTTCCTATCTACTAAGGGTTTTAGGAAAAAACTTCTTTTCAATTCAGTCGGTATTTCTTAAGAATTATTTACGCCCACTAAGGGTAAAAAAAATTATTTTTAAATAATTTTAGTGAAATTTAATTAAATATTTATAAATTGTATACATGATGCCAACAGAACTGTTAATTATTTCAACAACTGTTGAAGAAGATAAAGGACTAGAAGCAGAGATTAATTATTTTATACCAAATTAAAACGGAGTAATTCTATGAGACGATTACAATTATTGAGCTTATTGTTATCAGCAATAATAGTTAGCGCATTTTTATCAGCCGGAACGTTTGCTCAAACCAAAAAACAATCGGTAAATCCCTGGAATAAGAAGGTAAGAGTAAGTCCGAAAGCATTTTTAACTCAAACGATCGGCATAACTGATGTTACAATTTCATATAGTCGTCCTGGAGTTAAAAAAAGAAAAATTTGGGGTGGATTGGTTCCCTATAATAAAGTATGGCGTGCCGGTGCAAACGAAGCAACTAAATTCACATTCAGCAAAAACGTAATGGTGGAAGGTAAAAAATTTCCTGCTGGTGCTTATAGCTTTTTCGTTATTCCAACTCCTCAAAAGTGGACGGTTATTTTCAACAAGGTATCAGATCAATGGGGAGCTTTTGAATACAACGAAGCGGAAGATTTTTATCGTTTTAAAGTTACTCCCGAAAAAGCTCCTTACCATGAATGGCTTGAGTATGCTTTTTCCGGCATGAAGGTAGACACTTCCGGCGGATACAGCTCAGCCACGGTTAATTTAATTTGGGATAATCTAAAAGTTCCATTTAAAATTGAAGCACCCGGAAAGTGAGCTTAGGTTTAAGCAGATGCTTAACAGAGGTTGTCGGAAAAGTAATATTTTCGCAGATTATTAAATTTTTAATTACTTTCTGAACAACCTCTGTTAAAATTTATTATGATCTTATTAAACTGAGTAGTTCCTTAGTCTTTTCTTCCATCAGATCGATATTCCCCTTACTTTCTACGTTTAATCTCAGGACAGGTTCAGTATTCGACATTCTTAAATTAAATCTCCAATCATCATAAGAAATACTTACTCCGTCAGTATGATCTATTTTACCGCCGGAATATTTTTTTTCAATTTCTTCCATTTTTTTCTTAGGGTCATTAATCTTAGAATTTATTTCTCCTGAGCAAGGATATTCAGCAATCATTTCTTCAACAAGTTGGGAGAGTTTTTTATTCTCAACGGATATGAGCTGCAGAATCAAGAGAAAGGGAATCATACCGCTGTCGGAATAGGAGTTTTCTCTGAAGTAATGATGAGCAGACATTTCTCCCCCATAAATTGCATTAACCTCTCTCATTTTTTGTTTTATAAAAGCATGACCGCTGGGAGATTCAACGGGAATTCCGTGGCTTTCATTTACAATTTTGATTGTATTCCATACTAGCCTGGGATCATGAACGATTTTTTCATCGGGGTCCTTTTTAAGAATAGATTTTGCCAGAAGCCCTACGATGTAGTAACCCTCAATAAAATTTCCTTTTTCGTCGAAAAAGAAACAACGGTCATAATCTCCGTCCCATGCAACGCCAAGATCGGCATTGTTGGATAAAACAGCATCGGTAGTCGACTTTCTATTTTCGGTCAGTAACGGATTGGGAATGCCGTTTGGAAAGCTGGAGTCTGGATCGTTAAATAATTTTACCATGGTTATTGGAAGTTTATTTTCCAAAGCGTTTAATGCCAACCCTGCACAACCATTGCCCGCATTCACCAATACTTTTAGAGGTTTTATCTTTTCAGCATCATAAAATTTTTGCAGGTGATTGATAAAATCCTTCATAATATCTTTTTCTTCGACTTTGCCGGTGCCGGGATTGTCTTTTTCGAAGTCATTATCAAGTATCATTTTTTCCACATCCTTTAAACCGGAATCGTAACCGATGGGAACAGAATCTTTTTTTACAAATTTCATCCCGTTGTACTCGGCGGGATTGTGGCTGGCAGTAATCATAATACCGCCGTCTGCACTAAACTCGGGAGTGGCATAATAAATCATTTCTGTACCGCAAAGTCCAATATCAATAACATTTACACCCGAATCCGTCAAACCTTTACTTAAAGCACGTGAAATTGATTCCGAAGATTTCCTTATATCGTGCCCTATAACTACTTTTTTAGCATTTATTAATTTACTATACGCCTTACCGATTTTGTACGCTAAATCTTCGTTTAATTCTGAAGGTACTTTCCCTCTAATGTCATATGCTTTAAAACAATTAAGTTTATCCATGTGTCTCCTTTAGATAGATTTTTTAATAATAAAAAATTTTGAATAAAAAACATTTAAAATTGTGAAAAATCTGAAGCAGAATTTTTGAATACGCCTTTTTCATAAAAATTAACTGATAAAAATATTATAAAATTAGCAAATGAATGAACTTACTAAAGGGGGTGCAGCAAAAATAAACACTTCAGTTTTGAACTAATTTAATCTCATCTTAATATATAGTCTTAAAAATACATGCCCATTATACAAAGCCTACTTAAAAATCAGTTGAAAAATTTTTCGTAGAATTTATTGTGTATTACCGATGATCAATATTTATCATAAATTTGAATCAACTAATTTTTTAATATAATCTATTGGTTTAATTAAATCAAAGAATAATCAAAGAGAATTATTTTTCAATAGACTTTTTACATTATACTACTTATGTTTACTTCGGAAAAAAATAATAGGGAGTCAATTATCGCTACTAAGGATACTGTTAAATGGCACTTCGCTAAATGCAACAATTCAAAATGTCACTCAATTTTTTTGGTGAATCCAGAAGAAACACCGGGAGAGTTGGGCTTCATTTGTCCCGATTGCAGCAAAAAGACCACAACTTCTCATATTATACAATGTTCAAGTTGTAAAACGATTTTGAATTTTGTACGTGCTGCGCCAAATGAGGAAAAGGTGGTTTTTAATATTCCAAAATGTTCTCACTGCGTGGGAACTATCGAAGACGAATGGGAGATAGAACCTCTCTATCAACCTGATTCGTATATATAAATACCCTAACCGGGGAATTGTTGGATTAAATCAACTTACTTAGGATGGTTCAAGTAATTGAACTATTTCGGATAGTTAACATTATTCCGGATATGCGTTTTTATGTTTAATTACTGATATCTCAAGTATAATTCATTCTATCTTTAAAATCGGAGACGCTAATTTTCGAACAGAAATGTGTTGATTACTCGTTTTACACATTGAAACGGGAATGACTCATTTTTGTAAATCATAGCTATATTCGGAATCTATTTTTTTAGTTGCTTTGAGATGCTGAATTCCGTGAGAGACGGGTAGGCAAGTTCAGCATGAAAAGTGCGTAACCTGTTTTTATAATTTATGTTGCGCAAATTAGTATCTCTTATGGTATTGACACGCCCAGCATGACAAATTTGTGTAGTTTGAATTGATAATTATTTTCTGCATGTTTTTTCACAATTGAACTGCTCTTTTAAATACATTCGAAAATATTTTAAAAAATGACAAACGGTTTTTAAAGATGATAAACTGTTTGTCAATTAATAATAAAAAACAATAACTTAACTTGTTAAAATTAATTATCTGGATCAGCTTATCTTAATGATTACAAATCTAACTCATCGAAAAATTTATTCTCACATCATAAAGAACTTATTTTCAGACCATATTAATAACTTTCATGCAACAAATTATTTTATCACCAATTAAAGGCAACTCTATGATGCAACAAATTAAAAATATCGGATTAAGTGTTGTTGTTATGTTCGCACTTGTTTTTTCGGCAGGATGCTCGTCTTCCAGCCAGATGCAGAACACAGGCACTTCAGTGAATTCCTATTCGGTTTCCGGCGGTGTTAACCTGGATACTGTTAAAGCAGGACGTTTTGATACCGGCAGGATGTGGACTTTTGATTATCCGCCTGTCAAATATTTTGAAAATACTTATAATTTTAAACCCTCTCAAGAATGGCTGGACAATGCAAGAATGGCAGCCCTTCGATTTGCAAATTATTGCTCAGCTTCTTTCGTTTCGGCTGATGGTCTGGTTATGACTAATCATCATTGCGGAAGAGAAAGTGTTGCTAAGGTTACCAAATCGGGCGAGGATTTGTTTGATAACGGTTTTTATGCTAAAACTCTTGCGGATGAAAGAAAAGTACCAGGTCTTTATGTAGATCAATTGGATTTAATAAAAGATGTAACAAGTGAGGTTCAATCTGCTATTGATAAGGGTACAACCCCCGAAGAGAAAATTGCCAATCAAAGAAAAATTATTACCGAAATAAAGAAAAGAGACGAGGAAAAAACCGGCTTAAGAATTCAAATAGTTACTCTTTATAACGGTGCAAAGTATTCCGAATACGGTTATAAAAGATATACAGATGTTAGATTGGTATTTGCACCCGAAGCACAACTCGGATACTTCGGCGGTGATGATGATAACTTTACTTATCCCCGTTATGATTTAGACTGTACTTTCTTTAGAGTTTACGGCGATGACGGTAAACCATTAAACACAAAACATTATTTCAAATGGAGCCCTGACGGTGCAACTGCAGGAGAGCCGGTTTTCGTTGTCGGAAATCCGGGTCATACCGACAGGTTAAAAACCGTTTCTGAATTGGAATATATGAGAGATGTTCGATACCCAAGAACTCTTGAACTTCTTGACGGGTTAGCGAATATGTATTCTACTATCATAAAAGAACATCCGGAAAGAGAAGCAGAACTACGTAATCGTCTCTTTGGTATTTCAAATTCTATAAAAGCCTACACAGGTATGTTGAAGGGATTGAGAAACCCGGTTTTAATGCAAAAGAAAAGAGATTTTGAACGAAAATTTAAAAATGCTGTTCAAACCAATCCTAAGCTGAATGAAAAATACGGGGACTTGTGGACAAAAATCAGCGGGACGGTAATTCGGATTAAAGCAATTTCTAATCAAGCGTTTGCTTTGCAGGTTAATCCGTTTTTCAGTCCTAAATATTTAATAATTGCAGAGAATGTAGTTGAATTGGCTCACCAATTAAAGTTGCCTGAAGATCAACGGGGAGATAATTACAAGGGCGCAGAACTTGATTCGACTATAAATAATTTGTTCCCGGAAAAATTTGATTTCGAAACAAACAACATTTTGTTGAAGATGACTGTAAATAGACTTATCAATTATCTTGGAACAAATGATGATCTGGTTAAAAAAATGACAGGTGGTCGAAGTCTTGACGATGCGGTGAATTATATCATAAACAATTCCGCCGTTACTAATGCTGATAGATTAAAAGCTCTTGTTAAAAAAGGAGCCGATGCAATATTAAACTCGAATGACCCGCTCATTTATTTTGTTATACATTCAAAAGACCGGAGCAGCAAACTTAATGAGCAACTTAAACAAGCCGGTTCTGAACAGGAAACATACAGCCAGGCTCTCGGGAGAGCTTTATTTGATGTGTACGGTACTTCAATTCCTCCTGATGCTACGTTTACATTGCGTATTGCGGACGGTGTTGTTAAAGGTTATCCGTACAACGGAACGGTGGCGCCTTCTAATACCACTTTTTATGGTTTGTACGACAGGTATTATTCCTTCAAGAAAAAATTTCCTTTCGACTTGCCGAAAAGATGGCAAAATCCACCTGCAGATTTTAACCTTCAAACTCCGTTGGATTTTGTATCAACCTGTGATATAATCGGCGGAAATTCCGGAAGCCCTGTGATAAACGAAAAAGCAGAGGTAGTAGGACTTGCATTCGACGGGAACATTCAAAGTTTACCCGGCGATTTTATCTTTGATCCAACTACTAACAGATGTGTTGCCGTTCATTCGGCAGGATTAATGGAAGCTATAAAAGATATGTATAAGGCGAAACGATTAAGCGATGAGTTGAGGAACGGTAAAATGGATACTACTGTAACCAATTCGGCAAACAATTAATAATTAATTTTCATTTAAGAAAAGACTCGGTTTTATTGATAAACCGGGTCTTTTTTATAAGTAATATTGAACTTGTAGATGAAGCGATAGATATCTCACAAAAGTATTTGTAATAGTTAATCCGTATTCGGTGCCCGCGCCAAACCTAAAACCAGTCGATTCATTTCCTCTGAAATCAATTCCCGCAGCAGCCGAAAACGTGATCCCGTAGTCCCAAGTATTCAATCCGTAGAAAGTCTGATCATTTAATGCCAATGGACCAATTCCTTCTTCGACATAAAATAAATCATTTAAATTCTGCCAGGCAACAGCTTTTATTGAGAATCCTTTTACTACCGGATTGTACGGGTTGGTATTCCCGGGTAACAAAAGATTAAAATCGGCTACATATATAAAACTAAGCCTTGCTGATAAATTTGAACCGAAACCGGGATTTACATCCACGAACATGGAAGAAGTAAAACTGCTTTGACTCGGAAGATTTCCTGCGATTATTCCGCCTCCAAAAAATCCGCCGACATTAAAATTACTCTGACCAAATATAAAGGAACTTCCGCAAAGAAAGATTAGCAGTAATAATTTAGTCCTTTTTACTAAAGTAGAAATATTCATTTATGTTTTTCTCTAATATATTGATGTTTAAATTATACATCTGTTTAGCTATATTCAACAAAGGTAATTCTATATATAATAAAAAACAAAGGTGGCAAAATGGAAAGCAGTCTTTATCACTATAAAGCATTAGTAATTTCCGTATATGACGGAGATACAATAACTGTGGATATCGACTTGGGTCTACATACATGGAGCAAAAATGAAAAGATTAGATTGTCAAGAATAGATGCGCCTGAAATGCGCGGAGCCGATCATAAAAATGGTGTAATTTCACGCGACTATCTTAGAAGCTTAATATTGAACAATGAAATAATAATAGAAACTATTAAGGATAAAAAAGGTAAATACGGCAGATATATTGGAGAAATCTGGTTGAAAAGAAATGACGGCAAGTATATAAATGTTAATGATGAATTGGTAAATAAAGGTCTAGCTACTTACAAATCTTATTAATAATTGTTTTCGAGCATTATAATTTTGTAAGTAATTATTTAAGTTTTATTTTTAAAATAGAATAATTTTAAAAATTTGAGAATGTAAAATGCCTAGAATATCAGAGATTAAAATTTTTGTCGAGCTAGACGATAAAAAAATCCCTAAACAAATAGAATGGGAAGCAACGGATGCCGGATTCGAAGGTAAAAAGGAATGTAACTCTATAATGTTATCTTTATGGGACAAAGAAGAGAAGGTCACCTTAGGAATTGATCTTTGGACAAAAGCAATGCTTGTTGACGATATGAATGTCCACTTCTACCAGATTTTGAAAAAGATGGCGGACACCTACAGGAAGGCAACAAACAATAATGATGTTGCGAAATTTATCGATGATTTCAGCACCGAGTTTGCTAATAAAGTTGATTTGTTAAAAAAAGTTGAACGTTCAGACTCATAATCGTTTTTCATCCAATCCTGTAATTTTTTATTCGTAAATTGATATTTACAATAAATATTTCCTAATAAAATAAAGAAGCCACTAGAGTTTATTCATAAAATCTACGGAATTTTCGTTGCGTTCTTTTGATAGTTTGAAAACTCTGAACAGGTAAAACAATGTAGGGAATATAATTAGTGAACCGATTATTAATGCCCAACCCAGATAATATAATGTACTCGCGGGTGCGGCAGAATTATAGAAAGTTAAGTCCGCTGCATCTTTTATCCTTACGAGGGTAGGAAAATAAACGACATAAAAGGCACATATTATAAAAAAGAGTTGAGCACCAACTAAAATCCTTGATGCCCATTTTTTCCCCTTCTCCAATACTTTCCATAAAACCGGAAGAGTTACCGTGGCAATAATTATAAAGACAAGACTAATTGGGTAAGAAAAAAATCGCCATGTAAATCCAATACTCTCTACAGCCGAAGACAGAAAAACCAATCCACCGCTGATTACAACAATCACTATTGCTCTCTTCGATTTTTTTACAAAGTGTTCCAACGTTTCGTGATCAGTCGATTCGCTAATCAAAAACACATCCGCTATAAACGCAAATAAGGCACTAATAAATAGACCAATCGATATTGAAAATAAATTGAACCACGGTGCAACATAAGTTTCATAAAAACCCGAAGGATGGCTTAATATCTTCCCTGATACCAATCCGCCTACCACCAGACCGAAAAAGAATGAAACAATTAAGCTGGAAAACTCAAACACTTTTGAATAAATATCCTGAGAGTTGTCTTTTATTGCATCATAATGCCTAAATGTAAACGCGGTTCCTCTTAACACTATTCCAATTAATAAAAGAATAACAGGAATCGACAACGCGGTAAGTACCGTGCTGTATACTCCTGGAAAAGCATTAAACAGTATAACAACTGCAATTATTAACCACATATGATTAGCTTCCCAGATAGGAGCCATTGCATCTGAAACAAGTTTTCTTGTTCTTTCTTTAAATTTGCCGCGTGATGTAATTTCAACAATACCGGCTCCAAAATCTGCACCGCCTAATAAGCAATACAAGTAAATTGATACCAAATGATTGGGCGCGCGGGAACAAAAACAGGATGCGTGCGAAGTCGTGATTCGTGATAAGCCGTAATACGTGATCGTGATTCGTGGGAGTAAAAGGAACCTTGAACCGTGAGGCGTGTTCAGTCGCGACTCATGATGCGTTCTTGGGCATCCTTCATCAGCTACAGAAAGTAGTTAACACTTTTGATGACCACAAAATAAAGTCAATACGCTACCATAGCCATCAAAAAATGGCTAGCTCGCTTGGGGGATTTCTAAATGACTGCCTGCTTCAGATTTTATGCAGCAAGCAGTAGTTCTGGATCTTTCTCTCTAATGATGTCAAAAAGGATGGAGATCCAATCCTTTGCTTGCTCTTTCCCTGTAAGAATCTCCATTGGCGTTTTGCCTTTTCTTACTCCATCAATATAACGCCGGTGATTGTGATAATGCATAATCAGATTAAGTTGCTCTTGGCTGACGTGATTCCTGGTGGTGTTCAAATAGGGCCGAATAATTAAATAAATATCGCGCCCCGGACGTCGGCTTCGTGCGTGCCGCCCGCGTTGAAGACCCCGAAGATGGAGGGGTTCTTCCGCGGCGCCCCGATCTGGCCGTGGAGATCCTCTCGCCCAGCGACCGGGCCGGCGACGTGCTGGCCAAGGTGCAGGACTGGCTCTCGTCCGGATGTCGTGCCGTGTGGGTGATCGACCCGGCCCGGGAGACCGTGGCGGCGTACCGCGGCGACGGGCGGACCACGGTCTTGAGCGTCTCGGACGAACTGGCCGGGGGCGACGTCCTGCCGGGATTCACGCTCCGGGTTGCGGAACTCTTTGCCGAGTAGCCGTGCCCCGTTGGCCGAGCAGCTTAGGGCTTGCTTTGACGAATGCAACGGCGACTGTGCCAGAGGAGCCACCGGGGGCCATGATCCATTCCGCCCTGAAGCGCGTCGAGGCCGGCCGCGACCTGTCGATGGACGCAGATGGCCGAGTGCATCGGGGCCATCATGGAGGGCCGTTGCCGCGAGGACGAGATCGCCCGGCTGCTGGTGGCCCTGCACCGCAAGGGCGAGACCGTCGCCGAGGTGGCCGGGGCCGCCGCCGCCATGCGCCGGCACATGACCCCCATCCGCACCCGGCACGCCGACGTGATCGACGTGGTGGGCACCGGCGGCGACGGCTCGGGCACGTTCAACATCAGCACGGCCGCCGCCCTGGTCACCGCCGCCGCCGGCGTGCCGGTGGCCAAGCACGGCAACCGCCGCTTCACCAGCCGCAGCGGCTCGGCCGACGTGCTGGCCGAGCTGGGCGTGAACATCGAGGCCGACGTGGCCCGCGGTCGAGGCCTGCCTCGACGAGTTGGGCATCTGCTTCTGCTTCGCCCCGCTGCTGCACCAGGCGATGAAGCACGTCGGGCCGGTCCGCAAGAAGCTGGCGCACCCGACGATCTTCAACATCCTCGGCCCCCTGGCCAACCCGGCCGGGGCGCCGTTCCAGCTGCTGGGCGTGGGCCGGCCGGAGCTGCGGCCGCTGCTGGCCGAGGCGCTGGCCATGCTGGGCACCCGGCGGACGCTGGTGGTCCACGGCTCCGACGGGCTGGACGAGGTGACCCTGGCCGGCGCGACCGAGGTGACCGAGGCCGCCGGCGGCGCGCTGCGCGAGTTCGAGTGGACGCCCGGCCGACTTCGGCCTGGAGCCGGCGACCGCGAGCCGCTGCTGGTCGACGGCCCCGCCGCAGAGCGCCGCGGTGATCCGCGGCATCCTCGACGGCCGGCCGGGCGCGCCGCGCGACGTCGTGGTGGCCAACGCGGCGGCCGCCCTGTGGACGCGCCGGCCGCGGCCGACGCCGGCCGGAGTGCGCCGGCTGGCGGCCGAGGCCATCGACAGCGGCGCCGCCCGCGACCTGCTGGCCCGGCTGTCGAGCGGAGCCGACGAGTCCGAGTACGCACGAACGGCCAATGATGAACTCGCTCACGTCTGCGGCTGGTGCTGCTGGTCTCCTGCTGCCACGCCCTGGTGCACATCTACGAGCTTTCGTTCGCCAGCGTCGAGCAATTGGTCGTCGCCGACCCGGCTTCGGATCGGCGTCGGGCACAGAAGGAGGTCACCGGCGACGCTGGGCAACTGCGCTGCGGCTGCCGTTCGGGCTGTGCGCGCTGGCGGCCGGCTGGCTGGCCGACCACTTCGGGGCCAAGCGGCTGCTGCTGGTCTACCTGGTCGGGTGCAGCGCGGCGGCGCTGCTTGGCCTGGTCGTCGTCCCGAGCCTGGCCGGCATGTTCGTGGCCATGTTCCTGCTGGGGATCGTTCGCCAGCATCTACCACCCGGCCGGCGTGGGGCTGATCACGCACCACACCACGCCCGAGAACCGCCCCATGGCGCTGGGCTACCACGGCATCCTCGGCTCGGCCGGCATCGCGGCCGGGCCGTTCCTGGCCGGGGTCGTGCTGGCCACGGGGGCCTCGTGGCGGGTCGTACTACCTGGTGCTGACGGTGCCCGGGCTGCTGCTGGCCGGGCTGCTGGCCTTGGGCTCTCCCACGAGCAGGACAACGGGCGCCGCGCAACCCGGCAGACCCGTTCGTTAACGTCGAGGGCATTTGGTGAACTGGTCGACGCATCGGTGACGTCGGCCGGCCGCGCACACACACACACACACACACACACACACACACACACACACACACACACACACACACACACACACACACACACACACACACACACACACAGAGAGAGAGAGAGAGGGGGGGGGGG
>CAVVVS010000069.1:0-5527 GCA_963751355.1 uncultured Ignavibacteriales bacterium | reverse complement strand
GGTAAGCGATCCCGGGTTAGGCGGACAGTTAATGATAAAATCTTTGGAGCCATTTGTATTAACCGCCGCTCCCGTTGATGCAGGAACACCGTTAAACGCAAAATATCCTGCGCCTTACAATAATCTAGGTGTACCGGATGCTTTTGTTTATGATATATTAAATGCTACAAACTCTAAAGATTGTTACACTGCGCTATATGCAAACGATCCTAATCCTTTATTCGATTTAGTGTTGAGGGGGCAGGGGACTATATTCGATCAGGCAAAAGCGCTGCACCCAACTTTTTTAACAGTTTGGATTGGGAACAATGACATCCTGGGATATGCAACCAGGGGAGGCACAATAGCATATACTCCGGTAAATAATTTTGCCTACCTTTACAGCACGTTAATGGACAGCATTGCAACACTTAAATCTCAATTCGGGACTAATGTAGTTGTAGGAAACATTCCCAATGTTGGTGCAATTCCTTTCTTCACTACTGTTGGTCCTCAGGTAGCGATGGGAACTCCCTGGAGTTCTTTAAAGCTAATAGGAGTTCAGGGACTTGTTTATCAGAAGAATGGAAATACCGGTATCGGTGACGGTCTAGCCGATTCTACACAATTGTTAACCGGTGGAGTTTTACTTACACTTCCAGGTGCTTCATATGCTCCATTAATAGGTAAACCAACCGGAAAATTTTATCGCGACAATCACTATCCTGCATTGCCTCCGGGAATAGATACCACAAAACCTTTCGGATTCCATCCGCAAAATCCGTGGCCGGATGCTTTAATATTGGATCCTGATGAGATCGCAACAGTTCATAGTACAGTAAACAGTTATAATCAAACTATATCGACAACGGCATCCGCTCATGGCTTTGGTGTAGTTGATTTTCATTCATTTTTTAATAATGTCAGGTTACATGATTTTTCTGGAGGTACATACTTCAACGGTGTTAAATTTACGACAACGTTTGTGGAAGGCGGTATTTTCGGATTAGATGGAGTTCATCCAACAAATCAAGGATATGCAATCGTGGCTAATGAATTCATTAAAGTCATTAACAGTAAGTTTAATGCTAATATCCCATTGATTGACGTATCAACAGTTTCCGGCAGTATTCAGTTTGCAAAAAGGACTGTAAACAAGCTGGGTCTTCCTTATTTTACTCCGGGTTCGTTCGATAATAGATTTTACTTCTAAAATTCAAAAGAGGGATGATTCATTCATCCCTCTTTAAAAACAAAATGATTTTACGGAAAACGGAAGATGTTTTTCGTTTGCATTATATTTAGAGATTATTTTTGTTATGCGAAGTTAAGATTTATCAAATGGTACATTGGTGAATCATGTAGAGCCGGAGAACTTTGCTTAACTTCAATTTTTGCAAATATTCCATATCGTATGGAAATGGCAAAATATAAAAAGCATAAATATTTTTCTAATGATACCCGGAAGAACAATACTTACAATTGCCGGGTGTTCATCATCCGAAAAATCTACTTCTCAAAATACTAATGAAAGTAGTTACGTATTTGATAGCATCTCTCCAGATATTACATTAATTCAAAATGGAGCACAAACCCAATCACCTGATTTAAGCGTTAAATACTACATAGTTTAAATAGGGCCTTTTACTACAAAAGAAAGAACAGAAAATTTTGCTGTGCAAAGTAAAAAGTTAGTGCAAGAAAAAATAGAAATATTATACAAAGACAATGTTAAGCTCTATGTAGTTCAGCTTACTCATTTTTATATAAAAAAAAAGGAAAGCAGGGAAGAAATAGATTATGGCAACTCAATGAATTCAAAGATGCCTAGATAGTTACCGTGAAAAAATAGCATATTTGGATAATTTCCCCTGATAGAATAACTGCATATCTAAAGAAAAAAAAGAAAATTTTTATATTTTATTTGCGTATTAGAAATAATTTTATATTTTAAGCATAAGTGTATATCTTATAACTCAATTTATTCTTAACGGTTATAGGGGCTTTAATATGCAGGGATTTAGGGAATCATTCTTCTTTCTTTAAGGCTTTAATTCAAACAAAATCAATTTTACATAGAAAAAATCCGCTTATAGGATTTCTATTCAATAATAATTAAATTTATTTTATAATTATAAAAATGGGAGGCGTCATGGCTTTTTCATTGAACAGAATCATGCTTATAGGTAATCTGGGCAAGGATGCCGAAACAAGATTTTCTGCAAATAACATCTCTGTAACCAGTTTTAGTCTGGCAACCACATACGGATATAAAGGTAAAGACGGTAACTGGCAAAATGAGACCACCTGGCATAACATAGTTGGATTTAATTTATCCGATTTTTATAAAGAAAACCTCAAAAAGGGGAAAAAATTTTACGTCGAAGGTAGATTAACAAAAAGAAATTATACAGATAAGGAAGGGATTAAAAGATATTCCACAGATGTAGTTATTGACAAATTGATTCCGCTTGATTCTTCAGGTGACAATAACAATTATACCGATAATTCGCAAAATGAAGGCGTAAGTGAACCTGATGTTCAGGTGGATGATAATGAAGACCTTCCGTTTTAATAATTATGTTTAACAATACAGGACTAAATTAATTTTTGGACGTAGGTTCGCATTATAAGCTCATAATATTATTGTTTTTACTTTTACTATCAGCTTTCTTTTCAGGCTCCGAAGTTGCCCTATTCTCAATTAATGGTAAAAGAATAAAAAATAACTTAAATGATCACCCGGTAATTCGCAGGTACGTCTTATACTTGTTGGAATACCCCCGTCGACTGCTGGTTACAATATTAATTGGGAACACTGTTGTTAATGTAGCCGCATCAATTGTGGCTGTTGCACTTGCTTTAGACTATGCGAAAAATTCGTCTATGTCCAAAAATTTAGTCCTCTCAATTCAAATCATAGTACTAACAATAATAATTATAATATTCGGCGAACTAATCCCCAAAGTGTGGGCATCTAAACAACCTCTCAGCTTTGCCAAGGCTGTATCAATACCCTTATATTGGATGTGCGTAATTTTTTATCCGGTTGCAGAAACAATTACAGAAGTAATAAAATTATCTGTTTCAAAAGTCAAGATTGATAAATCCAAAATGGCAATACAACCGGATGAAATAACCGAATTAGCAACTCTGAGCCATGAAAGAGGAGCAATAATTGAAGACGAACATGGTTTGATACATGGTATAGTCGGTTTCAAATCAGTTTATGTACATGAAGTAATGACACCTCGTGTAGATATTTCCTCAATCTCATTAAACACCGATTTTAAAAAAGTGCTGAATATTGTAAATTCATCCGGTCATAGCAGAATTCCTCTTTGTGAAGATAATTTAGATCAAATTTTGGGGATACTTTATGCTAAAGATTTATTGCCTTATTTACGGAACGGTGGAGCACAAAAGCAAATTTCTCTTTCCAAAATTGCGCGTAAAGCCATTTTTGTACCTGAAACAAAAAAGATAAATGATTTGATGCATGAATTACAGGAGAAAAAAACACATATTGCAATAGTGGTGGACGAATACGGCGGTACTTCCGGATTAATAACATTAGAGGATATTCTTGAAGAAATAATAGGCGAAATCAGAGATGAGTATGATAGGGAAGAGAACACTGTTACAAAATTATCGGATAATATTTATTTAGTCCTCGGAAAAACTTCAATTGACGAATTAAATGAACTGTTAAATTCAGATATTATTATGGAGAGTGAAAATTTTGATACGGTTGGGGGCCTTGTACTAAAAGTTGCCGGACATATTCCGAGGGAAGGGTATACATTTCAATTACAAAATTATAAGTTTAGCGTTAAAGAAATTTTAAATAAAAGGATAAAAACAGTTTTAATAGAAAAAATTCACTCTGAATAAAAATTGAAATGAAAAAAGGTTGTTTCGTTAAATTAATTGTTATCCTCACAATAGTTACCGCTACAGTTTTATATATTGTACAAAACAAATTTAATGACTTTATTTATAAACCAGGTATGAGGATATTTAAAAGCAATGTTATAAATCAAATCAATAATCGTATCGGTTATGTTAAAGCTTCACCTGAAAAAGATTCTTTGGAGTCGATGGTTAAAGGTTATTTTGACAATATAGATAATATTAAAAATCTCAAACGGGATTCAATTTCTCCTTTTATACGGTTAATTGTCGATTCATGCAAAGACAGTGTAATTACTGAAAATGAACTAAAAAGCATTTCACAATTTCTTAAAGTTAAATTGAAATATGAAAGACCAAAGAAAAACTGAAATAAAAGTCGGGATTACGGCAATTGTCGGCACTTTGTTGTTCCTATGGATCTTGGGATGGGCTAAAAATTTTAGCTTTACTTCCAACGAAAAAATACTCACAGTACAATTTAGTAATGTTGCGGGGTTAGAAATAGGCGATTATGTAATGGTAAATGGTGTTCGCGAAGGACATGTGGCGGATATAAAAGCAGGAGACAATGATGTACTGGTTAAATTGGCACTTAATAATGAGGTTACATTAAAAAAGGATGCAACTTTTGCTATTTCCATGCTCGATCTTATGGGAGGGAAAAAAGTTGATATTTCACCGGGTACATCTGCTGAATCCTTGAATTACGATAAAATTCAAAAGGGGATATATTATGCAGACATTCCTAAAGTTATGTCTTTAGTGGGAAGTATGCAGGGCGATCTTATCGCTTCAATGAAAGATATCAGGGTAACTCTGACTTCGTTAAATAAATATTTGACCGACCAAAAATTAAACACCGATATAAAGAGTTCCGTGGAAAATTTAAATGTAATACTAAAAAAATTAAATTTAATGATTGATGAAAATCATTCAAATATCAAAAAATTAGCTGAAAACAGCGTTGAATTAACAGATCAGGCAAAACAGTTTATTGACAAGAATAAGAGTGACATGTCTTCTTCCATTAAAGAGTTAAGCAAAGTATTGCTCGTAACCGATACACTTTTAACAAAAGTAAAGTCGTTCGGAAAAGAGACTCAAAATAAACAGAATAACCTCGGCAAAATTTTGTATGATAAAAATCTTTCTGAAAATCTGGTGCAAACAGTAAATCGATTAAATAAAATTACAAAGCTATTACTTAATCAATTACAGGAAAAAGGTATTAAAGTTGATGCCCACATTAAATTATTTTAAATAAATTAAAGTTTGAGTGATGTAACATGGTTTTTGGTCTTGGAGTTGACATAATAGAAATTGATAGAATAAAAGTTAGTGTGGATAAATACGGAGAACATTTTTTGAATAAAGTTTATACGGAAACTGAATTGAACTATTGTTTGAGTAAGAGCAATAAGTATCAGCATCTGGCTGCAAGATTTGCTGCAAAGGAAGCTGTTTTTAAAGCCTTATCTACAGGCTTAAACAAAGAAATCGGCTGGCAGAATATTGAAATTAATAACGAAAAGAATGGAATGCCTGTCGTTAAATTAAGAGGAAAGCTTGAATCCTTTTTACCATCAGATCAGAATTTAAAAATCTCAATGAGTCATTCCCGTGATTATGTGGT
>CAVVVS010000068.1:0-12312 GCA_963751355.1 uncultured Ignavibacteriales bacterium | reverse complement strand
ATGATGCAGCAAAATAATCACTTTAGGCAAGATCTTTATTACAGATTAAAAACGCATCAGATAACAATTCCGCCATTAAGAGAACGCAATAATGATTTGCCGTATTTAATCGATCATTTTATTGATAAGGCAGCTGAACAATTTAACAAGAAAAGACCTTCGGTTCCGAAGGAACTATATACTTTACTTCGTAATTATTCATTTCCGGGCAATGTACGAGAATTAGAGGGAATTATATTTGATGCTTTAAGTTTGCATAAATCAGGTATTTTATCGTTAGAATCAGTTAGAAATAAAATCTCAGTTTATGATCATTCTAATAATGCGGACAATCAAGATGTAATGCCTATTGAGGAAGATAATGATCTAATTAATTTTCCCGGTAGATTTCCCACGATAAAGGAAGCAGAAGAATCACTAATAAATGAAGCATTAAAACGAGCAAACGGTAATCAAACAATTGCAGCTGATTTATTAGGATTATCTAGACGAGCTCTAAACAACAGGCTAAGAAGAGCAAATGATAAAATTAGGTAAATGTGCCGAAACTATACTTAGATAATTTATTAAAAAGCGTATCCATTTGTGGAAAATAATTATAATAGTAAAAGGATGCCACATTTTTTCCTCTTGCAACAATTTCTTCGCGTGAGCGAACAGCTAGAGAATGCTCGGGAATAGTTCCCCCAATTTCGCCAAGTGTAAAAACATCATGCAATATTTCCATTGAATAAGAAACCGGAAATGATGCCGCACCGAAAAATTTTATCGCGTAAATTATTTTCAGTGGTAACGACTTCGGGAAAATATTTTCAATTTCGTATTTTTATGCAGTAATTCGTTTAATCCGCCCGTGTGATCATGATGAAAGTGAGATAGAAATACCAAATCAATAGTTTGCGGATCAATACCGAGTTTCTCCATATTGCTTAAAAGAATATTGCCCTTATCCCCGGTATCAAATAAAATCATGGTTTTCCCGACCCCTACCAAACACGCAAATCCCCAATCGGTTTGTAAGCCTTTCATAAAAGGATTATTATCATAAACGACTGTGATGCTGACAGGCTTGGCTTTGTTGATATTTTGATTTTTTATTTGAGGCATGGTAAAAACTCCGGTAAAAAATAATATTGTTAAAAGAAGCAAAACTGAATCATATAATTTAAAAGCCTTATTCACTGTTAATACATAAACTTTTTTTTATATTTAATTTTAATCCGTCATGTAACGTAGCATAATCAATAATGAGATTATAATTTCAAGCATGATTGATTGAGAACAAAAATATGAGGGGACTATTATGCATTATACTGATATTTAAACTTATATACTCATAGTCATTTCTTTTATAATTCTCAATCATTAGCCATTATTAAAGAAATAGTTTCGACTGTTAATTTAGAATGAGTTTGTTTATAATATAAATAATATTTGTTTTTATTTAGGTTTTCTAATCCACTTATATTTTCATTATTTTTATTGAATGCAGCATTTCATTTTGGTTCAAGAAGTAGGGCTTACAAGCATAAATTAGAATCTTGTATTAAAGCTCAGCATCATATTTGCGAGATAAGCTATTGAAATTGTTCCCGCTGAATAGGAACAAAAGGCAAGATAATGAGCGATATTATATTAGAAGTTAAAAATTTCAATGTAACATTAGACCGGTCGCCGATTATATCGGACCTAAATTTCAGTGTTGATGAAGGGGAATTCCTCACAATACTCGGCCCAAATGGATCGGGTAAAACAGTTTTGACGAAGGCGCTTTTAGGGCTGCTGACTTATGAGGGTGAGTTAGTGTGGCGGAAGAAACCAAGAATAGGATATCTTCCGCAGGGGCTGAATCAAATGTCTGTTAAAGATATGCCTCTGACAGTAAAGGATTTTTTTGCACTTAAAAAAGTGAATCATGAAAATATCTTAGAATATCTTTCCCTTGTTGGGTTGGAGAGCGATGTTTTAAATAAAAAAGCAGGTTATCTATCCGGAGGTGAGTTTCAGAGAATGCTTGTTGCTTGGGTTCTAGCTTCGAACCCAAACATATTATTTCTGGATGAACCGACTACTGCTGTAGATATAGCCGGAGGTGATACGATTTATGCTCTTCTAAGAGATGTCTGGCAAAAACGGAAACTTACCATCTTTAATGTGACACATGACCTCAACATAGTGTATGCGCATTCGACGCATGTTCTTTGCTTATCGAGATTCGGACACCGCTGCTACGGGGTTCCAAAAGAAATATTGAATCCTGAAATGTTACGCGGTATTTACGGGACTGATGTTAAGTTTTACGACCATAAGCATTAAGGAGCAATAATTCAATGACAGATCAATTAACATTAAGTTTGATAAGCGGAATCTTCATAGCAGGTTCCGCTGCTTATTTGGGGACGCTCATGTTGTCGAGGAAAATGGTAGTGGTCGCCGGACCATTAGGACATCTTGCGCTTCCCGGAGCTGCTTTAGCACTTATCTATGGCTTCAGTCTCTCTTTAGGTGCTTTCCCATTCGTCATTTTAGGAATTTTGCTGATCTGGCTGCTTGAGATGAAAACAAAACTTCAAATGGAAGCTTTAACTGCAATCGTTTTTGCAACCGGAGTAGGAATAGCCTTTCTTTTTCTTCCTATCGATAAGGCAGAAGCTGCACTGATAGGCGATATTTCTAAAGTAGGTTTATATGAGACACTTGCTGCTGTAATTCTCGGAATAGGTGTTTTCATAACAGTTAATCGCAGTTATTCAAAAATAATGCTTATAAACATTAATGAGGATGTTTCAAAGACCGAAGGAGTCAATGTAAAGTTATACAATCTAATTTATTTATCTTCCATAGCAATTATTGTAGCCTTAGGAGTAGATCTGGTTGGCGGACTAATGACTGTTGCGTTAGTGGCAATTCCCGCTGCTGCAGCAAAGAATGTAAGTAGAACACTGTCACAATTTGGTTTTGTATCAATTGTATTTGGAATAGTTTCTGCGATCATCGGAATACTTCTTTCAACTTTCACAGGTTTTCCAGCCGGTCCGCTGGTGATTCTTACAAGTGCAGTCATTTTCTTAATTACAATACCTGTTGCAAAAATTTAACTTTATTTTAGCTACAGATAATGAATCAGAATATTAACCGGATAATTGACCGGATGAAAGACAAGCAGTGAATACCAATATGATCCTTACTGTTATAACTTCAATTTACAAATAGTATAACAACGTATATAGTTTTTTAGTTTCAGTACCTGGTACGTGAGGCTATAAACCTCACATGAGGTACTTTCCGCTGCTTAGTAAAATACTTTTACAAAATCTTGAGAAGATTCAGTAAATATTAATTCCGGGTACATTTTATATATCCGTACTTGTTAACAATCTTTGAAGTGTCTTTTCTCCAATGAGTTCGTACTACAAATTACATTCACACAGGTTCCAAGGCTTGATTTAAATCGGCAATAATATCATTAACATCTTCAATCCCTACCGACAGCCGAACTAAATCATCAGTGATTCCGGCTTTAAGTTTATTTTCCTTACTTACTGCAGCATGGGTCATTGACGCCGGATGCTGAATTAGAGTTTCTACACCGCCTAATGATACGGCTAATGTTGCCAAATGAACATTATCCATTAGCTTCCGCCCTTCATCCAGCCCGCCTTTTAAACCAAAACTAATAATCGAACCGGGTCCGCTCATTTGACTTTTAGCCAATTGGTATTGAGGATGAGATTCAAGTCCGGGATATTTTATCCAGGCAATCATGGGGTGACCTTCTAAAAATTTAGCAATCTTAAAAGCATTTTCTTGATTACGCTCTACCCGAAGAGATAAGGTTTTTACTCCGCGCAATACCATATAAGCTTGATGCGGGTCCATATTGCAGCCCATATATATCATAGAATGTCTAATCCTTTCATACAAACTTTTTCCTTTTGCTACAACGATTCCCCCAACTATATCGGCATGTCCGTTAATAAATTTTGTAACTGAATGAAGAACAACATCAGCACCAAAATCTAGGGGCTTTTGTAAATATGGAGTAGCAAATGTATTATCGACAACTAAAACTAAATTGTGTCTCTTTGCAACCTCTGAGCACGCTTTAATATCGCTTATTTCCATTGTAGGATTTGCCGGAGTTTCTAAATAGATAACTTTTGAATTTTGCTTTATTGAAGATTCTAATAAGTCAATATCGGATGTGCTGATAAAATCAGATTCAACACCAAAACGAGAAAAATCTTTTTCTAAAACGTCCCTTGCCGGACCATAAACAGAAGCAGTGCTGATTATATGGCTGGCAGTACCTAACAACGCCATATATACACTTGTAATTGCAGACATACCGGAACTGGTAGCTACTCCATCATAACCATTTTCTAACTCAGCAATATTTTTTTCTAGCGTGCGGACGGTTGGATTACCAATTCGCGTATAAATATATCCATCACTTATGCCGGAAAAACAATCTGCGCCGTGTTGTGAATTCTTAAATTTAAATGTAGAAGTTTGATAAATTGGAACAGTGGCGCTTCCAAATTGATCTTCAAATTCTCCTCCGTGAATCAACTTGGTATTAAATTTCATATTTTTCGTGTTCATATTTCCCCCGTTATTTTTTAGATTTGATTAATGCTTTTATTATACTTGTACAGTTAGAACTCCTACAATTTCCGCAATGTTCATAAGATAATTTTTAAACTCTCACAAATCTTGTAGGTTTATAACTTGCTTCAAGATGATTTGTAATTGATTTTATTCGAGCCAAGCATGGAGATTTAAATCAAATATTGCTTTAATCTTTTCTCACAGCTAATTTTTTCTGCATACTTTTTTGTTTATTGTAGAGGATTATAATAAATGTTACTTCTATTAAAATTATAAAAATTGGCCAAACGGTATTAATTTCCAACCAATTCTGTATGAGAAGAAAAATACCGAATAGAATAAACAAAGTTTGAGTAAAAAAACCTTTAGATGCTTTATGCCTCTTTTGAAATTCTCTTTTCATTGTATCTCTCCTTTATATTATTGTACACTATTGCAATTAATTTAAATCCAACGTCTGACTTTATTTTTATAAATCAACCAGTTATTGCCAAAGATATTTTCCAGATTTTTCTCTTCAAAACGGATGAATACAACGTCGAGCAATCCAATAAAAACTATGGTAATTATAAATGGTAAAATCGAACCTAACATTATTGAAATGCCGAACAGAATTGAAGTAAATCCAAGATACATTGGATTTCTTGTTAAAGTGAAAATACCCGAAGTTATTAGTTCCTTCGGTTCTAATAGAGGTTTAACGGTGGTGTTAAATTTCTTGAATAAAGAATCTGCCGCCAGGTTAATAATAATGCCGAATAGCAAGGGAATGATTCCTAAAAGTGTGAAAGGGTAATATATAAATTTCGCCAAAGGAATTAAGTAATGTACTAATATCATAATCGGGATTACTGAGTATAAATAAAGCGGAGGATCAATGTTGATCATTTTCATATTGCCTCATGTTTCATTTAAATCTTGAATCTGCTTTTATTGTGTTTATATCGACTTTACTTTTTGAATACCACCCGTTTTTTTCTTCAACTACATTATCAAATCGACTTATGTAAGGTTTTATATCAATAAGAGGTGTTCCGTCAATAACATCAATATTTTTAACAGATATTATATTCTGTTTGATTGAATTAATTTTTACAACTGAAATTCCTAGCGGATTCGGTCTCTTAGGAGCACGGGTTGCAAATACGCCATGTTCTTCAATATCCATAAAGGGAACAACCCTTAAATTATATCCTTTCACTAAATGAAAATGATATACTAAGATTATATGTGAAAATTCTTCAAGACTTTTTAATCCGCCGGAATATTTTTCATTAACTATTACTTCTCCCATTATTCCGTTTGCACCTGCCGGCTGAATTGGGACACCCTCAATTGTTTTGAATGGCGAATGTATTATACCGATAGGATGATAGATTATTCTATTCTGATTTATCATTTCCTTTTTCCCTACTTTATTAACTATTTTTATAGGCTGAAAAATAATTTGAACCATGCACCAGTTGATTGTGCAGTTGAATAATCAATACTTATTAGAAAAATTATTTTTTCTCCTTTGAAATCACTACATCACTTCCATTTCCGGGGATAGTTGCTTCTTTCTTGGGGACCATTCTTAAAAAGTCGCCGTACTGCATCGGTTCTTCAAGCCTACAGGACCAAACAAGTTTTTCGACACCATCGGCATCTTTCCAGTATGTTATATCTGGACAGCCGTCGCACATACTTTGATCGCCGTTAGGCATTAAATCTACCGGCTGAATAATCATAATTGCTTGCATATATACTTTCTTAAATATTCTAAAAGGATTAACAGCTAAATATTTTAAATAATTCTTAAACGCTTTTTTAATCCCTTTGTCAAGAAGCCAGGTGCTTAACAATGTCAATCTTCCCGTACTTAAAATTTTGGGGGAAGCATAGGAAAGATATTTGTCATTAAAGTAATGATATGTTGTCATAACAAGTTCAAGAAATTTATTACCTGCATAACCGAAAATATTGTTTTTGTTGCCTACTCTTTCTGTTAACAGCCACTTAAAATGATCTGGTTTAGCTGTGCCGTTTAAAAAAGCGGCAGGTGCAAAATCTGGAAATATTTCTTTAATCACTTTTACGGCATCTGTTGCCATTAAATCCGTAACTTCTTTTTTGTCGGAGTGATAATGAATGTCATTCCAGATTATTTTTTTATCGCCCGCATAAAAATCAAATGGTGTGTCAGGAGTAATGTATCTAAACAAAATGAAAACCATTGTATGAACTATATCGATATGTTTGTGTGCCCATTCAACTAAATCAGGGATGTATTGAATAGTATCGTGATAAACTGTTGAATTAAAGGAACAGGCAATTCCTCCTTTAGCAGCGAGCATTTCTGCATAATAAAGACGCAGTTTGTTTAGTTCCACTTCGTTTTTGCCGAGCCACTTCGGATCTCTGCCTCTGCCTTGTTTGCTGTCTATATGAAATGTAAATCCGAATACGCCTGCTTTTTTTAATTCATCAAGCAGTTCGTTTGTTAAGGCAATTCCATTGGTGTTTATAATAGGTTTAATGCCTCTCGATTTTATATCTGCAACAAGTTCTACAATGTCCGGATATAAAAGCGGTTCACCCCCCGCGATTGAAATGCAATCTGATTTTCTAACTGATTGAAAAAAATCCAGCTCGTGTTTTACTTCATCAAGCGTCTTGTGGGAGTTCTTAATATTTTTTCTGTAGCAGCCGTAACAATTTAAGTTGCATTGCGCAGTCGGCTCAAGCCATGTAATTCCGTTGTCCGGCATTGTCCATGGAAGTTTATATAGTGTTTTAGAATCGATATAATATTTTTGCATTTCCCCCCCTAAAGATGTTAATTCTTATAAATTAAAAAGAATAACTGCCATATAAATAAGCAAGATAAAATACAGGCTCATTTATCCCGGCTACAGAATAACTCCACCTATTAATTTAGCGGCTAATTTTTCTTTATCCATTTTTCCTTTTTCTAAATTCATTAATACACACCTCTGTTCAGCAAAAGCGCAAATATTATCGAGTTTTTTAAAGTTAAATTTTAAAGCCAAAATATTATGCTGAATATTTTCGGCCCAAGAAAATCCTTGTAGCTTGTCATAAAGTTTTAACTGCTTTTTATATACAATATTTGTGGAGATAACTATTGGATATAAATTCAAATGGAGCAGACTGCCTATTGGAAGTATTCTTTCAAATAGCCTGAATCTCAGATCTTCGAGCCATTTAACATATACAAGGTTATTAACATGCCCTGCAATGTCTATTTCATAAGTTTTTATTTCAAAATTAATTGACGCTTTATATTTTGCATTATCATAATTCATTTATTTACCTATTTTAAGGAAGAAGTATTGCCACGGCAATAACAGTTGTCCATAAGCCGTTTTTATCTCCTTCTGCAGATTGTGTTATATTAAATGTTTTGACAATTTTTTCGGACATCTTAAAAACTTGCTCTCTATCATTCCAATCCGATTCTGTATCAAATTCAACTCCAAGAGTTGTAGCAAGCATTTGGGCCGCTAAATCTTCAGCATATTCACCCGCAATTTTTTCTTTTACACCATATGGATGATATTCCGAAAGATATCCGTATTGGCTGTCTTCTGCAGGGATAGCAACTCCAATAGACGATGCAATTAAACGGTTTGGCTCGTTAGTTGAATTCCTCGCCATCACAGCAAATGTAATTTGACCCGGTTGTATTTCCTTTAACCCGTCTTCACGTGATATCTTTTTACATCCCGAGGGAAATATACTGCTTACAGTTACAAGATTACATATTTCTATCCCAGCATTTCGTAAAGCTAATTCAAAAGAACTGAGATAATCTTTATGCCTGCCCACGCCTTTCGTAAAAAATATTTTTGATGGGACATACAATCTATTATTTCCCGATTTATTTATTTAGAAACTTTCTTATTGCAGAACCAACTGTACTGCCCGAAGGTATTAGTTCGATTTTAATATGTTCTTTTGCCACAACCGAATATGCTTTTACGCCGATTTCTATTGTTAAAAGCACATCTATATTGTTTTTAATAATTAGCTCGGCGGTCCTAGGACCGGCACCATTTATACTTTTAGAGCCGGTATTTTCTAATATTACATAATCATTAGTTGATGTATCATAAATTACTATAAAAGGGGAACGAGCAAACCTATCACTTACAAGTGACTCTTTAGAATTACCCATCGACATAACTGCAATTTTCATTTAGATTCTCCATTATTAATTATGGTGATTTCCATGTGCACAAATTTCATATCCACTTAATTTACCTTGTATAAAGAGGTTTAATGCATCTTCGTAAAGAAGACCGGGCGCAGTAATAACGCTGATACCATATCCAAGAAAATTAGATACGGCTTTTTGCCCCATGCCTCCAGCTATAATAGTGCTAACGTTAAATTGTTTGACATATCCGGGTAGCTGGCAGGAGCCTCCGTGTTCGCCTGCCAAAGGATTAAAGTAAGTTTCATTCTTGATTATATTTTTTCCTTCGTCTAATTCACATACATTGAATTTAGAGCATCTTCCAAAATGTTCGGCAACAATCTCTTTTGTGCCGGTTTCTTCAATTGCTACTGCTAAACGCTGATTCATATTAACTCCATCAATATTATTTTAGGTTAAATTAAAAGTTACCCATTTTAGCTTTTCTTATTAAATAATTTTTAAGTACAAACCCGTTATTGTCTTATTGGACATAATCCATTTTTCAACTCCAATAAATTATTTTGGAAAGAGTTTAATTATTGTATTATTGACTCAATATTAGGCTGACTTTTTATCAATGCAGCCTTGTTGCAGTCAGAAATTTGTAAAGTATTAATAGTTCCTAATATATCGTCCACTTTCATATCTATAGTCTTTGGATAATAAATCATTAGACGCATTAATCCTTCCATGTCTATTATTGAAACTACACGCACTTTATTAGCTGGATGGATCAAACCTCGAATTGTTTCAATATATCCTAAACAATCGGTAATTATCGGGAAGGGTATATTCATCTTCAATTTTTGTTTTAACCACTGAGTGCATTTTATGTTACAGACATTCTCATCAATTGAGATGCCGATTAGTTCTGTATTTAGTTTTTTAAATTCTTCAACCCTTATTGCAAATGCATAAAAATATTCTAGACAAGTAAGAGTAAAATCTCCCGGATGACATATAAGTATAATCCACTTCCGCTGGTAATCCGCTGGTATTTTTTTTATGCCATGTGTCGTTTGAACTTCTATACTTTGCATTTCTTTACCAATAAATAACGATCTTGTTTCAAATCCAATCGTTTCCATTTGTTCCTCATGCTGTTTGCTAACATTATTTATCAACATATACTAAACACTGATTCATATTAACTCATTATGATGATTTTATGAACTTTACTCAAAAGCTTGATGCCTTTTAAGTCAAATTCTATTATTAAAGTTTTTTATAAGTAAACCACCAGTCATACCCTTCTTTAGGGTTCATCCTTTTTCCGGCTTCAAAAACATCTTTTGGAGGAGGCAAAATAACTTTATCTTTTATCAATTCGTTGTTAGGCCAATTTTCGGGCATTGCAACTTTATTTTTGTCGGAAATCTGTAAAGCCTTAAGTGCTCTTAATATTTCGTCAACCTGTCTGCCTATTTCCTGTGGATAATAAATCATCAAGCGAATAAATCCATGAGGATCCATTATAAAAACTGCGCGTACTGTATTTGTGCCTTTACCGGGATGAATCATTCCAAGTTTTGTTGCAACGCGCCCCATATCATCGGCAATTATCGGGAAAGGAATTTGCATCTCTAATTTATCATTTATCCACTCAACCCATTTAATGTGAGAAAAAACTTGATCGATTGATAGTCCGATTAACTCAGTATTTAATTTTTTGAATTGTTCATCCCTCTTGGCAAAAGCATAAAATTCTGTTGTGCATACCGGAGTAAAATCACCCGGATGGCTGAATAGGACAATCCACTTACCTTGGTAATCTTCCGGTATTTTTTTTATTCCGTGAGTTGTTTGCACTTCTATGCTTGGCATCTTATCTCCGATTAACGGGATTCCGGTTTTAAATTCACTTGTTTCCATGTGTTACTCCAACGATTATGTTTTAAATATAATTAATTTATTTACTCACATATACTAAGCAACGCTTACTTTTCCAGAAACGATTTCAACATCCATACTGTCTTCTGATATTTTTCCATTAATCCATAAAACATTCCGGCTGAAACTTCATCGTCTAAAGAACTTTGCATTTTATTAGCTGAGAATTTTAATTTTTCAATAATTGTTTCAAAATCATTTGTGATTTCTTGAACCATTGTCAAAGATTCAGGATAATTGCCGGGTTTCTCTTCCAATGAAGAAAGTTCCCAAAATTCTTTCATAGTGCCGGGAGTTTTCATGCCAAGCGACCTTATCCTTTCGGCTACTTTGTCAATATCGTCGGCGAGTTCATCATAAATGTTTTCGAACACTCCGTGTAAACCGTAAAATTGAGGTCCGGTTACGTTCCAATGATAATTTCTTGCTTTTACGTAAAGTACAAATTGATCCGCTAATACCTCCTGTATCAATTCGGAAATTTCATCGCGGGGATTGCTTGATTCTTCTGTTTTCATTTTAAACTCCTTTTTTAATTACTTATGGATAATGAAAGTAACTTTTGTAATTATGGCTATTCAAAACACAATTCATTAAATATTTTTATTTCTATTCCTCTTTTTTCTTCCATATGTTTTAATACCGAAATATTGTATTGATACTTCTTTGACGATTGATAATTTCCCTTCAACAAATTCCTTCATGACTTCTTTAACTTGCTTTTTAAAACAAGAGTAGACTTCAACACCGGCAGATATAAATAAGCGAAGAGGATTCAAACCTATATCTATTGTAATTACTGCGGCAACATTTTTCCCAATTATAAACTGCGCAGTTTGAATTTCGGCTCCGCCGAACAAACTTGCATAAGGATTACGGAGAGATTCGAATGTATTCATATCTGTGTCATAAATAATTATGAAAGGGGTCTTGCCGAATTTCTCCGCAACCAAAGAACTTTGAGCCAATCCTTCAGAAGTAATTGCAATTAACATCGGATTGATTTCTTTTTATCTGTTTCCAATTCCTCTTCCGCGGCCTCTGCCTTGACCTTTGCTATTTCCGCAGCCAAAATGGTTTTTGAATCCTCCGCCACCACGCGGTATCCCACCGCGTCCGAGTCCGTAAAATACATCTTTAGATTCGGCACTTTGGTTTTCCGGTTTTTCAACTTGTGTTTTTTGCTCATCACTGCAGCGACCTCTTCTTCTGCCGGTCATTGCGCCTTGTCGTTGCGGACCTGTTCCATCAAAGTTTGGCATAATTGTCTCCTATATTTTATTATTATTTTTATTAGCGACTACTCAGAGCCCCAGTTTTTAAATTCGACTATTTCACGATCATCAGCTGCTTTGTCATTAGATTTGAGTAATAATGCTTCATCAACCCTGCATGGTTCGGTTAATCTGAAAATTTCTTCAAATTTAACAGACTCATCTGATTCAGCAATCTGTTTAGCTTCTTCTAAACTTGATGCTCTGACTATTCTTTTCCCTATAGCACTAAAATGACAAAATACTATGAATTCTTTATCCTTTTTCATTTCGACCACCTTCATACTTTTATCTATTTAATAAACAAATGATTAATCGATTCTTTAACTTTGA
>CAVVVS010000067.1:0-8765 GCA_963751355.1 uncultured Ignavibacteriales bacterium | reverse complement strand
CATCTTTATTTTTGATATTATCGGAGTGTATGGAATGTATAAGACCTTGAAATTATTGAAAGTCTCACACTACCTTGCATTGTTTCTATCATTGACACTTATTTTTCAATATTATACAGTTACCGATTGGTTTATTCGTGCAGCTTTTGCTGAATACGCTGCATTGTGTTTGGTCCCCTGGATATTCTATTGGATTTTCAAACTATTATTAACCGGCAAATTTCACTACTCTATCATCCCAATCATGATCCTGATCTATATGGGACATAATATTATAGCCTACTTTAGCCTGTTCCTGTTGCTTATTGCAATTGTTTTCTATTTAATTTTTAATCCTGACAAATCCAACATTTGGTATATTACAAAAAGATCAGTGATATCTGCCATTGTTTTTTTTGCAGTTCTAAGCATCTATTTTATACCTATGCTTATAATTTCGGATTATTATAATCCGGGTAAAATCAAACTGGACATTCAATATTTTTTTGTCCCTTTCAGGAAATACATATATGATGCCGACTACCTGTGGGGAAAAACCTGGGCCGGATTCACCGTGGAATTTTCCCACGTTATGTTATCATTTCTTTTTGTTTTAATATTTGTGACCATTTATCTGAATAAAAAATTAAATTTAAAATTCTTCAACAGACATAATCAGAAACAGAAATTGATATTTACATTTTTGATTATTTCAGGGATCTTTTTTTATTTCCTCCAGTTTAGATCTTCCTATTTTTTCTATAAACATGTTCCTGGTGCAGACTTTATACAATTCCCATGGAGATTACTTACAATTATTCAGGTAATAAATATTTTGTTGTTAGCCTATTTTTTAAATAAGTTGCCCGGAGATAATAACCGATTAACTAAAAAGTTGATCGCTTTTTTACTTTTAACCTGCATGATATTTACATATCCGGCCTTTTTAAAAACCAGCTCAGACTGGCAATGGTTCACAAAGGAAGAAGTGGAAAAAAGAGTTAATGAAGGAGTTTTTGGTATGGGAGAATATACACCTGTTGTTGAAGGCATTAAAAAAGATGATTTTAACTATTTTGTAGATCTGGCAAATCAAGGTATTGTTATCCCGGATACTTCAAAATGTAACATACAATCCTTTACTGTTAATAATCCCGAACAGTTGAAACTAAGTTTTCATGTTCGGAGTAAAGGCAGGACAGAAGTACACATGCCGTATAATTATTCCGGACTCGAAAGAATTTATATTAAAAAAGGACACAATCTAAAGGAGAAGATATCTGGTTACCGTACCAAAACAGATCCTAGAATTACACTGGATCTCCCGGCGGGTGATTACACGCTGGAACTCATTCTTCCTAATGTATTAAATTTACTACCTTTTTAAGGTTGATATCCTGGTATTGTTTCTTTTAATGAAAAGAATTCTACAATTGTTGAAATTTCAATTCATATATTAATTCATCTGTTTTTATTCCCGAATTTTTTGAGAGATTACTTAATGAGATTGAATAATTGAATTATTAAAAAGATAATTTATTAACTTAAATCAGAATAATTAGTATAAGAAGCAATAATTTTTTTAGTTTTAAAAAATTATTCTATTGCATGAGAAACTTAAAGAGAAACAAACTTACCGGAATTCTATTACTTCTTTTGTTAAATACTGCACTCCTGTATTTTTTTTACGGGAAGATCATTCGATCGGCTAACTCAACCTATTTTGCAGTTGATGGAGACGGCCTGAAAAATTATATTGGAGCTGTTTATCATGCAAAATATGATTCATCATGGTTTCGTACCCGTTGTGTTAACTATCCTTATGGGGAAATGGCTTCATTCACCGATGACCAGCCTTTACTTTCGGGAACTATAGGGTTTATCTCCCGCAATATAGTTGATATTTCTGACTACACAATCGGAATAATGAATATATTGATGATCACATCGATCTTGTTTGGAAGCCTGTTTTTGTTTCTCATTCTATATGATCTTGGAATTCCGCTGATATTTAGCCTGTTGATATCAACATCCATAGCATTTCTTTCTCCTCAACTCGACAGGTTTGGGGGTCACTTTGCACTGGCTTATGTGTTTTTTATTCCCTGCATGTATTATCTGTTATATGAATTTCATAAAAAGAACAAGTATGGCATAAGTATTCTGATATTAATAATTATTTATATTGTTTCAGGAATTCATCTGTATTTTGTCGGCTTTTTTGTTTTCATTTTGACTTTTTATTGGACCTATTTATTAATCAAGCAAAAGCGGTTGAGTAGGAACCAGATCTTCCATCTCCTATTACAGTTAATATTACCTCTTATATTAATCATTATAACTATACAATTAAATGATTATGTTTCCGACCGAACTCCCCGACCATGGGGTTTTAAGTCATTTAGGGCTATGCCAGAAAGTGTATTTTTGCCTTTCACAATGCCATACGGACAATTCCTACATAAATTCATGACTTTTCATTATATTCCCTGGGAAGGAATTGCCTATGTGGGCCTGGTGGCTTCGATTGGTTTTTTTATATTGTTCGGAACATTTATAAAGCGTTTAATAAAGAAAAAATTTAATATTTCACTTAAGGTTACTGACAATGAGTTTCTAAATTTCCTTTTCTGGGCTTCGTTTCTGGTTCTGCTGTATTCTTTTGGTGTTCCCTTTATTTTTGGATTGGAACGCTTAGCCGATTATATTGGACCTCTCAGACAAATGCGAGGATTAGGACGCTTTGCCTGGGTATTCTATTATGCAGTGAATATTGTTGTCTTTTATAAATTATGGAACTGGTATAAAAAGTCGGGTAACATTTATAAATACGCCTTTTTGATTTTCTGTACAATTTTTATAATGTATGATGCATGGATAAATGTTCGCACAAAACCCAAGATATATAATTTTAAATTTGAAGCATTATCCGATCACAAGAATAAACTTCCTGAGGATAAATGGGTAACCAGAATTAACTCTGATCAATTTCAGGCAATTCTTCCGTTACCTTTTTTTCAAATTGGTTCGGAAAATTATGGAAAATCACCGGAATGTGATATCGCCAAAATCTCCTATTTATCTTCCCTGAAAACAAAGTTACCTTTAATAGCTTTTATGGAAGCCAGGGCATCAATCTCTCAATCTTTAAAAAACATTGAAATAATTCTGGATCCGCTTTCTCCCTTGCAAATACTAAAAGACATGCCTGATGAAAAACCGTTTCTGGTTGTGGTTGATCCATGTATGAAACTTACAGATAACGAAAAACGGATCCTTGGAAAAAGTACAAAGATTGATTCCTGTAACTATGCTGATTTTTTCAGTCTCCCCTTCGACTCATTGAGAAATTTATATAGCTCGTACAGAAAACAAAATCTTGCAGAAATTGATACAGCCAAACTTTACAAACATGGTAAATTTTTTACTAATCAACCAGATAGTGATTTTACTATGATTTCATATGATAAAAAAAGTTCCGGAATCGCATATAAGGGGAATGGTGCTTTTATTGGAGTTGTTCCCGGAAAAAATCTCATCATATCTGATACGTTGAAAAATACCGGAGTGAAAAATTACACGGCCAGTTTCTGGATTTACAATATAGATAAGGATTTTTACCCGCGAAGCAGATTTACATACAGGATAAAACGGCATAATGGTGAGGTAATAAATGAAGTGAACATGGCGGTATCTGACAGACTAGTGGCTGTCAGCGGTAAGTGGGGCCTGATAGAATTTTCCTTCGATGCCAATGAACCGGATTTAATTCTGGAGATCACCCTGTATAATGAATGGTTACACAAAGGAAATCTGATTGTGGATGAAATGTTAGTGAGACCTTCGGATGAAAATGTCATTTATTATTCAGGGAATGAAATATTTAAGAACAACAGGTGGTTTTTGAATTAAATAGCTGTCAGATAAGTTTTTTTGCTGATTTTCTTTTGTAAATAAAGTATATCTTCAACATTTCAAAAGGTAATTTTAGGATGTAAAGTGGCTTAATTTTCGATTTCCCGGTATCAATCCAGACTGTTAACGGAAATTCATAGATAAGAACTTCTTTACTTAATTGCATATATCTGTAAAGGATTTCAATATCAAAGATCCATCGGGAATAAAATTTTTTCTCAAATATTTTACCCGAAATTTCTGCCTTAAAGATCTTTGCCCCGCACTGCGTATCGTAAACCGGTAACCCAAGCATCATACTGGCGAAAGTAGCAAATACTCTTCCGAAATAGTGTCGGAGCAAGCTTCTTCTTATTTCAGTTCCGAGCCTCTTTATCCGCGATCCCATTACCATATCATATTCATTATGCGCTATAGCATAGTCGAATAATTTTTCCATTTCCGTTAACGGAGTGGACAGGTCAGCATCGAGATACCCGATATAATTATAATCCTTTTCTTTTGACAGTAACATTACAGCCTGTCGTATCGCTTCCGATTTTCCCGAATTCTTCTCCAGCCTGATAACTCTGATCCTGTCTTTAAATTTTACCGCTAATGAATTAATGATCTCATAAGTTTTGTCCTTACTGCCATCATCTGAAAAACAAATGTCAATAGTTTTGTTCGAATTAATAAACTTCTCAAAAAGTTGAGGGCTTAGTCTTTTTTCTTCGTTGAAGCAGGGAATTATAATACAAAGTTTGTTCATGAAAATTGTCTGATTATTCAATTATTTTAGTTTATAAATGGTGACATTACCATATTGGCCTATCCTGTTTTTAAGAAATGGCTTGACATAATCTCTTTGCAAATATTCTTCATTATTGATAAACAAATATTTTGCACCCAACTTGACAGAAGTAGCAATTCCCAGGCTATCCTTGTTACGTCCGTTATTTTCAGTGTACCCTTTCCGGTTCATTAAATACAAAGTATAGCAATTCGTCCCGTCAGGAATACTTATTACCGTATCTGTCTTTTCAATTCCAAGCGAACGGATATAAGGCTTAATGGTAAAATATTCCTTGAATAACGGCCTTTCAAGCCGGTACCCATAATATCTTTCATCCAGTTGTTTATGTGCGAAACTTATATTTATAAGCAAAAAAATACTTAAAACAACAATAGTCAGAGGTGAAGTAAACACCTTTGAAAGCTTAAGTTTTAACAATAGGAATAACCCTAACAATGAAAAATACACCCAACTCATTAGTATCAGTGTATAATAATCGTGATACATAAACTGAATGTACCATAATATTATATATGCCAGGCATTCTGCTGTTAATACGATCAGAATAAATTTTAAAAACAGAGGTAATCGCTTAAAAAACACAATGATTCCTGTCCATGCAATTAGTAAGAGATAAATAATATCCGTTTTGAAAAATTGCTCTTTCATCCCCCCTTTTATCCATGAATTTGCTACATCCTTAATGCCCTGCCAGTCAAGTTTCCAGATAGGAAGAATCTGGTTGCTGAAATATTTTGTATCATGAATTTTATTATAATAAATAGCCCATGAATAATAAGTTACAAGCACAAATCCGACAAAGAGAAAAGCTAAAAACGGATACAAGCGGCGATCAAATACTTTTCTATTTGATTTAAACGAAATAATTCGAGCAATATCAAAAAAATATATTCCTGCAATTACAACAAGGTTAATTGCAGTAGTAACCTTTAGTAGTCCTGCAATTAGTAATAACACCATAGAGATTGAAAATTCCTTTTCCCGGCCCGAGTAGTAAAAAGAAATAAAAAAATACCATGCCATAAAAACCAGGCTTATGGCAGTAATATCGGTAAGGTAATTAGAAGAATAATATACCACTACAGGTGATGTATAAATGATCAGGGAAATAAACGCAGCATAAAACCCGTCACCCAGTACCAGTCTTGATAGTTTGAACAGATAAAACAGTCCTAGAAAGAATATCAGAAAATTAACTACCCTGAAGATATAATCATGTGGGCCAAAAATCCTGTAAAGTATTGCAATAAAATAATAAAGTATGGGAGCTTCACTGACACCATAACCGGTTGTATAATGATCAGAACCTAAATTATGAAGTTCCGGATGAAAAAACCGCATCCCATGTTGATAGTAATTCAGGGCAAATGAAGCACAATCGGTTTGACGCCATCGATGAATACCTTGTGAAGGCTTAATTAAAATTTTCTGTTGACCGTAGTATAAGGATTCAGCAATAACTAAACAAGCGAAGATTAACGGATAAATTTTCCGGATATTGCTGTTTATTTTTTCAGCTATTTTATAAACTGAATTCATCGAAATAATAATAGTTTTAAGATTGTGAAATTAACCGAAAATTTGTTCAACGCAAATAAATGTATTTTCTTTAAGTATTAAAAATATTCTTCATCGCGATGAATTGGAAATTCTTAACTGATCGAAACAAGTTATTTATTTTAATAAGCTTATTGATATATGGTGTATATATTCTTTTTGCCTTCACCAGTCTTGGATTTCACCAGGTCGATGAATATTATCAGATAATTGAATTCGGAAGATACAGAATGGGGCTCGATTCTGGTATAAATCTTCCGTGGGAATATCATGCCCGGTTACGCCCAACTTTACAGCCGGTACTTTTCATTGGAATATATAAAATTTGCTTGTACCTGGGAATCCATGATCCGTACCAGCAAATGTTTGTACTGAGACTTATTTCCTCTCTTATATCTTTTACGGCATTATTATTTCTGGTAAGATATGCCTTAAAAGAATTTAACATACCGAAAAAATGGGACAAGTTATTTATTATTTTTCCGGTATTGCTCATGTGGTATGTCCCCTATGTAAGTGTTCGTTTTTCAAGTGAAAATTGGTCCACCGCATTTTTTATTTACGGATTTATTATGAACGAATACCTTCGAAGAAAAACAAAAAGTAAATGGTATTTATATATTTTAAGCGGAATTTTATTCGGGATGGCTTATGAATTCCGTTTTCAGATAATTCTAATGATAACCGGGTATTTTCTATGGGTTATTATAATAAAAAATGAAATCCTTAAAAATCAAATTGGAATAAGTTTGGGAATTCTATTGTCATTAAGTTTGGGAATATGCATTGATAGTTGGTTTTATGGGGAATTTACAGTTCCGTCATGGAATTATCTAAAAATAAATCTTTTGCAAAATGAGAATTATTTCGGCACATCTCCCTGGTATTTTTATTTCACCCGCGGAATAACCGATATGTTTTATCCTATTGGTATACTAATCTTAGTAGCTTTAATATATATGTTTGTTAAAAATAACCGTTTACCTTACATTTGGATAATCATCCCATTTCTCATTTTTCACACAATTATTAAACATAAAGAAATCCGGTTTTTGTTTTGTGTATTGCCATTTCTCCATATTATTACAGGCTATTTTTTATACCTGCTATGGAAAGGTAAAATCATTAATAAAAGCTTGATAGTTAAAATTATAAGACCGCTAATCATTATTCTTCTAATCTTCAATATTTTTGCAATTATCCCAATGGCTTGTAAACCGGCGGGCGTTGGATATATTGGTATGACAAAATACCTGCATCAACACATCGATAACCGGAAACTAAATTTAATTGCCTTTCCTTACAGCAGTCCGTATTCACCCTGGAAAAATCCGCAATTCCCCCAGTATGCAAAAACCGATTTGAATCAATTCTTTATAGATAATATTACCCAGTTGAACGATTCGCTGATAATTCCAGGCTGTGTAAATTATCTGGTTATCCGGGATTATGACCTCACCCCCGAAACAAAAGCAAAAATTGAAGGTATGGGATTTGAATTGGTCAAGACAAGTGTACCTCTCTGGGTGGTTAATCTGAGTAATTTCTTCATGGGAGAAAAACCGAGAACGAACTATTTATTTAAATTTAGTACTAAGGAAAGTCAATGATAAATTAGTCAGGTATTGATGATCAATATTTATTAATTATCTCCTTAATTTTCTTCAAAAAATAAAGTGGAAAAATTATTTATTTTCTAGTAATATCCTGTCAAAGGAAATGATGTTTACTTCGATGATTTCCGTATTAAAAGATACCGGTTTAATTTTAACTAAAACAAGTAAAGGGATTCGATTAATACCTGTTATGGAAAATAATATTACGACATAGACATGGCATAATTGACAACATCTTTCCCGGTAATTTCCTTGTCGCAAAAAATAATCAACCGCTCCAGTACATTGCGGAATTCACGAATATTACCTGTCCAGTTGATCTTTTGTAATTCTTTTACAGCATCTTCTGTAATATTCAACTTTTGCCGCCCGTATTCGCTGCAGATAAGTTCATTAAAATGATCGGCCAGCAAGGGAATATCTTCCAGCCTTTCGTTGAGTGGAGGAACATTTATGAGAATAACACTCAACCTATGATAAAGATCCTCCCGAAAAGTTTTCTTTTCAATTTCTTCTTTCAGGTTTTTATTGGTTGCTGCAATTATACGTACATCCACTTCTATATCCTTATCACTTCCTACCCTTGATATTTTGTTTTCCTGCAATGCTCTGAGCACTTTTGCCTGGGCAGCCAGGCTCATGTCACCAATTTCATCGAGGAATATGGAACCGCCATTTGCCTGCTCGAATTTTCCTTTTCGCTGTTTGATAGCGGATGTAAAAGCACCCTTTTCATGCCCGAAGAGTTCACTTTCGATCAATTCGGAAGGAATAGCGGCGCAATTTACTTCTACTAACGGCTGCGGGGCTCGGTTACTTTTCTCGTGCAGCCAGCGGGCCACCAGTTCCTTTCCTGTACCGTTGTTGCCGGTTATAAGTACGCGGGCGTCCGTTGGAGCAAC
>CAVVVS010000066.1:0-49008 GCA_963751355.1 uncultured Ignavibacteriales bacterium | reverse complement strand
ATAGAAATTCGATTTCTCTGTTTTAGAGAATTTCTATTGATATTCTTACTTTAAATAGATCACCTTAATTGATGAAATCTTTGTTATTAAGGCAATAAGGAGAATCAAGAGGCATTCAAGAAGCACATTGACAAAGAACTGGAAAATATGGAGCGTTTGATTGCTGTGAGTCTGGTTGATACTGGACCGGAGAGAAGCGAGAAGAAAATCTCGGACAGCTATCTGAAACATCTGCTGCTTCTGAATGATGCGAGAATCACAACCGTTCTCTTTGATTTTCACGAGTATTGGTGAGTTAGCTATCACTACTCACCAGATTTACTAGTAGTGTGTTGTGGTTAAATAGAAATTCAAATAATTACACTAAAAAGCAGTCAATTCACCAATAGAATTAACGAAGAGAAATCTATCAGAATGAGTAAATCAGGTAGATCTATTTCTTTTGCTGAAACATTGTCTCCAGATAATGGTAAAATCTGTGCAGTATTCTCCCCTGATAATTGTCTTAATTTGTTCTGAATTGATTTGGGTTAATTACAAGAATTCCACCATTATTGGAGCTGACTATGAATCAGTCCAATGGCTTCCTTGTATCGGAAATGAAATTCCGGTTCCAGATATTAACTTCATATTTATTGCTTTTAACAATTATTAGCTGTGCAACTATTGACTAATCTAAATTTAATTAAATTTAGATCTTTACTCATTTCTGACTCTTTCAGACATTTTTCCTTATTGTACAATCTTTGAATCTAAAATGAATATCTCACATTTTATTGCTGATCAATAAATAAATTATCTATCGATATCAACCTGATTTGCAGTTCAAACTATAATGAAAAAATAGTCAATTTTTCATTAACTTAGGAATACTCAAATATGGATAAATTACCGCCCATTACATGAGATTTTTTCTCTACGGCAATTTCTGCATAAAACTGAAACGTATCACCATCAATAGGTTCACAGAATTTTTTTGAATTCATCGTAAAACCGGTCAACGTCATTTCCGGGAGCATGAGAAGAGAAACTTTGTGAAAATTACCTGAGAGCAGTTGTTGTATTTTTCTCTTATTTCTTTCTTTACCTTCCCAATAAGGATTATATTGTAAAAGCCCGATTTTCATTTCAGTTAACACCTGCAATAAATATATCGATAAATAAGTTTCGGAATATATGCAGTAGAAAATTGATCACTTTAAAATATGAATGTATGGTTGTATGTACTTTTTAGTTAAGAACACCCATCCATTCAATCATTAATACTTCAATCTTGAAGCTTACGCTGTTAGTTTTTCTTTCTCGGATTGAAATTTATATAATTTATAATTAATGCTGTCGCTTAAAGCTTGAAAACTTGCTTCGATAATATTTGACGAAACTCCAACCGTACTCCAGGTTTCATTTCCGTCACTAGATTGGATCATTACTCTAACCTTTGCGGCAGTTCCTTCTTTTTCATCAAGAACACGTACTTTATAATCAACCAGTTTAATTAATGACATTTCAGGATAAAATCTCAATAAGGCTTTTTTCAGTGCCTTATCTAATGCATTAACCGGACCGTCGCCGTCAGAGGCTGTGTGTTCAATTTCTCCGTCCACTTCAACTTTTAGTACTGCTTCCGCACTCGAAGTGCCTTTATTATCATAAACAACATTCACTTTAGAATCAAGTACATTAAAAAAGGGCATGAATTCGTTTAATTCAGATCTCAGCAAAAGCTCGAAGGAAGCTTCAGCCCCGTCAAATTGGTAGCCTCCGTACTCGAGGTCTTTTATGTAGCTGACCAATTTTTTGCTCAATTCTTTGTTGTCGGAAAGATCAATTCCCAATTCTTTAGCTTTATAGCGGATATTGCTTTGTCCCGATAAATCGGAGACGAGTACACGCTGTTTGTTCCCGACTTTTTCAGGCTTAATGTGTTCGTACATCTTGCTGTCTTTTAATACAGCACTCACGTGTATTCCGCCTTTATGTGCAAAAGCTGATTTACCAACGTAGGCGCTTCTAGAGTTTGGGGCGAGATTCATCAGTTCATAAACAAAATTTGAAAGCGATGTTAAATGATTGAGTTTGATTTGTTTCTTCGTTTCCTTTTTTAATTTTAAAATTAGATTTGGAATGATACTGCAGAGGTTGGCATTTCCGCAGCGTTCGCCCACTCCGTTTATAGTACCCTGTACATGTATCGCTCCGGCTTCGACAGCAGCTAAAGAATTAGCTACAGCAAGTTCGGAATCATTGTGCGTATGTATTCCTAAAGGTTTGTGAATCTCAGTTTTTAATTCATTAATAATTTCAGTTACCTCATATGGCATTGTTCCGCCGTTCGTATCGCAAAGGACTATCACATCGGCGTCTGCTCTTTCGGCAGCTTTCAACATTTTTCTTGCAAACTCTTTATCATCTTTATAACCGTCAAAAAAATGTTCACAATCATAAATAACTTTTTTGCCATGCTCTTTTAAAAACTTAACAGAACCAAAGATTAGTTCTTCATTTTCTTCATCCGAAAGCCCCAATCCTTTTTGTGAATGCAGCTTCCATGTTTTTCCGAATATTGATACTACCGGAGTTTCGGCTTTTAATAAAGCGTTCAGATTTTGATCGGTTTCAAGATGAGCTAATGACCTCGCAGTAGACCCGAACGCACATATTTGTGCGTGTTTTAAATTCAGGCTTTTTGCTTTTTGAAAGAATTCTTCATCGCGGGGATTACTACCCGGCCATCCGCCTTCTATAATATCAACACCGAATTCATCCAATTTTTGAGCAATCAAAAGTTTGTCCTGAACAGACAGATTTATTCCCTCTCCCTGTGTACCATCCCGTAGAGTGGTATCAAATAGTTCTATTAAGTCTTTCATTTTTAATTACCGCTTGTTATTAACTTTTTTTAAGTTTTATCTACTTATATCTTAATCTTCATCTAATTTCAGTTCCCAGCAAAGTAAGATAAAGAAGAAGAATATGATAATATTCGCACAAAACGACTCTGCTGATAATAGTTTAACTTACGCCATCATACCTTGCTGCCTGGCATATTTAAATATATCGCCGGCTTCTATTATAGGAAGAATATCTCCCAATGATCTTAAACTGTACGATTCACCTGAAGATAGATTTTTAAGGATATTCGATTCAATCTCAAGTTCTAAATCATCACCCGTTTTAATCTTTTCGTTTAGTCTCTGCGGCGTTTCGTAAGGAAGTAAAAATCCGCCGTCCACACAATTGCGGTAGAAAATTCTTGCATAAGATTCGGCTATAACCGCCTTAACTCCTGCAACCTCCAGAGCGAATGGTGCATGTTCCCTGCTTGATCCGCATCCGAAGTTAGCACCTCCGATAATTATGTTGAATTCCGATTGGTAATTCTCACCTTTTATAAAAGGGGTCCCTCCTTCCGGTAACCCTGCCTGAGAAAGAGGAACCCCGGAGAGAGAAAAATGACCGTACTTTTTCTTTTCTTCCGGATCGGTTAAACTGTATACTAAATGCTCTGCCGGTATAATTTGATCAGTATCTATATTATTACCGAGTACAAAAGCCTTACCTTTAATTAATTTTTCCATTTAATTTCTCAGCTCCATATTAATTCAATTTCTGTTTTAAAATTATAAAAAGTTCCTCGGGTCAGTGATTGTTCCGGTCAGAGCCGAAGCAGCCACGGTTAACGGTGAGGCTAAATAAACACCCGATTTTTTACTGCCCATTCTTCCGGGAAAATTTCTGTTGGTAGTAGAAATAATTGTTTCACCATCAACGGCACGACCTATTGTATCCATTGGTCCGCCCAAGCATGCGGCACATGAAGATTGTGCAATTTCACAACCCGCATTTTGAAATATTTGTTTCAGTGAAATACCCGAAATAGTTTCTTCATCAAGCTGTTTAGCCACAGCAGTACTTGCAGGTACAATAAAAGTAGGAACCTTCACATTATTGCCAAATATTATTTTGGCAGCAGCTTTAAAATCACTGAGTTTCCCTCCGGTACAAGAACCTATATAGCATTTAGTAAGTGTTGTGCCCTGAACATTACGCACTGAATCCAGGTTATCAGGACTGTGCGGCTTAGCTACTGATGGTTCTATTTTTGATAAATCATAATTATATGATGCTGCATATTTTGCATCTGGGTCGCTGTTGTATATTTCAAAAGGTTTATCGGTTCTTTTTTTCACATATGCTCCCGTAACTTCATCGGCGGCAATTATGCCGTTCATGGCACCTGCCTCAATTGCCATGTTTGTTAGAGTCATTCTTTCATCTATGGAAAGAGAATACACTCCTTCACCTGCAAACTCTAAAGCTCTATATGTGCCTCCGTCGGTAGTAATATCACCCAACACTTGAAGGATAAGATCTTTAGCCGTTAAATAAGGGGGCATTTCGCCTGTAAAAGTAAACTTCATTGATTCAGGAACTTTCTCCCATATTTTTCCGGTTCCCAATATGAAAGCTGCATCGGTATTACCGACTCCCGTTGAAAACATACCGAAGGCTCCGGATGTACACGTATGTGAATCAGTCCCAAATAATACGGTGCCGGGAACGTTATACCCTTCCTCTGCCAATGCTATGTGACAAACACCTTTATATCTTTCGGTTCCGACATCATAATAATTTTCCACATTATAGTCTTTTGCAAACTGCCTGAGTATCTCCACATTCCTGTTAGCCTGTGGATTTTTCGTAAAGATATAATGATCGGGAAATATTACTAATTTTTGCTTATCCCACACCTTAGCATTTTCGCCGAACTCACGTTTCCAGATTCCGATGGTAGGCGGACCGCAAACATCGTGTGTCATTAATACGTCTACATTTAACCATATATTTTCACCGGGTTCTACTCTAGATTTCCCGGCCGATTTAGCCAATATTTTTTCTGTTATAGTCATTCCCATAAAAGTAATTTCCTTTATACTGCTTGTGATAAATCAGATAATGAATGGTTATAAGCATCATCTTCTTTCGCTCTGTTTATAAAAATTTCATGCTGATTTAGAGCTTGTAAATATGCTTTAGCGCTTGCTTCAATAACATCGGTTGAAACACCCCTTCCGGTGAATGAATTCTCGCCCTTTCTGAGCCTCACTATTACTTCACCCATTGCCTGTCTCCCGGAAGTAACGGATCTGACATTATAAGATTCCAAAACCGGTTTTACTTCAAGAACTCTTTCGATAGCATTAAAGCATGCATCTACCGCACCATCCCCTGTAGCCGACTCGTGCAATGCGCCTTCCCTGGTTTTAATTCTAACCGTAGCCGTTGGGATGGAATTAGTTCCCATATTCACATTTATATAATCAAGTTCATAAAAAGCATTTTCTTTAGGATGTTCTTGATCGCCCATTAGAACTCTCAGATCTTCATCAAACACTTCTTTCTTCTTATCTGCAAGTTGAAGGAAATGCTCATAAACTTTTTGCAAATCTTTTTCGTTCAGGGAATATCCTAATTCTTTCAATCTCGATTTCAAACCATGCCTTCCCGAATGCCTGCCCAAAACAATTTTGGTTTTTTGAACGCCGACACTTTCAGGTGTTAATATTTCATAAGTTTGCCGGTTTTTCAACATTCCGTCCTGATGAATACCGGATTCATGGGCAAACGCATTTTCTCCGACAATGGCTTTATTGGGTTGAACAATGATACCGGTAAATGAAGAAATCATTTTGCTTGTATTATATATTTCCTCGGTTTTAATTTTTGTAAAATATTTTGAGATGTCTTTTCTAACTCTCAACGCCATTATAATTTCTTCAAGTGATGCATTTCCGGCTCTTTCACCAATACCGTTTATCGTACCTTCCACCTGGCGCGCACCATTTTCGATTCCGGCTAACGAATTAGCGACAGCGAGTCCCAAATCGTCATGACAGTGAACTGATATGACGGCTTTATTTATATTTTTCACACGTCTGCGTAATTCAGCTATCTTTGCACCGAATTCAGAAGGAAATGTATAGCCAGTTGTATCCGGAATATTTACAGTTGTAGCACCACATTCAATAGCTGCTTCTATAACCTCGGCTAAATAACCTATATCTGTTCTTCCGGCATCTTCAGCAGAAAACTCAACATCATCAGTAAATGATTTTGCATAGATAACAGCATCTTGGGCCATTTTTAGAATCGTCATTCTTTTTTCGGATAGAGTTTTTCCGTACCTGTCATCTCCAAATTTCCCTGTTATATGGATGTCGGATGTCCCGATAAATGTATGGATTCTAAATTTCTTTGCGTTTTTAAGAGCATCATAAGCCGATTTAATATCTATTTCTTTTGCTCTTGCTAATCCCGCTATCACCGAATATTTGACTTCGCCGGAAATTCTTTGAACGGCTTCAAATTGTGCCGGTGATGAAACAGGGAACCCTGCTTCAATTATGTCGACACGAAGTTTCTCTAACTGCTTGGCAATTTCCAGTTTTTCAAATACGTTTAAAGATGCTCCTGGAGACTGTTCGCCGTCTCTTAACGTTGTGTCGAATATTAATACTCTATTATTCACTTCAATACCTCTTACAACAATTTAATTTTAAGTTTTATACCGAAATATTTTTTTATTAGAGTGTAAACACTCCTAATGCCTGATCATCATAAATTTTATTGAAATTTTCAATTACCACTTCAGTCATCTTCCCGGTCGATACCAGGATAGAATCAGGAGAAAAGATATCTGCAGTACGATATCCTTGTTCCAGAGTTTTGCTGATTGCAGCTTCAATTAATTCAGTTGCTTTATTCATCTGGAATGTATGATTAAACATCATAGCAACGGATGAAATTGTTGCCAGCGGATTCGCTTTTCCCTGCCCGGCAATATCAGGAGCACTGCCGTGCACCGGCTCATATAATGAATAATTTTCACCTATACTGGCTGACGGAAGCATTCCTAAACTTCCCGTAATCATGGCAGCTATATCGCTTAGAATATCACCGAACATATTTTGAGTTAATAGAACATCGAATTGTTTTGGATTTCTTACAATCTGCATAGCAGCATTGTCCACGTACATATCATTTAGAGTGATTTCAGGATAATCTTTATGTACTTCGTGAACAACTTTTCTCCAAAACTGTGAGCAATCCAGTACGTTTGCCTTATCAACAGAAGTGACTCTCTTGTCCCGTTTTTTTGCAATTTCAAAAGCAAATCGAGCTATTCTTTCAACTTCTGCCCGCGTATAGATCATTGTGTTCCAGCCTTTTTCCTCATCATATCCGCGTGGTTCGCCGAAGTACACATCTCCAGTTAATTCACGTAATATTACAAAATCGGTTCCGTCTAGAACTTCGGGCTTTAATGTTGAAGCCGAGAGAAGCGCCTTGTAAACTTTCGCCGGTCTTATGTTGGTATACAATCCTAATGCTTTTCTTAACTTTAAAAGTGCCGCTTCGGGTTTTTGATTGTGTGGTAAATCTTCCCACTTCGGACCGCCGACCGCGCCAAGAATAACAGCATCCGAATCGTAACACGCACTTAAAGTTTCATCGGTCAGCGGGGTTCCGTACTTATCGTATGAACTTCCCCCAATAAGGTACGAACTCAATGATAGTGTTGCATCGAATTTTTCTGCCGCTGCTTTCATAACTTCTACCGCAGACTCGACAACCTCGGTACCTATTCCGTCACCCGGGAGAAGTGTTATCTTCAGATTCATACACCTACCTCTTCCTTTTTATTTTTCTTAAACAACCAACTCATCATTTCTCTAAGTTTTGAACCGACTTTTTCAATAGGATGATCTGAATTTTCTTTTCTCAATTTGTCCATCAACGGCTGACCGGAATTGTACTCGTCCAGCCATTCCTTGGCAAACTGACCGTTTTGAATTTCACCGAGAATCTTTTTCATTTCGTTTCTTGTTTCCTGAGTAATTAGGCGGCTGCCGCGTGTCATTCCTCCGTATTCTGCAGTATCGCTTACAGAATAATTCATTCTTGTCAAACCTCCTTCATAATAAAGGTCGACAATCAATTTCATTTCGTGCATACATTCGAAGTATGCTAGTTCAGGAGGATAACCAGCATTGACTAAAGTCTCGAATCCGGCTTTTATTAATTCTGCTGAACCACCGCAAAGGACCGCCTGTTCACCGAAGAGATCTGTTTCCGTTTCGTATTTAAAGTTAGTTTCAATTACGCCTGCTTTGGTTCCGCCGATTCCTTTTGCCCATGCTAAGGCTAAATCTTTAGTTTTACCGCTGGGGTTCTGATGCACGGCGATTAAACAAGGGACACCCGCGCCTTCAAGGTAAGTTCTTCTGACGAGATGTCCGGGACTTTTAGGAGCAATCATCATTACGTTAACATCCTCCGGAGGAACAATTTGCTTATAATGAATATTGAATCCATGTGCAAATGCCAGCGTATTTCCAGATTTAAGATTCGGAGCAATATCCTTATCATAAACCGCTTTTTGATTTTGATCGGGCAGTAGGACCATTATTACGTCTGCCCACGCAACTGCATCGGGAATCGTTTTTACCGCAAGTCCTGTAGCTTCAGCTTTTGACCAGCGGGCACTTCCGGTTCGAAGTCCCACAGAAACGTTACATCCGCTCTCTTTTAAATTTAATGCATGCGCATGTCCCTGGCTTCCGAATCCCAGGACAGCTATATTTTTGCCTGATAGCAAATCTAGTGAGGCATCATTATCATAATATACTTTCATTTAATTTCCTCTTAATTTTTTACATTATTTGAAGTTCTTTTTTGTCGAGTTTATCCGGTTTCAATTGTTCACCCCGCTTAAGGGCAACCGTACCCGACCGAGCCATTTCTTTAATTCCGTAAGGTTCCAATACATTTACCACGGCATCAATTTTATCGGGCGGACCGGTTATTTCAAGTGTTAATGTTTTATTATTTATATCCACAATATTTCCTCTGAAAATTTCACAGATATTAGTAATCTCCATCCGGTTACCTTTTTGATAATAAACCATAATAAGAGCAAGTTCTCTTTCAACTCTATATTGGTCCGTAAAATCAACAACCTTAATTGTATCAATCAAGCGGTTTAATTGCTTTACAACCTGCTCTATTATTTTTTCATCGCCGGCTGTTACAATAGTCATCCGGGAAACTTCCGGAGTTTCGGTTTCTCCGATTGATATACTGTGGATGTTAAACCCTTTCCCGCTGAACATAGTTGCTACCCGGTTGAAGGCACCAAAACGATTTTCAACTAGAACTGAAATGGTGTGTTTTTTTATGCTCATATCATCTCCTTGGGATCAAGACGTTTTGTCATCATTTCTTTGATAGTAGCACCTGAAGGAATTATCGGGAATACCATGTCTTCTTTTACCACTTTAAATTCCATCAAAACCGGCCCTTCATTATAATCAAAGGCTTCTTTTAATATACCTCCTACTTCATTAGGATTATCTGTGGAAAATGATTTCAATCCAAAGGCTTCTCCAACTTTTTTGAAGTCAGGATTACTCTCTGACAAATCTGTAAAACTGAATTTCTCGGCATGGAATAATTCCTGCCATTGCCTTACCATTCCAAGAAAGCTATTATTTAATATGATAAACTTAACAGGCAGTTTATAATAAGCGGCAGTTATTAATTCCTGAATATTCATCTGGAATCCGCCGTCGCCGCTAATTGAAATAATAGGTCTGTCCTTAACCGCAAATGCCGCACCAATAGAAGCGGGAAGCGAGAACCCCATTGTACCAAGCCCGCCGCTTGTTAAATGCGAACGAGTATGATTAAATTTATAATATTGAGCAACCCACATTTGGTGCTGTCCTACATCACTTACTACTACTGCTTCTCCTTTTGTTTTATCTGATACTTGTTCTATAATATATTGCGACCGAAGTTTTCCGTCGTTTTGTTCATATTCAAGAGGACATTCTGCCCTCCACGAATCTATCTGTGCCCACCAATCGTCAATCGGCAAAGGGCTATTCATCTCGGAAGCTAATTCCGCTAGGACATGTTTTACATCACCGACAATCGGCAGATCAACTATAACATTTTTATCGATACAAGTTGGATCGATATCAACATGAATTTTGTAAGCATTTGATGCAAAAGCCTCTACTTTACCCGTAACACGGTCATCAAACCTCGCACCGAGTGAAACAAGCAGATCGCAATTATTAACTGCTTGATTTGCCCAATAAGTACCGTGCATGCCAAGCATTCCTAATGATTGAGGATCTGTCATGGGAAAGGCTCCCAATCCTTGCAGTGTCATTGTTACAGGAAGATTATTTTCTTTTGCAAATAATCTTAATTCTCTATGACCGCCTGACATGATTACGCCGCCGCCGACATACAATAGCGGTTTCTTTGCCTGCTTAATCATTTCAGCGGCTTTTTTTATTTGATTTTGATGACCTAAAAAGTTCGGTCGATATCCTCTTAATTCAATTTTATCAGAATATTCAAACTCACAAACAGCATTTATTACATCTTTAGGTAAATCAACAAGAACGGGTCCTGGTCTCCCGGTAGATGCAATATAAAACGCTTTTCGAATCGTGGAAGCAAGTTCGCGTACATCTCTAACCAAAAAATTGTGTTTTGTAATCGGTCTTGTTATACCCACAATATCAGCTTCCTGGAATGCATCATTTCCTATTAATGCTGTCGGCACCTGACCCGTAAAAACAACTATGGGAACGGAATCCATATATGCATCGGCAATACCGGTAACAGTATTAGTGGCTCCCGGTCCGGAGGTAACAAGTACAACACCGGTTTTACCTGAAGCTTTGGCATATCCTTCAGCCATATGCGTAGCACCCTGTTCGTGTCTTACAAGTATGTGTTTAAGGTAATCTACATCATACAATTTTTCATAAAGCTTCAAAACTGCACCGCCCGGATATCCAAAGATAACCTCAACTTTTTCACGTTTTAAGCATTCAAAAAATATATCCGCCCCCGACAACATTTGTTTAGAGGTTCTCATTCTTTGATCCTTTCTTATATTCTTATTTCACAATTTTAAATTCTAAAAACTATAATATTTTTGAACCCGCTTCGTACATAATAATTATATAATTTCCCAACAGTTTGAAAAGCTTAAATATATCAAGCTATGCATCTAAGCTTAAGATACATACTGTTGAGAAAGGTAAATATCTTAAACCTAGATGCTAAGAATTATTAGCCACCGTAGGTTTCGAATAATTATCCTGTCAATTTGTATTATTTGAATAATTTGGTTGAAGCGTATGATGAGATGTTGTACTAAGGTCACAACACTTTTGGTGAGGTTTGCACGTACTATACCACTTCTTTTGGAAGTATAATTATAGACGATATTTTGAATGTTAAATCTCACTAATGCCTCGAAAGTCTGAAATTAATTAACCTTTAAATATAATCAAATCTGGATTTGGTCAATCCCGAATCTTATTTTTATTTATTGTTAATTTTTGATTGTGGGATTGACCGATATTATCAGCCTAGAATAATAATACCTAGTATTAGGCTAATAATAAGTGTAATCCCTAGTAAGAAAGTATTTAAAGGAAGGATTTCTACCGGAATATTCACAACATAGCGACGACCGTTAGAATCATATCTTACGGCTTTCAAATTTAATGTTGTATTATGTGTCGCTCTGTTAATCATTTCCATTTGTTTAATATCTTTAGTTACGAATATAAACCAAGTGTTTTCTTTTGTCAAGTCTTTTATTAAGATTATTTGCAAATAATTTAATCGGTATCGTCCCCGACACAATATATTTAGTATTCACTCTCTCCGAATTAATTGATGAATATTTATTCTAATTAATCTGAAAGGGATTTTTTAACCGTGTAACTATAATACTAATAAAAGGATTAAACTTGTTAACACTCTCATTATTAAATTATGCTTAAACGCCGTTTAATTAGTTTAATTTTATCTTCTTGAATGCAGAATTACATCACTTCAGAATTATTCTACATGACATTTTTTTTTAATAAAAGCCTAATCTTAGCAATATTATTAAATTAAATGCGTTTTTGCCAAAGATAAATTGTATTAATTAGGAGTACTAATAATTAATTTTATCAAGCTACCGGGCAAATTTCTATTGATCTATTATTATGCAGAGAGACAAATATTTTTCCCATGTTGTGCCAAATTAAGTTGACAAATAAAATTTTTAGATGTACTTTTGCTTTTATTAAAATGAGAAAATGAATAAATATACAATTACATATTACCCGACACCATGTATAATGTGTACTATAACGATGACTACCTTTACAGAAATGAGTGGTGGCTGAAGCATGTTTGTATATTGATTGATTAAAAAAATTATTAAAACCGGCTTCAGAAATGAAGCCGGTTTTTTTTTACTCATTTTGAATTATTCAGAATATTAAAATTCGAAAAATGAAACTTTAATCTAAAAAAAGGTTATCACCATAAGGAACTTACATGAAAATCTTAAAATTCGGCGGCTCATCGATTGGAGATAGCGAAAGAATACTTAATGTAATTGATATCATCAAAAATTCAGTTAAGGATTCAGGACAGATCGCAATAATCTTCTCAGCTTTTCAAGGAGTTACAGATCGACTGATTAAAACCAGCGAGCGAGCCTCTGCCGGTAATTCAGATTATATTGAAATATTTGAAAAACTTGAAAAGAAGCACCTTTCAATTGCAAAAGATCTTATACCCGTTAAAAAGCAGAGCGGGATATTGGCAAATATAAAACTTCACTTCAACGAACTTGAAGATGTACTTCACGGAGTATTTCTGGTACGTGAAATCTCGCCAAGGACACAGGATTTTATTCTAAGTTTCGGTGAAAGATTATCTTGCTATATTATATCCAATGCATTGAATGAGCAGAAAATCGAATGTGAATTTTTGGATTCCAGGAAACTTGTTGCAACCGATGATTCATTCGGAAGCGCAAAAGTTAATTATGCACAAACCAATAAAAACATAAAAAAATATTTTAAATCTCACAAATTATTACAGGTTATTACCGGTTTTATTGGTTCAACTCCCAATAATGAAACCACAACTCTCGGCAGGGGTGGTTCTGATTATACTGCATCACTCTTTGCTGCGGCACTGGAAGCATCAGAAATTCAAATTTGGACAGACGTCGACGGAGTTTTAACTGCAGATCCCAAAAAGGTAAAGAGGGCTTTTTCGCTCGAACAAATTACTTACGAAGAAGCAATGGAACTTTCACATTTTGGTGCAAAGGTTATTCATCCTCCTACAATGCAGCCTGCTATGGATAAAAAAATTCCCATCAAGATCTTGAATACTTTCAATCCGTCATTTACAGGAACACTTATTAATGATAAATTGAATTCTAAAAATTTCTCTATCAAAGGTATTTCATCTATTGATGAAGTAGCTTTGCTGCGCGTTCAGGGAGGAGGAATGGTAGGCGTTGCCGGAACTGCCGAAAGGATTTTCAAAGCATTAGCCGCAAAAAAAATAAACATTACATTAATCACTCAGGCTTCTTCGGAACATTCATTATGTATGGCGGTAATGCCCCAGCATGCAGAAATAGCAAAGAAGGCGATCGAAAACGAACTTCATTATGAAATTAAAGATAATTTAATAAACCCTCCTTTTGTTGAATACGATCTTTCTATTATTGCGGTCGTTGGCGAAAATATGAGAAACACGCCCGGTGTGTCTGGAAAAGTTTTTCAGGCATTAGGAAAAAACGGGATAAACATCTCAGCTATTGCACAAGGTTCATCGGAGTTGAATATTTCCACAGTTATAGCACACGCTAACACCGCTAAAGCTCTTAATGTTCTGCACGATGCTTTTTTCCTTTCTATAGGAAAAACAATTAACTTATTTATTGTTGGTACGGGTTTAATAGGAGGCACTTTATTAAGACAGATATTAAATCAAAAATTTTTTCTGGCTGATGAATATGCGATAAATGTGAATATAATCGGATTAGCAAACAGCAGAAATATGTATGTTGATAAAGATGGGATCGATCCTTCCGGTTGGGAAGCTGTTCTTAGCTCCGAAGGTAAAAGGACCAATTTAAATAAATTTATAAATGTAATTAAGGAATTAAATTTGCCTAACAGCATCTTTGTGGACTGTACCGCCAGTGATGAGGTTGTTGAGAGGTATAAAGAAATTCTCGATTCCAGTATATCGATTGTTACTCCGAATAAAAGAGCAAACTCAAGTGGTTATGAGTATTATTCTGAGCTTAAACAAGCGGCATTAAAACACAATGTTAAATTTTTATATGAAACAAATGTAGGCGCTGGTCTGCCTGTAATAAACACAATTAAAGACCTGGTATCCAGCGGAGACCATATTTATAAAATTGAAGGGGTGCTTTCAGGAACTTTAAGCTATATATTTAATTCTTTTATAGATGGAACAAGTTTCAGCGAAATTGTGATTGAAGCAAGAGAAAAGGGTTATACCGAGCCGGATCCGAGAGAAGATCTTGAAGGAACAGATGTAGCAAGAAAATTATTAATCCTCGCCCGCGAGGTGGGGCTAAAAATGGAATTAGATGACATTAAAGTTGAAAACCTTGTCCCCGAACCATTGCGCAAAATAAAAAGCGTAGAACAATTTTTTGTCAAGTTAAAAAGCCATGACAAAGAATTTGAACGAAGAAGAAGAGAAGCACAGGAAAGGAACAATATTCTCAGGTATATTGCAAGACTAGAAAACAACAACGCTGAAATTTCTTTGCAAGAAGTAGGCAGAAATCATCCCTTCTTTTCCTTAACGGGAAGTGATAATATTTTAGCTTTTACAACAAAGCATTGCGACGGCAAACCGATAGTTATTAAAGGTCCGGGTGCCGGTGCGGATGTAACCGCAGCCGGTGTATTTGCGGATATAATACGAATTGCTAATTATTTAAGTTAAAGTTTTAAAACTGATTTAATTTGTTAAATTAAAAATAATGAGATGTAACTATGAATGAAAATAATATTAAAATACATGTAGGAGTGCTCGGTGCTACAGGAAGTGTCGGACAAAAATTTATTGCGATGCTGGAAAATCATCCATGGTTCAAAATAACTGAGGTTGCCGCTTCGGAAAAGTCAGCCGGGAAAGAATATAAGGACGCAGTCAACTGGATTTTATCTACTCCCCTTCCATCCAAAGTTTCCGGTTTGGTTGTTAAGAAATGCGAACCTGGTTTAGATTGTAAAATTGTTTTCTCCGGTTTGGATTCCAGTGTTGCAGGCGGTATTGAAGAAAAATTTGCTAAAGCCGGTTATATTGTAGTTTCAAATTCAAAAAATCATCGCATGGACAAAGATGTTCCTTTGCTGGTTCCGGAAATAAATCCAGATCATCTTGACTTAATAAAAAAGCAAAATTTTAACAACGGCTGCATCGTTACTAATCCCAATTGTTCAACTATCGGAATGGTGTTAGCATTGAAACCATTAGTCGATAATTTTGGATTGGAGGCAGTTAATGTTGTAACTATGCAGGCACTATCCGGTGCGGGTTATCCTGGTGTTTCAAGTTTGGACAGCATCGATAACGTTATACCGTTCATATCGGGCGAAGAAGACAAACTTGTTACAGAACCTCTTAAAATATTCGGAAGCCTTAACTCTGATCATATAGAAAATATTGACATAAAGATCAGCTCACAGTGCAACCGTGTTCCGGTAGTTGACGGACATCTGGAATGTGTTCAGGTTAAGCTAAAGAAAAAAGTAAGTATTGAAGAAATAAAAAAAGCATGGAAAGAATTTTCTTCGGAACCGCAAAAACTTGGTTTACCGACCGCACCGGAAAAACCGATTTATTATTTTGAAGAGAATAATTATCCGCAGCCCCGAATTCATCGGAATATCGATAAAGGGATGGCAGCATCAATCGGAAGACTCAGGGAGGATACTTTATTCGATTATAAATTCGTCGTTCTCTCTCATAATACGGTCAGAGGTGCTGCAGGTGGTGCATTATTGTGTGCAGAACTGATGAAGGCAAAAGGTTATCTTTAATGATGAAAGATCCGTCAAAATGGGAAAAGAAATAAAAGTATTTGCTCCGGCATCTGTTACCAATGTCGGCTGCGGTTTTGATGTAATGGGATTTGCAATTGAATATCCCGGCGATGAATTAACTTTACGATTGAATGGGAAAAAGGGGATATCAATTGTAAAAATTACGGGTGATGAAGGTAAACTTCCTCTTGAAACATTAAAAAATACGGCAGGCAGGTCTCTCACTGCAATGGTTGAGGAAATGAATTTTAATAAAGGCATTGAGATTGAAATTCATAAAAAAATGCCTCTAGGAAGCGGATTAGGTTCCAGCGCAGCAAGTGCGGTTGCAAGTGTGTTCGCACTAAATGAAATTCTTGATAAGCCATTTACAAAAAAACAACTGTTAAAATTTGCATTAGAGGGAGAAAAACTAACTTGCGGAGGTACACCTCATGCCGATAATGTTGCGGCATGCCTTTACGGAGGATTTATTATTGTGAGAAGTCTTTTACCGATGGACATAATTAATATTGATACTCCTAAAGAGTTATTCTGTACCATTGTTCATCCTCAAATTGAAATAAACACTGCCGATACACGGAAGATATTAAAGAAACAAATTCTGCTTTCTGATGCTGTTAAACAGTGGGGCAATGTTGCCGGATTAATATCAGGATTAATATTGAATGATTACGAACTTATAGGAAGATCTCTACAGGATGTAATTATTGAACCAATCAGATCATTATTGATTCCCGGCTTCAATGAAGTAAAAACAGCTGCACTAAACAAAGGAGCTATCGGATGCAGTATATCCGGCTCCGGTCCCTCTATTTTTGCATTTAGTAAATCGAAAGAAAGTGCGAAAAATATTGGGGATGCTATGAAGGAGGTTCTGGAATCAATTGAAATTCAAAATGATATTTATATATCACAAATCAACCCTGTCGGACCCAGAGTTTTATAATAATAAAATTTAAGATGGAATTTTACAGCACAAGAAATAAGAGAAATAGAGTAAGCTTTAGAGAAGCAATTATAAAAGGCATCGCCGACGATGGAGGATTGTTCATGCCTTCAGTTCTCCCAAAGCTTTCTCCTAATTTTATCGAGAGTTTGGGTACACTTACTTTCAATGAGTTAGCCTATCATGTAACCGCTCATTTGCTGGCTGATGAAATTCCGTCAAATGATTTAAAAATTATTATCGATGAGGTGTTAACTTTCGATGCACCGTTGGTAACGTTAAAAGATAACGTAAAAATACTTGAGCTTTTTCACGGCCCTACACTGGCATTTAAAGATTTCGGTGCAAGGTTCATGGCAAAGACATTATCATATTTGACAAAAAGCTTAGACAAAGAGATCACAATTCTGGTTGCAACCTCCGGTGATACAGGCAGTGCCGTTGCAAATGGTTTTTACAAAGTTGAAGGCATAAAGGTTATCTTGCTGTATCCCAGTAATAAAGTAAGTCATCTCCAGGAGCAACAGTTGACTACTTTAAATGGAAATGTAATTGCACTTGAAGTAGAAGGTACTTTTGATGATTGCCAAAGATTAGTCAAACAAGCTTTCCTTGATGAGGATCTCATAAAAAATTTATCCTTATCATCAGCGAACTCGATTAACATTGGCAGACTTATTCCGCAATCATTCTACTACTTTTACGCTTACGCACAATTGCAGGAAAAAAGCCTGCCTACAGTTATTTCGGTTCCCAGCGGAAACTTCGGTAACTTGACGGCAGGACTATTTGCAAAGAGGATGGGATTACCTGTTCACAAATTTATTGCAGCTACAAATGCGAATGATGTGTTCCCAAAATATTTAATGAGCGAAATGTATAAACCACAGCCGTCAATTAAAACAATCTCTAATGCAATGGATGTGGGCAACCCGAGTAACTTTGAAAGGATTTTAGATTTGTTTGATCATGAATACTCTGCAATAAAAGATAATATTTACAGTACAAGTTTTACCGATGAAGATACGAAGGAGGCTATGAAAGAAGTCTATCATGCAAATAATTACATTTTGGATCCGCATGGTGCAGTCGGCTATCTCGCCTTAAAAAGATTTTTGGTTGAGAATATAGAAGTATCCGGTTCTAATAATATAGTGCTCGAGACGGCTCATCCGGCAAAATTTATCGACCTGGTTGAAGAGGTGATCGGCGAAAAAGTTGAAATGCCGGAAAGATTAAAAGCATGTTTAGGCAGACAAAAAAAATCCGTGAAAATCTCAAACGATTTCAATCAGTTTAAAAATTTACTTTTGAACGGTTAAGAAACAGTTAAGAATTTATGAATTTATATAAGGAAAAAATAAAATGAGTTCAAGCAGGTACGTAGCAATACTCGGAGGTGGTAATATTGGTTTATCTATCGCAGACGGATTGGTAAGTTCAAAATTATATCCTTCGAAAAATATCTATATCACAAGAAGAAAAGTCGACTTGTTGGATAAATATGCCGAGAAAGGATATAAGATTACTTCTGAGAATAAACAAGCAGTGAAAGAATCCGGAATAATCATTATTGCGGTTCAACCTCAACAGCTTGATGGTTTGGTCGAAGAGATAAAATCTGAAATTGACATTGATAAACATCTTGTAATTTCAATAGTATCCGGTGCAAGTATAATAGCCATCAAAGATTTATTCGAAAAAAATGTGAACGTCATAAGAGCAATGCCGAATACCGCTATTGCAATTAAAGAATCTATGACATGCCTGTCGGCAGAAACAAAAACAAACGGCTCTTTAAAAATAGCACAGGAAATATTCGATTCCGTTGGTAAAACATTGGTTATAGATGAGGACTTGATGGTTCCTGCAACGGCACTCTGTGCTTGCGGAATTGCTTTTTTTTTGCGAGCAGTTAGAGCAGCTTCTCAAGGAGGTATCGAAATTGGATTCCATTCTGAAGAAGCTTTAATAATGGCAGCGCAAACTGCCAAAGGCGCCGCTTCTTTATTACTTGGCAAGAAAAGTCATCCTGAAAGTGAAGTTGATAAAGTAACTACTCCGCGAGGCTGTACCATTTCCGGATTAAATCAAATGGAACATAATGGTTTCAGTTCGGCATTAATTAAAGGTATCATAACTTCGGCTGATAAAGCAGCTAAATTATACAAGACGGATTAGTGAGATTTTTAACCAAGCGCTCAATTTTTATGCTGATACCGGAAAGTTTTTTTTCGACACAAAGTTAAAAGATGTATTTTGAAGATTGAGGAATATTCTGTAAGCGTGAAAATCTTAGTTTTGTGGCTTTAATAATATTGATTTTTTTACAAAAATTTTGGTAGTTTGGATCAAAATATTTATACACTTAATTGTGATGAAATTATGAATTAATAGACAGTTTTGAAATTTATTTCAATATTTTGAATATTGCACTTGACAAGGAATAATCCAAATTGTATTTTTGTATCACTTTAATATGAAAGCGGATCAATTAAATATTACCACCGAATTAACTTTACAGGCAATGTGTTGCTGTTGTATGATGTGCATTCGAACATCATTTCAGAAGGACATTACCTGATATTTAATTAAATGAATTTTACTTAAAATCTGAGCCCTTCCGAAACCGAATCGAGAAGGGTTTTTTATTGAGCAATGAAGATATGACTTAAATAATAATTTAAAATAAAAAAACTCTTATTGAGAAAGGTTGAGGGATCAGGCCCTGTGAAACCTTAGCAACCGCCCCGACAATCCGGGGGACATGGTGCTACCTCCTGCCCGTTCCGACTCGTCGGAAAAAGGGGAAAGATGAGAGAAGAAGTTTATGACTAAACCTCTTCGAGAAATCTTCCCGGGGAGGTTTTTTTGATATGACGGTAATTTCTTCATCATTAGTTTATGCCCAAAGGAATAGAAAATTTAACAATATCTAATTTGAAAACTTAAAGAAAATGAATTTAAAAAATGATTTAATACTATAACAAAACCGAAAGGACAAAAAGATGAGCGCAAACGGAAAAGGACGTAATTTTAAGTACGAAACTTTGCAATTACATGCGGGGCAGGAGCCAGATCCCGCCACAGGAGCAAGAGCTGTACCTATCTATCAAACTACTTCATATGTGTTTGACGATGCACAACACGCTGCCGATTTATTCGGACTTCAAAAATTCGGAAACATTTATACGCGTATCATGAACCCGACTAACGATGTTTTTGAAAAAAGGATTGCTGCTCTCGAAGGAGGTGTTGCAGCTCTTGCAACTGCTTCTGGACAATCAGCTCAATTCGTTGCTGTCACTAATATAGCACAAGCAGGAGAAAACATTGTTTCATCAAGTCTACTATACGGTGGAACTTATAATCAATTTAAAGTTACCCTTCCACGTCTCGGAATCAATGTAAAGTTTGTTGAAGGAGATGATCCGGCAGAATTCGAAAAATTAATAGACTCAAAAACCAAAGCTCTGTATATTGAATCGATCGGCAACCCAAAATTAAATATCGCCGATATTGAACAAATTGCAAAAGTTGCTCACAGTAATGGAATCCCTCTTATAGTAGACAATACTTTTGGTGCAGCGGGTTACCTCGTTCGCCCAATAGATCATGGGGCAGATATTATTACTGCTTCGGCTACAAAATGGATTGGCGGACATGGAACTTCAATCGGAGGAGTAATTGTGGACTCGGGTAAATTCGATTGGGGTAATGGTAATTTTCCTATTTTTACAGAACCATCACCGGGTTATCATGGATTGAAATTCAACGAGGTTTTTGGAAAAGGTTCTCAATTTGGGAATATTGCTTTCATCATTCGTGCTAGAGTAGAAGGTTTGCGAGACTTGGGACCGGCGTTAAGTCCCTTCAATGCTTTTTTATTCCTCCAAGGATTGGAAACTCTTTCGTTAAGAATTGAAAGGCACGGTCAAAATGCTCTAAAATTAGCTCAATGGTTAGATAAAAATCCAGAAGTTGAGTGGGTATCGTACCCAGGGCTTGAAAGCCATCCGTATCATGAAAAAGCAAAAAAGTATCTGCGCAACGGTCTTTTCGGTTCAATGCTTTCATTTGGTATTAAAGGCGGAATTAATGCCGGCAAGGCGTTTGTAAATAATGTAACTCTTTCAAGTTTGTTAGCAAACGTAGGCGATGCGAAAACATTAGTAATTCATCCCGCTTCAACCACGCATCAACAGTTATCTGATTCGGAACAATTAGACGCAGGAGTTACACCTGAGCAAATTAGAGTATCGGTAGGTATCGAACATATTGATGATATTATTGAAGACTTTAACGAAGCAATAAAAGCAGCGGTTAAATCGGAAGCTAATGTTTAATAGTTACGGGCAGTACAGATTTTTATTCCATACTGCTCTAATTTTACATTATAAAATAAAAAATAATTTCAAAAAAACTCATTTTTAGATTATGAACATAAGTGTAAAAGATACTGCTGAAATAAAAAGCAAAACGCTATTCACAAAATTATTTCAGGACAAACAGCCGTTAATTCTTCAAAACGGTAGATCACTGGATAATATCGAAGTAGCATACCAAACATATGGAAATTTAAACAGCCAAGGTACTAATGCGATATTAATTTGCCATGCCCTTACCGGAAACGCACATGCAGCAGGAAAAATTAGCATCGAAGAATTAGGGCGTACTGAAAGTAAAAAATATCTTCACCGCTATAATACTTTATATTACGGGAAAAACGGTTGGTGGGACCCTCTTATAGGTCCAGGAAAAGTTTTTGACACGGAAAAATATTTTATTGTTTGTCAAAATTTTCTGGGAAGCTGTTATGGTACAACCGGACCGGCAAGCATAAATCCTGAGACGGGGGAAATATATAGATTGGATTTTCCCACATTTACTGTCAGGGATATGGTAAAAGTTCAGCATGAATTAATAAAAAAATTAGGAATCAATAATATAGTTTCAGTTGCAGGAGGTTCGTTGGGAGGTATGCAGGTTCTTGAATGGGCAGTCATGTACCCTGAACTTGTTCAAAGCATCATCCCTATTGCCACAGCATCTAAACATTCCCCTTGGAGTATTGCACTAAACGAGACTGCCAGAAATGCTATAATGAATGATAAAAACTGGAAAGGGGGAAATTATAACGATCAACCATCTTCAGGATTGAGCCTTGCACGTAAAATTGCGATGATCAGCTATCGCTCAAATCAATCCTTTAATATAAAATTCGGACGTTCGCGCCTCGTTGAGGAAAATCATTATTTCGATCGGGAAAACTTATTTCAAGTAGAAAATTACTTAAAGTACCAGGGTGAGAAATTAGTAAACCGGTTCGATGCCAACACATATCTTTACATTACAAGAGCAATGGACTTACACGACGTTGGAAAAGATAGAGGTAAAATTGAGGATGTTCTTCAAAGTATAAAAGCAAAATCTTTAAATATTGGAATCTCAAGTGATGTACTTTATCCTGTGGAAGAACAAAAAGAGATTACTTCACAGATTCCGAGAGCTGAATACAGACAAATCGAATCAGTTTACGGTCATGATGCGTTTTTAATTGAACTTAAGAAGATGAGCAGGATAATAAAACATTTTTTAATCAAATTAGAAGATTAATTGATTTAGTGAGCCAGATCATTTTGTAATTAATTTTATTAATTATATTACAATTGAAAATAATTGCTTTAAAAAAAATTTGAGGCACGGCAGGCTCATTGCGGATCTAAATAACCGTGCCCCAAGGTGGGCTTAAAGAAGAGGAGGCATTTATTTTTCAACTATTATTTTTGTAGCTAGTATATTGGTTTGTGACAAAATTTCAATAAATCTACAACTTTAAAAACTCCTTCAATAGGAGTTTTTTTAGTTTAATTTCAAATGTCACATTTTCAAAAAAAATCTTCGCAGCATTTTCATAATCTTAAATATCTTCTAAAAAAAATCACTTATTTATTATTTTAATTATGAATACCCGCAAATAATATATTAATGTATCTAATAGATTATTTACAATCTTCATTCCAAACTTTTTTGTAAACGAAAAAATTAGAAAAAGAACGATTTTAGCATAAATTATAAAATAATCGTCTTCATCAATCACAATACATTTCCCGATAGCAATAAAATAATTTGGAGTATTTCTAAAAATGAGAATATTTGTTCCTATACATAATGAATAAAATAACCATGATGTGATTTACTCTCACAAAATCAAATGTATACACAAAGGGGAAAAAAACATTTTATTTTAAGACTCTGGCATTATTTTATATACATATTTTTAATAAATTTAAACTTATGATATTCTACTACTTTTTGGTGGAGTATCTTCCTTACGAAAGGGAATAGCTTTTTGCAAACAATTTCAAATACAAAAATGGACATTAGCAAATTGAAGAAGTTTAAATTTGGATTCGATTTGTTCGAAGGATTTCAGGATATGTGTTTTGTTTTATCGGAAAGCGGTGAGATCCTGGAAGTGAACAAATCTACATTGAAATACTTTAATAAAGATCGCGAATTTTTTGTGGGGTTAAATTTTTTCGAGCATATTGAAGAAGCTCATGCCGGTAAAACTAAGGTGGTTTTTACAAATTGTATGGAAGAGAATAAAAGCGAACACCTAGTTTCAATGTTAAAATTTACTGGCAATTTATTTGATATTGACATACTATTTAATCCATACACTGTGAAGGATGAAGATGATTCGGAGAAAATTTGTTTCGCTCTTATTAAAGACATCACGGAACAAAGGCAAAAAGAACTTGAATTATTAAGATTTTATTATGTTGCCCAAAATACTGTTAACCCGGTACAAATAACCGACACTCAGGGGAAAATGGTTTTCGTGAACCCAGCTTTTATTGAGGCAAGCGGTTACTCAAAAGAGGAACTAATAGGAAAAAATCCAAGAATTTTTGGGAGTGGTAAACATTCCAATCGTTTTTGGTCTAAAATGTGGGCAACCATTGCCAGTGGTAAAGTTTGGGTAGGAGAAGTAGAAAACAGACGTAAAAATGGTGAATCTTTTTATACCCAGTTACTAATATCGCCAATTCTTAGTACCGACGGAAAGGTTACCGGGTTCTTTGGAATTCATAGGGATTTAAGTGAAAAACGTATGATGGAGAAACAACTTATCCATACTCAAAAAATGGAAAGTATCGGTACGTTAGCTGCTGGTGTCGCGCATGAAGTTGGTAACCCCCTTGCATCAATTTCTGCATTAGTACAGGTTGTTCAACGTTCAAGTAATGACGAATTTGTAAAAGAAAAATTAGAACTAGTCAAAAAACAGGTTACCAGAATCTCCAAAATTATACGTGATTTAGTCGATTTCTCAAGACCTTCGAATTATGAGCTTCAGTTAACCGATCTAAATCAAAATATAACCGAGGCTGTTGAAATTACCAAAGTGGGTGCAAAGACAAAAAATATTTTTTTTAATCTGGATCTAGATGATAAAATCCCCGTGGTTCCTTTGGTATCTGATCAGATCCAGCAGGTTTTTGTAAATATTCTTCTAAACGCAGTCGATGCAATATCGGAAACTGATAACATAAAAAGAAATAACGAAATTGCTATAAAATCGGAGGTTATTGACGATAACATCCAAATTACATTTTCTGATACGGGCAGTGGCATCGATGAAGAAAATCTTACAAAAGTTTTTGAACCATTCTATACTACTAAAAAGGAGGGTAAAGGAACAGGCCTTGGACTTTGGGTCAGTTACGGAATCATCAAAAGTTTCCAGGGCGATGTTACTGTAAATAGTGTTATAGATGAAGGTACTACATTCACTATTATATTACCAATTCAGCCTTAAACTAAAGGGAATTAAAAATGTCGGAAAGAATTCTTGTTGTTGACGATGAAGATATAATTAGGGAATCTCTCTCTTTTATATTAAGAAAAGAAGGATATAACGTTGAGGAAGCGGAAAACGGCAAAGTTGCGTATTCCATGCTTCGTGAAAAATCTTATGACCTTGTAATTACCGATCTTGAAATGCCCGGTATGAAAGGAATAGAGTTACTTGAACAAATAAAAAAATTAAGTTTACAAACTATTGTTGTTATTATTACAGCTTTCGGTTCTCTTGATACTGCTATTTCGGCGTTAAGAAGCGGAGCAAGCGATTATTTGCTCAAACCCGTAGAATTTGATGAATTAATTATTAAGATAAAACGTTTATTTGAAGTAAAAAATCTTCTTCTGGAAAATAGAATCTTAAGAAAAGAGATTCAAAGAAATTTTGACTTTGAAAACATAATTGGAAAAAGTCCTGCCATCAAAAGGATTTATGATATGATAAAAACAGTTGCCGATACTGACAGCACTGTTCTTATCACAGGTAAAAGCGGAACTGGTAAAGAACTGGTAGCTAGAGCACTTCACTATAAAAGTAGTAGAAGAAATAAACCCTTAATATCCGTGAATTGTGGAGCCATTACTGAAAATCTTATTGAAAGTGAATTGTTCGGTCATAAAAAAGGAGCTTTTACCGGTGCGGTTTCCGATAAAGAGGGATTGGTAAAGGCTGCCGAAGGAGGTTCATTATTCCTGGATGAAATAAGCGAATTGCCGCTTCATCTCCAGGTAAAATTGCTGAGGGTACTTCAGGAAAAGGAATATACTCCCGTTGGTTCTACCATTTCCCTTCCTATCAATGTTCGCTTCATTGCTTCAACAAATAGAAATTTGAAGGACGAAATTGCATCGGGTAATTTCAGAGAGGATTTATTTTACCGGCTGAATATAGTAGAAATAAATCTTCCTTCATTAAAAGAAAGAGAAGAAGATATTCCTCTGCTTGCCGATCACTTTTTAGACAAATATCGTAAGGAAATGAATAAAAATATTAAGGGCATCGATAGTGAAGCTATACGTGCACTCATTTCATACGATTGGAAGGGCGAAGTACGTGAATTAGAAAATGTTATTGAGCGTTCAGTAATTTTTTCAAAAAATGAATTTATAACATTGAAAGATCTGCCTCAAATATTTAATTCAAATTCTACCGTAGCGGATTTTTCGAAAATTGGATCGCTCGATGAATCCGTGAAAAAATTTGAAAAAGATTATATCTATAAGGCACTTGAGAGCAACGAATTTGATAAAGAAAAAACTGCTGAACTTTTACAAGTCGGACTTTCTACCTTATATAGAAAGCTCAAAGAACTAGACATAAAGGCTTAATATTCTTTAAAATTATATCTCGTCCATTTCTCATTTATTAAAATTAAGAAATGAACGGTTGTCATTACAGAGAATCGACTTACCTCCATTTATTCTTATTTAAACCAAATCTAATTAAATAGATGCGATATAGGCTTTTACTTTGCAATAATTTCCTCTCTTTTACAAAAATATTTTGGCACACAAATAGATTGTATATTTAACAAATAGGAATTGTCCCGCATATTATTTTAAATTTTAAAAACTTTCGTTATTTATGAAAAACCTTATTCTTTATAGTACAGATTTCAGTATGTGTTTAAGCCTTTTAATGTATTTACAAAATAGTTATCAAATTACGACAACTACTGATCTCGATGTTCTTCAAGAACTTGTAAAAAATCCAGGCTTCGATTTATTGATAATGGATGCGGAACCAACTAAAAACATTGAATCTTTCTGTAAAAATCTTAAATTAGTAAATCCTAGTATTCAATTATTTCTCTCGTATGTGTATAGGGACAATTCTAAGGAATTTGATGTAAATATCAGGAAGTATGCAAAAACTATATTTTATAAGCCATTTGATCTTCCTGAAATAACAAAACAATTGTCATTTTTAACGGTGCAGTAAAAATACAATGATGATAATATTGAGACTAAAGATGGGAGGGCACATTAATGGAATTAAAAAGCATTTTGGTACCGACGGATTTTTCTGAAAATTCCACACAAGCGTTTAAATTTGCCGCACAACTTGCTAAATTAAACAGCTCCATTCTACACGTTCTTCATGTTGTAAAACCTATTTCCTCATCTAAAGATTATTTCCATGATTTTGATATTGAAAGATATCAACAATCCCTTATACTTGGAGCCGAGGAAAAATTGCGTAGGTTTATTGCGAATAATTCATGCTGCGGTTTAAATGTAGTTGAAAAACTTCTTGTCGGAAAACCTCACGAACAGATAATTCAATACTCAAAAGAAAATGGACTTGATTTAATTGTTATCGGAACTCACGGCTGGACAAGTCTCTCCACTATTTTAATGGGAAATGTATGCAACAAAGTTGTACAATTTTCTGAGACTCCTGTTATTTGTATGAAAGGTAATAATATGATTCTGCAAAAAGAGGCGCAAAACCGAAACACAACTTATGCTGAAAATTGGGTTGGATAATAAATATATATCCACTTTCTTTTATTTAATGAACCCCTTGGGGTGAGTGAGATATCTATGTGACTTACTTTAATTTTATAGTTTGATGTTTCATTAACTATTAGCAAATAAAATTTTCGGCTCTCCACATATACCAGAATAACTTACTCCAGATTCTTGAGATTTCAACAGACAAATTAAAAATTGATATTCAAAGCAATTAATTGGGGTTCATTCTTTCACACCCACGGCTAAACAAAGTCAAAAAATAGATGCTAGCTACACCCGATGCTAACGGATTATACATGAAGTCGGATTCAAGCAACTAACAAATCCCCATAAAATCATCGAATTGAAAAAGACAATTAATCTTTCAACCTTGATTTTTCATCAGTTCAACAATTTTATAAAATTTCTTATTATACATCCCCCGCAAATAATTTAAATCTTCATTCGGTATTTTTATTATATCTTTTATATTCAACATTGCCTGTTCTGGCGTTTTAATCCCCGGTATCACAGTGGATATTTCCGGAAAGTTCAGAATAAAACTCATACTTAGTGAAGTTTTTGAAATACGGTATTTACCGGACAAATACCAAACCTCTTCAAGTGCATCAAGTACGTCCCTCAATATATCCGGTGTTAAACGGAAAGCCCTGTGATCGTTTTTTTCAAATTTAGTATCTCTATTGAATTTTCCTGTTAACAACCCGAACTGTAAAGGCATCCTTGCAATAATACCGTAACCTTGCATATATGCATCTTGAATGATTTTAAAACCTTTTTGATTTAGCATGTTAAATACTATTTGAAATGCCGATCCAAGTCTATTTTTTATCATGAACTCCGCTTCGGGTTCTGGATCGAATGTATTTAATGAGAGTCCCCAATATCTTATCTTCCCTTCACTTTTCAACTGCTCCATAGCTTCAATGCATTCGCCTTGTTCCAGGTGACTTAATTTGGCGGAATGAAGTTGATACAAATCTATAGTTTCTCTTTTAATTCTTACCAGGCTTTTTTCGCATGCTTCAAGAATATGCTTTTTAGAATAATCCAGCATAATACTACCGTCGTTCATTAATTTATGCCCGACCTTTGTAGCGATAATAACGTTCTTCATACTGCGAAATGTTTTCCCAATTAGTTCCTCGGAATGACCTAAACCATAAAAATCGGCAGTATCATAAAATGTGATTCCAAGATCATAAGCTTTTTTCAATGCATCTATTGAGGTTGCATCATTCACTTTCCCCCAGCCTATAGGAATTTCGCCCGCCATTGCTGGTCCCCCGATTCCCCAGGCTCCAAAACCTATTTCACTTACATTAATATCCGATTCTCCGAATTTTCTATATTTCATATTACTCCCTCGTTTTAATTAAATCCAATAAAATAATATTAATTATCAATCGACTGCTTGATATTTGAATTTACCTTATATAAAGAAAATACTTTAACAGGAACTTTGATATTATTTATGAAGCAATCTCCAAATCATATAATACTAATTTTTTAATAAATTGCTTAATAAGGTCTTCCCCAATTTATTATTTATCTGTATAAATATTTTTAGAGCGCATCAATCAAAATCAGCCTTGAGTGAAGGGTTATAATAATGATCAAACAACCTTAAAATTTGACTGTGTTTTACTCTTGCATCAGATAGTTGAGGAATATTTTCTTTATCAAAAAATTCCGCTCCGTCTGTTTCTATACTCGTTTTGCTTTCACCCCCCAGTAATTTGCATAAAAAAAATATTTTATATACATGATAAGGATACGGTGGGGAGTGTCCTTGTTTTGTCCTGTCATAAACAGCCGCAACTTTATCGGCTTTTACACGGTAGCCGGATTCCTCAAACACTTCCCTCTCTACCGATTCACCCGGTGTTTCATTGGGATCAGCCCATCCGCCGGGCAGAGTCCAGCCCCCGTCTATTTTTTCTTTAACAAGTAAAATTTTATTCTCTTTAAATACCACCCCGCGAACATCAACCTTTGGAGTAGAATAGCCGTCTTCCGAATCAAAAAGATTGTGAATAAATGTATAATCCGCATCTGAATTTGATGACATCATTTCAGCGGCGATTTTTCTGATTTGTTTGTATCTTTCGATATCAAATTTATTTGTAGTAAATGTTAATCCGTCTTGCGAGATTGCCTGTAAATTTTTTGCCCACTCGAGCCACTTTGGTTCCATAATTTTACTTTTCCTTTAATTGATAATTTATGCTGCTCAAATTATTTTTGAGAACAAGTCACATTAGACAGTTATCTTGAAATCTTACTTCCTAATAGTAATCTAATCCTCAAGAAACAATAATATTAAGAAAATCCAATTTTAATATAAGTGAATAATATATTCCCCAAAAAGATATTCTACCTGAATAAGCATTATATCTGTCCAAAATAATTTTTTATATCGCGTCTCTTCCGAAATTTGAATTCAGGAAAGATCTTGTTCCATAATTGTATCATTCTTAAGAGTACTTAAATCAATTGTTTTTATTTTTTTCTCTTAAGGACTAATATCTATAGGGAATTCAAGAAGCTGTTCAAGAAGTAATATTTTTTTTAAACGGGTATATGAAATTCAATTATCGTGATACAATTAAAAGCATTTAGAATTTAAATATAATTATTGTTAATTAACTATTATACCTACCTTAAATGATTAATCCCATTATTCAATACTTGTATGAGATTGAATTAAATCATATGTTATTAGTAATTATTTTTGTATATAACATGCTTTTAAGTCAAATTCTTCATCTATTTTCGGAAATTTTTATTGTTTCTCATATTTTTGTATGAAAATAATTTCTAAAAGAACGATTTATCATGGGCAAAATAATCTCAATAGCAGTTCCGAAAGGAGGGGTTGGAAAGACAACCACAGCTGTGAATTTAGCTGCCAGCCTTTCTATTGCTGAAAAAAAAACGCTGCTTTTAGATGTTGACAATGCAGGTGCATGCTCTATTGCATTAGGCTATACACCAGAAAAAATACGGGGTGATATTTTCAATGTGTTCAGTTTTACAAAATCTCTTGAACAGGTAATTCACAAAACCGATATTCCTAATCTGGATTTTATTCCCTCAAGGATCGAATCATATGAAAATGAAGAACGCATGGGCAGATTATCAGAAAATAAAACGCTTCTTAGAACTTTGCTTAAAATTGAAATTTATTCTTATGATTATATTATAATTGACTGTCCTCCCTATCTTCACGGCATGACTACAAACGCTTTGCTTGCTTCCGATTCCGTCCTCCTTCCTACAAAAGCAGGCAGGTTTTCCTTACATGCGGTTAATAAAATTCTAAACCATGTTCAATGGATTCGAACTTTAGGAAACCGGGGGTTACAAATTGAGGGTATCTTGTTAACTATGGACGAGCCCAATACTAAAGTCTCTATTATGGCCCTTAAGGAACTAAAAAATCTATACCCGAATTATCTATTGAACACAACAATACCTAAAAATACAACAATTACGGAAGCATCATTTAATGGTAAGCCTGCAATACTTTATAATGCTATGGCTAAAGGCTCCCAGGCATATTTACATCTAGCCCAAGAAATTATAAATAGAAGAAATATAGAAAGTAGTTTAATAGCTTCAAATTTATAGATTAATTTTTTTTATCTCAGCATTTGCCGGAGGGTTACAAATCTATATCCTTTCTTTTCTAGGTGAGTAATTAATTCATCAAGCCTATCGTAAAATTTATCCTTCCTTCTCGGATCTGTTCCGGGATGCGTCAACAAAATAAATCCATTCAAACCATTACGCTTCTGCTTTTCGAAGTTAATAATATGATTATAAATAGTTTTACTGCTAATATACTTCGCACCTAATTCCGGATATGTCCAATCTTGATTTGACGAAGTCCCCGGCGTAAAATCGATCAACGTCAACCCCAACTCCTTGCACCACCTGCTGATTTCTTTGTTGTACCATTCGTACGGCGGGAAGAAAATTGGTGCTTTTGCCAGAGTAATTCCGAATTTCCCCATCTCTTCATAGTTCAACTTTAAATCCGAAATAAATTTTTCCCTGCCCACCAGGGTGGAATCGCGATTTTCCCAGGAAGCATATAAAAGATGTTTATTGGAATGAGCTCCCAAATAGTCTCCGTCAGCAATTAGCTGTTTGATTATATTTTTAAATTTTGGATTACGGTAAAAATCGCCCGTGAAGAAAAAAGCAGCGTTAATATTATGACTTTTCAAAACATTACGTACTTTCTGTAATCCTTCCGCAAATTCATGTCCCGTAAAAACCAGAGCTATTTGTTTCTTAGTAGTATCACCCCGGATAATTGCGCCTAATTTATATTCGAACTTTTTATTTATATCTAAATTATCACCTTCCTTTTGGAGTGAAGATAAATAATACGTCAAACCTGCTGTTCCATCCATTGTAGGTTCGTTCGTCGAATAATCACCGTGATCGTCATGATAGACTACAAGCTTGGACTGAAATTCTTTGTACTCATCCGGCGCAAAAAGTACCAATCCTTTTAGTTTATTAAATATAGATGAGTATACGGGACCATCTACAAGCCCCCCCGTAATTTTATAATGCTTCAATACATTTAAAGACGAATGTGGATCTTTTGGGAAAATTCCATCATCCGGCAAACCGATAATCATACTTGTTCCCCATGGATTACATCCAAACAACCAATCCCGCAAAGATGCTTCCATCGGCAGATAGGTGGAATCTTTTGTTAAATTAAAATAAAGCCGGCATTGAGTGGCAAGGGCCGAGATCAGGTTATTCGAGCACCATATGAAAGGCACACCCATTAAAAAAGGATTTGATTTACCTCGCTCATAAACCCTTTCGAGTCCCTCTTTAAGGTATTTTATAAATTTCACTCTAGACTGTTTGTCATTGGAGTTTGCTAAGTAATAATGCCCCAAATTAACAAAAGGATACCACTCATAGTGCCTAGCCGTATCTGCTCCCATCCATGGAGTTACAGGTTCCTGCGAACCAAAGCCGACTGCGTCCTTTTCATAATTTTTATTTTTTGTAATCCGGTAAAGCTGAGCAGCTGCAAGTTCCATATCATCAACCCAATTCTCTTCCTCATAAAAATATGGTGCCCGGCATGGGGCAGTTTGGCACACTCCGGGATTTTCTTTTCCAAAATTATAAGCTTCAATTGCTTTGTTTTTAATCAGTTTAGAAAATTCCGGGTAATATTTAGCCATAATTTTTGAACCGAGCGCAAATGCCGAAGCAAACTTACCCGCAGTAGATGCTATACCGGTAGTTCTATTCTTATATTCAAACAAACCCTGAGGTTTACCGTTACAATAATAAACCGGTCGTTCCAGGCCGATACCGTAGTTTACTGAATCTTTATTAGGAAGCCGGAAACCTGCATGATCCCGGTCATCGGCTATCTGATTAAACATCATATTCTTGTGAGGATTCATTTTAACTAGCCAGTTCAATCCCCATTTCGCTTCATCTAAAATATCAGGAATTCCGTTAGCTCCCGAATCTCCGTTTCTATCATAATGATCGGTAAATGAACCGGGATTTTGTTGATATGCAAACAACATCTGAAAAACCGCCGTTGCGGAAGTTGTTACGTACTGTAGATAATCACTCGCATCATGCCAACCCCCGACCACATTTATAAATGTAGAATCTAACGGCGGATCATAAATGATAAAGCCATCATGTGTGTGGCAGGAGTCCTTCAAAAATGGGTTGTATCCGCATTGCTGCTGACGCATATAATTTAACAAGAAATCAGATGTTCCGTTGTAAACATCGTTAGAAATTCTGAATATAGGTGATATTACAGAATCAACTTTTACATAATACGCTCCAGCCTTAGTGAATTTTGAAAAATTTAATCTAAATGTGGACCTGAATGCTGCATATTTTCCAAAAGCCGTAACATTATCCGAATTAAAGACAATTTTGTCATTTAATGTATTACAAATTTGAAAATTTTTGGGAGAGAGATTCTCTTTACTAACCAGTACGGCAATTTTAACTGAATTTTGCAAATACCCCAATTGGTTAATTCTTATACGGGTTTGTGCATTAATATTCTGACAACCTGTTAATAAAAACCAAAGGAGCATGAAAAGCTTAATAAGTTTGGACAATCTAATTCCCTACTTTCCAATTTCCCCTTGTGAGGGAAAAATTAAATATTTGCAGAATTTATTACTAACAAAAAAAATTAAATCAAATTTGTTCTAATTTATAAAAAAATTAAATTATATTTTTTATATTGTCAAAGAATATTTAATCAAATTGTTAAAAATCCAATTCATCAAAATTTTAAGTTATCTAAATCGTTTTTATTGAACAAATATTATAACATTTTGCAGGTGAAAATAGTGGAACAGAAATTACCCGAAATACTCTTAGTCGAAGATGATATTATTTCTAAAGACATTACAAAACTATTCCTCAAAGATATTTGTAATATCGACTATGCACAAACAGGTGTCAAAGCAATAGAGATGCTTAAAAATAAAACTTATAATGGATTTTTATTGGATATAAACCTTGGAAGAGGAACCAGTGGTATTGATGTTGTTCATGAAATAAAAAGACTTCCGCAATATGAAGCTATTCCTATAATTGCAATAACTGCCTTTGCGATGGTCGGTGACAGAGAGGAATTTTTAGAACACGGCTGCACCCATTATATTTCAAAACCTTTTTCAAAGGAAGCTCTAATAAATTTGGTTAAAGAAGTGTTTAATCTCAAATAAAATATTCTCTTAATTTTTATTTGATTTAAGGGAGCAATAAAGAACAATAATATTCAAGTATTCTCATCGGGAATAAATTAGGGGAAATTTCATCAATGTTTTTTCACTAACATAATTATTTACTAATGCTACACTCAATAAAGGGAATTATTCATTTTTGTAGTACAAATTTTACGGATGGCTTCCGGAGAATTCATTCCGGATTAGACCAGTATATTTTTCGCATGACTCTTGTTTAACGTAAATTATTTTTAGAAATTTAGAAAGAAAGAATAACAACCAGCATCAATATATCTTAATTATGCAGTGTATTTTTAATCATATTTAATTGTACCGGAACGCATAAAGTGAAAAAGCTCTCGATACAAAAAATTTATACCAAGTTCTCTGATAGTACGGTAACTTTATTTGACCGCGCTAAAATGACCGAACATACCTTCATGATAATTATAGCAATTATCATTGGAATTCTTGCCGGATTTGGTGCAATTGCCATTCGTGCACTCATAAAAGAGATATCTATACTTTCATATGGGAGCGGAGACAATTTTTTACGAAATGTTATGAATACCCCATGGTATTTGAAAATTCTAGTTCCGGTATTCGGTGGTTTGATCGTAGGTCCAATCATATATTTTGTGGCTCCCGAAGCAAAAGGCCACGGAGTGCCCGAAGTTATGGAATCAATACTTCTAAAAGGAGGAATGATACGGGCCAGGGTTGCTATTGTAAAGGCAATTGCCTCGGCAATATCAATCGGCACAGGTGGTTCAGTCGGTAGAGAAGGACCGATTGTTCAAATCGGCGCGAGCCTTGGATCTACAGTAGGACAATTTTTTCGCATATCCAGCAAGAGGTTAAAAACTCTTGTAGGCTGCGGAGCGGCTGCCGGTATTGCTGCTGCATTTAACGCACCTATAGCAGGAGCATTGTTTGCGGTAGAAATTATTTTAATGGATTTTGCCGTAGCCCAATTCTCACCGATTGTTATTTCCTCGGTAATGGCAACCGTCATCTCACATGCATTCCAGGGAGACTTCGCTGCATTCTTAGTCCCTAAGTATACCTTAACATCTCCGTATGAAATAATTTTTTATTTTGGGCTTGGAGCAGTGAGCGGGTTAGTTTCATTTCTTTTTATAAAAGTACTGTACACCTCAGAAGATTTTTTTGATAACCGTTTTAATATTCCGCCTTACTTAAAACCTGCGGTAGGCGGTGTCGGCGTAGGGTTGATTGCTATTTTCCTGCCTCAAGTGATGGGTGTTGGTTATGATTCAATTAATGAAGCTATACGCGGTAATATGATATGGTATATCGCTTTTATACTGGTGTTTGCAAAAATACTGGCAACCGCTATAACACTCGGATCGGGAGGTTCGGGAGGAATTTTTGCTCCGTCACTTTTTATGGGTGCAATGCTTGGTTATTTTTTCGGTGGATTCATTCATTACCTTTTTCCTACTATTACAGCTACGCCAGGTGCATATGCACTGGTTGCTATGGGCGGTTTAGTTGCCGGCACTACACGCGCCCCTATTACCGCAATAATTATAGTTTTTGAGTTAACAAGTGATTACAGAATAATCCTGCCGGTGATGATTACATGTATTATCAGTACCATAATATCTTCAAAACTTTCAAGAGAATCTATTTATACTTTAAAACTTCTCTTACGGAACATTAGTTTGAAAGAAGGTACTGAACTTAACGTGATGGAATCTATCTTCGTAAAAGATGTTTATAATGATAATTTCAATTCTATTAATGTGACAGATAATTTCAGCCAGGTTGTTAACAAGGTTATTAGAGGTAAAGATCCGGAATTTCCTGTTGTAACAAGAGACAACAAAATCGTGGGAATGATTTCGATATATGACATTAAAGATCATCTTTATGAAAGAGACTCATTACAAAATCTGCTGATTGCAAGTGATATTTCGAATAATTATTTCGACGTCGTTACGCCTACCGATAACTGCCAGACTGCATTAGATAAAATGCGAAAATATGATTTCGAGGGTTTGCCGGTGGTGGAATCTGGTGATTTAAAAAATGTAATAGGCATGGTGTGGCGAAAAGATATTCAATATGCCTACCAAAAAGAAATTGAAGCTAGGGATATTACATCAACTCTTGCCAGCAGTATTGTAATGAAAGACGATATTCCGCAGGTTCACTTTATGGAAGGTTATTCCATTATAGAGCTAACCCCGCCTAAATCATTTATCGGTAAATCGATCAGACAAATAAATATAAGGGCAAAATACGGGGTAGATGTTTTATCAATAAAAATAAAAGACAATCAAGGTGAAAAATTAAAAGCCATACCTAACCCGGGATATGTAATTCAATCCGAAGACACATTGGTTATAGCAGGTGAAATAAAGAACCTCAACATGCTCAAGAATTTAAATTAACCGTTCTAATTATTGGTGATAAGGTATAATTGTACGGCTCCTGTCTTGAACTTCAATATTAATTTTTTCCAACATTCTTAAGTTTTTGTTAAGGATTCTCTGGTAATGTATTCGTGATAAATCTCCCGGCATATTCTTTTTAATGAAGGATTCTCACCAAAATTTGCAATATCACGAATAATTAAAATTCCCTTATGATTAGATAAAATACAAAGTGCATAAGCTGCTGCAATTCGTGCTTCTGCATTCGTTGCCCTATTATCAAGTACTTTCATTAATAAATTTATGGTAGTACTCCATGAACCGTTTTTCCCTGGGAGATTTAACTTTGAATGAATATTCGTTGTTTCCGAATCCGTACTTGAGATTGTTTGCCAATCACCAACCGGTTTTATAGAACTTTTATCATAGGAGCTAACAGACTTTGAGAAAGTATTACCATTCATTAAAATAATCAGTGCAACTGAAGCTAATGCTAAATAAATTAATTTATGCGTCCTCATTTTTTCCCCTTTTAAAATAATTATTGTCCTTACAAGTATGACCAATTTTTTGGGAAAAAGATTAAAATTTTTAACCAGCGGTAAATCTACTTGATAGAAGGTTTGAATTTATCTTTTTTATTAGAATTTTGCTGAATTATTTACAGTACCAATAAATTTGAGGGTCAGTAGTTGGTTTTGGGAAATTTTAACGGGAAGGAAAAGTTAGAAAAACTCTATACGGAATTTTAAAACGAAAATTTTAAGGTGCTATTCTATGTAGAGAAGTTTCGTAGAGAACGACAATCATGGATGAGTCTTCACAAAAAGGATTTCACTTAATAAAAAATTTTGATTTGTGCGATTATTCACTTTACTCCGGAATCATATGAATGCAATCTTGTTATAAATTCTCCACAAAAATTTGGGTGTATTGATCAACTATATTTTAAAATTTAGCATCTATAATAAAAGAATAACTAAGTCCATAGTAAATATAATATAGTTTTAACATTAGATATCGCTTTACCGGAGTTACGCAGTAATCAAATTAATTTATATTCAAAGCCGAAAATTATTATGCAAACCTTATTGAGCCGGAATTCCATGATTAAAAAAATAAAATATAAACTTAATTCTTCATCAAATGTTTTTTACCGATGAATAATTTATTCCAGAATTTGTTCTTCCGACCGTCAAAGTAAGATTCCGGATTTTCATTAGAATGCATCAATAACATATTGGAGTTTTCATACCCGTCAACTTTTATTGAACCCAGCGCAGATGAATTAATTGTAATCGTATACTTGGGTTTACTGAGTATGCTTTGGTCGAAATCATCGACAAAATTAGAGTTGGTTAGATGTGAAATTGAGTTCAAGTAGTTCTTTGTTCTTGTCGAGTCAGCCAATCTTCCGTTAATTTCCCATTTACCTTTCACTTTTATTAACTGGAAAGAGGAATCTGCCGGATAGCTGAAGGATACTTTAGTCCAGTTACTGTTATCATCATTAATTAAATCGTTATCCCTAAAATAATTTGCATTATGATTAAACGACCAGCCGAGAAATCCATCGACGACATAAACATTATTATCACCGGCAACCCTCACGTAAGTCAACATAGTGCGCGGCTGCTGAAAAGAGAATTTTCCTATTGTCAAATCGAGGGAATTTTTGCTGCCTTCATACACCTTAACTTCCGTACCGGAAGAATCAACTTTATACTCTGTCCATTTGTCCTGATTTTGCGCAGCCACACTCTGAGGTTGCATTTTTAATAGTTGATTCAATAAACCCTTTACTTTAGAAGTGGCAACCATAGCCGTTCTATTATCTTTAAGATTTACTTTCCATTGATTACCGTCTTTGAAAAGTTTCACCTCTTGATGATTAGTTGCCTTAGGATATAAATAGACTGCAGTAACATCTGAAGTATCTATAGATACAAGATTGCTGCGAAAAGATCTTTCACCGTGGCTTGAATCGTAATAGATATAGAGTACAACAGCCACTAATAACAGACCAAATATAATTGCCAGGTTTTTTGTAGAAAGCTTGTTAAACATAATGCTCGTTCATCCATTTATTTCGTTGACTTCTTCTGATTCGATAACGAATAATCCCGTAACCAATTATCAACAAAATCGGTAATAAGAAATTCAGATATTTAATTAAAGTTTTGGTACTGTCCGCTAAATCCGCGTTTATTGGTCTGGAAGTAATGCCTTTAGTCCTCAGCCCAATCAGTCCCGTATCGTCAGACAACCAATCAACCGAATTAGCCATTAAATTTACATTATCGGGAGATAGCTTCTGAGAATGTTGCCCCGATCCGTTTGTTGCGAAGTCACCATCTCCGAACACCACCATTTTAGAATATGTATTTCCTTCAATTTTCCCATCAACTGCTACCGCTACCGGTAATGATGACACCGGAAAATCTGCGCTAGTCCATTTCTTCGAGATGTCAAAATAAACTGGCGGCTTTTGAACACCTGCACTTTTAGATGTATATGCAAGCGGAATAACATGAAGGGTACTATCTTTAGATATTATTTTGATAGGACTAGCGAAAGGCATTAGGACTGATTCAATTCCTTTGGTAATCGGGTTATCTGCAAAATTAGTGATTACGGGTAAGTAAGGAAATTGAACCGGTGTGTTCATCACAAACATTCCCTGCTGCTGGCGAACCATCACATTACCACAATTCTTATCGATCACAAATTCATTTTCAACATCAATTCCTTTATTGCTTAACCATTTTCCCAAACCCGTATTAATGGAAACACCGGACGCATTTGAAAGATCACCTTTCACCCTGTTTAATGCTGCTAAAATTCTTCCTCCTTGCGATAAATAATCGTTCAATTGTTTCAGGTAACGCGGAGCAATTGAGTCTGAGGGAGCTATAATAACAAGAGTTTTAAACTTTGAGGGAATTCCGGTTGTATCGTTAAATTTGATTGTTTTAATATCATACATCACGGATAATTGTGATTTAAGCTGGGGTAATTCCGAAAGGCTCGGTTCACCGTTACCCTGAAGAAATGCAATCTGGGTTTTATTTTTCAGAGTCATTTTTTTGATGTTGGAAGATAACGCATATTCCATTGCAGAGCCGGGTTGGATAAAGGGAATTACTTCCTTTTTGCCCTGATAATTTAATACCGCGCCAAGGTAAGCTCTTTGCTGTTTCATTTGATCACGTTCACGGACGTTTATCATTATTGGTCTTATCCCAGCGCGCTGTGCATTCATCTCGGTTTGCTGGTCTTTGTTCGGATCCACAAAATCATAGACAATTTTACCGCCAGATTCATTGCTATATTCAACCAGCATATCCCGAAAATCACTTTTCACCTGTGCTATTTTGGGAGGAAGGTTTTCAGAAAAATATGCCGTTACCGTAACCGGACCGTTAAGCTTTGCAAGAATATTTTTAGTTGCAGAACTCAAAGTATATTCTTGATCGGCTGTAAAATCGAGCCGCACAAAAAAACGATCGGCAAGGAGATTAACTAATAATAAGATGCCGAATAATAAGGCAATCGAGGTTAAGATTTTTTTCTTTGTCAACATAGTTCTTTCAATCTACAATATTTCGTTTTGATAATGATGATTCGGCTAATATCAAACCGAATAAAGAAATACTTAAGAAATAAATTATATCTTTTGAATCGACTACTCCCCTTGATATGGAATCGAAATGTGTTTGTAAACTTAAATAGTTAAATATTTCTCCCAATAACCCGGTAAAATTACTTGAGAGAACGTTAAAGATGATGAGAAAAAATACACCGATAACCAGCGAAAGTAAAAATGCCACAATTTGATTACTGGTTATACTGCTGGCGAACAAACCGATACTGATATAAACCGTGCTCATTAAAATTAAGCCCAAGTAACCGCAAATTACCGCTCCATTATCCACCGGTCCTATAGATGCAACACTTATATAGTAAGGGAGAGTGAGAAGCAGCGCAATGACAATGAGAGACAAACAAGCTAAAAATTTACCGAATAATATTTGCCAATCAGTAACTGCTTTAGTCATTAACAATTCTATTGTACCGGTTTTATTTTCTTCAGCCAGCATCCTCATGGTTAATGCAGGTATAAAGAAGAATAAAGTCCAATAAGCCACGGAAAAGAAAGGTTGTAATGTTGCCTGCCCGATAAAGAAAATATCCGAGCCGAACAGCCATGTAAAAAATCCGCTTAATCCGAGGAAAACAACTATTAATATATAAGCGGTTAAAGAATCAAAAAACGTACGCAGTTCCCTCACTGCAATTATCCAGGTTTTACTCATAATGTTTTGTTTCAATGTGTTGTTAAATCTCTAAAAATATCTTCAAGTTTAGTTTCAACAGGAGTCATTTCTGTAAGTATCCAATTGTTTTGTACGCATAATTGAAAAATAGGCTTGCGTGAAGAACTTCCGCTTTTACTTTGGATAACAAACGAACAGACGCTATCGTTGATTGGATCAACCATCCCTATACTATTCAGCGACTTTAATGCTGCGGCAACTTGATCTCTGTTCCCGAATTCGGAAATTTCTATCCGCAGCATCTCTTCGCCCTGAGCCTGCCGCCTCAACGTTTCTGAAGTACCGTCGGCGACAATCTTGCCGTCATTAATAATCAATATTCTGTCACATGTAGCTTCAACTTCAGGTAGAATATGTGTGCTTAGTATTACTGTTTTTTCTTTACCTAATTCCCTGATTAATTTCCTAATTTCTATAATCTGATTGGGATCAAGACCTGTTGTAGGTTCGTCTAAAATTAAAATTTCGGGATCATGAATCATGGCTTGAGCCAATCCGACTCTCTGACGGTACCCCTTCGATAATTGTCCTATATTTTTATGTTTTTCAACATCTAATCCGCAGGTATGTACCATTTCCCGAATTCTATTATCAATTTTATTCTTCTCTACACCCTGCAGGCTCGCAGTAAATGATAGATATTCCAGGACCGGCATATCTAAATATAGAGGATTATTCTCGGGAAGATAACCAATTTTTTTCTTTATCCTTTCCTTATCGTCGTGTATAGAGATATTATTTACTTTTACATCCCCGCCGGAAGGTGCCATGAAACATGTTATAATTTTCATTGTGGTTGTTTTTCCGGCTCCGTTAGGTCCGAGAAAACCTAAAATTTCACCCGTATCTACTTGGAAGGATATATTGTCGACGGCTTTTTGTGGCCCGTACTGTTTTGTGAGGTTTTCTACTTCAATGTTCATATTTCAATTTCCGTAAATTGAAGGGAATAGTTACTAAAAGATTTTATTTATTAAATTAAATTTTCTCTGATATAAATAATGATGTTAGACGAAAACAATTTCGCAAAAGTTCCGTTAATTTTTTTTAATTTTATTTTAAAAAAATAAATTATAATTTTTAGACATGGTAAAGAATGCCCGCGTAGTGCAAATAAATATTAACTGACTGATTGGTTTTTTAAATTTGAATCAAGTTCAGATTCAGTTATTGAATAATGTGATTCCGACCACTTTACCTTATTGTTTTGGGATAACCAGATTACTTGAGGTGATTGATGCATAACATCCAACTCCCCGGCTATTTTGTTACTAACAACGCGGGAATTTATTACATCTATCTTTATACAATTTATGTTTGTCTCTTCCGGTAAATTAGTAAACCATCTGTCGAATATATTTTCAACTGCTCTGCTTATTGAACAAACAGGACTAAATTTGAAAACAATTGTTTCGCTACCGTTATAATTTTCCTGTTTATATTTTTCCCAATCTTTTATTTCATTGATTACAATAATTTTTTTCATTTTGGAAGTATCCGGATCAAGATTCTATAATTGAATAATTTGGATAATAAAATAAAAAATTTTTCTCTTAATACAATTATATTTAGTTATTATTTTATGATCATCGTCAAAGCATAATTAAAACCTGTAATTTAGATCTAATTCAAAATTATGTCCGTATAAATAGGGACTTAATGTTAGTTTTGAAATTTTACTTTGCGTGCTGGAAATTTGGCCTTCGGTTTTAACAGGTGCAATTAAATTTCCAAATGAATAACCAATAAAAAATCCCAAAGGCAGATCGCTATACCAATGCATACCATGACTAACCAAGCCTACTCCTAATAAAGCGAGTAACGAATACCCAACCGGTTTGATCCATTTTAATTGAGGAAAGTTATTAGCAATAACGGTAAGGGTTGCCGTTGCGGATGCCATATGACCCGACGGGAATGAATAATATTTTGGCTGAATATCATTATACTTATCCAAATTCGGTAGAATCCGCCATCTCCCCCCGCTTACCGTGGAAAGGATTGGACTTTCACGTCCCGATAGGTGCTTCAGTAGCTGTACACATATACCGGAAGCCAGAAATGTCTCTAATATATTACTGCCTGTTTTTAAATATTTCGTGTTACTTCCCAAAATTCCATAAACTGAAAATAAACCCGCCAATAATAAATGATATTTACCCTCGCCGAGAGTGACAGATAAATCGTTTATTCTATGAAATATGGGTGATCGTTCATACATTGATCTGTTATATTCCCATCCCTTTTCATCAACAGTCATTAAAGCGCCGGTTAAAGCAGTAATAGCTAAATAAGCAGGTATTTTTGATTTAGATAGATCCTCTTTATAAAACAAATAATAATCTTTTGGTATATGAAGGATACTTCGCTCAAGTATTTTGGAATCAGATAACGAATGGTTGTATTTCATGGTCGTATTTTGATCTGAACTGGACTGCGCGGTGACTTTGGTATGCTTTTTATTATGCTGATTCATTCCCCGAACGGAACAGAAAGAGAGTACAAAAATAAATACCGATAGTAAGGGGATTTTCATTTAAATATGGATTTATAATACTATTGAGAATAATGGTTGAAAAATAATTTTATAAATATATTAATCCCACAGAAATATTCATCTTCTAAAATACGTCACTTATCACAGATCACACCATATTGACAATAGGAAATGACTTTTAGATCAAGAAGAATGATCGACGACAATAACCCAATTCCCGTCTTTCTTTTCCCACAGCAGCGAAAGGTAACCGGAGATACTATCCTTTTTCCTTTTTAGTATTCATCTCCCAATCATAAACGCAGTATTGGGATCCAATTGTTTTAATGAAATTACTTTTAAAATCAATTTACCCATCGCCGCTTTGTCTGGATAACTATTTTTGTAATTTTCAAATGTTTCTTTCTACCCGTAATGAATCCTGCTTTTCCCAATGAATATTAAAGAATCGGATTTCAAATAACCTTCCATGAACCTTTAATATCTTGATTGTTCCAAAACTTTTGCTACATATTTATAACCGATAATATTGTTTTCGGGTTGACAGTATTTTTACTTTGAGCAAATAAATTACTGTTAATTGTGAATGCAGCTAACAATATATAGGCAGTCACATATTTCAACATGATAACCTCCATGGATAATAACCTGAAAATAAAAGTGGTATGGAGCACTTTTATTTGTACTTTAGCATTTAAAATTTCGTTATATTGCTATTGTTAATTAGTATCGGTCATTTCGCTCACCGACCAATCTGTTAACTTTTACTTTGGGAAATCCATTAATTCAATTGTCTGGTGAAAAATAGGACTAATTATTTTTATGCTCAAATGGCTTATTATCTAAAGAATTGACAATAAAAGGCAGGCTATATTTAATTCAATATACGTTATTGGTATCTATCAAGGAGAACAAAATAATTGAAAATAACAAAGCAATTTACTAATCGTGAGAGTAAATCTTTAGATCAATATTTGCAAGAAATCGGGAAAGTAGATTTATTAACCCCTGAAGAAGAAATTGAATTAGCAAAAAGAATTAAAAAAGGCGATCAAGCGGCTCTTGAAAGACTAACAAAAGCCAATTTACGATTTGTCGTTAGTGTTGCAAAACAGTTTCAAAACCAAGGTCTCTCGCTCGAGGATTTAATTAACGAAGGTAACTTAGGATTAATTAAAGCCGGAAAAAGGTTCGACGAAACGAGGGGATTTAAATTTATCTCGTACGCAGTTTGGTGGATAAGACAGTCCATCATGCAGGCTATTGCTGAACAATCCAGGATTGTGCGTTTACCTTTGAACAGAGTAGGAGCACTAAACAAACTCGGTAAAGCAGGAAGAGAACTTGAGCAAGAGTATGAACGCAAACCAAGCGCCAATGAACTTGCAAAACAACTGGACATGGATGTGGAGGAGGTAGCTTATACTCTTCAAATAGCCGGAAGGCATGTTTCTATGGATGCTCCATTAATGCATGGCGAAGATAGTAAAAACAGCCTGCTTGATGTAATACCCAACGTTATACAGCCTTCACCTGATTATCAGCTTATGGATGAATCCCTTAAACGGGAAATCAATGATGTACTCGCTACATTAACCGAAAGAGAAGCTGAAATACTAAGGTTATATTTCGGTATAAATGGAGAGCATTCAGCTACCCTTGAAGAAATAGGGGAACGTTTCAATCTTACCAGAGAACGAGTGCGCCAAATAAAAGAAACCGCTTTAAGAAAGTTACGGCATACTACAAGAAGCAAAAACCTAAAGGTTTACTTGGGCTGAGCTTTAAAAAACACAATAAAAAAATAAAGAAGGTGACCTGCCAAAAATTCCTAAATAAATAATTTGTTAAGATTCTATATCTGTCCAAAATAACTTTTTATATCACGTTCCCACCGGAATTTGAACTCATGGAACATTTAGTTCTAAATATATCTTCCTAAAAAATCACCAAACCGGCATCATTAAAATTCATGGAGTTACATGTTGTGAAATGATGTTGCTTTAGTCAAACATATCGCGCCTAAGGCTTTGTGGGTGGCCAGCATTCCGTTACACAATTTATCAAATTAATATTATTACTTTTGCGGACTTCCTCTTAACACATTCGGAGTTTTTTTACGAAGTTATTAAAACGAATAGTATTTAAAATTGATTTATTTTAATAATCTCTAATTATTCGATTTGTTATTTTTAACATTCAATTTTTCCGGAACCGGTTTTAACAGATCATCATCGGGATACACACAGCTTAATTCATTTCCGATATATTTCTCGATCGAAGGTATCTGAAAAGAATCATCTTCACTTGCAAAACTTATTGAAATACCCAATGCACCGGCTCTCCCGGTTCTGCCTATCCTATGAACATAATCCTCTGCATCTTCAGGAAGTGTATAATTAATAACATGACTGATACCTTCAACATGGATTCCCCTCCCTGCAACATCTGTAGCAACCAGCACTCTGATTTTACCTTCTTTAAAATCCTTCAAGGTACTAATCCGTTTCCTTTGTTCAACGTCTCCTGATAATACCGCACAGTTTATATTAAAGCGATTAAGAAGAGTTTCCAGTTCTCGAGTCTCGTCCCTTCTGTTTGTAAACACCAAAACCTTTTCCAGTTTTTTTTGGTTAAGGATATTATAAAGTACTCGAAATTTTTCATCATTCGAAACAATATAGACTATTTGCTCAACGGAATTAACGGCTACCTGCCCGGGGTCGATATCTACATGGACAGCATCGTTAGTCCAGTAAGACGCTAATCGTTTGATATCGGACGTCAGTGTTGCACTGAAAAACAACGTTTGCCTTTTTCCTTTGGGAGGAGTAGCGCGAATGATGTTTCTAACATCAGGAATAAATCCCATATCCAGCATCCGGTCAGCTTCATCAATGACTAGTATCTCAACTTTATTCAGGAATAATCCCCTTTTCTTGTGAAAGTCTAAAAGTCTTCCGGGAGTAGCTACGATTATGTCTATTACAGTGCTCGAAAGGATACTTCTTTGTTTTTTATAATTCATCCCTCCGAATACCGAAAGTATTTGTACGGGAAGGTATTTCGATAATTTTTTAGCATCGTTTGTTATTTGCATTACCAGTTCACGAGTAGGAGCTATTATTAATGCTCGAGGTGAGGCATTTTTCCGCTGTTCGCTTATAGGATTTTTTTGAAATCTGTCTAATATTGCAATAAGAAAAGCAGCAGTCTTGCCTGTCCCGGTTTGGGCTCTGCCCATCGCATCCTTACCGCTTAAAGTGCTTTTTATAATTTCTTGCTGAATAGGTGTACAATATTTAAACCCGAGATCATAAATTGCGTGCATCAACTCTTCGCTTAAATCTAAATCGTGGAAACGGAGCTTACCTTCAATTGGTTCAACATTAAATTCCTTTGGATCCCAATTGGTTGGGTTCAATTTTTTTTTACCGGGCTTACGTTTTTTCTTCGCTTCCGGTTTGCGCTGTTGAGCCGGTTTTGGGTTTACATTTTTAGATACATTTTTATTTTTGTGCGGACCTTTTTTATGTGAATTATTTTTACGGGGTGTTTGTTTTCGCACTTCATTTTTTTTAGTTGCCGGCACCTTTAAATCGTTCGTTTTATCCTCAAGGTTCCGGGCTTTGTTTAATAATTCCGCTTTTCGCTTTTCCCACGAATCATTTTTCTCTTGCTTTACGGATTTAGTTCTAGTAAGAGAATCAATCACTTTTTTTATTAGTTTTCGTACCAAGTTTTTATTTTCTGTTTGTTTAAAAATTATATTCTTATTTTCTCTATTACAGAATCATCAAATTTAATAATTCAACTAAATTATCTTTAAAATTCGACTTATTTAATATGATTCGGTGAGTTTATTAGCCGGTCAAGCCTCATAATCTATTACCCGTCCAAATATAAACATATCCGGGCTAATATTGTTTATATAATGTCACATGGTTTACAAACTACGCACATAACATATTAAACAAAACTGATTAATTGTGTTATTAAAAATGAAGAATTATTTAGATTCCAATTTTTTAACCATTTCTTTCGCTCTCTCATTATCCGGATTAAGTGAAAGTGATTTTTTATAATTTTCGAGAGCAAGATTTTTATTTTTGTTAACCATATAATACTCACCCAGGCTATCGTATACATTTGCGGACTTAGGATACATCTTTGCATTCAATTTGAAAATCTTTAAAGCCTGTTTCATCATATTACCGTTTAAAAGCCTATAACCAAGCGTATTTAATTGCGATTCTTTAAAGTTATACTCATCTCTTTTAGTTTTATACAACTCATGGTATTGTTTAATTGCCGCATCGATCCCTTTTTCAAAAATTGTAACCAGGATTGTATCGGCAACCGGATATTTTGCCTTTTCCACACTCATTAATTCCGTATCAAAAATTAAAGTGGCATTGGGAGGGATCACATTTCCTGCACCGTTCTTTCCATAAGCCAGGTCGGGCGGAATTATTAATCTAAATTTATCTCCTACGCACATCAAGGCTATCCCTTCATCCCAGCCTTTAATAACTTTTCCCTGTCCTAATATAAAATCGATGGGCTCTCCTCTTTTATAAGAAGAATCAAATATTTTCCCATCCGGTAAATATCCGGTATAGTTTACCTCAACTTCCATCCCGGGTTCGGCTTTTTTACCGTTGCCTTCATTTAGAACTATATATTTTAAACCGTCGGCAGTTGTTACCGTATCATGCTTTGTTACAGACTTTTGAGCAAAAATTAGAGTGCTTGAAATTACCGAAATAATAATTATAAATTTAAATTTCTTCATATTCCTGCTTTGATTTATAAATTTTATAACTAACCTTTTAAAATACGGAATAACAAGGTAATAATCCCGATAAAAATATTGTCCGTTCTAATTTGGTATGTTCACATTGAATTTTGCTTTACTAACTCAGATTACAAGTATTTATTCCAATACTTCTTATAAATTAAAAATATAGCTATAATTAATCCGGTAATATAAAGTCTTTTGGTAAACCGAATAAGAATATTTAAATCAATTATATATACTTCACGTGATGGTAACAAAGTATCGGCAATTATTCTTTTGTCTGCTTTAAGGTATTTTTATGCTGATGCTATTTATGCCGTGGTAAAAACGGCTTTTATTTCCCACCGGGGATAATTATAGGATAAATTACATTTTTAAATGATTATTAAAACCGAAGAATTAACCTTAAAAAAAGTTTTTTATTTCTGGGTTCCCCTGGCTGCCACCTGGCTTATGATGTCGGTAGAAGGTCCGTTTCTTTCGGCGATTATTGCAAGGATGTCAAACCCGGTCTATAATCTTGCTGCATACGGCGTGGCATTTTCACTGGCATTATCAGGTCGGGCTGGTTGATCAGCGCGCGCGCGACGCATACCCGCTGCTGCTCGCCGCCGGACAACTGCGAGGGCAGGTGATGGACGCGATCGCCCAGGCCCACCCTCACCAGCGCTTCGCGCGCCTCCGATTCTTCCGCCAGGCTGTGGAAATACTGGGCCAGCATCACGTTTTCAAGCGCCGTGAGGTAAGGCACCAGATGAAACTGCTGGAAGACGAAGCCGATTTTCTCGGCGCGGAAACGCGCCAGATCGGTGGACGAAAGCCGGCCGATTTCCTCGCCGCCAATCCGGACGGAACCGCCGCTCGGTGAATGAGTCCCCCCCAGAATATTCATCAGGGTGCTTTTGCCGGACCCAGAAAGCAATCCGAC
>CAVVVS010000065.1:0-23565 GCA_963751355.1 uncultured Ignavibacteriales bacterium | reverse complement strand
ATATTATGACTAACAAATAAAACAGTTCTTCCATCATTTCGGCTTACATCCTGCATTTTCCCAACTGCTTTTTTTTGAAACTCGGCATCGCCTACCGCCAGTACTTCATCAACAACTAATATTTCCGGCTCTAAGAATGCTGCAACTGCAAAGCCTAACCTCACTACCATACCGGAAGAATATCTTTTTACAGGTGTATCTACATACCGGGCACAACCTGAAAAATCTACTATTTCATCAAATTTTAATTTAATTTCATTTCTTGTCATTCCAAGTATTGCACCGTTTAGGTATATATTTTCTTTGCCGGTTAATTCGGGGTGAAAACCCGTTCCAACTTCAAGCAATGCTCCGATTCTTCCTTTATATTTAATACTGCCGGTTGTCGGCCCTGTTACTCTTGATAATATCTTTAATAAAGTAGATTTGCCGGCTCCGTTTTTCCCGATTATTCCTAGAACTTCTCCTTTTTTAACTTCAAAATTAATATCTCGTAATGCCCAAACATACTCATCATCACCTTTTTTATCTCTTTCGTTAGTTGCTCCAATTTTTAAGTAAGGGTCTTCTTTCCCTCTCATTAAGTACCATCTACGTTTTAAATCGTGACTAATTGTCCCGGTGCTTACAAGCCCGAGCCTGTATTGTTTGGATAAATTTTCTATTTTAATTGCTATATCTGACATAATAAAATTACAAGATTACATGATTGAAAAATTAAAAAATTTTGATAAATTTATAGATATATCGAAAGATATCTTTACCTATGCACACTATTAGCTTGCTTCATTGTTTAATTGATAAATTGTTCCGGCTTATTTATTAGACCGTGTCAATAAAATTTTTCTCTGTTTTATTAAAAATTAATAATCCAAATAAGAAAACAATTAGCATAAAACCGCCGCTGTAAAGTAACCCGCCTACAGAAAAATCTCCCGCACCGAGAAAAGAATATTTAAAAGCTTCTAGTATGGATGTCATGGGATTTAACATTACAATCCACCTGTACTTGTGCGGTATAGTTGAAATGGGGTAAATGATAGGTGTAGCGTACATCCATAACTGCACCCCAAACTGTACCAAGAATTTTAAGTCGCGGTATTTAGCGGTTAATGCGGAAATAATTAAACCGAAAGAGAGCCCTAAACCCGCCGTAATTAATACATATACCGGTAACAGTAAGATATACAAGTTAGGATGGACAGCCGCACCTGAAAAAATATAATAAGCCAAAACAGCGGCAAACAAAAGAAACTGTATTAAAAATTTCAACAAACCGCTAGCTGTTACCGCAAGAGGCAAAACAATTCTAGGGAAATAAATTTTTTGATATAGTGCGGCATTCTTTGTAAAGTTGTCGGAATTTGTTCTCAAGCTTTCTGCAAAATAATTCCATGCGGTTACACCGGCAAGATAAAATAAAATTTGGGGTATTCCGTCAGTGGAAATTTTAGCTATTCTTCCAAAAACAACCGTAAACATTAATGTAGTTAAAACCGGCTGTATAAGATACCATAATGGCCCTAAAATAGTTTGCTTATAAACAACAACTATTTCCCTATGTATAAATAAACCAAGTAAATCACGGTAGCGCCAAATTTCCTTCAGCTTTAGGTTAAATAAACTATCGTGCGGTTTTATTTCGGTTATGTTTTCCATTCACAATGTTCTATTAAAATAAATCAAAATTTACAAAATATTTAATGATTTTTTACATTATAAAAGTACCACTAAGCAGATTCTCTTAAACCTTTCTGTTGCATTTCCACCGTAAGCAATGTTGAAGACTTCGGAGAAAAAAGGGATATTAGATTGGCTGAATGGATAATTGTTTCTATCAGATAGCAACTAGAATATATTGGTCAGCAAATACACGGCAGAGACACAAAATCGCAAATAAAATCTTTATTATAAATATTTTTCCAGGATGGCATGGACCATTTAATCCCATTAACCCTTAAACAATCAGTAATCTCTCCGTGGTGCTTTGTGTCTTCTTTGTGAAACTCTGTGTTACTATGCCTTTTTTGTCATTCAATATTCAGACATTTTTCTAAGCATTTCATATATTCAATAATTTCAAACATTAAACCACGTCCGTGGTTTTCTCAACTTTTCTCTTTTTTTCTACAAACATTCAACCGCTGCCGCGGTTACTATTGAAAACATACAATAATACATTCATTCAATCTTTTGATCTTTCAATCCGCTAATTCCAATATCCCACTTTTCCATCATTCCTATAAATGCGGCTAAAGCCGTCTTTATTCTCCCCTCTTGAGAGGGGCCGGGGGTGTGTTGCCTTCCCTTGGCTAAAGTCGAACAGCAACAAATTTATTGTTTGCTTTATTGATAATATTCCGATAAAAATATTTCATATTGAAGTTTTAGTGACAACAAGTCCCTCTCTTTCTAAGAGAGGCCGCGCCCAAGTCGGGCATGGATTTAGATTGAGTTTATCCCTATAAAAGAATTAATATTAAACCGCTGCCGCTTTTATTCTATATTGTTTTCTTATCTCTTGTTTCTTATCTCCTAAACAACAGCGCAGCCATCAAATATTTGTAGAATAAAATAAACATCTCCACAACCGGGTCTGTGTTGCGGTCAAGTTAATACCTTAATCCAGGTTATTTCAGTTATGTTTAATAATTAAAATGCAAACTTATAAGACAAGTTCTAATCTAAATGCTCATTCAAAAATGCCAAAGATAAAATTTATTTTCGCTATATCCGTCCCCAAAAAAGTTTTTAATAATACAAACAATTAAAATCTATAAAGAATTAAGATGTTCTTTTTCTACTTTTTGTTCAAACTCTGTTTTTTTTTCTTTAATTAGTTCTTTTATTTCTTCTGTCGCCCTCTCAATATCAATATTCCTTTCGGAAAAGTAGATATCCAACGTTTCCCTGTCTTCCAACGTTGGATCTACCCAAAGAGCGATCAGTTCGCTCAAATAATTTTTCATATACTTGTGTCCCTTTATTAATGATTGACTAAGCCGCCTATTTATAGTACTTTAATAATTCTTTATTAGTTCTATATTTAATGCGTTTTTTAATTTTAAGTACTTCTTCAACCGTTACCCCCAAATCTTCTGCAATTTCTTTATTGGTCATATCTTTATGCATATCGCATAAAACCAGGTAAGCTTCATCATCTTCCTGTACAACTTCATAGCATTTTTTAACCAGGTCTTTATTTTCAAAGTCGGTTAATATTTCATCTTTCTCCGTGCAATAGTTGTTATCAATAAAATCGCTAGCGGGGTCTGTGTCTTCGTCTTCCTTTTTACGCTTTTTTATTGATGTTAAATCAACTATTCTTTTACGTTTCCTGACAATATTCCATATCTTACTGCGTATCTGGTTAAACATAAAAGTGTTTATATTGGGTACCTTTTTGATATCCCAATTTCGGTTGCCGCCTAATACATCAGTTATAACTTCTTTAACAACGTCAACAGCGCTGTAAGCACATTGTTTTCCGCGCGGAAATTTTAATAATAATCTTTTGTCGGCAAACCCGATCCATCTTTTAATATCATCATCTTCAATTTCTTCAAATATTTCAAAGAGTGTTTTTGCGAGGCTTTCGGTTGAAATCTTAAATTCCATTATCTACCTATTTAATTAAGGGTTATGGTTATTTACTACTATATACTCATCAAAATATAAATTTTCCGAAAAATCCTCTAAAAATTTTTATTCCCTCCTTTTCTCAATTAATTAAAGTTGAATAGTATCTAAGGATAGATTTCAATTAAATGGTAAAAAAATGATTTTAATCTTAATCTTAATTTTAATTCAAATAATATCTCTCGCTAATCTTTCGCATTGCTCTCGCTATAAACCCGCAGAGCCGGCGATACAAAACTATACAAACATATTAAGATGTACCGGCCCGCGCCCTCCCCCGAATAATCTATTTTCATAAGTGTTTATATACATTAGTATCTTCTTAAAATGTTAACAAAACAAATACTAATGTTAAGAACACTTACAAGCTTTTAGCTTCGCAGGAGAAGCTTGTCCGTCTTTGACGCGGCCTGTCCGTTCTCAGACGGGGGTGCGGGATAGGGTTCCTTTAATCAAATAATAGAACCCTCATTACTAAAAATCAAAATATATTTTCTATTTCAAATTCAAAGGAGAATCTTAAAAATGGCAACTTTAAATAAACAAGTAATAGGCAAATTAAGCGGAACAATTGGCGACTTAGTTTTTCGTCAACGTAATGGTAAAAACATTATCTCATCCAGGCCAAAATCGCCTAAACCTACTAATGATCCGAAAGTTCTTGCAAGAAGATCGAAATTCAAATTGTCCGTTCAGCTTGCAAAATCAATAAATTCAATACCGCAGTTAAGCGAACAATGGAAAGCCAAAGCACCGGAAGGTTTTTCACCGTTCAATTACATGGTAAAATTCAATTATGATTTCATCGATCCGGATTCAATCCCTGGATTAATTTACATGTCGCCCGTTAGAGGTTTTGATGTAAACAATCCTTCGGTTACATTCAATGCCGATTCAATTGCGGTAAATGTTGATGCAATAGGGAACAACGATATAATAGATATAAATAACGAAACTTCCGTTATTTTAGCAGCAGTTTTGTATCTGGATAATCCTTCCGACGAAAACTCGGCTCCTAATTTCTTTATATCGCTGGCTTCAAATTCGCAATCGTTGGTAACGGATACCGCGTTAACCTTCAATATGTCATTATCGGATATTGAAGCTCAGGTTATTGCAATTTACCAGGATAAGAAACCATTCCTGGCATTGCTTACTCTAGACGGTGAAGGTAAAGTTGTGCACAACTCAAATACATTCACCGGTTAATTAAAAGGAAGGCGGATCTATGACGCCTTTTCTATTTCCAGGATGGCATGAACCGCTTCATGCCATCTGCTAATATTAAGAAAAATATTTATTGACCTAATTGAAATCAAACATTAAACCACATCCGTGGTTTTCTCAGCTTTTCTTTTTTTTTCTACAAACATTCAACCGCTGCCGCGGTAAAGCAAGCATATATCCATACATTCAATCATCCATTCAACCAATCACCCGATCTTTCAATCCGTGCAATCCGTGTCTACATCCTTATCCCACAAACCCCAAACCACAAACTTAAATATTACAATATTTTTTAATAATGCTTAAAAGCCTCGTAAAATCCGATAAATGATTATTAACAATATCAATCATAATATCGTAATCAAGCGTTAAATATTCATGGGTTAATCTATTTCTGAATCCGGCCACCCGGTTCAAAATTTCTTTATCATCTTCGTTAATGATCTTGTGGTTATAAAGTATATTACCTATGTCCGAATAAAAATCCCGGCGATCATTAAAATCTGCCGCAATTATATGTGCAAGCAAATTCAGTTTATTCTTTAATTATTATGATTTGCCTTTTCACATTGGAAAACACAATTATCATAGAAACTTATCAGGTAACTACAAATTTATATTTTACTAAAAAAGTCTCCTTAAACGAAATTCCAAAGTAAAACATAAGAAAGATTTATCGCTTTGCCCTTAAAGTATCCACTAAGCATATATAACCATACCATGTAATTTAAAAGCTTACCTTTTAATCAAAGGTTAATTATTAACGATTTTAAATTTCATAGTTGGTAACGGCTTAAGCTTTTTTTATAATCTTTCATAAAAGCATGTACATTTCCGTTCAATTTACTTAAATGTGCATTCCGAATATCATGCACCAATTTTATTGACGGTCGTGCATCTGCAATAGTAAATCCGTTTCCGGCTAAAGTTTCTTCATATACTTTTGTGTGCAAATCCGTGAAACCATCGCTAAACTGTACTTCTTCACCGTCAACCAAAATAGACCGGAATGTGGGTTTACCGGCATCTACAGCTTCCTTCGGCAGATTAGTTCTATCAGTTGACAAAAACCATGCAACATCAGCATTCTGCAATTCAAGAGCACCGCTCATTCTTTTAGGTTCAGATAAATGCACCTCACTTTTTTGTACATCACCAAACAGCCACATCAGCATATCGAAAAAATGTACACCGATATTAGTTGCAATACCCCCGGACTTTTCAATTACTGATTTCCATGAGTGGTCGTACCATAGTCCGCGTGAAGTTATATATGTTAAGGATACATTATGTCTTTTGCCGTTGCTGCTGCTCTCTAATTTTTTCTTCAGAGCTAATAAAGAAGGGTGCACGCGTAATTGGAGTATTGTGTAAACTTTTTTGCCGTATTCTTCCTCAAGTTCTTCCAGAGCATCCAGGTTCCAGGGGTTGAGCACTAACGGTTTTTCACAAATTGCATCCGCACCAATACGCAATGCCAATCTTATATGTGCATCATGCAGGTTATTCGGTGAACAAATCGTTAGATAATTTATATGATTTTCTTCCGGTTCCCTTCGTAATTTTTCAAGATGCCTGTCGAATCTTTCAAACTCACTAAAAAAACTAGTTTCGGGGAAAAAACTGTCTAAAATACCTACAGAATCATGCGGGTCTACGGCAGCTACAAGAGTGTTGCCGGTGTCTTTAATTGCTTTCAAATGTCTGGGGGCGATGTATCCGGCAGCGCCGGTTAGTGCAAAGTTTTTCATGGTTAAATTAAATTGCTTTATTCTTGGATTGTTAAATTATTAATTATTAATTGCCTAATAGTTTTGGCCTGATAATTTTTTTAATTTCACTTTTATACAGCTTCGCCACGTGAGTCACATAATGAAGGATGTATAGAATATTTTAAAATGTAAAACTTTTCAAAGCAATACGGGATAAAAGATAATCTGATTTTAGCTCTATGAAGACTTTAAATGAAGCGGGTTAATATTAAATCAGCGGATAATATTAAATTTATTGCTATTACTTATTATTGTCAATTATCTAAATTTTCATTGATGCTGAAACAAAGCACTTATTTTTTACCTTTATTGATTTCTATCTTACTTTCGCTGAACTGCGTTCTCCGTTATCTTTAACAACTTGAACTTTTTGAGATTCTTCACTTCATTCAGAATGGTGCCTCTGAACTTTTTATAGTGAACTCATCTAATAATACCTATTGGATGATTGACATGATAATTGTAGCACTCAAGATTTTCCAAAATGTCTACAATATTTTCAAATCGGTTTTTCCCCTAAACTTATAAGCAAATCCCCTTTTAAAATACCGCCTCAATGACAACTAATCTACAAATAAATTATTTTCCGGTATAATTCGGTATGGATATATACTGATCTTATAGAGGTCAAATTATCGCAGAGAAATATTGGGCTTACATAATATGTACATCTTTATAAAAAATTATCTTTCACCAACCAAGTATACAATTCATTAAGTATATGCTAATGATAATTGTGACCTGTTCCCCCGTAATCAATATTATTCAAACTTTAATATACAAGGGATCAATCTTATAAACATCAAAGTATACATATTTATTGCCAACATCCATATAGAAACATCCAAGCTTAGTATTTTAGTTTACTAAACATTTTGCCTCTAAAATATTCCACTGTCTTTTGCAGTCCCTCTTTAAAAGTAATGTCCGGCCGGTATCCGAAAGTTTTTTCCGCTAGAGCAATATCTGCAAATGAATGTTTAATGTCACCTTTTCTAGGCTCATTGAAAATCGGAAGAATTTCACTGTGCAATATTTCATTTATTGAATCCACTAACTGGTTAAGCGTGATTCTTTCATGACAAGCACAGTTTACAGCTAATCCGAATTCCTTTATATCTGCGGTAGCTGCAAGATAATTTGCTTTAATAACATTGGTAATGTATGTGAAATCCCGGCTCTGTTCACCGTCTCCGTAAATTACAGGCTGCTTGCCTTCAAGAATTGCTTTTATAAATTTTGGTATAACAGCCGAATATTGTGAATCGGGATCCTGGTGCGGTCCGAACACATTAAAATATCTCAGGCAGATTGTTTCAAGTCCGTAAATATTAGCAAACACCCGGCTATATTTTTCGCCGGTTAATTTTGTTACGGCGTAAGGTGAAAGCGGGTTAGGTGTCATTCCTTCGTGTTTGGGCAGTTCGGGAGTATCGCCGTACACGGATGAGGAACTGGCAGAAACAACTCTCTGCACCTCGCTTTTCCTGGCAGCTTCCAGGATATTTAGTGTGCCTGTAACATTCACTTCATTTGAAGTGACCGGGTCGGAAATTGAACGCGGAACTGAAGGTAAAGCCGCCTGGTGCAATATTATTTCAATGTCTTTTACAGCATTAGTCACCGTATTGAAATCACGTATGTCGCCGTCAATTAGTTCGATATCCTTTTCGAACCCGGCTATGTTTTCTTTCTTACCGGTACTGAAGTTGTCAATCACCCGTACTTTGTGCCCTTCCGTTAAGAGAAATTCAGCAATGTTTGAACCGATAAACCCTGCGCCACCTGTGATTAAAAATTTTAAACTCACTCTTTTTTTCCTATTATTATTTTTTAGAAGATTTCAAATTCATTTCAAGGTAGTTGTCATTCCCGCCTTGAACCGGAATTACACAGCTCAAAATAATCGTTTAATTTTTCTTTACTAATTAAATAAAGAAATGAGATTCCGATAATTAATTAAAGCCTGTTATCAACCAATTCTCTTTTCAATACTCCTTTAACATCATAAACGACAGCTCCGTTTAAACGCAGTGCAGAATAGTCCATCTTTTTAAACTGATCATGCGCCACTGCCAACATTATACCTGAATAATTTTTATCATGAACTTCACTCAAATCGGACAATATATCAATCCCATATTCTTCTTTAACATCCCCCTTATCTGCCCAGGGATCATACACATCAACATTGCACCCGTATTCGCTCAATTCGTGAATAATGTCTATTACTCTCGAATTTCTTATGTCCGGACAGTTTTCCTTGAAGGTAATACCGAGCACCAGTACTTTAGAATTATTAATTTTATGCTCTTTTTTAATCATCAGCTTCACGAGCTCATTTGCAACGAATGCACCCATCCTATCATTTATTCTTCTTCCGGCTAAAATTATTTCCGGGTGATACCCTACCTGAACGGCTTTATGCGTTAAATAATACGGGTCAACCCCAATACAATGACCGCCGACAAGGCCCGGCCTGAAAGGTAGAAAGTTCCACTTTGTTCCTGCCGCTTCAAGCACATCCAGTGTATCTATACCCATTGTGTCAAAAAGTTTCGCCAGCTCATTTACAAACGCTATGTTTATATCGCGCTGAGTATTCTCAATTACTTTTGCAGCTTCGGCTACCTTTATTGAAGTGGCAAGATGAGTGCCGGCTTTTATTATACTTTTATATAATGAATCCAATCCTGATGCAATTTCAGGAGTGCTGCCGCTGACTATTTTTTTGATTGAGGATACACGGTGCTCTTTGTCGCCGGGATTTATTCTTTCCGGGCTGTACCCGCAATAAAAATCTTTATTAAATTTTAATCCGCTGAACTTTTCTAAAACAGGTACACAGTCATCTTCGGTACATCCGGGATATACCGTAGATTCATAAACAACCACGTTATCTTTTTTCAGAACTTTTCCCACTGTTTCACTTGCTTTCAGAAGCGGGGTTAAATCGGGTATTTTATAATCATCAATGGGAGTTGGAACGGTAACTACATAAATATCCGCTTCCTCTAAATCATCTAACCTGGATGTAAAATCGAGATGCTTTGCTTCGGATAATTCTTCGGGTGTGGTTTCTAAAGTTTTGTCTTTGCCTTCGGATAATTCTTTTATCCTTTTAGAATTTATATCAAATCCGATTACCCTATATTGTTTCCCGAATTCGACTGCAAGCGGAAGGCCTACATAACCGAGCCCGATTATACCGATAGTAACTTTTTTGTTTTCAATTTTATCAAGTAACTGCATAATCAAAGGTCCTCCTATATTTTAGGAAGTTATTTAAAGAAAAGTTCAATAATTAGACAATAGAATCATTTATGAATCCACTCTAAAAATATTAGAGCACAATCTAATTGTTTTATTATTTTTTGTTATGTAAATTTCAAATTTCTCAATGTAAAGTCAAATGCTTAATAGCTCTCGTGCATTACGGTTTTTCCAATTACCTTATCACTGATTGCACATTTCCCGGTCTTTAATAATTTATAATTTCTAATTCACTCTTTTACCTTCCGGCACCATCTCACGCACTAAAATGTCCACTATTCTTTCCGCTGCTTTTCCGTCCCACAATTCCGGTATACTCCCCTTTTTCTTATATCCGTCAAGAATACTCATTGCAGCTGCTTCAACATTATTAAGCTCCGTTCCAATAAGTTGATTAGTACCTACATCTACTGTAACCGGGCGCTCTGTATTATCTCTTACAGTAATGCACTGCACACCAAGATATGTACTTTCTTCTTGAATCCCGCCGCTGTCAGTAATAATAAGTTCAGCATTTTTAGTAAGGCATAAAAAATCGATATAACCGATTGGATCGGTTAACAACACATTTTCCGACAGCTTGGAGATCAAGTTATGTTCTTGTAAATTTTTATTTGTTCTTGGGTGTATTGGGAAAATGATAGGTCTCTTTTCGGATAAGTTATTTAGAAAGGATACGAGCTGCTCAAGAAACTGCTGTGAGTCAACATTTGCGGGACGATGCAAAGTTAATAGTATAAACTTTGAATCATTTATTTTTAATTTTCTAAGAATATTTGATTTAGCTGCTTTGGGAAGATAGTGAACCAAACTATCAATCATTACATTACCGGTAAAAAAAACTTTTTTAGAAGGAATACCCTCACGTTCAAGGTTTTCCAAACCGCTTCTTTCGGTCACAAAAAGATAATCGGAAATTGAATCCGTAAGAAGACGGTTTATTTCTTCCGGCATGGATCTGTCATAACTTCTTAATCCTGCTTCAACATGTGCAACCTTTATATTTAATTTAGATGCCACAAGACTACAGGCAATTGTTGAATTCACATCTCCTACAACAATCAGTAAATCCGGTTTTTCATCAAGAAGTACTTTTTCGAATTCTATCATAATCATAGCACTCTGCTGGGCATGGGAGCTTGATCCTACACCTAAATAGAAATTCGGTACAGGTAATTCAAGATCTTCGAAAAAAACTTTCGACATCTTCTCATCGTAATGCTGTCCGGTATGACAGATGAGATGAGTAATTTCCGTTTCGGGATTGTGATTATTTCCGCCTAATCTTTGCTGATTATAATGCTGGAATGCTTTGTGAATTGGCGCTACTTTCATAAAATTTGGTCGGGCGCCTACAACAGAAATAATTTTCATGTGCTTTGGAGTTTCAGATTATTTTTAAGAAACGATTTTGTATTATTAATAATTAAGTGACTAAATATAAGAAGTTTTAACCATCTAATCTCTCTATATATATGAAATTTTTTATCTATTTATTCATCATACGCAACATTTCCCTCCATTAATTATTTATTTTATAGAACGCAAAATAAATCTTCCCCGCTGTCACACACATTTTTAGAAAGGCAACTTGAAAATTACACTTTAGTCTCAAAATAAAATTTAACACAGCTTCGCCACGTAAGTCACATTATGGCTCAATACAGAAAAAAATTATATACGAGCCTGCTTATAATCGACCCATTAAAACTTAAACAGCAGATTAAATAACCTATGCACTCGCCGTGTGATAATAAGTTTCTAAAATTAAATAATAAAATTACTTAGCAATATTATTTAAAATTAGTCCGCATGCTGTGATACAAAGCTATTAATTAGAGATATTAGGGATATATTTCTCAAAAAGTTTCAGATTAAACGTTTTGTTAAGAAAAGTTACACTTTAATCAAACTGAACCTTGTGCCGATTGGAATCATTATCGAGTCTTGATATGAAAAATAATGCAAAACGTAATTCCGAATCCCGAAAGATGCGGCTAAACTCGAAATGACGTAAAATAAAATTTTAGATATTTTGCATAACGCAGGATATTACAGTTGTAAATCCGTTTTCATCAAATGCCGATTTTTTTACTTTAAATCTGCAAGGTTTAAAATAATTTAAATAATAATATTAATATTTTCTAAGAAAATTTCAACCACTATAAAAGCGTTCCGCTTAAAATAATTAACGCAACTGTAAAATAAATTATTAACCCCGTTACATCGACCAAGGTTGCAACAAAAGGAGCAGATGATGTTGCTGGATCGAAACCTAATTTTTTTAAAATTATAGGAAGCATCGAACCCATTAATGTTCCCCAGGTCACAACACCGATAAGTGAGCAGCTTACTGTGAGTGCTATTAATATCCAATGAGGCCCGTACATATCATGCGAAGCCGTTTGCCAAACCGTTATGCGTAAAAATCCGATGACGGCTAAAATAGCTCCTAATGATAAACCTGAAATAATTTCCCGCTTCATAACGTGCCACCAATCTCTTAAAGTAATATCACCTAATGATAATGCACGAATAACAAGTGTGGCGGCTTGCGACCCGGAGTTACCGCCGCTCGAAATAATCAATGGAACGAATAATGCAAGTACAACCGCTTTGCTGATTTCACCTTCAAAATACGACATAGCCGAGGCTGTAAACATCTCACCAACGAATAATATACTTAACCATCCGGCTCTTTTTTTAACCATCTGAAAAAGTGAGATTGTCGCATACGATTCTTCCAGTGCCTCGGTACCGCCTATTTTATGTATATCCTCAGTTGCTTCCTCTTCTGCTACATCAAGGACATCATCCACGGTTACAATACCTATTAAAACACCGAATGCATCTACAACCGGTAATGCAATTCTATCATATTTTTTAAATATCCCCACGGCCGTTTCCTGATCGTCGTTGACGTTTAACGCCATGTAATTTTCATCCATTAAATCTATCATCCGTGAATCTATGGGGGCTAATAAGATTTCTCTTATTCTTATGTCGTCAATTAATTTTCCTTTTTCATCCACCACATAAATTAGATTCAATGTTTCGCTGTCGGAACCGTGAGCTCTGACGTAATTCAAAGTTTCGGTGATTGTCCATTCCGGATTTACGGCAATATAATCGGGAGTCATCAATCGTCCGACACTGTTTTCGGGATAGCCTAATAAAGTCTGTGCAACTTTTCGTTCTTCCGCCGATAGATTCATTATTAATTGTTTAGCAGCGAAACTGGGCAGGTCTTCTAATAAAGCTGTACGATCATCGGGCGACATTTCGTTAAGCACGGAAGCAGCCTCTTCTTTGCCCATGGCTTTTAATAAGCTTAGCTGATGTTCCAATTCAAGATATTCGAATGTATCTGTGGCAAGGTCGTGAGAAAGGAGGCGAAATATTATTGCTTGTTCATTTTCGGGAAGTTCACCCATTAATTCGGCAATGTCGGTGGGAGTCCATTCACTTAATAATTCTTTTATTGTGCTAAGTTTTCGCTCATCTATCAGAGCTCTAATTTCGGGTTGAAGCAATTGGCTTAGCATTGTTTACTCCCTCATTTTAAGTGAATAGATTATTAATTGTTATTTTCTACATATTTTCTTGTTATAAATTTATTTTAAATTCCTCACAAAATATAGTTTAATTTCTGAAAAAACAATATGGAAGAGGATCATAAATATTTTTCTATTATATAAATATGATTTATATTATTCTCAAGCTATTTGGCTGTCAAAAAGTAATTTTTCAATTTAAGAATGCCGATTAACGATTTTCGATATATGATTTGGAAATGCAATGCGCTCAGATAGATCAAATGTCTAAATTCGTTAATCCCGGATCTGGAATTAGATCGAAATTATGCGGCTAGGTCCCCGGTTAAGTCCTGCAGATATAATCATGCAGGGAATGCATATATTTTTCAAAAAGAAACAATAATATGATCGAGGATACTATTCACATGGCCTCATACTTTAAGGCGTATTATTTTTTTATATTGAATAAATATTTAATTAGTTTATTTGACTAACAATAAGGTTTTTGCTGTGAACATAATAGTTGACGAAAATATCGCATTTGCTGAGGAGGCATTTTCACAATTCGGGAATGTAACTTTGATAGACGGCAGAAAAATTTCGAATTCCATTCTGAAAAACTGCGATATCTTAATCGTACGCTCAATAACAAAGGTCAGCGAGACACTGCTTAACGAAACAAAAGTTAAGTTTGTAGGAACGGCTACAATCGGAACGGATCATATTGATTTTGATTACCTGGGAAAAAACAATATTGCCTTTGCGGATGCTAAGGGATGTAATTCGTATGCGGTAACGGAATATGTTTTTACCGCATTAGCAAAAGCGGTTGTTGAAAAGCAAATGGTGTTAAAAGATAAAAGTATCGGAGTCGTTGGTGTGGGAAATATAGGAAGCAAAATAGTAAAACTTGCCGAGACTTTAGGTATGAAAATCATGAAGAACGATCCGCCGGTACAAAGGGAAACCGGCAGTACAGATTTCGTGCCGCTTGAGAACATTTATGATGCAGATATCATCACCCTGCACGTTCCGTTAAACCGCGAAGGCATCGATAAAACTGTTCACTTATTTGATGGCAATAATTTAAAAAAGCTAAAAGAAGATGTAATATTTATAAATGCTTCCCGCGGTCCCGTTGTTGACAACAAAGCACTCCTTGAAATGCTCCGCAAGCAGGAAACCACTTGCATACTTGATGTATGGGAAGATGAGCCCGAAATTAATTTAGAATTATTAAAAAAAGCATTTATCGGCTCCCCTCATATTGCAGGTTATTCACTTGAGGGAAAAGTTAACGGCACTGTTACGATGGTTGATGCGGTTTCCAAATATCTAAATGTAAAATCAAAATGGTCACCGGATCTCCCGGCCATTGATAATTCTATTTTTACATTAGATAAAAACGAATCTTTCGAAAAAACATTATTTAACATTTTCACAAGCATTTACCCGGTAGATGATGATGATCGAAGAATGAGAGATTTGCTTCTGAAAGATGAAGCGGAAAGACCGGGTTATTTTGATAGGCTGCGTAAAAATTATCCGTTAAGAAGAGAGTTCTCCAATTATACCATTGAAATAGAAGATAAAAATTATTCGGGGGAAATGTACAAAAAGCTGCAAAATGTTTTGAAGGCATTTAGATTTCGACTAAGGGAGAAATGAAAGGATCAGAATGCCTGATCTTGAAACGCGATAAAGGTTGGTATTTCAATCATTTTAACTACGAATATATTTTTCTTCAAGTACCGATAGAATATTTTTCTGCAATTCTGTTTTACTTTTAAATCACGAAGTGATATCAATTCATCAATTAAGCAGCCGAATAAAATTCATTTAAATTTTTCTACAAATCCCGGACACACATTCTTTTCAAGATTCGGTATCAAGTTCAGAATAACTTATAAATACTTTTTTACAATTTTTATTTTATTACTATTATTGGCTGCTGCGCACATTAATAATTTTTATACATTCCGGCATTTACTTTAATCGAATGTCAATTTTTCCCGACCGCGGTATCATCCGTCGGCGGAAATTTAATCGGAATTATCATCTGTATTTTAACGGGCTGCCCTTTTATTAAACCCGGTTTAAATTTAGCATAGAAAACGGCAATTTTTGCGGCTTCATCACACCCGTGCCCTATTCCCTTAACGATATCTGCCCGGGTTACATTGCCATATTGATCAATGTATGTTTTAATTTTCACCACACCTTTGATATTATCCTTTTTGGCTTCAGCCGGATAATACACTTTGCTTAATAATGCTTTCATTCCTCCGGCAGGTTCAGGCATAATTTCAGCCGACATATAGTAAGCGGGATCATCAGAATAATTCTTTTCAACTAGTACAGGCGGAGGATTTGCGTTCGATACTTTTTTCTTTTTCTCAGCGGCAATTTTATCTGCATTATATTTTTCCTGCTTTTTCTTATCTGCTGCTGCGGTGGTTTGTGTTTCATCCATTGTTATTGTTTTTTTCGGAAGCAGTTTACCTTCTTTATATTCCACACTCGTGAGATAAGTGCCGTCTTTTTGAAATAAAGAAGCCGGACCTTCCCTTTTCCCATCTTCCAGGTTGTATGTTTCACTTATTTTCCCGCTGTCGGAATAAACCTTGACCAGTCCTTCAATTTTTCCGTTCTGATAAGTAACTTCCTGTCTAATTTTACCGTTGGGAAAATAAAATTTAGCGGCGCCCTCTCTTATATTATCGGAATAATTTATTTCTGATTTTAATGTATCATCCGGGTAATAAGATTTCACTAAACCTTGTTGTGCAAATGTTATAAAATAGGGTAAAAAAATTAATTGGATTAATAACAATCTGAAGTTCATAATTTAATATTCTGGAATTAATTTTAATTGAACAATAAAATAATATTTAATCTCGAATTATCAGAGGCATTAAAAAGGCAACACTGAAAACAATAATTGCCAGGCCTACAAAGAAATAACCAACTTCAGTATCATAACTGAGTATTCCTAATCTTCCCAATAAATAATTCCAATCATGTATAACGCGGTTTCCTCCAAGCAGGTGTAATTTTCTTGCTCTAGCATCAGCTGCATAAACACTGATGTTAATCAAATTTTGCCCGAGCCACAGCAGCCCAATCTGGACACCCGTTCTGTAATAATTTTTAATAAAATAAAATACAATTAACGAGGGAAGAATGATCTGCATTAAGGTACCCCCGGAAATATATATGAACCTTCCGAAAAGTATAAATACTATATGCCCGGCTTCGTGTATAACCAGGTCGGCATTATCTATCCACGTATAAGTTCCCCGGTTCATTACGAGATACACAGCAACCGGGGCAATAAGTACGGATACAATCCAGGGTTGAATTTTATAATAAATTTTCAGCACAAATTTATTTGATCAAAATTTATTTAAAAGAAAAAATTAGTTCAAGAAATGTAATGAAAGGCTGGATTAATTGCTTGGATGGCAAATTACGCAAAGCAAATTTTAATTTCTAATCCATGCCATCGGGATATCGGCTTCGTATCCTTCTCCGCTGCTTTTAATTCTTCCCGATAATTTACCCTCTATTTTAAATCCTAGTTTCTCATAAAATTTAAGAGCTTTTTGATTACTCTCCCTCGCAAAAAGCTCAACCCTTAATATATGAGGACGATTTTGCTTAACTTCATTCAAAAGATGATTAAAAAGTCTTTTCCCTATTCCTTTACCTTGATATAAAGGATCAACCGCTATTGTTAATTCACTTAAAACATGATCAAAGACTTTTATTCCGGGTGAATAGCAATGAATTTCCCCCAACACTTTTCCGGAAAACATATCGACCGCAATAAAAATTAACCCTCGCTCCACACTGTTTTGAATTAAACTCTCAACGAAGTCGTCGGTAATTTCATCGCGGGTTCTGGCAAGTCCTCCCTCAATTGAAGCTACATTACGATATAATTCAATTATTGCTTTTGCATGGTTTGCTGCAACTTTTATAATGTCAAAATCAACCATAGATTCTTTTACGTTTACGGGGTGCTTGTCTGCATTCATCCGAGCAGCAGTAATCATTTTCAACTTTACATTTATGACAGGTAATTATAATCTTATCGCATTCAACATTATGGCAATTGATATAGTACGAAGTTGGTTCGCCGCAAAATTGGCATTTCGCTACGTGCCTTACTTTCGGGTCTGTATTCGGCTCAACAACATACCTGTTATCGAACACAAATATTCCACCCTCCCAAATTGTATTTGGATTTTGTTTCGTAAAAGTAACTATCCCGCCGTTTAATTGATAAACGTCCTGGAATCCTTGCTCTACCATATACGCAGAAGCTTTCTCACATCTGATGCCGCCCGTGCAGTAAGTAATAACTGTTTTGTCTTTTATATCTTTTAAATCATCAACTACTTTTTTCCAATCGCGAAAATTCTTCATAGGCGGAGTAATTGCATTTTTAAAATGCCCGATTTGACTTTCATACCCATTGCGCGCGTCAACAATTATAAAATCTTTCCCTTCCTCATAAAACTTCAGCAACTCTTCGGGTGTAATCCTTTTCCCTCCGTTCTCTAATGAGGTGTCATTCAATCCCGAATGCACGATTTCCCTTTTAACTCTGACATGCATTTTTTCGAAAGCATGTTCGTCGGCTTCGTCTTCCTTGAAAACTATATCTTCAAATTCCCCGTAACTGCGTAAATTATTTTTATATAATTCTATGTTTTCAACTGTGCCCGACACCGTTCCGTTTATTCCTTCTTCGGCGATGAATACTCTGCCTTTAATATCATTATTCATGCACCATTCAAGATGCGTATTTTTAAATTCGGCGGGTTCTTTATAAGTGACATATTTATAAAATAATAATACTCTGTACTTTTTCATTCTTATCCGCAATGATTGTTTATAATTACCAGATTTGGGACGATAAAGTTAGTAAATTATCTGAAATATTGAAATGTTTAAGGCAACACATTTTCTCAAGGGCGTTATTTCGAAGCCGGCGCATAATCTCGAGGTTCAACATTTTCAGTTTTTTCCCTTTACCGATCAACTCGTGATTTGAAATTCCGACTTACATAAGAATAACATTTGTGTGTTGTACTCGGAACTATCGTACTAAGCCAAACCAGGAACCTTACTGATTTGTTTGTTATTATCTCAACAAACTTGCTTTACGGCTTCGGTAACTTTTTTATGAACTTCGGGATGAAAAGGACTCGGGACTAATTCATTCTCGTCTGCTATTTCCGAAATTACTTCGGCTGCTGCAATTTTCATTTTAGGAGTAATTTGCATTGCATTATTTTCTAAAGCCGCTTTAAATAATCCCGGGAAAGCAAGAGCGTTGTTAATACTTTTACCGTCTGCCGCGAATGAAGCGCCTGCGTTCAACGCTTCTTCCGGGGATATTTCCGGCACAGGATTCGATAAAGCAAGTATTATTTGTCCCTTCTTAATCATTTCACTTTTAATTAAACCCACAACACCGGTTGTTGCAATAATTACATCTGCCAGGCTCATCGCCTCTCCAAGGTTCGCAATTTGACCGCCGTAGTTTACCAATCTCTTTCTTGATTCTTCATTTATATCACTGCCGATAACTTCCACCCCATAATCTATCAACAGTCTGGCAATACCGAGACCCGCAGCTCCTAACCCAATTTGTGCCACTTTAATTTTTTTATCTTTCAAATGTCCCGTCTGCTTAAGTGCATTTATGATGGCTGCAAGAACAACCGTAGCTGTTCCATGCTGATCATCATGCATAACAGGCTTGTTCAATCGTTTAATAAGTTCTTCCTCTATATAGAAACAATCAGGCATTCTTATATCTTCGAGATGAATCCCTCCGAAAGTGGGTGATATCTTTTCAACAATATTAATAAATTCATCAGGGTCTTTTGTATTAACCAAGATTGGAGTGGCGCTGATACCCACAAATTGATCATAAATAACGGCCTTCCCTTCCATAACCGGCATCCCTGCCAAAACCCCTATATCTCCGAGTCCCAGCACTCTTGTACCGTTCGTAAAAATACCGACACTGTTTGAAATGCTTGTATATTCTCTGGCTTTTTCAGGATTAGCATGAATCTCTTTCGATATTCTTGCAACTCCGGGTGTATAAATATATCTCAAGTCCCATATATTTTTAACATCCGCTTTCCTGCCGCAGTGTATTTTACCGCCCTTATGTCTTTCGTAAACGAGGTCCTTAAAAGATAAGATTTTTGCTTCTGTCTTTTCATTAATGGCTTTGATAAGGGACGATAGGTTCTCATCATCATAAACCGAGACAGTAATTTTCCTGAAAGAATGTGTCTTACCGACAAACTCGGTAGTTATTTCTCCCACTATGGCGCCTTCTTCACCAATAACGGTCAGTAGTTTTCCTAACGCGCCCTGCTTATGAAGCGATTTAATCTCGAACTGAATATCCCACTCCGGCAGCGCAGGTCTCTTTTGCATTTTATTCCTCGATTTTTTAATTCAAACTAAATTATTTTTAGCACTAAATGAAATAAGTTACTCACAATAATGAATCTTATTTGGTAATCTTGTGAGATGCCGGATTATATTAAATGCTTTTTTTTATATGAAACGAATGGGACACGAATAATACGGACTTTACAGATCAGCATGGATTAATATATAATTTATTCGCGAAATACCTCTCTTCATTCAGATCGGTACAAATTGAGATAGGCGGTTGTATCAAATTTAATTTATTTTCCCGCCGGATTCAGCGGCTAAAAACCAAATTTTTTAATATAAGCTTCAACATCAAATTTCCTTTCGCAGCCTTTTCGATTCATATATCTAATCTTTCCGAAAATAGGTCTTTCTTTCCAGGCCCGGTCGTGTACACCGCCTATTGCCCAGGCACATCCCACATATCCGTTTGGATCTCTGCCGTCGAGAGAATATTTATCATTGAGAAACATTGCAATGGTTAATGCTTCCCTTGGTTTTCTTGACCATTCTAAAATTTTTTTTGCCCAATACATTCTCATATAACCGTGCATCATTCCATTTACAACCAATTCTGCTTGTGCTGCATTCCAAAGATCGTCATGCGTTCTGGCTCTTTCAAATTCCTCGAGTGAATAGATATATTTTCTATTATCGTTTTCATGATTATTCAAAGTTATTTGCGCCCATTCAGGGAATCCCTCAAACGAATCATAGTTTTTGTTATAATAACAAAAATTATCCGACAGTTCTCTTCGTACAATTAATTGCTCCAGAAATGATTCTCTTACATTGGCCGGTATACGAATTTTTTCTATTTCCAGTGCTATTCTTTGTGCCGATATTTGTCCGAAATGCAAATATGGAGATAACTTTGAAGATACATTTCTGACAGGATCATTTCTGAATTCATAGTACAAAAAAATTCTATTTTTTAGAAACTGCTGCATTACATTTAGTGCCGCTTTTTCACCGGGTTTTACCCAGTCCACTTCCGGAACGGTAAAATCAATTTTTAATTTGAAGTATATTTCATCCCATTTATTTATATGATTGACTAATTTGTTTTTGCGGGACATTTTTTCCGGTTGAGGAATCTCTTCTAAAAATTCAGTTAAAGATTTTGTGATTTTTGGTCTTAGAGTGCGGGCAGCAAATTCTTCTTTTCCGGAGACAAAAAAAGCCGGCACTATATTGTGTGAATCGACCTCATAAATGGGGATAGGTACTTTATCTGCTACCGAGGCTTTCCATTCTTTTTTAACTCTGATTGGATCAAAATCTGTTACCAGGATGCCGGCATGTAATTTATTTATCAAACCGGGAATTTCATCTTCCGGATTTCCCGTTAAAAGATGAAATGGAATATTAAGTTCAGCAAGGGTTTTCTCTACTTCTTGCAGACCCTTAATCATAAAGGCATATTGTCTAAAAGCCGCCTGTCCAAATTCGGATACAACGGTAAAAATAACAAGAAGTTTTTCGTTTCGTTGCAAAGCAAGTTCTTGTGCAAATAATAAAGCCCAATTGTCATATACACGTTGATCTCTGCTCATCCAGTAAATAACGGGTCCATTTTGATTAATCCCGGGCTCAATTACTCTTACTCTTTTATCGTTCATAAATTTCCTTTTTTCAACTTTACATATAAAACAAATTTTACAGATCTTTGGTTCATAATTTCCGGGAATTTATTAGGTGAAGAGTCAGTAGCCAATATATGAGAGTTATTGTAAAATGAGTATCTGAAAGATAATTCCCCTTCAGATAAGATATCAAATTAGAAGCGATATAATAATAATTTTGTGTGCGTTAATCCTTTGTTATTATAAAAATTATAAAGCGAACATAGAAAATTAGGTTGATGTTTATGAAACTGATAGTCACTGATTTAAAAGTAATTAGATTGTTATACTTACAAAGTAATAAATTTTAGGAAAAGATTTCTGAGCCATGAAAATAATCAAATAAATTTTCTTACGAATATCCGAAATAACCGTTTTGGTTAAATATGAAAAAAAATTTATTAACTGACAATTAAAACAGGTATTCTAACTTTATGCCTCACCGGATTAACCGTTGTTCCGAAAATAATATCTTTTAATCCCCTATGCCCGTGCGCTCCCATTACCAGAAGGTCGGCTTTAAATTCGTCAATTAAACCGGGTATTGCACGAACCGGTTCACCGTACCCAAGTGTAAAAGTTACATTATAACCATTGCTCCTCATATTTTTAGCGTATTTTTCAAGGTAACTTCTATCCTCATTGGTTTCAAAATCCGAGATATCCTTTCCCAGCAATCTTGCACCGGCTGTTTCAACAATGTGTACGAGTAAATATTCCGATTTCAATCCCCCTTGTGACGTAGCATGTACGATGGTTTTTTTATCTAATTCGGAAAAATCGAGTGTGATAGCTATTTTATTATAGCGGGTAGGTGAAAAGTCAATTATATCCTCAGGGCTTCCGTGAGGTAATTTAGTCTTGGCTGTAATTTTCTGTTTAATGTAAGGTGCAAAAGTTATATACAATAATAATAATCCGAAAGCCGCCATGATGGGAATGAGTGTAAGCTGAAGTATTATTTTATAATCTCCTGCACTAACCATCCATGAATTTATTACGTCAATTATTAATTGGATATTAAGAATTAAAATAACAATTGCCACTAACCATGAAGCTGATTTTACCCAAAAATTAATTGCAAATTCACCCATCTTTTTCTTGTCGCTGACAAAATGAATTAGTGGAATTACCGCAAAACCTAATTGCAGACTTAAAACAACTTGGCTCAATATCAACAGTGCCCCAACAGACTGATTACCTGCAATTATTATTGTTAAGAATGCGGGGGTAATCGCCAATAACCTTGTAATTAATCGCCTTAACCATAATCTAATACGTAAATTTAAATAGCCTTCCATAACAATCTGTCCCGCCAGGGTACCGGTGATAGTTGAACTTTGCCCCGCAGCAATTAACGCAACCGCAAAAAGTACCGGCGCTAAAAAAGTTCCCAACAATGGTTCCAATAATCGATGTGCGTCCTGAATATCAACTACATTAAAGAGATTATTGTTGAAAAAAACTGCGGCGGAGAGAATAAGTATCGCGGCATTTACAAAGAATGCTAGATTTAGTGCTATTGTAGAATCCATCAAATTGTACTTAATAGCGGTCCTCAAATTCGGTGCATCTTTTTTATAATTCCTGGTTTGGACGAGAGCCGAATGAAGGTAAAGATTATGAGGCATAACAGTTGCACCAATTATACCGATGGCAATATACAGAGCATCCGAATTTGGAATCGATGGTATAAAACCGCTGAGCACGGAAGCTGCATCAGGCTTTGCAAAAAATATCTCTACCAGAAATGATACACCGATCACTCCGATTAAACTGACTATGAACGCTTCCATTTTTCGCATGCCGTAATTTTGTAAAATCAGCAGAAGCACAGTATCAAGTACCGTAATCGATACACCAATCAATAAAGGTAAACCGAATAATAAATTTAACCCGATTGCCATACCAAGCACTTCGGCAAGATCCGTTGCAGCAATTGCAATTTCAGCAAGTCCATAAAGTACATAATTCACAAGCTTAAGCAATACGTAATCCAACCAAGTAACCAGACATAACACA
>CAVVVS010000064.1:0-63963 GCA_963751355.1 uncultured Ignavibacteriales bacterium | reverse complement strand
TAGTTCTGATGAAATCAGTAATATTTTAATAGTAATCCTCTTTCGGAGATAACAATTATAAATATTTTGAAAATATTTAACATTACTAAAATATAGTTATTTATAAACTGTTTCTTGAAATTAGTTAGAATATCAAAAGTTTTTTCTAAAATGGAGAAAAATCTAGTTTGGGTTAAATTAACATATGACGATTTTGTGTAAATTAATTACTTGTTTTATAAAGGGATAGGGCTATCCGTCAGGTTTTAAGTATGGATGTTGAATAAGATGCGGTTGGAATAAAATTTGATGATATAAAGTAGTTTTTATTGGTATTTGTTTTATGATTTTAAATAAAGTATCATAAGTTCTTCCAAGGGGAGCTAATATTGAGATTATACAATCCGTCAATCTTCGATAAAAATATTGGTGATTCTTCATCATAGATGTACCATTTTATCGAGAATCTCCTTTTAATAACTATGATCATTCACATGGGGTGGTAGAATTCTAAATATGTATTCCGGGAAAAAAAATATTGTTTTCATTGGCAGAGAAAAGGTTGGTAAATCATCTCTCATAAAAGCTATTATTGGTTCCTTCGGTAAATTAGCACACGGTGAGTTAAATATAAAACCCGGAATTACGAAAAACTTATTAAAGTTCCCTCCTATCGGTTCCGTTGTGTTAACTAATACGTCTGGGATCGCATTTTCTGTTAATGGGGTAAATAAAAGCTTAAACAGAATTATCAAGGAACTGGCTGTTGCAGATTTTGTAATTTTAGTTCTGGAAGCAGATAAGCAATTATACAATGAAGAAAAACAGTTAATAAATTATCTCAAAGAGGTTAAAATACCGTTTATTGCAGCTGTTAACAAAATTGAAGTCGGAATATCATCAAAACTGCTAAATGAATTAAAAATATACGGTGCTATTCATTTTGAAATCTCTTGTAAAGAAAATGTCGGAATAGATTCACTCATTCTAAAATTAGCAAGAGAATTACCCATGACGAGGGATAAGCAACCTGAACATGGTCTATTCGGGGAAAATGAGGTAGTTATTCTAGTAATTCCCAATTCTCCCGAAGAATATGTAAAACGATTTGTACTGCTTCAAATACAGACAATTAGAGAGGTCGTTAGTTCGAACGCGAGTGTTATTGTTACAAATGAAAACGAACTTCTCCCGCTAATTAACAATTTAAGGTTTCCGCCTAGTTTGATTGTCGGAACCAGTCAAACTATTAAACAGTTAATAAATATATTACCTGCTGAATCAAACATAACTACATATTCCATTCTCGTAGCAAAGTATAAAAACTTTTTAAATACTTTTATTAAGGGTATAGACCGGATAAGACTATTAAAGGATAATGATAAAGTACTAATAGTAGAATCGTGTCTTGCTCATGAATATGATGACGGAGCTGATATGAATATAATCAAAAATTGGCTCTTAAATTTTACCGGAAAGAACTTAGAAATTACAACTTCGACTAAGCGGGAATTCCCTGAAAATCTACCTGAATTTAGATTAGTGATTCACTGCGGAGGTTGCGTTATCGCGAACAATTCATATCAAGCTAAAATAAAAGAAGCAGCGATGCAAAAAGTACCGATTGTAAATTATGGAATTATTATTGCTTATATGAACAACATCTTCTCCAGAGCAATACTTCCTTTATTGGATGAAAATAAGAACTCAACGCATACCTCCTTTTTAATAGGAGCGGGTTAGAAAAAATCAAATATTTTACTTGGGACTAATTTTGCCTTCATTTCTACTGATTAATTAAAAATGCGGATGCATTTTTCCCATATCCTTCAGATTTATTTTCTTAATAAAAAAGTTTTAAACCCTCTTATTCAAACTAAATAAAAATTATCTTCGCTAAATACTTATCATTCTGATAATACTCACACATTATATTTGCTATTTATTAACAAAGGCGATATTTTTGTGCAAATTTATTTATATTTTTGTAAGCTTATACAATAATTTTGTATTAAAAAAAGAGGTGGTTCATGTTTTCTGGAGTAGGTACAGCTTTAATTACTCCGTTTGATCAGAACTTTAATGTAGACTACGATGCATTAAGAAATATTGTGCATTTTCAGTTAAATGAGAAAATTAACGCATTAATTGTTCTCGGAACAACAGGAGAATCACCTGTAATTAATGAAGTCGAACGGGAAAAAATTATTGCGACGGTACAGGAAGAAACCGAAAGGAAAATACCGGTCATTGTAGGTACAGGTACTAATGATACGGCTCATGTAGTTAAATTGAATAAAATAGCGGAAAAACATAATGCTGACGGGTTGCTAATTGTAAATCCTTACTATAATAAAGGTACTCAGGAAAGTATCACCGCTCATTATAAATATATCTCTGAGAGAACCGTGCTGCCGATAATGCTTTACAATGTCCCGTCAAGAACCGGAATGAATTTATTGCCCGAAACAGCGATTAAAATACATGAGTCTTGTACTAATGTAGTTGCAATTAAAGAAGCTAGTGGAAACATTTCCCAAATATCTAATCTCTTTGCAATAAAACCTGAAACCCTTCAAGTTTATTCAGGCAATGATGATCAAACGCTTCCTATTATGGCTCTTGGTGGGAAAGGAGTAATCTCTGTATTTTCAAATGCTTATCCGTCTGAGATGAAAAAACTGACCAGCGCACTTATCAATGAAGATATTCATGCTGCACAACAACTTAATAGGCAGTACCTTTCAATGATGAATTCCTTATTTATTGAAACCAGTCCTGGCCCGGTTAAATACTTGATGAGCAGACTTAATCTCTGTCAAAATGTGCTGCGTTTACCATTAGGGATTATTTCCGGGAAAACGGAGAAAATCATCGATGAGGAAATGTATAAACTATCTAAACAAAATGCATTAAGTAATAAACTTTAATTATGCTTAAGTTGTTTTAAATAATATTTCGGTTTAAATCAATGTTAGTTATTGCTTTCGATATCTAAATTTAGTAATCACAAATTCTTATTTATTCTTTCACTAAAACGACTATGATAAATTCTTTAAAATATGGTTTAATTGGATTTTCAGGGCGACTTGGAAATGAAGTTATTAACACAATGACTGAAAAAGGATATGAACTTGTTTTTAAAAGTGATATTCATGTAAGCAAACAAAAAGATGTTCCACAAATTTTGATCAATTGTTCATTACCGGAGAGTTTTGAGAAGACAGTTGGATTAATTAAAAAGTTTAATGTGCCATTAATAATAGCAACGACAGGTTTATCCGGTAAACAGCTAAGTACCTTACATGATATTGCCGAAAAAACGCCGGTAGTACAAAGTTATAATTTTTCGATCGGAATACAAATATTAATTTACTTAACGAGATTAGCAAAAGAAAAGTTGGAGGATTGGGATGTTGAAATTACGGAAACTCATCATCGCTTTAAAAAAGATAAACCTTCGGGGACAGCCAAAATGATTCAAAATTTATTCCCGGAACGAGAGATAAATACTTCTTCACTCAGGTTGGGAAATGTGGTGGGGGAGCATAAGGTAAGTTTCGGCGGTTTAGGTGAGGTTTTATCTATTTCTCATACAGCAATATCAAGACGAACATTTGCAGAAGGTATTCTGAAATCGGCAGAATTTGTTTTGTCAAAAGGAAGTGGATTTTACACCTTTTCTGATGTGATTTTCGGTAAAAAAGACTCTTAATATCCCTATAATATTATTTAATTAACATTCGTAACTACAAACAAATGAGCATATTAAATGGATTCATATGAGATAATCAATTATATATCAAATTCTGTAAAAAAAACACCTGCTAAAGTTTATTTGCAGGGGAATCTATCTAAAATAGATTTTAAAGAATTTGAATATTTTGGAAATGATGAATCGGGTGTTTTGTTTTGTGAGCAAAGTGAATTTCTCAAATTATATGAAAAAAATAAATCTTTCATAATAAAATACAGAATCGAGATTGATAGAAGAAATTCGGCGATACCACTTGCCGATTTAACAAAATATAATGCTAGAATTGAACCGGGAGCAGTAATTAGAGACCTTGTTGAAATCGGGAATAATTGTGTAATAATGATGGGTTCAGTGCTAAACATTGGTGCTGTAATCGGTGAAAAAACAATGATAGATATGAATGTTGTTGTAGGCGGAAGGACTATAGTCGGGAAAAATTGTCATATCGGTGCAGGTGCCGTTTTAGCCGGGGTAATAGAACCACCGAGTGCAGACCCGGTTGTTATTGAAGATGATGTATTAATAGGAGCAAATGCTGTTATTCTGGAAGGAGTAAGAGTAAAAAAAGGAGCTGTTATAGCTGCGGGATCGGTTGTTGTAAAAGATGTTGAGCCTTATTCCGTGATGGCGGGTATTCCCGCAAAAATGCTGAAAAAAGTTGATGATAAAACTAAGAATAAAACACAGCTAATGCATGAATTAAGAAAAATTTAATTTTGTATTTTTAATGCTTCGCATACTTCTGCCGGGTCAAGCATCACTATAAATTCGTATTCTTTTACCGGCAAATAATGAAGCTGGCATTAAGAATAACTTTAACTGTGCTTATGGAATTAACTGATGCAAACAAGCATTTCATGAATGACAAAATGAATGTTTTTAATCTTGTAAATATTATTAGCTGATGATATGAAAATTGTAGAATAAAAGAATTAATATGGAAATTATAGTTCAAAAATACGGTGGCAGTTCTGTAGCGGATACAGAAAAAATTTTAAAAGTAGCCAAAAAAATTGGTACAAAAGTCAAAAATAATTCTAAGCTTGTAGTTGTGGTTTCTGCAATGGGTAAATCGACGGACAATTTAATAAAAATGGCTAGAGAGATAACCGATAATCTTGTCCCGCGTGAATTGGATATGCTCCTTACCACCGGGGAGCAGGTTTCGGCTTCGCTGCTTTCAATCGCTTTGAACGATATTGGGATTAAAAGTAAATCTTTAAATGCTTTTCAACTGGGAATGTTAACAACAAATGATTTTAACCAGGCAAGGATAATAAATTTAGAAGCCGATAAAGTGAAAATATTGCTCAATGAATTTGATGCAATCATAGTTACCGGATTTCAAGGTGTAACTGAGGAAGGCGAAATAACAACACTGGGAAGGGGAGGTTCCGATACATCTGCTGTTGCACTGGCAGCGGCACTTGATGCCAGGTGTGAAATATTTAGTGATGTTGCCGGAATTTACTCAACTGATCCACGGTTGCATCAAACAGCGAAAAAACTGAAATTTGTTACTTATGATGAAATGCTTGAAATGTCTAGTCTAGGAGCAAAAGTTCTTCACAGCCGTTCTGTGGAAATTGCTAAAAAATATGGAATAACTATTTATTGTGGTTCAACTTTTTCCGATGAGGAGGGAAGTTTCGTGGTAGAAAAAAATATAGAAGAACCTGTAGTGACAGGGTTAAGTGTTATGGATAACCAAACACAGGTTACAATTACAAATTTACCCCTGGATTATACTCTTATGCATAAAATATTTGAGCGAGTTGCTAAAGAGGGATTTAATGTCGATATGATTTCGATAATAAGCAACGATGGTTTAAATATTTCTTTCACTGTGGTGGAGGATAAAAAGATATATATTGAAAACGTACTGTCAAAATTGTCGCAAGAGTTAGGTGAAATGACCTTTCATTTCTATACTGGATACTCAAAAATATCGATTGTGGGAATAGGTATGAAGTCCAGCAGCGGCGTAGCAGCGGATTATTTTAAGGCTATCGAAGGCATCCCCGTAAAATTGGTAACAACTTCCGAAATAAAAATATCGTGCTTAGTAGAACATCAATTTAAGGAACAAGCAGTACAAAATCTTTTTGCTAAATTCGGATTATAATATTATAAAATTTTAATATATTTAGCATATCCTCTTAATTTCATTAGTAACTGTAGTTAAATAAACAAATAATTTTATTCGTCTATTAAACAAAACAATATAATTGTTTAATAACTTTTGGAATACGAACTCTTAAAATATAGAATCTTTAGAGCAATCTGTTTCGATTACGATTAATTAACAATAATATAATTAAGCTAAAATGATATTATCCCCGGCAGAGCTCAGACATATTTTACATATGAATCCTGAACTCTCTTTTCAAGAATTTGAAACTACGAGGATTCTTAAGGATAACATCAAAAAATTTGGTGCCGCAGGAAGGATAAAAATTCACTCCCCGCTAAAAACTGGTTTACTAGTAGAATATACAGTGAATGGCGGAGAGTACATTTTATTCAGAGCTGACATTGATGCCCTCCCCATAAAAGAAGAAAATAATTTCGAATTTAAGTCGGTTAATAATTTTATGCATGCATGTGGCCACGATGTTCATACTTCAATTCTATATAGTTTTTTGAACCGGATTTTAAATTCAAATATTGATCACAATATCCTTTTTCTTTTTCAACCCGGTGAAGAGACCGGCGGGGGAGCAATTCAATTTTATGAATCGGGTATTTTTAAAAATTTTAAGATAAAAAATGCGATTGCATTACACGTAACAGATGAATACCCATCAGGCACAATAGCAAGCACAACGGGTGTTTTATTCTCCTCATCATTAGAGGTCGATATTGAATTCAATGGGGTAAGTTCTCATGTAGCATTTCCTGAAGAGGGTAAAAACGCGTTTAATGCGCTACGGCAGTTTATGGATGCCGTTGATAAAATTCCAATCGGTATATCAGAGCCTTTTATTTTCGGAATGGGAAAAATATTTGCTGGCGAGATCAGGAATATTAATCCCGGATACGCAAAAATTGAAGGTACAATGAGAGGGCTTTCAATTGAGAAAACACAAAGTTACTATGAAAGAATAGTCAATATTCTAAATGGTGTTCGCAGTATAACCGGTGTAGATTATAAAATAACTAAAGGCGCGAGGTATCCAGAGGTTGTTGTTGACCCTAATCTTTTTAAAATATTATCTCAAAAGTTAAAAGAGGATTTCAATTTTATCGATTGCGGCTATAAGATGACCGGTGAAGATTTTGGATATCTCTCCCATATATTCCCTTCATTTATGTTTTGGCTCGGTACTTCAACGGGGGAAAAACATGGCTTACACAACCCAAAATTTTTACCCGGAGATAAAATAATTAATCTTGGGGAAAAAGCTTTTAGTTCTATATTGGAAGTTTTGATAAGATAAAGATTATCTGCATAAGATAAAAATTTCTTTTAAGCAGATCATGTTTTATACTTTTGGGGATATTCGAAAAAAATTAATTTACCTTTTTTATTTCTTTCCAGTCATCGATTTCAAAACCTAATGCAAATACTCCGCAAGTTGGAATATTATCCAATATGGAATCAGAAAGATAATCGGCAAAAAAAAGTTAATTCATGGTTATGTCTCACAATCATCATTAAATCTATTTGACGGCCTATTGAATTAAGTATTTCAGTCATTCTCGTAACATTCTAGCGATATAATTTCTTATCTTCCAAGATCTTTTCTACCAGGAAGTCTATTTCCGAAGCTAATACCCTTGCTGTTGCTGCGGCTCTTTTTGCCGGACTTGTTATTATTACATCCGGGTTTATCTTTGAATAATTTACCCATAAGAGGCGCATCTCTTTAACTGCGTTGATTTAAAGGATGGTCGAAATCATTCAGATGAGGGAAATCACAACTTGATTTTGCGTGCCGGATAAGATATAATACTTTCATCAGTAGATAAAAAGGATTTCCGTCTCAGAATAATTTATTAATCTCATGATAACAATTAATATTTTAGAATATGTGCATTTTCAGTGAGTAAATGAAACTAATAGCTGGCACTTAAATTGTCGCTTGTACAATGTTGTTGACATTAAATTATGAAAACTTAGAATAATCAAACGGGGGTGGGAATTTAAATATTCCAGAGGGACACCCCCTATTTTATTAAGGCTGATTACTTGAGTAATGTTGCAGGATCCAGGTTCGCTGCTTCAATATCTTTAAAATACTTAACAGTTGCAACCTTCAATTCATAAGTAGCCGATTCATCACACACAATTAATCCTTTGGGATGAAGTTGTAATGCACTAACCGTCCACATATGATTTACCCCTTCATCGACCACTTTAGCTAATGCCCGGGCTTTATTTAATCCGCTGATTATTATCAATACTTCGTCAGAATCCAATACGGTTTTTACACCAACCGTAAGTGCGGTTTTGGGGACTTTATCAATATCGTTATCGAAAAATCTGGAATTGGCAACCATAGTATCCATAGTCAATGTTTTAACTCTGGTTAGTGAACCTAGCGAAGAACCGGGTTCATTAAAAGCAATGTGACCATCTGGTCCGATACCGCCGACAAATAAATCTATTCCCCCGGCTTTTTTAATTTTCGCCTCATACGCCTCGCACTCTTTGTGCAGATCTTTTGCATTCCCATTTAAAATATTGACAAATCTCTTATCGATATCAATATGCTTGAAAAAATTATTCCACATGAACGAATGATAACTTTCGGGATGATCCTCAGGCAAGCCCACATATTCATCCATATTGAATGTAGTAACAAATTTAAACGAAATGTAACCTTTTTGATTTAACTTTATGAGTTCCCTATACATACCAAGAGGGGATGAACCGGTGGGAAGACCCAGCACAAATCGTTTTGAAGCAGACGGATGAAATCTGTTAATTGTACTTGCTACGTAGTTGGCTGCCCACTTTGAAACCATATCATAATTGTTTTGAATAATTAAACGCATGATCGACTCCTTATTATTTGAAGTTTAAATATACCATTACAATTTTATTTATAACAATCACACAATTGATTCTTGCTACACGAAACATTTGCAATACCTTGTTGTGTAATTCATAGTTTGTTTGTCCGTCTTTGAAAGAATTAATAATATCATTATAATCAGTGTTTAAGATGCTGTCTTACGGACTCCTTTTAAAAATATAACTCAGCATAACTTTTATGTAACATAAATTATTAATATTGCGAAATAAATCAATTCGGCATTCCTCGTTTTCTTCTCTCTTCCTTTGTTAAATCAAATATTTTCCTGAATAATACTTCATCGACTTCGGTTAATTCAATATTACGTCTTTTCATTACTTTACGCGCTACATCAATACTGCGTTCCAAATCATAACTAGTAACTGCCTCGGAGCCTCCCCAGGAAAAAGAGGGAATATACTTGCTCGGGAAACTACCTCCAAATACGTTGCACGATACACCGACTACAGTACCGGTATTAAACATTGTATTGATGGCGCTTTTGGAATGATCGCCCATTGTGAGTCCTACAAACATTGAATTGCTGTCAACCTGTTCACCGTCGATAATAACTTTTACACTGCCGTAATTATTTTTTAAATCGCTGTTATTTGTATCAGCTCCCAGATTCACCCACATTCCTAGATACGAATGCCCCAAAAATCCGTCATGCTGCTTGTTTGAATATGAATGAATAATTGAACCTTCAACTTCACCACCGACTTTACAAACCTCACCAACACTGGTATTTTCATAAATCTTTGCGCCAATCTTAATTTGACTTCCATGCCCTATAAATGCGGGACCTTCTATATTTGCGTTAGGAAATATCACCGCATTTTTACCAATGTAAACCGGACCTTCTTCTGCATCAATCACAACACCGGGTTTTATTTTAGCACCATCGTCGATAAAAATATTTTTTTCATTTAAAAGAGAAACACTTTGATAAACAGTTCCCTTAATCTTAGAATCGTTCAAATCTTTTGTCAGGAATTCGAAATCCTTTCTTATTTGATCCCCGTTGTTCAATACCAGGTCCCAAGGATAATTAATTATCTTAACATCCACTTCTGTTCTTTTAAGATCATTAAAATCGGATTGGGTGAAAAGATCGTACAATCTATGTTTAAGTATTTCCAGTTTTTTCCCTGATACCCTGGCGGCAATAATTTCATCACCTTTAGTAAATAAAATGTCTTCACCTTCAGTAGATATTTTATCCCTAAAGTTTGAATCGGCTATAGCTCTGCCGTTGATAAAAAGACAACTATTTCCTGTAATCTGATTAATTTCCAGCTCCGGGTTCTGACGTTTCAGTACATCCGTAAGATAATTCCGGCAATGAAGAGAGACAGGAATATCGGGATAATAATGAAAAATTTTTTCTCTTAAAGTTGAAATCCCACAGCGAAGGTCATACTGAGGTCTGAAAAAAACGAGCGGCAACAATCTTCGGTAATAGATCCCTTCAAAGATACAAATTTGATCCACCATAATTATATCCCTGTTTATTGTTAAATAATTTGGGAATACAATGCTGTCCGAAAAGTAATATTATTTTTGAAAATAGAACACTGATAACCACGCACAAAGACGGTTAGGCGCAGATTTACCCCGTGGAATAGTATTATTTTAGTTGGATAAGTATAAATAATTTCGATCTATTCCACTGGGAAAGCCGATTTTTACAGATTTTTAATTTAAAAATTGCTTTGTTAGACAGCATCATGAATAATTACATCTATTCTTTTTGAAAGCCGTAAATCTGTTTACAATATAATATTTAAATTTGTAATAAGTTATATTAAATTTTAAAATCTCGTTAAGCGAATTTACTCATAATTGCTCTAACTTTGAGATACAATAGAACAAGACGTTGGCTTCAAAATAAATCAAATTGATGGATATTCGCGAAATTAGAAGCTTTCTTGCGTTAAAAATTTATTGCCGGTCAACTTGAATAATTAAAGCAGAAAACTTTTAATCAGAGACTATTTTTCAGTATGAAACAAAGATATTAAATATAGTATATTAGATTTAATGGATTTTTGCAGAAATATTAATTTTCATAAAATTATAAAATATGATTTTTTATGGTATTGTAATTCAAACTCTAAAAATGACAATTCATTCTTCAGTAATAAATTCGCAATCAGTAGGGATCCCAGGTTTTACAAGCAGGACATCTTCTTTTAAAAGTGCTACTTTTCCAGGCTCCATACCTTTTTTTTTAACAACATATTTCTTTAAAGTATATGACACCGGAGCTAAAGATGATGTTTTTGCCTTGCTGTGGAAAGCTGCAATTGATGCCGCTTTTTTAAGAACTGTTTTCGGAATTCCTTCCTTAGTCTTCTCTACTCTTAAAACAACATGTGATCCAGGTACGCTTCTTGCATGAAACCAATAGTCATTTTGCTTGGCAAATTTTGTAGTCAACATATCATTGCTTTTACTATCCTTACCGACAAATAATCTATACTTCCCTTCGATTAGATAATTTTTAAATTTAGATTTTATATCATCTTTAATGCCGGATTCTTTAATATTTTTTATATTTAATTCTTTCATAATTAATTTGTAATCCTCAATTCCATTTGCCGCTTTAAATTCTTCTTCAATTTTTTTTAATCTATTATATTTATTTAAAGATTCTTTATAAAGTTGTTTTGATTTTTCTAGCCGTATCTTTTCATTTTTTGCTTTTTCAAAATAAAAGTCAATATTTCTTTTAACTGATAATGATCCAATGAGTTTTATTTTTAATATAGTATTTTCATTATAGATATCCTCTATCTCAACTTCTTCCATACCTTTTTTGAGAGAACTTATATTTATAAGCAATAAATTAGCAATTTTTGAATAGAACTCTTCTTTGCTTCCCCGATCAATATTACCTTTTAAATTATTTAATTTTGATGAAACTCTTGATAGTTCGCGTTCTAATCTTTTTTTTATAACCTTTTCACGCTTTACGATTTCGATAAGACGGAAGTGTTTGCTCAAGAAAAAATTTAAAGCATCAGCCATATTTTCAAAATCAAATTTTTCAGTGTATGAAAATATTTTGAACGAACCTACAGAAAGAAAATTCTGTTTTAATACGGCATTATAAAATACGGTTGGCCTTTCATGTATGATTTCATCGATAATAATCAGAATTTCTTGTATAATATCTTCTTTTGTATTTTTATCGATTCTTCTTCTGGCTTCAAATAGAATCTCTTTACCCAAAAACGGGTACCTTTTTTTAATAGTATCAATTCCCGTGTTTTCATTTGTAAGATGAAGTAAGGGTTTATTGAAGGTACACGTGAACTCCATATGCTGCACTTCATCGAAAAATATTTCTTTAGAGTCTTCAATAACTCTTTTAAAAAGTCCTATTACGTTTTTATTATCTATTGATATAACATCGGTATATTTACCTCTTATTGTAAAATACAAAGTAACAGTAGAAAGATTTATTCGAATAACACGGTCCGCCTTTGCAATCTCGAATGAAATAATTTCTGCAGGCAAATATTCTTGAAAAAAATCTATTGTATTTTTTTTAGCCCGACTATAATTGCTTTTCAAATTAATGTAGGGAAACCCCGGGTTTACAGATATCTCAATAAATTTTACAACATTATTCTTGATGCATTCAAGCATCAAGATATTTTTTTCCTGTGAAAATATTTGATTGATAGTGAATCCTTGTAGTTCACTATTAAATTCAACTATTAATCGATTTAATATGAAATAATTTTTAATCATAACGGGTAATCAATAATTAAGCGGCTGTTCTTTATGGCAATATAGTTTGAATTTCGTTACAAATGCAAAAAGGCTGTCCCAAAAGTAATATTTTCCGGGAAATAGAATTCGGACAACACAGATCCGATAATTTTTCACGGATTTTAATTTGCAAATTACTCTTTGGACAGCCTCTACAAAACTAAAAAATATAAAATTAGTCTTCGGTGGCACGTCTCAAACGTTTTAGAAAAATTCTTACAAGTCCGGCAGAAACGAGGGAAGTAAGCAACAGGAATAAGAAAAACTGCCAAATTTCCCAATTCTGGTAGAACCTGCCTATGAAACCTGACAGATAACTACCAACAGCACTTGCAACAAACCAGCCTCCCATCATTAAACCTTTCATTCGAGGAGGAGCAACCTTTGATACGAATGAAAGCCCCATAGGGCTGAGAAATAATTCAGCTACTGTCATTACAAAATATGTAGAAATAAGCCAGTATGGGGTAACTCGTTCCATCGCCGAATATCCAGGGGCATTGATTTTAAATATACCTTGGGAAGCTAAAATCATGATTAAATATGCGAAGGCGGTAATAACCATCGCAATTCCCATCTTACCGGGAGTTGAAGGTTCTTTTCTTCTCTTATTAAGCCATGCGAAAGTTCCAACAATTATTGGAGTAAGAAAAACGATAAACATTGGATTAAAGGATTGGAATAATTCGGGAGAAATAGAATTTGATTGGGGAAGTGTAGTTAATTTAAAAATTACAATTCCAACGGCCACTACAATTGCAGCCACACTCCAATTTTTTGTTTTCTTTCCTGAATTCTTATTAAAGATACCTGCTATCCCCAGAACAATAGCGATTAAGGCAAACAATGAAATCGGGTCGAACAGTAAGAATGTTAATTTATTCACGTGAGTTACTGTATAATTTTTAGCGAACAAAGTAAGGGTAAAACCGTTCTGATAATATATCATCCAGAAAAATATTACGATTGCGAAAATTGTTAGTAGGGCAATAATCCTATCTTTTTCCTGCTTTTTTGTAAGTTTTATATCACGATCTTCGTTACCTTTATCTTTGGAACGATAATCCGCAATCTTATAATGCTTTCTAAACGAGGTGAAAATTACTATTGATATAAGCATTCCTATAGAAGCCAGCCCGAATCCGGCATTGTAACCTTCAGAAAGAGTAGAGTGAAAATTATTCATCATAAAATTTTTGATAGCATCGGCAGCATAAGGAGCAAAGAATGCACCGATATTAATTCCCATATAAAATATGTTGTAGGCTGCGTCTTTTAGTGAACCGTTTGTGTGCGTATAAAGGTTACCGACTAAAACCGATATATTCGCTTTGAATAAACCGTTACCGATTACTACAACCGCTAAAGCCATGTATAAAAAAGATGGTTCCTTTGTCGGGATGGCCATGAGTGCGTAACCGATAGAAAGTGTTAACGCCCCCATAATAATTGTTTTGCTGTAACCGAAAACATTATCAGCTAGCCAGCCGCCGATTAGGGGAGTGAAATAAACTCCGCCCAGAAATATACCGTATACGTTACCTATAGTAGTATCACTCCAATGGAAATTTTCACCCAGGTAAAGTACGAAAATCGCCATAACCGTATAAAATCCGAACCGTTCCCACATCTCTGTAAAGAAAAGTACGAATAATCCTTTTGGATGTTGCTTAAACATTAAAAGACCTCATAAGATTTTTTGGATATGTTAGGAAGTTAAAAGTGGGGATACAAATAATAACTAAATGAATCAATTTAAATTCTATAATTTTCTTTTTGTAGCTAATAATTGATTGCAAATATAATGCATTTTTCAATCACTAACTAATTATGATATGTATTATGTTTCAAAAAAACTTATTGTAAGAATTCCTAAAGGTAATGTTTAAATTAACTCAATTTGACTGAATGATTAATATTAAATAAATCTTAGTCTTTAATTAATGCGAATTATTTTGATTATGCATAAATCAAATTAATGAATATTGATAAAATTATTTGAGACATTACGTTTAAAATTCATCGCCGGTCAGTTTGAGATTGATGCCGATAACATTCATATTTAATTTTTTAATCTTCTTATTTTACAAATTTGTTTAAGAAAACTTCATTTAATATATTTACTTTGATGAAAAGCATAGTTCAGAAATCATGGTTTAGGAGAATATTAATTGCTATAGTTCTGTTAGCGGGCTTTATTTGGCTAATGAACAGTGTAGTAATGCCCTGGTATGTAAGTTCGCCGGAACGACATGTACCTAAGGTCACGGGATTGAAAGAATCTCAGGCTATTCAAACACTTAAGGATTCAGATCTGGTAGGTATTATTAGTGATACGACGTTTGACGAGAATGTGCCGAAAGGCGCCATCATATTACAGCGTCCCGAAGCTAACGAAGTTGTTAAAACCGGTAGAAGAGTTTATTTATATATCAGCGGCGGAGATCCTATTATTTCGGTACCAAATTTAAAAGGCAGATCAATAAGAGATGCTAAATTTACACTTGAAGGACTGGGACTCGAACTCGGTAAAATAGATAAAATAGCATCCAATAATCCGAAAGATATGATTTATGATCAGCAATACGCTGTGGGGACACCCTTACGCAAGGGTGATTCGGTGGGAGTTACAGTCAGCCTTGGACAATCATATGGACAGGTTATTGTTCCCGATCTTATCGGAAAATCCTTAATTGAAGCAACAAAAATCTTAGCCGACAGTTCGCTTCAAGTCGGTAAAATTAATTATCAACGCTCTTTTTCTTTACTGCCAAATACTGTACTAGATCAATATCCGAGTGGCGGAAATAAAGCTAATCCCGGAGATGCGGTAGATTTATTTATTACGAAATCCACCGACTCTTCAAAAGATAATCAAAATTGAGTTATCAAAATGGCATTATTAGCTCCTTCAATTTTATCGGCTGATTTATCAAACCTTGCACAACAGGTTAGATTGGTGGAAATGGCAGGTGCCGATTTTATTCATTGTGATATAATGGACGGTCACTTTGTCCCTAATATAAGTTTTGGCCCGGCGGTTGTAAAATCAGTTAATAAAATAACTAATTTACCCCTCGATGTTCATCTAATGATCAAAAATCCGGATAAATATATTGAAGAATTTGTTGAAGCCGGAGCAAATAGCCTCACCATACATCAAGAAGAGGTTATTCACCTTAACAGAACAATACATGAGATTAAAAAATTAGGAATAAAAGCGGGTGTTGCAATAAATCCCTCAACTCCCGTTTCTATGCTGAGCGAGATAGCAGATATAATTGATCTGGTTTTGGTAATGTCGGTCAATCCGGGGTTCGGAGGGCAGGCATTTATCACCAATTCATTACAGAAGATAGCAGAAACTGTTGCATTAAGAAAAAAATATAACGCTAATTTTTTAATCGAAGTTGATGGTGGATTGGATAATAAAACTGTTAAGCCTGTTTTACATGCCGGATGTGATGTGTTCGTTGCTGGTTCCTCAATATTCAAAGCCGATAATATTTCTGCGGCTGCTATGGAACTAAAAAATTTGATTAATGAAAAATAAACTTGAGAAAGGATATATGAAGTAAAATGAGGCTAGCCTTAGTAGGTGGAACAATAATAACACCGTTCAGAGCGGTAGAAAATGGAACAATTATTATTGAGGACAATAAAATATCGGAGTTAGGTAAAACTACTGATATAAAATTTACGGATGATACGGAATTAATTGATGTGAGCGGACGATTTGTTTGTCCCGGATTTGTTGACCTGCTTGTGCACGGAGGAGGTGGGTTTGGATTTGCTGATGACAATCCGGTAAGTGTAGAAAAAGTAAGTCAATATTTTCTCAAAAACGGTTCCACTTCCATACTAGCATCTTTATTTGCAAAACCTGAAGAATTACTTTTAAAGGATCTTCAAAGGCTAGCCGATTTTATTGAGAGCCATCCGGATTCAAATATTTGCGGAATTCATATGGAAGGCCCTTATATCAACAAAGATCTTAAAGGTGCAATGAATGAAAGTTATCTATGGAAACCCTCTATAGAATCATGGGAAAAAATGTGGAAAGCTTCAAAGGGACATATTAAAATTATGACCATTGCCCCTGAACTCCCCGGCGCACCTGAAGTAATGAGAGCAGCAGCGGGAAAAGGCGTAGTACTTTCCATTGGTCATTCCATGGCTACTTACGATGAAATAGAAATTGCAATCGATAACGGAGCAGCTCATGTTACTCATATGTTTAACGCGATGAGCCCGTTTCATCACAGGAAACCCGGTATTATACTTAGTTCACTGCTAAGGAATGAATTGAAGATCGAACTTATTGCCGATACATTGCACGTACATCCTGCTGTGATGGAGTTATTACTAAAACTTAAGGGAGCCAGCGGTATTGTTTTGGTTTCGGATTCTATTAGAGCCGGAGGTATGCACGAAGGGGAATATGAATTTGCGGATCAGAAAGTTTTTATGAAGGATCATAGAGCTTATTTGGAGGATGGTACTTTAGCCGGAAGTACTCTTACATTAAATATGGCTATTAAAAATATGGTAGACACTGCAAATGCTAAAATTACCGAAGCTGTTCGAATGGCTTCGCTTAATGGTGCAAAAGTAATTAATTTAGATCATAAAAAAGGAATCTTAGCTGTCGGGCACGATGCAGATCTTGTCGTCTTAAACGAAGAGTACAAGGTAGAAACAACAATTTTGGGTGGAAAGGTTGCTTTTCAAGAAGTAGATGAGTGAATTATGAATTGTTTTAATATTTTAATGAGGTGACTTTTTGTCACCTTTTTTATTTAAGCTATATTAATGATTGTCTTTGCGAAGTCAATTACTAAAAACAACAAAGATGGTTAATTTAATAGTATTAGCTAGTTTATTTATAAAAATTAAAGAGAATTTACTTTACAATTCATCCGGAAATAGATAATTAATATTGATGGATTTCGCTTAACATTACTATTCCGGCAGAAGAATTTTTAATTTTTATCATGTAATCACTTAAAAGGTCACCAATTGGTAATTCAATTAATAAATCTCTCAATCTACGATATATTTAAGAATTATAGTCTAAAATATAAAATAAATAGAGATGTACAATCTACCGGATTATTTGGGTTGGAAATGAGGGAGGTACATTTAAAACTTGCCGAGAAAGTACAAAAGATAGTTTTAAAAGGAAAAGAAATTTGTTACAAAAACCTCGCGAATAAGAATGGAACTATTGATTTATTTATCCCTGGTTCACTGTGGCAGTTAAAAAATTTGTCTCGTAATATTCTTGCGGAAGGTGATGAAGATTTTGGTTATAAAATTATTAATGTAATTAAAAATTTCGATGAATATGGATCAAAGACATATAAGATAGGAGGTAAAAATTTTACATTTAATTTCCCATATGTTATGGGAATATTAAATATAACTCCTGATTCTTTTTCCGATGGGGGACTATATTTTAATCAGGATGACGCCGTAAAGCACGCTTTAAAGATGATTGAAGAAGGGGCAGCAATTATCGATATCGGAGGAGAATCAACAAGACCGGGAGCTGTAAAAATTTCATCGCAACAGGAAATCGATAGGGTAATCCCGGTAATAAAGAAAATTCTTGACGAAAAACCCAGTACAATAATATCGGTAGATACAACTAAAAACAGAGTTGCCGAAGCTGCGTTGGAAGTGGGTGCAAATATTATAAATGACATCAGTGGTTTAACTTTTGAACCCGAAATTATTGACACAGTTAAATCTTACGGAGGTTCTGTTGCAATTATGCATATTAAGGGGACACCTGAAGATATGCAAAAAAATCCTTATTATGAGGATGTAGTTTTAGAAATTTATGATTACCTTTCCAAGCAAACAAAAAGTGCAAATAAGAAAGGGATTGAAAATATTTTTATTGATCCGGGTATTGGTTTCGGTAAAACAGTAGAACATAATTTTGAAATTTTACGAAGATTAGAGGATTTTAAATGTCTTGGTTATCCTATAATAATAGGTCTTTCCCGTAAATCATTCATAGGTAAAAGTTTAAATTTAGAAGTGACTGAAAGAGATAATGCAACTTCTGTAGTAGAATCAATAGCGATAAATAATGGTGCAAGAATCATAAGGACACATAACGTAAAATATGGTGTTCAAGTTTGTAAAATCATGAGCTTATTAAATAAGAGTAAGTAATGTTTGATTTATTTCGGATAGGCTTTTTAACTATTACCTTCAGCGATTTAATCGATATTATTATCGTCTCGTTTATAATTTATAAATTATATACGCTTTTGAAAGGGACGATAGCATCACAGATTTTTGTCGGCTTAATGATAATTCTATTCCTTTCCTTTGTAGCGAAGGCTGCAAATTTGAGGGTATTAAGCTTTTTATTAAAATTGATAACCGATATTTGGGTAATAGCATTTGTTATCCTGTTTCAACCGGAAATTCGCCGTTTACTGGTAATAGTAGCACATAATCCTTTTTTCAGAATGTTTGTAAAATCCGAATCACCCCAATCAGCCTCAATTATTGCAGACGCCGCATTCGAATTATCCCAGCATCAGCACGGTGCTCTAATGGTCATAATACGATCAACCGGTATTAGAGGCTATACCGAAACAGGCGAAATTATGGATGCCAAATTGAGTGTTGCGTTACTTACAAACATTTTCTTCCCTCGTTCTCCGATGCATGACGGTGCCGTTATTATTAAAAATAATGTTATTGAAGCGGGAAGATGTACTTTACCGTTGTCAACAACTACTACTGTAAATGGAGAATCATTAGGTATGAGGCATAGAGCCGGTTTGGGAATTACGGAACAAGCAGACGTAATCAGCGTTATAGTATCTGAAGAAACCGGCGGTATTTCAATAGCAGAAGACGGGCATCTCACCAAGGGTTTATCTAAAGAAGCATTGCGCAGAAGATTGTCAGATTCATTCAAATCACCCATGGTTAAAGGATGGAGAGGTATTTTTGAACAGTACGTCAAGCAGAAGTAAAACGTGTGCGGTAATCCCGTTCTACAATGAATCTGTCCACATTAATAAAATTATTGCCCAATGCCTCGCTTACGTCGATTATGTTATTGCCGTTAATGACGGCTCCACAGATAATTCTGAAACACTAGTAAAACAAAGCAAAAGAGTAAAATTAATCAGTTATTTACCCAACCGGGGAAAAGGATATGCTTTAAATGAGGGATTTAAGGAAAGCCTAAATAATGGATATGATATAACAATAACAATTGACGCAGATTTCCAGCATCTTCCTGATTACATTCCTTCACTTGTCACAGAATTAAAGAATTACGATATTGTGATCGGAAATCGCTTATCGAATTTTAAAAATATGCCTTTTCATAGAATAATCAGTAATCGTTTAACGTCTTTTTTATTAAGTTTAAAAACCAAACAAAAAATAAGCGACAGCCAATCAGGTTTCAGAGCATATAGAACGGAAATATTTAACAGTGTTCAAACTAAATTCCCGGGTTTCGAAGCGGAAAGTGAGATAATTGTCTTAGCTATAAAAAAGAATTTTAGAATAGGGTTCACATATGTTCCCACAATTTATGCCGGTGAGAAAAGTAGAATGCAATCTCTTGATACAATAATTGGCTTTATAAAAGTACTATTTATGTAGTCGTTTTTATCAATGTTTATAAGGTTTATTTATGCAATTGAACTAATCTTAAGAAAATACTTTTTTGATGTTATTACCTAATAAAAATAGGAGAAGTTATGAATCTGAAATATTTTTCACACTCTGCATTTCAAATTATAAGTAACAATGGTAAAAAAATTTTAATCGATCCTTTCCTGGACGATAACCCGACATCTCCAGTTAAATCGGATGAAGTTGATGCCGACTATATAATACTTACTCATGCACACGGTGATCATCTGGGAGATGCTTTTAAGATAGGTAAAAGATGTAATTCTACATTTATTTGTGTCAATGAACTTGCAGATTATTGCAGTTCAAAAGGGTTTAATGCACATAATATGCATATTGGAGGAGGTTATAATTTTGATTTTGGACGGGTTAAGTTCACCATAGCTCATCACGGTTCTAAAACACCTGATAATCAGTATGCTGGCGAACCGGCAGGAGTTCTTTTAACTATTGACGATAAATGTATCTATCACACAGGAGACACCGGTTTATTCTACGATATGAAACTCATTGGTGAAATGCACCCGGTTGATTGCATGCTGTTGCCTATTGGCGATAATTTTACAATGGGAATTACCGATGCGGTAAAAGCTGCAGAATTAGTTCATCCAAAATTAGTTATTCCAATGCATTATAATACTTTCCCGCTAATAAACGCGGATCCCGCTGAATTTAAGGAAAAAGTTGAAGCAACAGGATTAAAATGCAGAGTTATGAAATTTGGAGAAAATATAGAAATTTAACATGTTTCCGAAGATTAATTAATTAACATAAATCTATCATATTTGTAAAAATATTTTAAGAATTTTTGTATTTGTACGATAATAATATGTATTTTACATCTCTGTCATCTATATATTAAATTAGATGAAAAATTAAAAATTTTTATTTAAATTATTTTATCTTTAATGGCAAAAGTTATTTCCATTGCTAACCAGAAAGGGGGAGTAGGTAAAACTACTACCGCAATTAATCTTTCTTCTTCGTTAGCTGCTGCTGAAAAGAAAACATTATTAATTGATATTGACCCTCAGGCAAATTCATCTTCCGGATTGAGTATCAGTAATCATACACCTTCTATTTACGAAGTACTTATAGGTGAAAACGAAGCCGATAATGTAATAGTTAATTCATATATGCCTTTTATGGATGTTTTACCGTCCAACATAAATTTAGTTGGGGCAGAAATCGAAATGGTGGATATGCCCGAGAGGGAACGACTACTGAGAAATATAATTGGCAAAATTCGTAAAAATTACGATTATATTATAATTGATTGTCCGCCGTCCTTGGGTCTACTTACTCTAAACTCACTAACCGCCTCCGATTCGGTTTTAATTCCGGTGCAATGTGAGTATTTTGCCCTTGAGGGATTAGGTCAATTATTAAACACCATAAATATAGTTAGGGAACATTTTAATAATAAACTAACTATAGAAGGCGTTTTATTAACAATGTTTGATATTCGTTTGAGACTATCGCAGCAAGTTGCTGATGAAGTAAAAAAGTATTTTGGTGATAAAGTATTTGATACGATTATTCACAGGAATGTAAGGATTTCCGAGGCCCCGAGCTATGGAAAACCGGTTATACTTTATGATGCTATTTCTACCGGTTCAAAAAATTATATTGCATTGGCAAATGAACTCTTAGAGAGAAATTCACTAAATAATAATCAACATAACTAAAAACATGAGCAAAGTGAAACCGGGATTAGGACGAGGATTGGATGCATTAATAAATCCACAAAAATATCAAGGAAGCAGCAGTTCGGTAACTCATTATACCGAAATAAAAAAAGATGACGGCAAACAAGTAGATGTACTTGCAAGAATTCCGGTCGATCTTATCCAACCAAATCCTTTCCAGCCGAGAAAGAACTTTGAACCCGAAGCCTTGGAGGAATTGAAAAAATCAATCCTTTCTAACGGACTTATACAACCAATAACCGTCAGGAGAATTGAGGAAAACCGATACGAACTGATTTCGGGAGAAAGAAGATTAAAAGCATGTAAAGATATCGGCTATAAAGACATTCCGGCTTATATAATTAAAGTCGATTCCAATGAAACAATGCTTGCAATGGCTCTGATTGAAAATATTCAGCGTGAAAAATTAAATCCAATTGAAATTGGTTTTGCATATAAAAGATTAATGGAAGAGTGTAACTTAACCCAGGAACAAATTGCCGAAAGTGTAGGAAAAGACAGAACTACAATTGCTAATTCAATAAGATTACTGAAACTGCCCAAGGAAATACAAGATAGTCTAATAAATGAGGATATCTCCTCGGGGCATGCAAGGGCTTTAATCAATTTACCTAGCGAACGTTTGCAGCTTGAGGCTTTGCGAAAGATTAAAGACGGAAATCTCTCGGTTCGTAAAGTAGAGCAGCTTGTTAAAAAATTATTAATTGAGCCTGGTGATAGGAACTCCCAGATTAAGTTCTCACCCAAAAGTAATATTGCCTCCGCTAATTTGAGTGATGTTGAAGATAAATTGAGAAAGGCATTTGGTACAAAAGTTATTTGTAAGCAAAAAAATGACGGCTCCGGGGAAATTGTAATTGAGTTTTATTCCGATGACGAATTGGAGCGATTATTTGAATTATTTCATACGATTAGTGATACGTATAATTAATGTAGCATTTCTGGCATTTATTCTTCTGTCTGCTTCATATGCCCAGCAGAATTTACCCCAAAATGCTGATAGTACCCAAAATGATACTCTCTTTGTGATGCAAAAATCCCCCTTGGGCGCCGTACTCAGAAGCGCAGTTATTCCCGGATGGGGGCAAATTTATAACCATTCTTATCTAAAAGCTCCTGTAATTTGGGGAATCGCCGGATGGCTGGTTTACGGCTGGATTCAGAATAATAATAATTATAAAGTATTCCGCGATGCTTATCTTAAAAATCAAAATTTAACTTTAAAAACTAACAGGGACTTTTACCGCGATCAAAGAGATTTGTTTGCTATTTATCTGGGATTGACTTATGTTCTTAATTTAGTGGATGCTTACGTGGATGCTGAACTTTTCGATTTTAATGTAAAAGAGAATATCAGAACAAATACGCCAATGCTCGATTTACAAATAAATTTTTAATAATTATGAAAAATACAATCGTATGCCAAAATTGCAAAGCAGAAAATCCCTACTTCAAATATATTTGTAAACAGTGTGAATCATATCTTCAGGATCGTATTTTCAACATTGATCTTTGGCAAATATTGGGCAAATTAATCGAATCCCCGGTTGAAGGATTTAGGGTAATTGTAAGAGCAGAGCACAAAAATTTCATTCTTTTAATCACTGTTCTCGCATCGGTTAAAATTTTAATAGATGCGATGTTTATTTCTGTTTTTGTCTCCAAGAATGAAAATGCCTATCATAATTTTTACATCCATCTTTTATTTGCAGCCGGGTTGTTTATTCTTTTTGTTCTCATTTTTTCAATTCTATTGTTTTTTATAAATAAAATGTTTGGTATAACCACTCGCATACGTGACAATTATTCAATATTTACTTATAGCTTTTTCCCTTATGTTTTTGGTTTGATTTTATTATTCCCGATAGAGTTAATTCTTTTCGGTAGCTATTTGTTTTCATTCAATCCTTCGCCCTTTATTATAAAAGGAAGCCTGGCTTATGCACTTACAGCTTTTGAGGCACTTGTACTGCTATGGAGTCTAGTTTTATCCATATTTGCTATGTATGCGCAAACTAAGAGTGTTATCTACGCTGCTACAACAGCAATAATTTTCAACGGATCTTTGTATTTTTTGATTTATTTTGCGGCTACAAAATTTTTAATTTAAGTAAATAATAATTATGAGCAGCGAAATTTTCAAATTAGAACATAAACTATTCCTGCCGACTTACAACCGAATCCCTATTGAAATCGAATATGGACAAGGAGTATATTTATTTGATAAACAAGGAAATTCTTACCTTGATTTTTTTTCCGGTTTAGCTGTGAATACTCTAGGCTATTCACATCCGAAAATTGTAAAAACAGTTTCCGGACAAATTGCTAAATTTGCTCATCTATCTAAAAATTACATTACACGCACACAAATAAAATTCGTCGAGTTGTTAATTAAACACTCGGGAATGTCGAAAATATTTCTCAGCAACAGCGGTACGGAATCAGTTGAAGGGGCTATAATATTAATACGGAGAAAAGAAAATAATATTAAATCAAAAGAGTAGATAATGGAAATTAATACAGATGTCCTTGTTATCGGCAGCGGAATTGCGGGATTATTTACAGCATTAAAAATCTCGGAATTTGCCGATGTTTTATTGGTAACCAAAAAGGATAAATCCGAATCTAATACGAACTATGCACAGGGAGGCATAGCTTCTGTAATTGATCCCCTTGATACTTTCGAAAGTCATATTAACGATACTCTAATTGCGGGAGCAGGATTGTGCCACAGGGATACGGTTGAAATATTGGTAAAAGAAGGACCGGAAAGAATAAATGACTTGATTGAAATCGGAACTAAATTTACCAGAAAAAATGGTAAATGGGATTTGGCACGGGAAGGAGGACATTCTAAGCCGCGAATCTTACACGCTGCCGATCTAACCGGAAGAGAAATAGAAAGAGCTTTAATTGACGAAGTCAACTCAAAGGAAAATATCAAAATTATAGAGAACACTTTAGCAATTGATTTAATAACTGAGCACAATGTCCATCAGTTGAAAGATCAACAGTTAAACAATAGAAATTGCTGGGGTGCTTATGTTTTGGATTGTGGCAGCGGAGAAGTTCTAAAAATAAGTGCCAAAGCAACAGTACTTGCTACGGGTGGACTCGGACAAGTTTACCTGCACACCACAAATCCTTCAATTGCAACTGGAGACGGTTTTGCAATGGCGTACAGGGCGGGAGCACGAATTGGAAATATGGAATTTATTCAGTTTCATCCGACTTCACTATATGTACCGAACGGGGAAGAACAATTCAAATCACGTTCATTTTTAATTTCCGAAGCAGTTCGCGGCTTCGGGGGAATTCTACGTACGATGGACGGTACTGCATTCATGGATAAATATGACGAAAGAAAAGAATTGGCTCCCAGAGATATCGTTGCAAGAGCAATAGATAATGAATTGAAAAAAAGTGGAGAGGAATATGTTAATCTGGATATAACTCATAAACCTAAGGATGAAATCATTGAGCATTTTCCTCACATTTATAATACATGCCTGAAAAGAGGTATCGATATTTCAAAAGATTATATTCCTGTTGTACCGGCAGCTCATTATGCATGCGGTGGAATAGTCGTAGATGCATCTGCTGCAACTTCATTGCGCGGTCTTTTTGCTTGTGGTGAAGTGACAATGACCGGTGTACATGGTGCAAACAGGCTTGCAAGCAACTCGCTTTTGGAAGCAGTAGTTTTCTCACATAGAGCAACTAATAATATAGAAGTATTTTTGAAACATTACTCTCAGAAGATTCCTTCGATCCCTGAATGGGATGATACCGGTACATTATCGTCAGATGAAAAAGTACTGATTACACACAGTTATAAAGAAGTAAAGCAAATAATGTGGGATTATGTCGGTATTGTTAGATCCGATTTAAGATTGGAAAGGGCGGCTAGAAGAATCCATAATATTTATATTGAAACGGAAAATTTATACAAGAGGACAAAAGTTTTCGAGAAATTTTTAGAACTCCGAAATATAATAGCCTGTGCTCACATGATAATAAAATCAGCAAAACTGAGGCATGAAAGCCGGGGCTTGCATTACACGCTCGATTATCCCGACAGCCTTTCTTCCGGACAGCCGAAGGATACAATATTACAAAATACTAATCCTTGAATGTTTGATTCAAGTAGTCAACTATTGCGCCGTATCTAATACCTTTAGTGCTAACTGTTACTTTATCGATATCTATTATCTCCATTATTTTATATAGAATAAGAGTGCCGCTTAATAAGATATCTTGCCGTCCTTCTACAATCGATTTGTATTTCTCCTTAATCTTGTAAGAAGATAATTCTGAAAGATTTAAAATCAATTTATGTATTTCATTCCGGTATAAAATGCTTCCCTCAATTTTTTCTTCATCGAATTCTTTTAAATTCATTTTGATACAGGCAAGTGTTGTCGGTGTCCCAGCTATTGCTATACTGATTTCGGGTAAATTTATATGCTCCTGTAAAAAAGAAAAAGTTTGATCTAAAAATTCGTTAATATTTTCGATGTCTTTTTTTGAGGGCGGATCATGAGGAAAATATTTTTCCGTACCGGAAACTGCTCCAACAGGGAAGCTTTTCTTGAATTTAATTTCATCAATCGTTCCAAAAATTAATTCGGTGCTTCCGCCTCCTATATCGATTACTAGTGTACTTTTAATTACTGGAATTCCCGAAACCGCTCCAAGAAATGAAAACCTGGCTTCATCATTTCCCTGAATGATGTTTACCAGTACTTTGAATTTTCTGTAAATCTGAGTCGCAATTTCTTTTCCGTTTGCAGCTGTCCGGAATGCGTTTGTTGCTGTAATTAATGTTTTTTCACAATTATATTTTTTAATAATATTTAAAAATCTTTCAAGAATATTTAATAACTCATTATTTTTTTTAGGTGAGATTAAACCGCCGGATTTTAATCCTTTTCCGATACGGGGTATTCTGAATTCGTTTAATAACGGCTTAATCTCTTTTGTTATGGGATTTACTTCCGCAATTAATAGAAGGACTGTATTTGTACCAATGTCGATTGAAGCAATAATCATTATTTTTTTTTATTTTAACTTAATTAAATAAATGAAATTATGAAAAATCTGAAGCCAAGTTCCAAAATATTTTTATTCATATCAGTTTTATCGGCATCAGTTTGGACAGGCGCATATATAACACGATTGGTTACAACGTACCAGTTATTTGAAAGAATAAATTTTCAATTGAAACCTTTTATTAACGGGCAGAACTTACCAGGTATATTACAAATATTATATGCACCAACATTAATTACTTTTATAGCATATATTTTTTTGATTTTATCGTTTACAATTTTCATTTCAACATTAAATATCAGTTTGAAACAAAACGGCTGGCTTTTTATAATAACCATCATTGTTTTTATTACTCTACCTTTTGAAGTATATTTAATGACTTATGATTATAAATTTTTAGCTTTGACAGGGGTAGAAAATTTCGATAGTTCGGCAGCACTAACTTTAATCATCGAGAGATTTAAAAAATTAAACGGATTTCCTATAATTGAGTTATTATCATATTTCTCGATAATTTACTTTGCTCTCTTCCAACCACTTAAAGCAAAAGTGAAAAAAGCGTTATGAAGATAAAGGAAAAGGAATTTGAAGAAATAATACAGGATTTAAAGTCCTTAGCGGCACAGTTGGGTGCGGAAGTGCGATTTGAAAAAGGTGATTTCAAAGGAGGATATTGTATCCTAAAAGAAAGCAAAGTCATTGTGATAAATAAAATGGCAAATCTTCAAAGAAAGGCAATGATCCTTTCCGCTGCTTTAAAAGAATTGGGAGTTGACCAAATTTATCTCACACCAAAAATGAGAGAATTAATTGATGAAATGGCTGAGACAAAATGAAAATACTAATTATTAACGGACCAAATTTAAATCTCTTGGGAAAAAGAGATAAAAACCAATACGGTACTTTAACTCTTGAAAATATCGAAACAAAATTGAATGAAGAATATCCGGATGATGAATTTGTCTTTTTTCAGTCCAATCATGAAGGAGAAATAATCGGTAAAATTCAATCTGCTAAAAATGAGTTTGCAGGGATAATAATAAATCCCGGTGGATACGCCCACACATCAGTTGCAATAAGGGATGCTTTAGCCGAATGTAAATTACCCAAAATAGAAGTACATCTCTCACATTTAGCAAATAGAGAAGGCTTCAGACAAACACTTATTACAGCAACTGCATGCGATGGTTACATATCTGGATTTAAGGAAAATGGATATAGTGCGGCTGTATTTTTACTTTTGCATAAAAATAAACGTAACGGAGGTACTGCTTGATAAAAGCAATTGTCTTTGACCTGGACAATACACTTGTTGATTTCATGAAAATGAAGAGAAGGGCCATTGAAGAGGCTATACCTGCTATGATAGATTCCGGTTTAAATGTGACTTATGCGGAAGCAAATAAGATTATTGACGAAATATATCATGAGCAGGGGATCGAATATCAACAGGTATTTGATGTTTTCTTGACAAGAGTTTTGAAAAAAATAGACTACAAAATCTTGTCCGCAGGCATAGTTGCTTACAGGAAAGCGAGAGAAGCGTCTTTAATTCCATATCCACATGTTTATCCAACCCTTCATCAGTTAATGAAGATGGGAATAAAAATGGGTATTCTTTCCGATGCTCCTGTAAAAGAAGCATGGCTAAGGCTAGCTTATTTGAATTTTCACCATATGTTTGATGAAGTGGTAACTTTTGAAGACACAGGCGAACGAAAACCAAATTCCGCACCGTTTTTAATGATAATGAAAAAAATGGATTTGAAGCCCGAACAAGCTCTTATGGTAGGGGATTGGGCTGAACGTGATATCGAGGGAGCTAGAAAAGTTGGAATGAAAACAGCTTTTGCGCGATACGGTGATACTTTTAATACAAAAGAGCATAACGCGGAATATGAGTTGAGCGATATTCAGGAATTGATAGATATTGTCATTAAAGAAAATAGTTTATAATAATTAGTTAAAGCAGTTTTTCATTTTCGTCGTAGGATATTGTTTTTAAAAATTCAATTAGTTATCTTTCCTTAAAAATAATTTAAGATGCCATGAAAGATCTTTCTATTAAAAAGCTTTATTATTCCATCAGCGAAGTAAGTAGAATTACTGATGTTGAACAGTATGTTCTCCGGTATTGGGAGACGGAATTCGAGGGATTAAAACCTCAGAAGAATAGAGCAGGCAACAGAATATACACTAATAAGGACATCAAATTAATTCTTCACATTAAAAGCCTACTGCGCGATAGGAAATATACAATTGAAGGTGCGAAAAAAATTTTAGATAATTATTCTACAGATAATGTATTGCAGCAGAATGATTTTGAAGTAGATAAGGTTAATAATAAAGAAAATTATCAGCCGGAAGCTAAAAAAGAAAAGCCCTCTCTTAAGAAAGACCTTGAAGATATCAAAAGTATTTTAGAACTTATAGTATCAAAATTATAAAATTTTCGGAACGTGGCGCAGCCCGGTAGCGTACCTGAATGGGGTTCAGGTGGTCGCGGGTTCAAATCCCGCCGTTCCGACTTAGAAAAGCCCGGTTTATTTTTTAATTGGGCTTATTCATTTTAAAAATGCTTATTTATCTTATGAAATCAAGATAATTAAATAATTTAATCAGTAGATAATTCCCTTTAATTAATTGTAAATTAACGAATTGAGATAATTAAATCTTTTACTCCTGCCAAAATACTTCACTCAAAAGTTTAGAATAATTGGTAAATTAGATTATTGAAACTGGATATTTAATTTTCGGAATGGATTTAATGATAATTTTAGACAAACCTTATGTTTCAAGCTTTTTGCAGGAAACAATCAAATTTAATCACTTCCCGGTTGTTAAAACCGAAGCAATAAAAGAAGTTAGTTTAATAGAGAATATTAATTTTATTGATGAGAAATTATTCCTAAAAAATCTTAAAAATGATCCCGGTATTAGAATTTACACCAATTCGGAAAATTCTATTGATTGGATAACGAAGAACCTTGCATTCACAAACCTGCCGGATCAGATAAACTTATTTAAAGATAAAGTTAGATTCAGAAAATTACTACAAAATATTTATCCGGGATTTTTTTATAAGGAAGTTCATATAGATGAATTGGATAATATTTCTGTAGATGATCTTCCTAAACCTTTCGTAATTAAACCTTCGATAGGATTCTTCAGTATGGGGGTTCATACAATTGTTAATGAAGAAGATTGGGGAAGCACTAAAGAAATAATTAAAAATGAGATAAAGCATTTAGAAAAATTATATCCCGAAGTTGTATTAGACACCAATAAATTTATTATTGAAGAATTTATAAAAGGTGATGAGTATGCTTTTGACGCTTATTTTAATAGTGACGGTGTGCCGGTAGTTTTAAATATTCTGAAACACTTGTTTTCTTCTGATAAAGACGTCAGAGACCGGGTCTATGTAACATCAAAAGAAATTATCGAGCAAAAACTAAAGAGATTTACAACATTTCTTAAGGATATCGGAAATCTAACGGGACTAAAAAACTTTCCCCTGCATGTCGAGGTGAGGATAGATGAATCTGGCGAACTTGCACCAATTGAAATAAATCCTATGCGGTTCGGAGGTTGGTGCACTACCGCTGATATGACTTTTTACGCATTCGGTATAAATTCATACGAGTATTATTTGCTGGATAAAATTCCAAAATGGGATGAGATATTAAAAGACAAAGCCGGTAAGTTTTACACTATAATCGTCCTTGATAATTCTACAGGATACCGGAAAGAAAGGATAAAGGATTTTGATTATGATAAATTGCTCTCTAAATTTTCAAATCCACTCGAATTAAGGAAAACAAATTTTAGCGAATATAATGTTTTCGGATTTTTATTTACCGAGACAAATAGTGAAAACTTTGCAGAACTTGAGTGGATACTAAATTCAGATTTAAAAGAATTTATAAAATTAAAACCATGATTTTATAAATTCCTTTAAATCATTTGCCGAAAATTGCCGATCTGTTAGACAAATTGAGCAATCCATTAAACAGTAGTTAATATGAATTATTGAAACAACGATTTTGTTTTATTGGATTACAATTTTGAATTCAAGAAAATTTCTAATCTTTTATCAAGCCTTTCTGTTCTTTGGTAAACTATTAGTTCAAAAAAACTAATACCAAAAAGCAGAATATCAAGAAACCATAATATAATATAACCTTGAATGGGTAAAACCATTCTTCCGGAGACCAGCCAGATGAATAAAACAATCCCCTTGCACTTCCTAATCCAAAACCAATAAATTCACCCTTTCTTTTATACTCGATAATCAATGATATTCCGATTTCGCATAATATTGCACCTAAAATTTTTGGATAGAATTAAAAATCACTTTTCGGCAGACCAAATAATTCAATAAATGATCCATCCCAATTATTTTCAAGTATGCTAACAATATCAAAAGCCACTTCTTCGGGTTTAGCTAACATCTTTTTTCTATGGAATGATTTGAACATTTCAGCAGAAGGAAAGTCTTCGTCATTTTGAGATCTCGCATAAAGCTGCATTTCCGTATCGACTGTTTCCAGTTCATAACTTATAATGGTGCTGACATCAGAGAATTAATAAGGGGGCAAGACAAGTAGTATAAATAAGAAAACCTTTTACTCCCTTTAATACATGCTGTTGTTGAAATTAGCACTTAATATGGAGCCTTATTGCTATTACCAATTTTACATGTCGGAATTATCCACTATATTTGTTATCGAAATCTATGTACAAATATATTAAGGGGAACTTTTCTTGAAAAACCGAACAATGAATAATTTCAAAACCATTCTGATTTTTATTATTTCCGCATTATTCATCTACGGCTGTAACAGAAATAAAGAACAACACAAAAGACCAAATACTAATACTACACAAAATTCAAGCATCACTAATATCAATTGCTTGGGGTATATTGAAACTTCTTTTACTAAAAATGGTTCGAGTCATATAACTATCGATACTGTCCAATGGCTTGAGGGAGAGTCTGCTCAAAAAGCGATTAAAGAGGATAATGAATTAAATAAAGTGAGTGATCCCGGTTTGCCCGGCGGGTATTATATTCGAAATAGTACAATAGATTCGATTACAGTTAAGATTTCTGATTCTGCAAAAGTAATAATGCAAACTTTAACACATAATAGTGAGGGGAACTATAATTTTAATCAAGAAATCACAATTCATAAGTTTTTAACTCTGCTTAATCAAAAAGATTTTGAAAGATTTAGACATAAACTCTATAAATTTGAAATAGTGAATAACGTCATTACGGAAATACAAGAAAAATATATACCATGAATAATTTTATTTTAAATTATCTTGTATTGTTCTCAGGAGTAGGCAGGAACGCAATTTAATTTGATTTTAGGGGATTTTTATGAGAAATATTCTTCTTATTTTTTTTAGCCTTTTGATATTTAATGTATCCTTCGGTCAAACTGTATTTACTAAGTTAATTGAAAAAAAATATTCTGAACTTCCCGTTCATTTAAGAATTGAGAACTCCGGAATATATGCTGTTTCTTCCTTCGATGTTGAGAACAATAATATTTGGATTCAGGATTTTGATTCTCATGTTGTTTATCATATAACTGGTAACCAATTACAAAAATCGAACAGTAAAATTAAAATTGGTAAAGATTTTATTGCAGGGACTAAACAACGGAATGTGTTATTAAATAAAAATTACAGTTCATCAAACGAAGAAAATATAACATTAAAAAAATCATTTTTATTCAATAAAGAGAACATTTTTGCGGATAACGGCGGAATTCTGACAGATGCAGAGAATGATAAAATAATTATAAATGTAAAAAGCAGGAATGAACTCATTCTCCGGTATGAAATACCCGGTTTCAATAAAAATTTTGTTTTTAATAATCTTTCGAATCTTGTATTTGCGGAATTAATTGGTATCGACGCTTCGGGCAATTCTTTCATACTTACCGAATCATATCTTTCGGAAATCCCGTTAAAAGTTAAAAGGGAAGTTTACACAATCTCAAACGAAGGAAAAATACGCTCTATCCTGGAAATACCGTCCATAAAATATTTATATATGGTGAAAGAATTTCAAATTGATGCTGAAGGAAATTTATACCAATTAATTGCGGATGAAGATAAAATAAGCGTTGTTAAATGGAGGGGATTGACTAATTATTCCAGTTCAAAAATCTCCTACCCACCAGAATATAATTATGAATTAAATTATAATAATTTAACTCCGACAAAAGAAGCTAAAAACGGGTTAAATAAAGTAACCGGGCTCCAATCCGCGAGCAGATCATATGCTTTAAGAATAGGTGAAAGTTATGTGCTATACAAGTATACATGTAAGTCAAACAACCTTTCACCTACTAATGTTACTGGTCCCGATGGTGATGTAGTTAGGACACCTAACTGGTTAATTGTCGGGGAGAATGCAAGAATACCATATAGATGGGGCGGATTTAATACATTATCGCAATTTAAATCCGGTTTGAACAGCGGGAAATATGCAGGTGATATTAATACTGCAGGTGTTTCAAACTATTCCGTAGGTGTGGATTGTTCTGGTTTTGTAAGCCGGTGCTGGCAGCTAAGCTACCAATCATCTACACGCGATATGCCTTCGATTACTACTCAATATTCAAGTTGGGATGATATAAAACCCGGAGACGCTATCCACAAAATTGGACATGTAAGACTATTTATTGATAAAACTTCCGGAGGTGCCTTACGTGTGGTTGAATCTTCTGCACGAAATTGGGATGTCTCTTATTGGACTTACAAACCATCCGATTTAACCTCTTATACTCCGCGATATTACAACGGGATGGTTAATGATTATTCATTTAATCAACCTAAGTTAATAAGTGTATTAAATGAAAATAATAGAAAAGTTAAAATAACTTGGGAATGTGATACATCAAAAGTTATAGGTTACCGGCTTTATAAATCAACCGATGGTACCGAATGGAACTTAGTAAAAGATATTACCGTTTTGGATTCAATGAGCATTGTGATTTCTATGGACAGCAGCGCTGAATATTTCAGGATTGCAAGTGTCCTTAATAATCCTCCTTCATACAGCGAAAGCAATTGGTCGAATGTTTTGGGTGCAGGTGAAATGGGAGGCAGCAAAAAAATATTAATTGTTGACGGATTCAATAGAGAAACGGGGGATTGGAGAGGAAACGGGAACACATTTTCTGCAGTATATGGAATAGCTTTCACTGATTTGGGTATCAACTTTGAGTCTGTAAAGAATTCACAAATAATAAATTTTTCTATAGACTTGAATAATTATGATGCGGTATATTGGATTTTAGGAGATGAAAGTACGGTTGATGAAACCTTCGATTCAGTAGAACAGAATAAAGTAAAAAGTTATCTTGAAAACGGCGGAAATTTATTTGTATCCGGAAGTGAAATCGGCTGGGATTTGTATTATAAGGGAAGCACTGAAGATAAATACTTTTATAATAATTATTTAAAAGCGAATTACATTGAGGACAATTCATCTTCAAATTCGGTTGCCGGTATTAATGGTACTGCACTTGCGGGAACAAATATTTATTTTGCTCAAACCTATGAAGTTAATTATCCTGATGTTATTGATAGCTATGGCGGTAGCTCTCTATGCATGAAATATGCAAATAACAAAGGCGCAGGAGTAGAATATACAGGAACGTTTGGTGCGTCAAAGGCTATTGCAAAATTAATTAATCTGGGTTTTCCGCTTGAGAGTACGGCAAATGATGTTGAGTTTAATGCTGTTATCAGTCAATCATCGGAATATTTTTTCCCGGGAGTTACATCAACCACCCGAGTTAAAATTAATCCTTTAGAATATAATCTATCACAAAATTATCCCAACCCGTTTAATCCTTCGACCACCATAAAGTACACGATTGCAAAAACCAGTATTGTGACATTAAAAATCTATGACCTTTTGGGAAGAGAAATTGTTACACTTGTTAATACAATCAAAGATCCAGGTACATATACTTCGGAATTTAACGGGAAAAATTTAGCGAGCGGTTGTTATATTTACAAAATAAATATGAAACCTTCGGATGGCAGTTCGGGATTTAATTTGGCAAAAAAAATACTGCTCTTAAAGTAGTCATACTCACCAGTGATTTTTATAGAATTTGGTAATTTGCCTCATTATATTGTTTGAATTATTTTGATGCTTGTAAAAACAGTCCGAAAATACTTTTATTCCGCGTTCAAATAGATTTACACTAAATAATACCTTTTTTCTAATTTGTGTCACTGTTATTTTAATAACTTAATTTAATTATGTAATTTTACTTTCAATTTCAAACAAAATAAGATTCGATGGAAATAATATCTGATAAACCAAAGTGTCATTGCGGAGTATTTGGTATTTTTGGTACTGACAACGCTGCAATTCAAACGTATTACGGGTTACATGCTCTTCAACATAGAGGACAGGAAGCCAGCGGAATTGTCTCTCAGGATTTTAATAAGAATGGTAAACCTATTTTCAACATTCAGAAGGGGGAAGGATTAGTATCGGAAGTATTTTCTGATACCAAGGTATTCAAAAATGTTCTGGTTGGGAACTCTGCCATTGGTCATAACCGTTATTCAACAACAGGCTCTTCGGAATCAAGGAATAATATACAGCCATTTGTAGTTAACTACCGTTTAGGAAATCTAGCAGTTTCACATAACGGAAATCTCACCAATGCAAAAGTGCTTCGGGATGAACTGGTTAACGAAGGAGCTATTTTCCAAACTACAAGTGATACCGAGGTAATATTACACCTGATTGCAAGAAGTCGATTAGATAACCAGATCGATCAAATTAAGGAAGCACTTGGTAAACTTGAAGGAGCTTACTCTTTAACCATACTTACTGATGATAAATTAATAGCAGCTAGGGATCCTCATGGATTTAGACCGCTCTCAATAGGCAAATTAAATGATTCATTCGTTGTTGCATCGGAAACTTGTGCTTTCGATATTATTTCAGCTAAATTTATCCGTGAAGTTGAACCCGGCGAAATTATAGTTATTGATAATGAAGTTCAGGATGAAACAAAGATTAAATCAATCCGGATAAACGGAGAAGTTACACCTAAAAAGCACTGCATATTTGAATATATTTATTTCTCAAGACCGGATAGTTTTATATTCGGACATAATGTTGATAAAATGAGGCGCCGTTTAGGTAAAACTCTGGCAAGAAAGTACCCCGTAAAGGATCGGGACGGTGAAAAAGTTATTGTAATAAGTGTACCTGACAGTTCAAATACAACTGCTTTAGGTTACCAAACCGAATTGGAAAAACAAGGAGTCGTATCAAAACTTGAAATCGGACTGATTAGGAGTCACTATATTGGCAGAACATTTATTCAACCCGGTCAAGAAAAAAGAAATATTGGGGTTAGAATAAAATTTAATATAGTAAAAGGGGTTCTGGAAGGAAGGACAGTAGTAATTGTTGATGATTCAATTGTTAGGGGTACCACATCACGTCAATTAGTTCATTTAATCAAAGAAGCAAACCCAAAGGAAATTCATGTAAGAATTTCTTCATCACCTATAATGCATCCATGTTATTATGGAATGGATTTCCCCAGCAAAGAAGAATTAATTGCCAATAAGTACGACGGGAATATTAAAGCAATTGGCGAATACATGGGTGTTGATAGTCTGGAATATCTGACAATTGATGAAATGCTGGAAGCCGTATCCGAAGCAAATTCGGATAATTTCTGTACCGCCTGCTTTTCAGGAAATTATCCCACCGAAATCGATCTGAATTTTAAGAAGGAAATGTATGAGATTTAGGTCATTTCTGGCTATCATCTTTTTATTTGCCAGTATATCAGCCTATTCGCAATCTACCTATTTTATAAAATATAAAAGCAGCATAAGTAAATTAGAAGTAAACAAAATTGTAGATTCGCGTCAAATTCTTACTTCCCAAACCAGCCATGAACTTTACAAAGCTGATTATTCTGTAACCCATTTTGCAGAGAATCTCGGAAAAACAGACCCTATACTTTCAAGGATTATCAAAATTACTTTTAAAACTCAGGCGGCAGCGGATTATTTTATCAGCCGGGCAAATTCGGATCCTTCAATAGATTATGTCCAAAAATCGAATATTTATAAAATTGAATACACCCCAAATGATAGTTTATATAGTCAGCAATGGGCTCTTAAAAAAATAGAAGCATCTAAAGCATGGGATATAACGCAGGGAGCGGATTCGATTATAATCGGACTGATAGATACCGGCGTTGATTACCTTCATCCTGACCTTAAAAATAAAATTTATATAAATAAGGGTGAAACCGGCACAGATGCAAATGGTAACGATAAAAGAAGTAATGGAATCGATGACGACCGAAACGGTTTTATTGATGATTATATGGGTTGGGATTTTACCGATAGGAAAGGATTCCCGTTCGATTCTTCAGGCGGTGATTATTTAAATTGGGATAATAATCCTATGGACGAAAACGGACACGGGACTTATATAGCCGGAATATTAGGAGCCGAGACAAATAATCTGATAGGTATTACCGGAGTTGCTCCTAAAATTAAAATACTAAATCTAAGGGCATTCGATCCGAATGGTTACGGCGAAGAGGATGATGTTGCTGCAGCAATACTTTATGCTGTAAAAATGGGTGCCAATGTTATCAATATGAGTTTTGGTGACACACAATTTTCATACGTGCTGCGCGATGTAATTAGATATGCATATAGTAAAAATGTTGTCTTAGTTGCCAGTTCGGGGAACGATGGTTCAGACAAACCGCATTATCCTTCAGGTTATTCGGAAGTAATTTGTGTCGGCAATTCAACGCAGAATGATTATGTTGCATCAAGCTCTAACTACGGTTCCACACTTGATTTGGTTGCACCAGGGACTTCAATTTTAACAACATCTAAAGACGGAGGTTATACTGAAGTAAGCGGTACTTCGGCATCTGCTCCATTTGTTTCTGCAGCTGTTGGATTAATACTGTCGCTGGGAAATTTTAAGAATGAAGAAGTTAAACAAATCCTGAAATCAACTGCAGATGATATAAATGAACCCGGCTGGGATTTAAAAAGCGGTGCAGGAAGATTAAATTTGTTTCGGGCATTAAGCGTTGTTGCTCCGTCGATTATAAAATTCAACTCGCCTGAACAAGACTATACAACCTCGGGAGATTCAATATTAGTTAATGCTACCATACTTTCTGCATATTTTCAAAATTACTCGTTATACCTCGGGACCGGTTTGAATCCCGCTAATTGGACTGAACTTATAACTAATTCTCCGTATCAATTTTCCGGAAAAAATATATATAATATTAATGCAACGGATTTTAAAGATACTGTATATACATTAAGGCTGGTTGTTGATCAATCGAACGGGAAAAACCCTGAAGAAAGGGTAAACTTTTATATTGAAAGAACACCCCCGAAAACTAAATTGGTTTTCCTAGGAAATGCTTATTACGGTTCGAAGAATACAATTTTGGCATCGGTATATACTAATCAGCGTTCTATTGTCAGACTATATTATAAGAAAGACGGAGATAAGAATTTCAACTTTGTTACGTTGGACGGATTCGCTACAAATACACAAATGGTGAACCAGCTTCATTACGGTTTCATTCCTAAAGATTTGATACAGCAAAATTCTTCTTACCAAGTTTATTTAGAAGCCGTAAATATGGCGGGACTGGGTGTTATTTTAAACAATAATGGCTCCAATTATAATTTTAGTACGGAAGCTCATTTTAAACCGGCATTTGAATCAGAACAATCTTTCTCACTACCTCCCGGAGAAATATATCAAAATCCTGTAAATCTTACTTCCCCTGATTCGAGTGAAATATTTTTAAGAGAGAATGTCACTCCAAAGATTTCCTATTTATATAAATTAAACGGGAACAAATTTAACAAAATTGATTCCCTTCAGAATAAAATAGTACGGGACTTCGGTGATTTTAACAAAAACGGTAAAAAAGATTTATTGACCTATTTTATCAACAATGGATATATTGAAGAACAACAAAACACCAATTCTTCAACTATTATTCAAAAATATGCGGATACAACGGGGGCTCTGTGGCCAATATCTGCAGATGATTTGTATGGGGACGGTAAAACTGAAATCTTATCTGAAAATACAGACACTTCAATTGCAGTATGGCATGTAAATGATAATCTGAGTCTTAATAATCCTGTAATATTACCAAATTTTACTCCTGCTGGAATAAGGGGGAATTGGCTGGATTTCCCACATGCGGTTATTACTGATATGAACAATGACGGTAAAAAAGAGATCTGGATGGTTGATGCGGAAGGTGATATTTATGATTATAATGTACTGGGTCCTGGGAATTTTAAAAAAGGTATTGTTATTTCAACGAACTTTAACAGTTCATCAGCATACTTGACTTCAGGTGATTACACCGGTAACAGCAAAAAAGATATGGCTGTTTTACTTCAATCGATACCTTCCCAGGATATTGCACCTTATTACAGACTAGTTATTTTTAATATTGTTTCCGATTCATTAAACGTTATATTCGATAATACTTTTATCGATCCTTCAACCGAGTTCAACTCTTCGTTTCAAAAGTCGGAAAACAGTATTCGTTTTGCCGATATCGACAATGACGGTGCGGATGAACTAATTCTTTTTACATTTCCGTATTCGTACATATTCAAATATGATGCGGGTAAAAATGATATAATTTCTTATAAAGAAAATATTAATTCAAACTCGGTTTTTGTGGGAGATATTAATCATGATGGGGTAAAGGATGTTGCATTTCCCACAAAGCAAGGGATTAAATTTTATGAATTTACGGGGACTAACAGAGCAAGCACTCCATACGATTTAGCAGGTTATAGTGTTGATTCGACAAAAATAATTTTAAATTGGTACAGTGATTCAAATAAATTTATAATCTACCGAGGACTGAAAAAGGACTCGCTGATAAAATATGATTCTACTTTGAATACTCAGTTCATAGATCAAAACGTGGACAATAAAACTTACTACTATTATGCTGTCCAATCAATGGATTATGCTAAAAGATATCCCTTTTCGAATCTAAGTTCGAGCATTAAAGTATATGCACACAACCCGGCACACATCATTAATGCTAAAAGTATTAATCCTAACGCAATTGTAGTAAATTTTTCAGACAGAATGAATAACACGATAGAGAATCTCCAATCTTTTTATATATTAGGGTCGGGATATCCTAATTCTGTTTCAGCTAATAACCAGTTTTCCTATCTTCTCTCATTTAATAATGGCTTATCCGCGGGAATGCATCAACTAATAGTTAATAATTTAAATGACTTCTACGGTTCTCCTGTAAAACATGATACGATTAATTTTATTGTAGATTCAATTCACACTGTTACAAAATTTTTTGTAAACTCACATGAGATTGTTAATCCGTATAAAGTGAAAATAACATTCAATCTTCCGGTCGATCCCGCTGCAGCATTAAATACGTCCAACTATTCATTCAATCCATCCAATGGCATAAATAATGTACAACTAGCTGACAATAACCAAACTGTTTACTTGGATTTAAGCGGACATAACCCAGTCGGATCCATTGGGATAGAATATACACTGCATATCGAAAATTTAAAATCGTCCGTTGGATCAGGAAATTTAAAAATAAATTCTGGAGCGGGTAGTTACATTGTATTAACAAGCTACGCTAATAATTTATCCGGTGTTTATGTATATCCTAGTCCTGTTAAAATTCAAGGAGGGGAGGGGAAGATGACATTTGCTAATCTTCCGAAAAATGCAAAGATTACTATATTTAATATAGACGGTAAAAAAATTAATGAACTTTCAGAAAATAATGGTGACGGCGGATTACAATATAATTTAAAAGATCTTAATGGAAATATTTTGAATTCCGGTGTTTATATTTTCAGAATTGTGAGGTTAGACGATTCAAATAACGAAATTGAAGAAAAAATTGGTAAATTTGCAGTTATAAAATGAAAATTAATTTTAAAGAGATATATACAAAATCCAATCTGCTTAGTCTTGGCAGGTTATTCTTGGCAATACCGCTGTGGTTTTTACTTGATAATTTACAATATCCCGAAATAAGATATATCACGGTTGCAGTTTGCTTATTCGGTTCATTTACCGATATACTTGACGGATACCTGGCAAGAAAATTTAATGAAGTTACAGAATTCGGGAAAATTATAGATCCCCTGGCTGATAAAATTGTTATCGGTGTAATAATTATAAAACTCTTTGTACTGCATCTTATTCCGGATTATTATTTTTATATGATAATTTTAAGGGATTTGTTAATATTTTTGGGAGGAATATATGTGGCAAACAAACTGGGAAAAGTTCTTCCTTCAAATATGCTTGGCAAAATCACCGTTATTAATATTGCACTAGTAGTACTCCTAGTAATATTACAAATAAGTGAGTCTAATATAATATTTAAATTATTGTATTTATTGAGTTTGGTTTTGATCTTCGCATCATTAGCAGGGTATATTTTGAGAGCAGTGGAATTTTTAAAACGGAAAAGTAATGAATCTATTTGATAATTTAAATTTTGATAAACTAAAAAAGGGTCTGTCTAAGACAAGAAATAAATTAGTCAATACAATAAACGAAACCATAAGCGGAAAAGCCGTAATTGATTCTGCAACCCTCGACGAAATTGAAGAAATTTTAATCACTTCCGATATCGGATACGAAATTGCTGAAAAAATTATCGAAGAATCCAGGATAAAACTTAAAAGCGAAAAAGATCGCTCCGGTAATAATATTATTCAGACTGTGAAAAATGAATTAACAAAAGTCTTAACTGTCGATAATCCTGAAAACAGTAAAGAAAATGCTATTGAAAAATATAAACCTTATGTTATTTTAATAGTAGGAATTAATGGAGCAGGGAAGACTACTACTATTGGAAAACTTGCTCACAACTATAAAAAAGCGGGAATGAAGGTGATTGTTGGTGCAGCTGATACGTTTAGAGCAGCTGCTAATGAACAATTAGACGTTTGGGCAAAACGAGCAGGAGTTGAAATAATACAAAAGTCTCAGGGTTCCGATCCATCATCTGTGGCGTTCGATACCTTAAATAATGCAATTAAAAATAAATACGATATTGTTCTAATTGATACTGCAGGCAGGCTTCATAACAAAGCCAATTTGATGGACGAATTAAACAAAATTAAACGTGTTGTTGGTAAGGTGCTCCCGTATGCTCCCAATGAAACATTACTTGTCTTAGACGGAAATACCGGTCAAAATGCGCTCGTTCAAGCGGAAGAGTATTTAAAAGTAACCGATATTACAGGTTTAGTTATAACTAAATTAGATGGGACCGCAAAAGGCGGAGTTGTATTTCAAATCTGTGCTAAACAAAAGATTCCGGTTAAATATATTGGTATTGGAGAAAGCATTGACGATTTACAAACTTTTGACCCCGGCTTATTTGTTTCGGCTATCTTCGAAATAAATAATTATAAGGAGGTGTAATTATGTATATGAAAAAACCGCAACATAGGAACTTTGATTATACCCCAAGGTATTACGTGCCTGAGAACGATGAAAGAGAACGTAAAAAAAGAAGATTAGGTTTTTCCAGGCAGTTAAAAGTCCGAAGGCAAAAAAGAAGTCCCATAATATGGGTGATATTAATTATTATATTAATAATTGTAATATTAAAACTTAACGGTATATCATAAATAGGGAATTCGCTAGTTTACATAATATACATTATAGGACATTTGATGATCCATTCACTTACAGTAAGATTGTGTTAACTTATGGTACACTAATATGTTTTATCCTACCTGAATAAGTTTATTCTTATGTTTTTTCTGCTTCTACAATTCACTTCCTTTAGCTTTTCTTTCTGTTAAATCAATATACGATGATACATGTTTTATAGGTGTTTCATTTCATCTAACTAATATAGCTTTGGGTTATATATTAGTTAATAGCAATGCTATATGAATGTTATTCAGTAATTGATTTTGATAAGACTTTCAGATATGAGTTATCAGAAAACTACAGGGATTTTAAAGGACTGGTATTATTCTCTAAAATTGCGATCAATAAATGATGTTCTAATTAAATAACATGTTTGGAGTTTATTTCTACAAGACGGATTAACATTACCCTAATGCTAAATCATGCTCACTTTGCTGGATAAATAGTTCATTCTGATATCTCTTTAGGATGCTTTCTTTTGAAATAATGCCTAAAAATTTACCACTATTTTTATTTATCACCGGCAGGTAATCTAAGTCTTCTTTTTCCATTAGATTAAGTGTTTCTTCACCATTTTTTTCGGCATATACAGGTACAACTTCCTTTGTCATTAGATCTCCGGCTACAAGAAAGTCTAAAATATTTCTTGTTTCTTCATCTAACACTGCATCCCTTATGTCCTGAAACGCAATTTTTCCAACCAATTTGGAATCATTATTTTTGACTAGAATGTAATTGAATCTGGAAGACTTAACTGCCTTTAATACTTGCTGAAACGTAGAGTCTTCGCTAACAATATCTGAACTGTGTTCCAAAAGATCTCTGACAAGCATTTTTTTAAGTACTGAAATTTTTCTACCGTAAATATCAATTCCCTTGCCTTCTTTATCAAATTTAAGTGTGTATAAAGAACCCTTTAGAATAGCTTTTGATATGGTGGTTGATATTATAATTGTTAGCATCAAAGGAAGGATAATTCTATAATTATTAGTCATTTCAAAGACCATAATTAAAGCAGTTAATGAAGCATTTGTAGTGCCTGCAACCACTGCAGCCATCCCTACTAATGCATAAGCTCCCGGAGGTGCGGAAATTGCCGGGAAAAAATAATTTACAGCTTGACCAAATGCTCCCCCTAACATTGCTCCCGTAAAAATACTCGGTGAGAAAGTGCCCCCGTTACCTCCAGATCCAATCGTCAAAGATGTTGCGATTGGTTTGAAAAATAAGAGTAAAATTAATATGAGAAAAGGAGTTGCATTGAATATTGTGTTATCGACCGCGGCTTCGCTAAAACTAAATATTCCGGGCAAATATAATCCTATCAGTCCTACGAATAAACCACCGATAGCGGGTTTAAGCCAGACGGGAATTTTCTTCCTCATATCGAAAAACTCGTCTATTCTCATAAATGTTCTAACAAAATAGACGGCGGTAAATGCGGCTAAAACGCCTAAAATAATATAAAAAATGAATTCGTAATTTGTAACTAGATGGAATGAGGATGTCTTAAATGCAGGTTCGCTACCCAAATAAGTTCTGGATACAACAGTCGCAAAAACAGAGGCAATAATAATAGGGCTAAAGGATTTGGCGTTAAATGTTCTTAAAATAATTTCCATCGAGAATAATGCACCGCCCAGTGGTGCATTATAAGCTGCTGCTAAACCTGCAGCCGCTCCACATCCGACGAGAATTTTAAGCCTTTCTGGGGAGACGGATAAATATCTTCCCAATGATGATGCGATTGACGATCCCATCATAACTACCGGACCTTCATTTCCTCCCGCACCACCGGTTCCAAGACTAATAACCGAACCGAGTGTTTTTAGAAAACCTGTACTTCCCTCAATCACTCCGCCTCTTGAAGCAACGGCATCAATAGCATTCGGTATTCCTTCACCTTTTTTTGCACCGGCAAAAAACTTAGCCATTATGCCAACCAAAAGACCACCTATTGCCGGAATTGATACCAATATTATCGAGGTTGGAATTGTTCTAAATCCGATTAATGTTTTTACACCCCAAAGACCACCTGGCATATCAAAAAATAAGTGCTTAATAAGTTTGATTGAATCTTTATAAAGAACAGCACCATAACCGCAAAGAACACCTATTATTCCACCGAGGAGCAATAAGTAAGTCTCTTGTGAAAATGTAAATGATTTGAAGAAATGAATAATCTTTATTTTATAATATCTGGAAACTTTCTTAAGTTTATTATAATTCTGCAACTATTCTATCATCCCTAATTATATTTGAAAAATCCTTCACCGGTTTTCCTGCCTAATTTTTGTGCGGCCACCATTTTTTTTAGCAATGGACACGGGCGGTATTTAGGGTCATTAAAGCCTGTGTACAAAACTTCCATAATAGCTAAACACACATCAAGTCCGATAAAATCGGCTAAAGTTAAGGGTCCCATAGGATGGTTCATCCCTAATTTCATCACCGTATCGATATCTTCCACAGATGCTACACCTTCCATGAAAGCAAAAATTGCTTCATTTATCATAGGCATCAAAATTCTGTTTGAGATGAATCCGGGATAGTCAAAAACTTCTACAGGTACCTTATCCAATTTTAACGATAATTCTTTTATAGTAGTGTACGTATTATCACTTGTAGAATATCCGCGTATTATTTCAACCAACTTCATTACCGGAACGGGATTCATAAAGTGCATCCCTATAAAGCGATCTGCTCTAAATGATGCAGACAGTTCGGTAATTGAAATTGAAGAGGTGTTAGATGCAAAAATGCATTCAGGTTTGAGTAATTTTTCTATCGATTTGAAAATTTCAATTTTTTTTTCTTTATTTTCAAATATTGCCTCAATTACTAAATCGGAATCCTCCAGGGTATTGGCAACACCTATAATTTTATTTATCCTGCCAAGAGCATTCTTTTTATCGGATTCTGTTATGATCTCTTTCTTAACCTGCCGGTCCATGTTTTTACTGATAGTTTGAATTGCTCGTTCGGCAAGATCTCCGTTAATTTCCACAAGATTTACATTATAACCTTTTAAGGCAAAAACATGGACGATACCATTTCCCATGGTACCACCTCCGATAACTGAAACTTGTTTTATATCCATAAACTAATCCCCTCAACTTTCATAATTTTTAATAATTAATGCAGATGCCTCTCCCCCTCCGATGCAGAGCGAAGCTAATCCATACTTATTATTTCTTTTTTTCATTTCATGAATCAAGGTAACGAGTATTCTTGCTCCGCTTGCTCCTATTGGGTGACCTAGTGCTACAGCACCTCCGTTAACATTAACTTTTAAAGGATCAAGTTTTAATAATTTATTAACCGCAAGTGAAACAACTGCAAATGCTTCATTAATCTCAAAAATTTCTATATCATCAGTTTTCATATTTGCTCTTTTAAGAACTTTGGAGATAGCATCTGCCGGAGCAGTAGTAAATTCGATAGGTGCCTTTGCAAAAGAACTTTGGGCTACGATTTCAACCAAGGGAGTTATCCCTAATTCTTTAGCCTTTTCCTCACTCATTATCAGCAGAGCTGCGGCTCCGTCATTTATACTGGAGGCGTTTGCAGCTGTAACTATTCCGTTTTTATCAAAAACAGGTTTTAAAGATGGGATTTTATCAAAGTTCACTTTTTGCGGCTCTTCATCAGCATAAACCACAACTTCCCCTTTGCGGGTTTTTATAGAAACATCAACAATTTCATCCTTAAATTTTCCGTTCTTTTGTGCTTCCAAAGCATTCTTATATGAATTGGTAGCAAATTCATCAAGTTGCTCTCTCGTAAAAGAAAAATCTTTCGCACATGATTCGGCACAACTTCCCATATGAATATCGTTATATACATCCCAAAGACCGTCCTTTATAATCGAATCGATTATTTCACCATTTCCTAATCTATAACCTTCCCTAGCTTTGGAAAGCAGATAAGGGGCATTGCTCATACTTTCTTGTCCCCCTGCTACAATGATATCAGCATCGCCGCACATTATGGCTTGTTGAGCAAGCATGACGGCTTTTAACCCGCTTCCACACATCTTATTTATAGTTAAACATTCCGTTTTATCAGGTAAACCGGCATAAATAGCAGATTGCCGTGCAGGAGCTTGTCCCATTCCGGCAGTTAAAACATTTCCAAAAATTACTTCGTTTATTAGGCTGTATTCAATCTTTGATTCATCCAATACAGCCTTGATTGCTATGCTGCCTAATTTCGAGGCGCTTAATGAAGATAAGGAACCCATAAAGGAACCTATAGGTGTTCTTTTTGCGTTAGTTATGACCACTTTTTTCATAATTCCCTCAAACTTTTTATCTTAAAACACTAAATTAAGCAATTTACGGATAAGATTCAGGAGATAATTTTTTGAAATTTCTATTCGAACTATCCAGTTTTCGTAACTTATATTTTCCCTGTCAAAGCTGCCAATTCGAATATTATATTTAACACGATGAGATTTATATTTACATTTTTTGAGATTAAAGAAGATAGCTGATCAAGTTTCACAACGGTTTCATTAAATTCAACTGCCGGAAATCTTTTATTAAACTTTTCTATTGTTTCAAGATGTTCTTTAAAATAAAACTCCTTCGAATTGAAGCGATATTTTTGTATGTCATTAAGCCAAATTACAATCATCTGAATTAAAAGCTTAATTATTTCGGAATTATTTCCGGATAGATAATCTGAAAATTCATTTAATGCAGAATGAAATTTTCTTCCAAATGAATATCGTAAAATGAATATTGTTTTGTCTTTCAATTGTTCAAAATCTTCGTTAAATAATTTAAGAGCAGTATCAACCGAACCACCGGAAAATGGAGCTACAGATTCGGCAAGTTTTTCTTCAATATTGAAATATTTTGTTAATACACCGGTTAATGCACTATTAGAAAGCGGTTGAAAATTTATCATCCAGCATCTTGATCTGATCGTTTCCCTCAACAAATTAGGATAAGGAGTAGTTAAAATAAAAATAATTCCTTCAGGGGGTTCCTCAAGATTTTTTAAAAGTGCATTCTGTGCTTCTTCGTTCATTAGATGAGCATCAGAAATTAGGACTATTCTAAATTTTAAATCGCTATAATTGAGGGAAAGAAACTTTTTAATATCTCTGATACTGCTGATTTTAATAAAGTTTGCATGTGGCATTACTATTTTATAATAAGGATTGGCAGCTTTTTTACTGATTTCATCCTGCAATAATTGAATCTCATCATTACTTAATTTTTCAATGGGACCAGTATTTTCATTTTCGTTTTTTCCCCGGGGAAGAGGGAAAATATACTTTACATGGGGTTCTTTAAAACCGGAGATTAAATTATTGATAGTGGAAGAATTAACGGGAGATGAAAATTTCTCATTTAATGCTTGTGCAAACCGGATAGCAACAAAATCTTTTCCTACACCACTCAATCCGTTGAATAAAAAGGCGTGAGGGATTCTGGAGGAATCAATAATTTTCTCCAAGATTTTTTTAACCGAACTCTGCCCGAATATGTCTTGCCAATTATAATTCATAGTGCAAAAAAAAGGCGCCTCGTGGCGCCTATAAATTAATAATCATCCTCATTATAGAAGAAATCCTCATCTGTGGGGTAATCCGGCCAGATATCTTCAATCGATTCATATGGTTCATCGGAGTCTTCCAACTCAATTAGATTTTCGACAACTTCATACGGTGCCCCAATTCTTTCGGCATAATCTATCAACTCTTCTTTAGTGGCTGGCCACGGGGCATCATCAAGATAAGATGCAAGCTCCACTGTCCATATCATATTATTCATCTCCATAAAAATTTAATTCTTACTAGTTAATTCAAAAAATCCCATATCCCCAAAAAAGAATTGTGCAGGATTTAATTTAACTCCATTATGATGAACCTCATAATGGAGATGCGGGCCTGTCGAAAGACCGCTAGTACCTGATTTAGCAATAACCTGACCTCTTTTAACCTTCTGCCCTTCCCTTACTATAATTTTCGATAGATGAGCATACACGGTTCTATAACCAAATCCATGATTAATTTCAACCACTAATCCGTAACCACCTTTATGACCTGCAAAATCGATTTTCCCATTTCCAGTTGCATGTATCGGGGTTCCGATATTCGTGACAATATCAATACCATCATGCATTCTCCGTATATGTAAAATCGGATGCATTCTCATCCCAAACCCGTCCGAAATAGGACCCAGGCACGGTCTTATTGCCGGAATAGCTGCATAAAGTTTTTGATTTTCTGCAAGACGTTTTGATATTTCTTTATATTCGGATTTTTCAAAGGCAATTTTTCTGGAAACTTCATCAAGATATGACATTGCCTCTTTTAATTTCAACTCCGATTTATTATTCAAAAAGTCCAATGAATTATCAAACGAACCACCGCCTATACCAACCTTGCGTTCATCTGCCGGTAAAGGAGGCAAATTTGCAGCCAATCTCAAATTATTATTAACTGTAAATAAACTATCCAATTCGGTATTTAAAGATTTGTACTCTGTCAACATTTTATTTAATTTATTATGCAGAACAGAGTTTTCCCTCTTTAAGGCAGCAAAATTATACCCTGTATTCGTGACTGATGTCACCATATAATAACCACCAAATATCAGGGAACTGACAATAATTACCGCTAAAATAAAGAAAAGCAAGAGTTTAGGCTTGTAATTCCTTATTTCAATAAATTGTAGTTTAGACTTAGAAAAATAGTATAACTTTTTCATAAATGAAGCCGAATGTATAAAAATTAAAAATATTAGTCAAGTAGAATTTGCGCAATTATTCAAAATCGTGTTCAAAGTAATCCACACCTCTGGTATTTGAATCCTTTTGACCTTTTAAACGTTCTTTCAACCTTTTTTGAAAATAGCTTGCAGCATCATATCCGTAATGCTTCAAAAGATAATTCAAACTTATTACCTCAGAAATCACGGTTATATTTTTCCCCGGTAATATGGGCAATTTTACGTAAGGGATTTCAACATTAGATATTGTGACCACATTTTCATCCAATCCGGTACGTGTATATTCGGCTTTATCATCCCAAATTTCCAATTCCACAATAATTTCCAACCGTTTCTGATATCTTATTGCACGAATTCCGAACATCCTTTCAATATCAATTAAACCTAATCCCCTTATTTCCATAAAATGTTTAACTAAATTGGTTCCGGCTCCCATTAAAATGCCTTCGCCTTTTTTAGTAAGTATGATTACATCATCGGCTACCAGTCTGTGCCCCCTCTCAATGAGATCAAGAGCAACCTCACTTTTCCCGACACCGGATTTTCCCACAAAAAGCATACCAACACCGTAAACGTCTGTAAAAGAGCCATGAATTGAAATGCGCGGAGCAAATTGGTCGTCAAGAAAGTCGCTTATTAGATAAGTTGTCTTTGTTGTGTCGTATGGACTTCCAAAAACCGGTATTTTGAATTTATTAGCTAATTCTACGAGGAGCGGAAATGGTTTATTATTATCAGTTAATATTATACAGGGAATATCGAATTTTAATATCTTATTTAATGAGTCTTTTTGTTTATCGACTGATAATTGAGCAAGGTATCTCATTTCGGTGTTTCCAAATACCTGAACCCTTGAGTAAGAAAATAAATCGACAAACCCGGTCAATGCGAGACCGGGTCTGTGTAAATTTTGTTCATAAATCTTTTTTTCGAATCCCGATTTATCGGAATATAGCTTAAGCTTAAACTGCTCTTTAGCATTTTGAAAAAGAAAATTTACACTGATGTATTCTTTTCGGGATATTGAATTCTGATTTATGTTAATCATTTTTCTCTGTTAAATACTCTTTTTGATTTCAATTTTTTCAACTGACGAGATAATTTTTCAACTGATGCACTTACAGATTTTTTAAATTCTTCCGATTCCTCACGCGCAGTTAAAGTTTGTCCCGGTACCTGCAGTACAATTTCTGCCATTTTAATACTATTACTGCTATTTTGATAACTCAGTATTACATCAGCATCTAATATTTCGTCATTAAATTTTTGTAAAGAAGATAATTCATCATTTATAAAATCTTTTAATGTATCATGAGCCTTAAACTTACGTGCTGTTATTGAGATGTTCATACAAGCCTCCAATTAAATTACGATTTTGGGTGAGCTTTTTTATAAGCAGCCTTCAATCTTTCTACGCTTACATGTGTGTAAATTTGAGTTGTAGAAAGATTTTCATGTCCTAAAATTTCTTTTACTGCTCTTAAATCAGCGCCATTATCCAGCATGTGAGTTGCTGCGCTGTGTCTTAGTACATGCGGGCTTTTTTTCTTTATATCAGTTACCAAAGATAAATACTTATTCACTATTCGGTGCACAAGCCTGGGATATATTCTCTTTCCATTTTTGTCCGATAACAGTGGCAACTTAGAATTTGAGAATGTTTTAGTTTCGAGATATTCCCTCAATACCGGTATAGATTTGTTCCCAATGGGTACGATTCTTTGCTTCCCCCCTTTCCCTGCAACTTTTACAATTTTTTGATTTAAATCGAGATCTACATAATTTAAATTGCATAACTCCGAAACACGAAGCGCACAGCCATATAATATTTCAAAAATCGATTTTATCAATTTTGCTTTATTCCTATCATCAATTTGCTCCTCAACAATTTTGTATATCTCCGGCAATACGTCCTGACCAATTACTTCCGGAAGTTTCCGTTCAAGTTTAGGGTTATGAATTAAAGCTGTCGGATTTGCTTTTATTAAATTATGATTGTTAGCATATTTAAACATGCCTCGAAGAGATGACAACTTTCTGGAAATTGATTTTTTATCTATTCCCTTCTCGCTTAATTGCATTAGATAGGATTTGACAAATTTTTCGGAAACCAGATCTAATTTGCTGTGTGAATTATCATTACAATATTCTATAAAGGAAGATAGATCTTCAGAATATGCAATTATTGTATTTGGGGAATATCTCTTGATGTTTTTCAATTCATCAAGAAATTTTTCCAATAGAAGTTCTAGTTCCATTAATCCTCTGATGATTCCACTTCTTCCGGAATTAATTCTTCATGGCAGACTGGACACCTTAAGTAGTTTCCCTTTTTTACGGAATATCTTTTTTCCATATATTTCGAATCGCCGTTCGGGCAGGGCTGCGGAACAGGACGATACCAACTGACAAAATCACAATCCGGATACTTTGAACAGCCATAAAACACTTTATTTCGCCGGGATGTTCTCTCTACAACTTCACCGTCTTTACACTTTGGGCAATGAACTCCGAGAGTGATATTTTTTACATAATCACACTCTGGGTATCGTTCACAACCTATAAATCTACCGAACTTTCCCGTTCTGAAAACGGTTCTGGCACCGCATTTCTCGCATTTTTCACCGGTATATTCGGGTTCCCTATTTTGTGCAGCAATTTCCTTAAAAGATTTAATATTTTTACAATCTGGATAATTACTGCAAGCTAAATATTTTCCGAATCTTCCTACCTTAATGATCATTTCACCACCGCATTGGTCGCAAATAATTTTTTCAACATTATCTTCCACCTTTTTCAAGGCTCTTGAAAATGGCTGATAAAAATCAGCTAATACTTTTTCATAATCATTTTCGCCCAAAGCAATCTGATCTAATTCACTTTCCATATTAGCGGTAAAATCCTCATTTATGATATCCGGGAAATTATTAACAAGTATTTTACTAACTGCTCTGCCTAGTTCGGTCGGAAATAATTTTCTCTCTTGTTGAATTACGTATTTACGATCTTGAATAGTACCTACTATTAAAGAATATGTACTAGGTCTGCCGATTCCCTTACTTTCAAGTTCTTTAATTAGCGAACTCTCGCTGAATCTTGCAGGAGGCTTTGTAAAATGTTGTGTTTTTTTAAGCTCATCAAGTCCCAATTGCTGATCTTTTGCTAATCCTAACGGAATCTTTTCATTTCGGTATTCATCTTTATCTTCCGCATTTTCTTTCCGTTCCTCAATATCTTCATAAACCTGAAGAAATCCATTAAACTTTATCGCAGAGCCAAAAGCTTTAAATAAAAATTCTTCTGCAGTAATTTCAACAACAGTTGTTTCCAATAAAGCAGGGTTCATCTGGCAAGCAACAAATCTATTCCAGATAAGTTCATAAACTTTATAAGATTTATTATCAAGAAATTGTTTTACGTAAGCAGGTGTAAAATTTAAAGAAGTCGGTCTTATAGCTTCGTGTGCATCCTGTACGTTCTTCTGGTTTTTCTTTTCATAATTATTAGGAGAATCCGGAACATATTCATCACCATAATTGCCTTTTATAAATTCTCTGACCGCGGTTATTGATTCCTCACTTAACCTGGTTGAATCAGTTCTCATATAGGTGATTAATCCCTGCGTTCCGTCTTTGCCTAAGTCTACACCTTCGTAAAGTTTTTGTGCTATGCCCATTGTCTGCTTGGGACGTATTCTCAGCCTTTTGGAAGCTTCCTGCTGCAGTGTACTGGTTATAAACGGAGGTGAAGGATTCCTCTTGGTATTTCGCTTAACCACATTGGATATGTAGAAAGTTTCTTTAGCAGTAATCCTCTCAAAATACTCCTGTGCGGATTTTTCATTCGAAATAGCAATGTGTTTTTGTAAAAATTCATCCCAATCCTTTTCGTTCATCTCCGGTTTCGGTTGAAGTTTTATATCCTTTCCTTCAATGGTGAACAGTTTGGCTTTGAAAAGTTCATTTTTATCGGTTTTAAAAATTGCCCAGATCGACCAGTACTCAGTTGTGCGGAATTTATCAATTTTATCTTCTCTATCGCAGATTATTTTCAGTGCAACCGACTGGACTCTTCCTGCAGATAGTGAACCGCTACCTGACATTTCAATTACTGCTTTCCATAAGAATGGACTAATCTTATAACCAATAATTCTGTCCATCACTCGTCTTGCACGTTGCGAAGAGACTAAAAAATCATCAATGTGCCTGGGATTATCCATTCCACGTTTAACCCCGGATTTAGTAATTTCATTAAACAATACGCGGTGTATCTCGCTGTTATTATTCGTGTTTAAGATATCCACTATATCCTGAGCTATCGCTTCTCCTTCACGGTCGGGGTCAGTCGCTATATAAATCTTTTTACTTTTGGAAGCCAGACTTTTAATTTTCTTAATTAAATCGCCCTTACCCCGTATATTGAGATAATGCGCCTTAAAATGATCATCAACATCTACACCGAGTTTTGTTTTGGGTAAATTCCTGATATGACCAACAGTCGCCGCTACAACATAATTTCTGCCAAGATATTTATTAATAGTTTTAGCTTTTGAGGGTGACTCGACCAATACTAAATTCTTACTCATTTCAACTTCGTTTTTATTAATTAATAGTATCTGATGAATATAACATTAATCTGCTGCCCGGCAGTGTTTTATTGTTTTCAGCAATAAGAAACCGGGATAATATAAGCATTTTTAGTTTATCTTCGGAAATTTCATACTCATCAAAAATTTTAATTTGTTCGATAATGAGGCTAAACTCCTCATTTGTAAGCAATCCGATATTGTAAAAATGTAACAGAAAATTATAATTTTTCAATCCAATTGCCGATACTTCATCTTCTGATAAGAAGCGTAAACTTTTGGAGTCTTTACTATTAGAATCCAGGTCACTTCTTAAATTACGAGATATTTTCTCATAAACCCAGCTATATGCTGCTGCTATAATGTTTTTACCGATTTTTTTATTTTTATTCAAATTTCGTTCTACTTCTTCCGGGGAAAGATTTTGAGTTATACTTGCCGCAATTTCCGAAAGAACCTCAATTAAGTCCATTGTCATAGCTATACTTCTCTACTTAATTAAACAAAATAATAAGTATTAAGCAATTCGTCTTCTTTATGTTTCATTACAAGACGATCACTTTCTTTTTTATCATCATAATTTAATAGATGTAAAATACCGTGAATTACAAGCCGGGAAATTTCTTCTTTAAATGTGACATTATACCGCTTAGCATTTTTTTCCGCATCATGAACAGATATAAATAATTCTCCGTCCAAATCCAAATTACTGCCTGAGTAATTGAATGTTATTATATCGGTAGAATAATTATGTTTTAAGTACTTTTTATTTATCTCAAAGATTTTGTTGGATGAAATAAAATTAATTAGAAGAGATGAAACACTGAAGGACAAATTGTTTTTTAGCTGATTTACTAATTTATGTATAGACACCTTTTCAATCTTTATACCTTTTTCGCAATTTACTTGTAAATTTTTAACCACTACTCATCACTGTTTGTTTCAAAATATTATCTTTTACTAAATTTCAATCACCATACCTTCTTTTGCACCTAAACATCTTATCTTCGACTTTTCATTTTTCAATACTTTATTAGTTTCTAAAATTATATCATCAATCTTGGAATCAGCATAATCGGGATTATAATGAAATAAAACTAATTGTTTAACATCGGCGATTATGCTAAAATATGCAAGCAGAATATTGCTGGAATGTCCCCAACCTATTTTGTCTTTTACCGTTACTTCATCGTACATAGCATCGTGAATAAGATAATCACAACCTTTGCAGAAATTTATTAGATCTTTGTTAAGTTCTACAATATCATCGGGTGTTTTGTCTGATTTTGATCTTTTAAAAAGGATTTCATTATCGGGCATGTAAACTACCGATTTTTTACCCGAAATAATTTTATAAGTTAGTGTATCCGTAGTGTGATTGCACCGGAAAGTTTCGACAGTAATATCTTTGATATTGTATGTACTATTAGGTTCGACACTTTTAAATTTCACATCGGCATCAAATCCGGAAATTTCAATAGGGAAATGATTAGGAATCATCTGATTACTCAAAACTGTTTTCACATCCGATCCATCAACCGTCAGTCCGAAAAAAGTTATATTGTTATCTTTATTAAAAAGCGGTCGAAAGAAAGGGATCCCTTGAATATGATCCCAGTGATAATGGCTAAGTAATACAGGTATATTATTATCTTTTGTGTTTAGCGGCAAGGATTTTCCCAATTCCCGGATACCACTGCCTGCATCTAAGATTATTAATTCATCCTCATCGGTACGAATCTCAACACAAGGAGTATTGCCTCCATATTTAAAGGTATATTTTCCTGGTACGGGAATAGAACCTCTGGTTCCCCAAAATTTTACAAGCATTCAATTAACTAATTTTATTTATCGAATCAATTGTTATATCTGAATATTTTTTATAACGCATTGCAGACTCTTCAAACTCCTTAATTTCATCTTCTGTCAAATCCCTTAGAATTCTTGCCGGAACACCGCCTGCCAATTTTCCGCTTGGTACTTCAAACCCCGGTTTTATAACAGCGCCAGCGGCAACCATTGCTTTCTCATGTATTATGGCACCGTCGAGAACAACAGCTCCCATACCAATCAGGCAAAGATCTTTAACAGTACAACCATGCAATGTGACAGAATGAGCGATTGTCACTTTATTACCGATGTTTAACGGGTACTTTCCGTTAGTTACGTGAAGCATCGAGCAATCCTGAATATTTGTAAGCTTTCCGATATTAATATAATGAACATCTCCCCTTATTACTGTGTTGTACCAAACACTCGAATTTTCGCCTATTTTTACATCACCGATTATTTTTACGCCGGATGCTAAGAAAACATCCGGGCTAATTTTAGGGTACTTATCCAGATAAGGGAAAAGTTTAATTTCCTCATCTAATCTTCTTCGTATTTCGGAGGTTCCCATCCTTTTCTATTCCATTGTTTTAATTCTAAAGTAACGTTCCCTATAATTACCTTCATTTTTGCAAGTATCGGAACAGCGGCAGAATCATTGCTAAACCATCCTTCAAAATGCCCGGTCAATCCAAAAACGCTTATAAAGTCAGTACTTCCGTCAATTTTTTCACATGCAATATTATAATTTACTGAATTAATTGATACAGGTTCAACCTTATCATAAAAATTTATTTTTGTGACAACTTTTTGTTCATTAACAAAACAAGGCAGGTTTACGGAAGTATCGCGTCCGCTGTTCATACGCGTATAGAACAAAATAGAAAGTCCGTCCTGATATAACGTATCTGCCGTAGTTGTTGAATCTGTCCACACTTCGGGAGGTTGAACTTTTCCTTTAAGAACCTTAATGATAGATTTTTTATAGTTGAAATAATAATTAGTATAGCTGCTGTAATCGTCGTATTGAACTACTCCGTGAAAATATTTCGAATAATAATCCGGTGTTAGTTTCGTTTCATATATTTGATGAAGGTCTACAAACGGGATTCCTGAATATGAATCAATATAAGCGACTGCATCGTAATATATTTTTCCGTCTATCTTATTTTTATCTTTTACAATAGTTTGAATCTTACCTAGTTTCAAAAATAAATAGCTAACTTCATAAGTCAAGTCTTCACCGACCTGAAGCTGTTTGACGGATTGAAAAGAGAACTCATATTTATAATGTAATTGATGAAAATTTGGCACCAATAATAAAAATAAAACAGGAATGAAGATCATTATTTTTAAAGAACCGGTCATTTTAATTTTGCCAAATCTTTTGCCTCTTTAAATAAAGTTAAAGCTTTTAAAAATTGATTATCATGCCTTATGTTTACTTCAAACCAGCCTTTGTCTTTCCAAAAATTCCTTGCAAGCTGTGCTTTCAATCTTGTAAATATAAAATCTTTATCTTTCTTATATTCCTTTTGTTTAAATTTTACACCTTTTGATTCGGTGAAAATCATAAACTTATGGATATCGTTTGACGAGAACTTAAAATTATTAATATACTTATCCAAGTTTTGCCCGTATTCAGCTTCAATTTTATTCTTGTGTGAATCTAGATATAAAAGAGTATATTGATATAACAAATTGTTCTTAAGCAAATCGATCGTGTACTTTGTAAGGCTGTCCGATTTGATAATGTAATCGGGTGTAATTCCGCCTCCTCCGTAAACTACTCTTCCGTCATGTGTGTGAAAAACCGGTTTTGTAGTATCATGCTCCATTGTATGTTCAAGGTTGTTTCCGTTCGGCTCATTATCATCTCCCGCTTCGGAGTAGTATTCTGCTCTGTCTTTTAAGTCTTTATAATCTCTCTGGATTAATCTTCCGGAAGGAGTATAATAACGAGCGATAGTTAGTCTTAAAGCCGAGTTATCGGGTAATTCAAATTGACGCTGCACAAGACCTTTCCCGAATGTTGTTTCACCCACAATCAGAGCTCTATCCCAATCCTGCATCGCTCCGGAAACTATTTCGCTGGCAGAAGCACTGCCTTTATTTACTAATATGATCAAAGCTATATCTTTATATGGCGCCTTTTCTGTAGCATCATATTCTTCATCAAATTCAGAACGCCTACCTTTTGTGTACACAATTTTTTTATCATTACCAATAAATAAATTTGCAACTTTCACGGCTTGATTTAGGTAGCCTCCAGGATTACCCCTCAAATCCAACACGAGTTGCTTCATCCCTTGTTTCTTTAGGGACGAAAGTGCTTTTGACATCTCATCAAAAGTAGTTTCGGAAAATCTCGTTAAATCAATATATCCTGTGTTTCGATCGTACATAAAGGATGCATCAACAGAATATAGGGGAATTTTTGCCCTCGTAATATTATATTTGATCAATTCTTTAATACCGTATCTGGCTATTGTAATTGTAACTTGTGAACCTGCAGTACCGCGAAGTTTATTTCTTACTTGATCATTACTCAAATCGATTGCTGATTTGCCGTTTATTTTTATAATCCTATCTCCCGATAATATACCTAACTTTTCACTGGGACCACCACTAATAGGAGTTACTACAGTCAGCGTGTCGTTAACTATTTGAAATTCAATGCCAATTCCGTCAAAGTCGCCTCTAAAAGACTCTTCGACATTTACTAATTGTTTCGGAGGAATGTATACTGAATGAGGATCAAGTTTGGTTAGCATACCGTTAATAGCAGCTTCAACTAATTTTTGAGTATCGACCTTCTCAACGTAATACTTTTCGGTATAGGTCATTACATCATTAAATTTAATAATACTGTCTCTTAAATTATCGTCGGAGAACACTTTTTGAATTTCAATTCCCAATACAATGCCGATTGTCAGTAAAATAATTCCAAAAGGAATTTTAAACTTTTTAATCTTCATTTTATTCTCCAGTGCTAATAATTATAATGATGCAGTTAAGTTTAAAAATACTTCAACCCTATTTTTACTTACGGAATTCTGCAAAGAGTTGTTTATAACTACCATATTAAATTTAGCAAAAATTTGGTTAAAGGGTTCATATATCAAACCAAATGTGAAGTTTCTCAAATACTCCCGATCACCGTCAAGGAATGTAGTTGATTCAGAGTCAAAATTCCTATGACCGATAAGAATATTTCCTCCAACATTTCTTTTAATTGAGCCATCTGGATTTAATGGGTTAGCCCCGTGTAATGTAAACGTATAACTTGCCGAGAGTTTTAACCTGTAGGTTATTCTGTAATTAATTTGCCCGTATAACGATTCACTATTAGGTTGAATAGAAGGGCCTAATGGAAATCCGAAATTGGTATAGTTATTATTACTCTTTCTATGTGTAAATACATAAGGCGAAATTCTGAAATACTCAAGTCGTATATCAAGCGGCAAAATATTGTACAAGTTTGAAGAATTTAAACCCAAATTATACATAAATAGATTTCCCCACCAGCCGGAACCGAGTTTACTGAAAGTAACATCATCAATCAAAAAAGTACCGTATAATTTTAATCCTTTCACGGCAGTGTTATTATAATCGAAGAACAACATGGAATTATCCCTGTCCCGATTTGCATGCTCAACTGATTTATAAAAACTAAACGGATTAAGGTAAGAAAGGTCAATTGGTCTGTTGCCGTATATAATTAATTCTCCAGCACCAAAGTTTAAATTTCTGGAAATATAAAAACCGATTCTGTGGTAGCCAACATATTTAGGATCTACAACTTCAATTCCACCAGTCACTGAGTCTGGCGAATAATAATGATCTCCTAACAATTGCCCGTGAAAGTAAGAAAATGTGAAAAAAGAATATTTGATGTTCATACCGAGGTAATCAAACATTGGCGAATTGTTACCTAAAATCGATTTTATCGGACCGTAACCCACTTCCATCCGGTCCCTTCCTATTTTAAAATTTATTAAATCAAAATCAGCGGTTAAATAGCCTTGCGTTTCATCAAAAAAAGAGGAGCTATTCGCTTCATTAAACTTATAATTAAAATTGATATCCGGTCTCAGCTTTGCAGCCTCTCTATTACCAGTTACTATTCCGTTTGTTCCTTTCAAGTAAAACCCAACTTTGTCGAGTAAAGTTCCTCTTATTTCACCTCCGAATTCCCCCAACTTTGCAGAAATATTTTGCTGTGTATCTTTGTTGACATCTGAAATTCCTTCAGCACTTCCAAGGAGATTAATAAATAAGTTCAATTTACCCGGCTTACGGTAGTAATAGAGATATTTTTGTTTTTGTGAAAAGATATTATAATTTCCTTTACCGAAGAGCGATTGTGCATTTTTTAAAGTACCAAATATTTCATTTTCAAATTCAATTTCAAGATCATTCAATATTTTACCATCAATCCTGTCTAATTTATCCCTTTGCGAAATAACCTCGTTGAGATAAGTCCCAATCAATTTCCTTGTTTTAGGCAATTCAAACGAGTTATAATGAGAGATTAAATGGAGCTCATCCATTCTTTCTAAAAAATTGTAAACTGGGTTTGTTACCGGAACGTATTCTGTTTGCGAAAGAGCGGTAACTGAGATTAACAACACAAAAAATAAAACTTTTTTCAATTTACCTCACTTGCTCCCATTCTCTGGAAATAGATTTATTCCTGAAAAAGACCGAAAAACCGTTTTTAGTCCATGCCCAGGAAACCCCCCAGTAGCCAAGCTTTCTGTACCGCCTTGGGGATTCATAAATGCAAATTCTATTCGTAAAAAGAATATCACCAATCATTTTTATTCTTTTAAATAAGTCATAATCTTCACCCGCAGCCAAACTCTCATTATAACCGTTCACCTTTTCAAATATATCTTTTCTTACAACTTGACATTCACCTCTGCCCATCCCCATGCCTAAAACATTGAGAAGTTGAAAGTATTTATTGTATGAAAAGTGAAAGACCTTATCAACAAATTTTTCTTCATGAGGGAAAACTTTCACTTTGCAGGTCATTGCAGCAAACCGGTCATTGCTGACAAAATGTTTTACAACAAAATCAAAGAAACTAATTACCTCCGGAAATAATATATCCCCATTTAAAAATATAAGTATATCACCTGAAGCTAATTTTGCTCCAACATTTCTCCCTGCCGCAATATTTTGTTTTTCGTTTGAAGTATGCACTTTTACTAAGTCCGAAAATTTAAGAGCGGTCTCAATCGTTGAATCTAAACTGCCACCGTCGGAGACGATAATTTCAATATCAAAATTTTTCCGAAGTAGCTCATCATTCAATTGAACAAGCAGATTCGGAAGGAGTTTTTCTTCATTGAGTGTCGGAATAATTACGCTAAATTTCAAATTAATTCCTCAATAACATAATAGAAAGAAAGCAGCATGCGGTGTTATTCTAATTCCGGGCATGGGGAAGTGAAAATAATTTAATGTATTCTTTATAAACTGCCATCCTTTCCCGTATAAAGGAATAGATTCCGCATCAAAGTCGAGAGAAATATATAAGTCTCTTTGTCCTCCTCCGTTACCATCCAGATTTTGCACTCCCATTCCAACTGCTAAAGCTAAAAATGAGGGCCAGTACTTTGCAACCGGCTGGGGTAAAAGATTTTTTATCCTTAAACTAAGCCAGTACTTTTGCCCTTCATCGTCATCTATCGCAATTCCTTTATGCAAACCTTCTCGCATTTTTAACGACGGGTAATAACTAAATTTAAATTGAAAATTTTTGAGAAACGGGTAATAATACTGGGCCAATGCATAACCTGAACCTAATACATCAGCATAAGCATCTCCGGGACTGAAGCCCCATTGTGAACCGAAACCGTCTTCAACTTCTACATAAAGTTGAAAGGCTAATCCTAAAACACTGCCGTAAATTGCACTTTGGTCTAACGGAACATTTCCCGCTTCCAAGCCTGCTGAAAAAGCATGTGCCAGAAGAGTTGCGGCATAAAAATGACCTACCTTGTCCAGCCATAATGCGTATGCCCAATCATTCTGGAAATGGAAACTCGTTCGGTTATTACTCCACCATGCATTACGCTGATAAATATGCACCCCTATTCCAGTTCCTAAATACACAACTCCGATTCCTGCCAAAATTTTGTAATTTATTTTATATTGAAACGGATTGTAAACCGGCAACTTTACCTTTTTCATATTATTTTTTTTAATGCCGGTACCGTTAATTCCACTCTCGTAAGAGAAAGAAGAACTTAAAGTGCTAGTCTTATTGTTTTCAAGCGAATTGGTTTGAGCCGAAATTCCGCAATAAAATAAAAAGATGAATAAACTAACAGAGAGAATACTTTTCATTTGAATACATTCCGGATAAAATTACGATAATTAAAAATATAGAAACTTAAGGAAACGATAGAGGTACTAAATTATCCCTACGAACCTTTTGTTTCCGGTTTCATTTGTGGAAAGAATATAACATCACGAATTGACGATTGATTTGTCAAAAGCATGACCAGACGATCGATACCAATACCTAGACCCGCGGTAGGCGGCATACCAAATTCAAGTGCACGTATAAAATCCTCATCAATTTGATGTGCTTCCTCATCACCTTCTTCTCTCATCTTTACCTGTGCTTCAAATCTTTGTCTTTGATCAAGAGGATCATTTAATTCCGAAAATGCATTGCAAATCTCACGCCCTGCTACATAGCCTTCAAATCTCTCAACCAGCCCTTCCTTTGAGCGATGCTTTTTTGCCAAAGGTGAAAGTTCCAGGGGATAATCTACAATAAATGTGGGTGAAATTAATTCCGGTTGAATTGCTTCACTGAATATTTCGTCAATTAATTTAGATCTGCTTTCGACTGAATGTACATCAATATCATATTTTTTAGCCGCATTTTGAATTTCTTCTTTTGAAGCCGATCTTACATCTACACCTGTTTTTTCTTTTATTGCATCAATCATAGAAATTCTTTGCCACGGAGCGGTAAAATTAATTCGGTTGCCTTCATATTCAAATGTCAATGAACCGAATACTTCCGTACATATTGAACTTATCATCTTTTCTACAAAACTCATCATCCATTCATAATCTTTATAAGGGACGTATAACTCCATCATCGTAAATTCCGGATTGTGCGTTTTATCCATCCCCTCATTTCTGAAGTCTTTTGATATTTCATATACTCCGTTAAACCCGCCTACAATTAATCTCTTTAAATACAATTCATCAGCGATTCTAAGGAATAATGTAGTATCGAGTGAATTATGATATGTTGTAAAAGGTTTTGCTGCAGCACCGCCGTACAAAGGCTGCATAATTGGTGTTTCCACTTCCAGGTAGCCGCTCAAATCCAGAAAACGCCGCATAGAAGATATTATTCTGCTTCTTTGTTTGAATACATTCCTAACTTCCGGATTTACAATCAGGTCCACGTATCTCTGCCTATAGCGAAGTTCTTTATCGACAAATTGATCATGAATAATTTTATTGCCCTGCTCATCAGCAGTTTCTTTTGCAATAGGAATCGGTCTTAATGATTTAGATAACAACTGTAATTTTGTAACATGAACCGAAATTTGCCCGGTTTTAGTTTTGAATATAAAACCTTCTACTCCAATAATATCTCCGATATCTAAAAGTTTGAATGCATTATAAGAATCCCCTATATCATCCTTCCTCAAATAAATTTGAATTTTTCCTTCGTCATCCTGTAAGTGCGCAAAAGAAGCCTTTCCCATTCTTCGAATTGCCATTAATCTACCGGCAATTTTAACGTTTACCTTTTCATCTTCTTTATAATTTTTTTGAATCTCCTTTGAATTTGAATCCACATTGAAGGAATAAGAAAAAGGTTCAAAACCGAGTTCTTTTAATTGTTCGAGTTCTTCACGGCGTCTTTTGAGTAATACATTTATATCTTGTTGAATATTATTATCCACGTAACCTCCGTTTATTTTCTACTAAAGTTTGCAAGGCGCAAACATACTAAATCTTGAATATTTTCCGCAAGTTTAACAGGCACATTAAAATTATTGA
>CAVVVS010000063.1:0-6544 GCA_963751355.1 uncultured Ignavibacteriales bacterium | reverse complement strand
AAATAAAGAAATAAAACCATTATAATATGATAATATGACCTCAAACTAAGTAAAAATGTTATGGTATAGTTTTAGTCTTATATAAGAAACTTGATTTTTTAATTGTATGAATTGATAGTGCATAAACGTAAAATTATAAAAAATAGTTTATCCAAAATTCCGAACTTTAGTGATAAAATTAAGGAAGAAGATAAATCGTCTTAGATATTAATGAGTAAAAATTTTATTGAATCAGTTCAAAACGATAAAAATTTGAAAACCAAAATTATTTAATGGTGACAAAATAATGTTACATGGGATGAACAAATCTAAATTACTTGTAAATTTTTAAAACTATGATACCTATAGAAAATGTTGTGTCAAGTATAAATTCCAAACCTCTTTTAACCCTTGGAATTCCGACCAGAAACCACTTAAAATCATTATTGCGCCTGATTGAATCCATAACAGAACAGAAATTTAAAAATTTTGAATTAATTATAGCAAATGATGGATGGAAGTATGATTTACAGACGGAAATAAGCTCAAAATTTCCCGCGCTGAATTTTAAGGTTGTTCAGGGTGCGAAAGTGAATCTACCCACTAATCGGCAGAATATACTTGAAAATGCTTCTTGTGATCTTGTAGTAATGTGCGACGATGACCATGTAATGGAAAATAACTGTCTTGAGGAATTATATCTTACGGCGGTACAAAATAAAAACGTTGGGGTTGTTTCCGCAATCTGGCCTGGTGCCGATGCAGAAACAGTGGATTTCAATTCCGTAAAAAATCTTGAAGAATATCGCCTTGATTTTGATAATCTTAATACAGAGTCCGATTATTGGTTTAAAAACGGATGGAAGACATTTTGCGTATATCATAGAGACCAAAATGTGTTATCCTCGCAGTTTGCCCGAGGCGGATGCGTTTTGTACAATAAAAAAGCAGTGATTGATGCCGGAGGTTTCCCGGGGTACTACTCTTTAGTTTCGTTCAGGGAAGATACGGATATATCATACAGGATTTTTCTTACCGGTTATAAAGTTCTTATTAATACACGTGCGGTAGCATATCATTACCCTGAGAAAACGGGGGGTTGCAGAGATTCCGAAAATACAGAGCAGTTAAGGAAAAAAGATGGAGAACTTTTTCTAAGAAAGATTGATGAGTGGCGGAACAATCCCCTTTCATACAGAAAAAGAAGATTAAAGATTGCAGGAGCTGACGAGACAGAACATGACCTGACCGAAGTTTCGACGGGATCCGCTTTTTCGGAAAGTATTGCCGAAATATTTAAAAAAATTAAACCAAATAAAATTATTGAAACGGGAACCTATCTCGGAATAGGAACAACTTCTATAATAGCGAAAGCGTTAAAAAGTTCATCGATAAAAAAATCAAAATTTTATTCCATAGAAATTAATCCTAACAATTATTTAAAAGCCAAGGAAAATCTTGCCGGAAATGGTTTGCTCGAATATGTTAATCTGCTGAACGGTATTTCGGTACCGCGTAAATTACTTCCGACAAAAGAAGATATATTAAGAACAACAATTACATCAGTTGAGTACGACGACATTTTTGTTGATCATGCAGAAAATGAGAGAGCAGAATTATATTTCGGGGAAACTAATTTTCCGGAAGTACAGGAAGACTTACTGGGTCAAACTCTAAAGGAGTTCGATTTTAAGCCTGACTTTGTACTGCTTGACAGCGCGGGTTATATGGGCTTTATAGAATTTCAGTATTTGATTAATAAACTTAAAGGAGACTGCATAATAGCGCTGGATGATATTTATCATATAAAGCATCATAAGAGTTTTAGATATATGCAGTCCGATCCGAGATTCAATATCATAATTTCGTCAAAGGAAAAATTTGGATTCTGTATTGCGAGGTTTTCTTATGTAAAAGAAGTTTCAGATGTCAGTAATAATGAAGTACTAAAAGATAAAGAACTTATTAATTGTCTTCTCTGCGGTTCAGATGAATACCGTATAGTTATTTCTCCCGACATTGTTAAATGCGATAATTGCGGATTCGTTTACCTCAAAGAACGCCCCACGCAGAGATGGATGGAGGATTATTATAAAAACGTGTATGCAGTAAACGATACCAGTGCGGCAGTAACTGTTTCGCTTCCTAAAGATATCAACCTTCTGGATATCAAAACAGAATATATTTCGGCTCAAAGGAGAGAATTATTCGAAGAGGCATCGGCGAATTTAGGGAAGGATGTAAAGGGCAGAACTTTGGTTGATATCGGATGCGGATGGGGCGCACTTTTATATAATGCGCGCAAGAACGGAATGAACGCGATTGGTTTTGAGTTCACTGAACATAATGTAAAGTTTGCTCGCGAAGTACTTAAACTGGATGTAAGGCAGGAACAGTTTGCAGATTCGGATATCCCTGATAATAGTCTGGATATTATTACGATGTCGCATGTTCTTGAACATGTTCCAGATCCATTAAAACTTGTGCGGAAGATAAATGCGACATTAAAACCCGGAGGAATATTTTATTGTGTCGTTCCTAATTTTCACAGCTTATGTTCTGCGTATCTCGGTGAGAACTGGGAGTGGCTCGAACGCAACTGGCATTACTCATATTTCGATCCGGATTCTATCTCATATCTTTTTGAAAAAACAGGATTGAATATTTTAAAATGTTTGACAACCAGCGGTGATTATGGTTCCGCAAAACCTCTACAGATTCTTAAATCAAAGTTTCCAAAAAAATCAGATAAAGAATTAAAAATAATACTGAATGAACTGGATAAGCAAAATCATGGTGAAGAAATTAGAATCATCGGGCAAAAATCGGAAGTTTATTCAAATTCTTTTGATCTAAATGACGAAAAAAATATTTTATGGATTAGAACAGATGCAATTGGCGATAGTGTCTTATCATCATCTATGCTGAAGCCGCTGAAGGAAGTTTATAAAGAATATAAAATAACAGTAGTTTGTCAAGATATTGTTCGAGAACTTTATGAAAATTGTCCATACGTTGATAATATTATTTCTTTTGATAGAAATAGAATGTTTATCGATAAAGAGTATTTGGAAGGAATTATTTCAGAACTGCAGTCTATCAAAGCAAAGTTTGCATTTAATTCATTATTCTCACGCGAATTTCTTACCGATTATTTAACAGTAAATAGTAAAGCCTTAAACACAATTGCTCATAGGGGAGATTTATCGAATATTTTAAAAGAGCAAAAAGATAAATTCGATCCGCTTTATTCAAAACTTATTCCAGTTAATTCCTCGTCGGTTTTGGAGATTGAGAGACATCGGGATTTCCTTTCAGGCATAGGAATAAAGAATTATAATTTTCAACCGGTTATTTGGCTGAATGAAGAAGATGACGCTAATGCAGTTAAAGTTTTTTCTGAAAATAATTTAGACTATAACAAAACAATTGCTTTATTTTCGGGGGCACAGCATGATATAAGAATTTATAATGATTACGGCAAAGCAATAAACGATTATTGCCGCAAAAAAGGTATGAATGTTATTGTTTTAGGATCTTCAAAAGACCGTCAGGTAAATTCGGAAAATATTAAAGACTTGACGGTGAGAGTTATTGATCTAACTGGTAAAACAACAATTCGCCAGAGTGCGGCAATTCTAAGAAAATGCACTGCTGCAGTCGGTGCCGAGACTGGATTGGCGCATATAGCTTGCGCTGTCGGTACGCCTAATCTCATTCTTCTTGGTGGCGGACATTTCGGCAGGTTTATGCCTTATTCCGAGTTAACTACTATAGTTACTCTTCCGTTAGAGTGCTTCGGTTGCAACTGGCAATGTAAATACGGTACGACAACTTGTATTAAGGATGTTGATTATAAAGTAATTTCTGAAGCGTTTGAAATCATGATGGAAAGAAAACACAAAAAGAATTCCTTCTATCTCCAGTCCAGCTATAAATACGATTTCTTGTCAGGATTGCCTAAGATTTCAAAGATTGATCGTTTTCTAAAAGGGAAATATTACCTAAACATAATTGAATACCATAAATTGAATACTTCAGCTGACTTTTTAGATTCAATCTCCGAATATAAGAATGGTGATATTTTTAAAATACTTAAAGGTCTTTATAAACTTTTTGAAAGCAATAATACAGACTTTAAGTCCTATTCTGATTTTGAATTACAACTATTAGGCTATAAAAATGAATTGACTCAATTACTGGAATCAGTTTCAGAAAAATTAATCGAAAATCCATTTTTCAATTATTTAATGGGAATATTAAATGAAAACAGGCGTCAGGATGATATTAGTTATGAACATTATCTCAAGGCTGCTGAAGAAGGTAAAAATTTAAGATTATTATACAAATTGGCGGAAATGGCAAATAGAAATGCTGTTATTCCTTACCCGATGTATTTTTATTTCGATTTATATTCAAATAATATCGAACCCAATAAGACAAAATTCAAAACTAAAATGTGGAAAGATTTATTAACAATTAGGACTGTTAACAAATTAACTAAAATTGAAGAACTCCAATCAATACCCAAAGGTAAAAATGTCGGTAAAGTAAAAAAAATCGGAGGCCCTGTTATTTCATTCGTGCTGCCGTCTAAAAACCGTGCGGAAGGTCTGAAATTATTTCTATCATCCCTCGAGTCGGCATGTTATGGTATTAACTATGAAGTTCTTTTGTATGCGGGAAACGAGATTGACGACAATTATCAAAAATTAATTGATCAATTCGGAATAAATAAAGTATACCTTGATAAGGAAATATTTGAAGAGGGGTGTTCCTTCTCATGGACAAAATTGATGAACCACGGATTTAATCGTTCCGATGGAGACTGGATAATGTACGCTTCGGATGATATTACATTACACCCCCTTTCATGCAATTTCGGCTTGGAAACGGCTGAGTCTGAAACTGTAGCCGGAATATCTTTTTTACATAGAAATACGGTACAGAATTATGATAAATTCTTCAAAGATTATGGATATGATATATATGGAAAACGTCTTTTTATTAATTTCGGACTTATCAATAAAGATATTTTTAAAAAATCAAAAGGATTTGATGAAGCATTGTCCTTCTATTCTGGCGACGCTGACCTCTGTTGGCAATTAATAGAAGACGGGTATAAGATAATCCCTTCGCATTATTCGCTGGTGGAACACGTAAATATAGAAGACGCTACAAAGAATTTGAATTCCGGGAAAATATACCGTATTGATACTTTTACCTTTTTTAATAAATGGAAACATTATATACTGAATTTGGAAGATAGGATCCTTATGAGGGAACGATTTTATTTAGCGGAGCCCCGTAAGGTTAAGAAATATATTTTTAATACCTCGCTGAAATACAATATCCCCATTGAACACCTGCTAGAAGTTGACGAAGAATACGAACATTTTATCAATCATGAGCAAATTAAAGGTAAGAAACGAATAAAGGTCAGTGCTATTGTTTCCACATATAATTCTGAAAAATTTATTGAAGGCTGTCTCGAAGATCTTGTTCAACAGTCGCTTTATAAATCTGGTGAAATGGAAATAATAGTAATTGATTCGGGCTCTCAAGAAAATGAAGGAAAAATTGTTAAGAAGTATAAACTTAAATATCCCAATATAGTTTATGAGAGATCCGCGAAAGAAACCATATATTCCGCCTGGAATCGCGGGATAAAACTAGCTAAAGGACGATATATTACCAACGCAAATACAGACGACCGGCATTTGGCGAATTCTTTGGAAAAGCTGACAAAAATCCTGGATGAAAACGAAAAAATTGATGTTGTATATGCGGACTCTTTTAAAACTACAGTACAGAACGATATAGTATATAATATTAATAAAAAAGATATAATAAGTTGGGCCGATTTCGATCCTGATTTATTGCTGTTTGGATGTTTTATCGGGCCGCATCCAATGTGGCGTAAATCTCTGCACGAAAAATTCGGCCTGTTTGACGGAGACTTAAAAGTCGTTGGCGATTATGAATTCTGGCTCAGAATAAGTCTAAATTCCCGTTTTTATCATTTAAGCGAACCTTTGGGACTGTACTATTATAATCCTTCCAGTGCCGAACATAGAGACCACAAACTCACCGAAAGCGAGGACAATAATGTCAGGATTGAATATTTAATTAAAAATATATCCTCAGTAGACGATGTGAAGAGGATAAAAAATAAACTGTCCTTAATTAGCAAAAATGAAAACTACAAACAATATCAATTAGAGGCATTAGAACTTGTTAATAGAAGAGAATCTGGTTTAATAATAGAGGATAAAATTGAATGTATACTTAAAGCACAGAATAAAAAAAACAAAGGACTTATAAGCTTAGTAGAAAACTTAATTTCAGATTTGGAAAAGACCCGGGCACTTGTAAATAAAAATTACTATTTCGAATTACTTCATAAAAAACAAGCCGAGCTAAGCTTTGCAAATAGTAATACGATAGAATCCCCAGAATTCCATGAAAGGAAAGTTGAATTAAATAATCAATCGGTAGGTCTATGTTCTAAATTGGATAATTTATCCATGCATGACGGTCAAACTGGTTCCGAAGATATCTGGTT
>CAVVVS010000062.1:0-112888 GCA_963751355.1 uncultured Ignavibacteriales bacterium | reverse complement strand
TATGACACAATTTTATTACGAAATAAAAAAGAACGATTCGCTGAATGTAAAAACAAATGGTCAGGTAGATTTTGCTGCACTACATGGAAAATTTTCTCTTGCCCCTGGAGAAGTAAAAGATGTCAGGTATATCAGAGGAATACAGGGGAGGGATGAAAAACTTCAAGAGTTGGTAGAACAAATAAATAAATTAAAAAATGAATCGCTTCAAAAATACGTTGATGCCGATGTGAAATTATTTTCTTCAATTCCCAGGATAAAATTTAAAACCAAAGCGGAAAAGCTCGTTTATCTGGGTGCGTTCAATCTTGTTCGCGGATGTATGCTGCCGCCGTTTGAAAAGACTTCTTACAATTATTATATCTTTTCAAGAAATCCGGTTTGGGGATGGGGAAACGGACATCAGGTTTTACACGAATCTTTAAGTATGATTCCTTATTCATATCTCGATGCTAAATCGGCGGAAAATTCGCAGCGGGTTTACATGGAACAGCAAGGAAAAGACGGATTAATTGCATACAGGCACGGTCCGCGCGGTCCTCAAACTTATCCTCATGAGGGAAAACCGACCACGTCTGCTCCTTTCTTTTCGTGGGAGAATTGGGATATCTATAAGGTCAGTAAGGATAAAAAATTTCTAAAAGAAGCTTATAAATCAGGCTCCGAATATGTTGAATGGCTTGAGAAGAACCGGGATGAAGATCACGACGGGTTATTTGAATGGGGTCCCTATGGATTGATTGAAAATGTGAGAGACTGGTTCAATGTTATATTCCAGGTGCATAAGAAAAGATATCTCGATATACCAAGTGAGGACATTAGCAATCACCTTGAAGATCTGGATCTTTCTTTAATGGTTGTTAATGAAATGAAATCCCTTTCCAAAATGGCAGATGCCTTAGGGGATCAAATTGGAAAAGAAAAATGGCTGAAAAAAGCGAACCATATTGCCGATTTAATTAATAAAACAATGTGGGATCCGGAAACAGGCTTTTATTATCACGTAGACAAGGTTCATCATTCATTTATGTATAATGGTAAGAGTTTAAAACGCCAGGAAATTATCGGATTTCTTGCTTTATGGGCTGGAGTGGCGCCGAAGGATCGCGCAGAAATTCTCGTAAAGAAACTTCTAAATCCCAAAAAATTCTGGAGAAAATACGGGATCCCAACTTTAGCGGCAGACGACCCCTGGTACAGCGCGGACGTTGATCAATGCTGTATGTGGAACGGACCGGTATGGCTGTTGTGGGATTACATGGTCGTGAGAGGATTAAGAGAGTACGGGTACGATAAAATTGCAAATGAAGTTTCTGATAAAATGATGCTGGCTGTTACAACTCAATTATCGAAAAATCACAATTTCTGGGAGTCTTTTTCTCCGGATAACGATGTATTGAATTCACCTTCAAATTACATCTGGGACTCAATAATGGCAAAAGTACTTATTGATAAATACGGTGAGAAAACTAAATAAAAAGATATGCAAGTATTTCTTCTAACAAATATTAAAAACTGATAACTGGAATGAAGAAGATAATAAAATACGGAGATATTTTCCTTTAATAATATATTTCGAGTAAAGATATAATGATTAAAAGAATCACACTAAAACAGGTCGCAGAGGCACTTGATGTTTCGATGATGACCGTATCGAGAGCTTTGAATAACAGTCCAAATGTAGATAAGGACACAAAGGAAAGAGTTCTCAAAAAAGCTCATGAATTAGGATATTCACCGAACCACATTGCTAAGAGTCTTGTTCAAAAGAAAACGCAGACTATCGGTGTTGTAGTTCCCGAAATAACACACTCTTTTTTCCCGGAAGCAATACGCGGAATTGAGGAAATAGCCTATCAGGCAGGTTATCAGATAATGTTAACACATTCCGCAGAAAATTTTGAACGGGAGGTTGCTGCGATAGAAACTTTGGTATCTAAAAGAGTAGACGGAATTTTAATTTCATTAGCGGAATCGGATAAAGATACGAGTGTGTATACTCAAGTGCTTAAAATGGGTCTTCAATTGGTATTTTTCGATAGATGTGCTTATAACATAGGAACGAGTTGTGTTAGTATAAACGACGAGGAAAGTGCAAGATCCGCTACCAACCATTTAATTGAGCATAAATACAAAAGAATCGGTCATCTCAGCGGACCATTGACTATTTCAATAAGTAAAGAACGACTAAAAGGGTATAAAAAAGCACTGAGGCAGCATAACATTAAATATAATGAGGAACTGGTTGTTGAAGCTGGTTTTCATGAAGAAGGCGGATATAAAGCAATGAATCAACTGCTGGATTTATCTCCAGGGAAACGACCGCGTGCTGTTGTTGCAGTAAACGATCCGGCAGCTTTTGGCGCGATGAAAGCAATAAAAGAAAGAGGATTAAAAATTCCGAAAGATGTTGCTATAGTCGGTATCTCGGATGATATTCGAGCCGAATTGATGCCAACGCCTCTAACAACTATGAGACAGCCGGCTTACGAAGAAGGCAAGTTAGCTGCAAAAAAATTGATAGCTCATATTGAAAAGAAGAAAGAGAAGGTTGAGGAAATAGTGGTAGAAACTCAACTTGTTATCAGAGAATCATGCGGCTGCCGTAAAAAAATCTAATTGATAAAAGATTCAGCATGGATTTTCTGTGCAATAAAGAAAATTCTAAAGTAAATATTATTTGTACTAACTAAAGGAGATAAACATGAAAGCAATGTATTTTGTAATAGGGGCTTTCTTAAGTTTTACAATTATTTCCTGCCAGCCTGCAAAGCAGAATGGAAGCGGAAATGAAAATCATTATTTGTGGAAAGGAGAACCTGCACAAGTTATAACAAAGGACCAAGCTAAACAAGAAATAGCGATAAAGATGGAAAGAGTGCAGAAGTTCTTAAAGGAGAATCATCTAAAAGGAATAGTGCTTAATGATATTGAAAATTTTTATTGGATGACGGGCGGATTAGCCGACAGCCAGATAGAACTTAATAAACAGGGCGGACCCGCATCGCTTTTAATTCTGGATAACGGGAAGAAATATTTGTTGAGCAGCGAGAGTGAAAGAGATCTTTTAATGGATGAAGCATTAAGGGATCTTGGATATACGTCAGCATGGCATCCATGGTATGAATCTAATCCTGTTAAGGATATTCGGGGCGATATAGTTCATAAACTTGCCGGTTCCGGAAAAGTTGGTGCTGACGTTGATTATCCCGGTACAATAAATGTCGGCGCAAAGTTCGCTCATTTAAGATATCAGCTTACAAATTCGGAAGTAAAAAAATATGAATGGCTAGGCAGACAAACAACCGAAGCAGTCGATGATGTTTGCAAAAGCTTAATGCCGGGTATGAATGAGTATCAGATGGAAGCTATGACCGCGGAAGCTTTGAGGGAACGCGGCATTGTACCGACTGTTTTATTAATTGCCGTTAACCAGAGAATTTATAAATACAGACATGCATTGCCTATTGGAGATACGCTAAAAGACTACGGTATGATTAACGTTTGTGCTCAAAAATGGGGATTGATTATAGCCGCAACCAGGTTTGTTCATTTCGGACCTCTGCCGAAAGAACTATCCGATAATTTAAACAAAGTAGCCATACTGCAGGCAGAATACCAGGCTGCGACGGTACCCGGAGCATCTATAAATCAACTTTTTGAAAATAGTAAAAAGTGGTACGCAGAGCTGGGAGATAAGGGCGAATGGATGAATCATCATCAGGGCGGCGCAATCGGTTATGACAATCGTGAATATATAGCATATCCGGGTAATCCCGAAATCGTTCAGGATCAGCAAGGCTTCGCGTGGAATCCCACCGTTCCGGGTGCAAAGGTTGAACAGACTATCATTGCATTTAAGGATAGTGTGGAAACAATAACAAAGGATTATGATTATTGGCCGATGATAAATGTTAAATTGAACGGAAAAATTTATCCTCAGCCCGGTATTTTAATTAAAGATCCAAAGACAGGAAAAATTATTACTCAACAAACTAAAACTATTGAAGCACCGGCTGAAAAATGATTCAAACTTATAAGAAAAACGGACTAACACATATATCATTAGAAAATAAATTTATCAAGGCTGTCTTCCTCCCTGAAATAGGGGGGAAGATAAAAGAATTGATAAACCTTGAATCCGGTACACAATATCTATTAGATAACCAAAATCCGGACGGAAATTATTCTACGGATCATTACGGAGCTGATTTTTCAAAATATGACGTCAGCGGATTCGATGATTGTTTTCCTACTATCGATCCCTGCGTAATTGATTCATTAAAGAATAAATATTCTAAATATTCTTTCCCCGACCACGGTGAAGTCTGGTCGAGACCCTGGAAATATTCGATTTCCGATAATTCCGTTACTTTCACAATAAGCGGTGAAGCTTTTAAATATTTACTGACAAAACAATATAGACTTGAAGAAAATAGAATTACTATAACGTATACTTTAAAAAATTTGTCGGCAGAAGCCTTGCCCTATATTTGGTCAGCACATCCTCTATTAAAAATTAGTGAAGGTGCCAGGATAATTTTGCCTAAAGAAGTGGAAATGCTATATTTGAATTGGGCATCGGATGCTGCTATTGGAAAGCATGGTGACATCATCCAATGGCCTTTTATTTTGGGCAGTGAGTCTACAGAAGATTATTCAATTGTGAAAGACAAGCAGCATAATTTAGCTCTCAAGTGTTATACCGACGAACTTTCGGACGGTTATGCCGGAGTATATCTTCCCGATAAGGAAGAATCAATCTTTTTTTCATTTGACGCCGGAGAAAATCCTTATATAGGATTGTGGCTCTGTTACGGCGGTTGGCCGCCCGATGACAAAAATAAACATTTTACGATAGGTATAGAACCTTCCAATGGAAGACCGGATTCCCTTGCCGAAGCTGTGAAAAATCGTGAATGTTCGATAATAAATGAGTACAGTGAAAATAAGTGGGAGTTGGAAATTAGCCTTTGGAGTGGAACCCCCAGTCTTAAATTATTTAGAGGTAAAAATTTACTTAAAAAAGAAAGTATAATTAATCAATAACATATAAGGAATAACTCTATGAGTCAAATCGGTCTATCACCTGTCGATTGGTTAATAATTGCGATTTACTTTGGATTTGTGATCGGGATAGGTTTCTACCTAAAACGTTTCACAAAAAATGAGGAAGATTTTTTCCTTGCCGGAAGGAAAAACAGTTCCTGGGTTGCCGGAATTGCTTTTCTATCTGCTAACCTGGGCGCCCTGGAAATTTTGGGCATGACGGGAAATACCTTTAAGTACGGGATGTATGTTGCTCATTTCTACTGGATTGGGGCCATTCCAGCCATGTTGTTCCTGGGCATATACATGATGCCTTTTTATTACAGCAGCAAAATTAAATCGGTACCTGGTTATTTAAAACTCCGTTTTGACGAAAAAACCAGGGTGTTGAACGGAATTGCTTTTGCAATAATGACTCTCCTCGTATCGGGTATAAACCTTTATGCAATGGCATTGGTACTTCATACTTTCTTTGGATGGTCCTGGCATATAAGTATGTGGATTGCCGCCTTTACTGTTGCCGTCTATGTAACACTGAGCGGGTTGATGTCTGCAATTTTCACGGAAATCATTCAGTTCTTTCTAATATGGTTCGGATTATTCCTTGTGTCGATTTTAGGGATTATTGAAGTTGGAGGCGTACATGAAGTTTTTGCGAGAGTACCTGATTCTTTTAATACTTTATGGTCTACATCTGCTAATCCGGCACAAAACGGTATGATGGTTACCTGGGGAGGGATAGTTCTTGGTCTCGGATTCGTATTATCATTCGGTTACTGGACAACAGATTTTCTGGTGGTTCAGCGTGCTTTCTCCGCAAAAGATTTGCGTTCCGCAAGAATGACACCCATTCTAGCCTCATTTTTTAAAATGGCTCTTCCCTTTATTGTAGTGGTTGCAGGATTAATAGCAATTATTCTGGCTCATGACCCAGGCAGCGGATTTCATCTTTTAAGGGATGCCGGTCATATAAATTACGATTCTGCCTTGCCGCTATTAATTGCACGATATTATCCGACAGGTTTAGTGGGACTTGGAGTAACTGCCTTGCTTGCAGGTTTTATGGCTGGACAAGCCGGAAACATCAGCGCTTTTAATACAGTTTGGACTTATGATATTTATAAAGCCGTCATCAATAAAAATGCATCGGATAAGCATTTACTTTGGATGGGCAGAGTCGCAACAATAGTTGGAATAATATTAAGTCTGGGCACTGCTTATTGGGCGATGAGTTTCCCGAGCATTATGGATTATATGCAGGCGATCTTCTCATGGGTTAATGCACCATTATTTGCAACTATGCTGCTAGGGATGTTTGTGGTGTGGATAACCCCTAACGGAGCTTTTTGGGGATTGATTGCCGGTATGGGTTCTTCTTTTACCTTATACATGGCGGTCAAATTCGATTGGCTCAGCCGGGGTTTTATTACCTTTTCTGATCATGCCAGTGTAATGGCAGCTAACTTTTGGAGAGCTTGGTGGGCTTGGTTAATATGTTTTGGAGTTACTATTCTAATAAGCTTATTCACAAAGAAAAAACCTAAAGAAGAGTTAATAGGTCTGGTAAAAGGATTGACACAAGAAAATGTAAACAAAGATATTAGTTTTTTCAAAAGGCCTGAATTTTATGCAATACTTTCCATTATTGTTTTAGTTGCATTAAATATATATTTCTGGTAATTAAGGAGAATAGAAAATGAAACCAATTTGGTATTTTGTAGGTTTGATATTAACAATAATGGGCGGAATCATATTATTAACGGGAATTTATTTCCTTTTTTATCCGTCCGCCGATCAGAAAGTGTTAGCTAGTACTCACCCCGATTTGTGGTGGGGCGCAATAATGTTTGTGGTCGGGTTAATCTATGTAATAAAAAATAAAAATGTTAAAATTGAATAATTACACTGCCCGGTTTACCGGGCATTCGATTTCTCTATTTTATTCATTTCAATTACGGTAAAGTAATCATGTCAGATAACCGAAAAATTAAAGAACTTTTTTATAGGGAATTCAGTAATCAACCTATAATTATAAGATCGCCGGGAAGAGTAAATCTAATCGGGGAGCATACCGATTATAACGAAGGATTCGTTCTTCCTGCGGCAATCGATAAAAATATTATTTTTGCAATTGCTCCGCGAGATGATAGGCAATGCAATCTAATCGCAGCTGATTTAGATGAAAGATATCAATTTATAATTGATGATATCCATAAATCGGAAAAAAACTGGGCAAATTATTTGATAGGTGTTGTCGATCAATTAATCAAAGCTGGTTATAAGTTTGGGGGATTCGATTGTGTGTTTGGTGGTGATATTCCGATTGGCGCCGGTCTTTCTTCTTCCGCTGCAATTGAAGCCGGATTAGCTTTTGCTCTTAATGAAATATTCCAACTCAAAATTCCCAAGTTAGACCTGGTAAAATATGCTCAAAAAGCCGAAAATGAATTTGTCGGTGTTCGCTGCGGTATAATGGATCAATATATTAATATATACGGTCTGGGAAATAAAGTGCTCAAAATCGACTGCAGATCATTGGAGCATGAATATTATCCTTTAATGCTGAACGAAATGAGAATTGTTTTATGCGATACAAAAGTTAAACATTCTTTAGCCTCCTCCGAATATAATAAGCGCCGGATGCAGTGCGAAGAAGGGGTGAAAATATTTTCGAAGATTGATGAAAATATTTCCAGCCTCAGGGACATAACCTCTTCATTTTTAGCTCTGCATAAAAATAATCTGCCAGAAGAAATATATAAAAGATGTAAATATGTTGTCGGTGAAAATGAACGTGTTGAATGTGCATGTGCCGATCTTGAGAGAAATGATTTTGCTGCATTCGGAATAAAAATGTTTGAAACTCATGCAGGCTTGCGGGATGATTATGAAGTAAGCTGTAGCGAATTGGATTTACTGGTGGATATTGCTTCAAAACATGAAGAGGTTATCGGAGCCCGAATGATGGGAGGCGGTTTCGGCGGCTGTACTATAAATTTGGTTAAAATTAAATATTTAGATAATTTCGTTGACAAAATTAAATCGGAATATAAAAAAGCAACAGGTGTTGAGCCGGCAATTTATATTACTAAAATTGTATCCGGAACGGAAATAATAAACTAACCGGCAGATTAAGTACATAAGTTTATTGTGATAAATAATATTTATCGCAGATTATGAAAATATATAAACTGCAAATTAGTTCCTCACTTTTTATTGAATAATTTAAAAAGCTGTCCGAAAAAGAATTTACTAATTTGTAAAAGATTGTGGACTCTGTGTTATTCCACAACATATTTTATGAAAAATATTCGCCGGACAGCTTATCTTTTGTAATTATTTTCACCGATTTTAATGAGCTTACAGGCAAACGTAGATATATTAGTAAATCATCTTGATTCGTTAAGTACTATTGCATTTAACAATTGGAAGGTCAGTCCCAACCTTTCCGGGAGTGTTACCTTCAAAGGTAATCCTTATGATGTCGACTTCGATGATTCGGATTGGGGAACTTTAAAACTGAATGAACACAGTTCGGATGATTCCTGCTGGCTGCGAAAGCAAATAGTTTTACCCGGCAAAATTTTGGGCAAACCTGTTAAAGGTAAAATTATGCTTATGCTTACAGTTGATGATTACGGTTATCTATGGATTAACGGGGAGAGCAAGGGGTATTTCCCGTGGGACGGAGATTTTGTCTTGACGGAAAATGCAAAACCGGGTGACAAATTTACAATTGCGGTAAAAGCAATTAATACCGGCGGTCCCCTCAGGCTTATCCGCGCAGAAATTTTACCGAAGAACGTGAAACCGCTGCAGCAAAAAATAAAAGATTTTGCACTTAGCATGAGAGTAGGTCAAAAACTTCTTAGCTTCGATACTTATCAAACAAACTCACACGTAAAATACGATCCCGGTATCGATAAATCGACAATCGATAAAAAAGAAAAAATCAAACTTAATGAACTTTTACAAAAATTAGCCGGTAAAGTTGATGTCGATGCACTAAAAACAGGAGACTTGAACAAATTTGAAAATTCACTAGCCGAAGTACGGAATGAATTAAAACCGATTAAAGAATTTGCCCAAAAGTTTACTTTGTACCTTGATTCGAATGCCCATATTGATGCTGCATGGCTTTGGCGTTATAAAGAAACAAAATTGGTATGCAGGAATACTTTTGCTTCGGTACTTCAGATAATGGATGAGAAACCAGTGTTTACCTACACGCAAAGTACGGCACAGTATTTCAAATGGATGGAGGATCTTTATCCTAAAGTTTTCCAGGGAATCAAGGATAGAATAAAAGACGGTCGATGGGAAGTTGTAGGCGGAATGTGGATTGAACCGGATTGCAATCTGCCAAGCGGTGTTTCATGGGACAGGCAGATATTATATGCGAAGGATTATTTTCAGAAAAATTTGAATGTGGATGTTAAACTCGGCTGGAATCCCGACTCATTCGGTTATAACTGGAATATGCCGATGTTTTATAAGAATGCCGGTATTGACGCATTCATTACGCAAAAACTCGGATGGAACGATACTAATGTTTTTCCCTATCGTGTTTTCTGGTGGGAGTCACCCGACGGTTCAAAAATTCTATCCTATTTCCCATTCGATTATGTAAACACGATTACGCAATCATATCAACTGGTAGATTGGATGCGCCAGTTCGAAGCGAATACCGGATTCAGAAAATTCATGGTGCTTTTCGGAGTTGGTGACCACGGCGGCGGTCCGACTCTTGATATGATTAAAAGAATTGAACATTTGCAAACACTCGATATTTATCCCAAAATTGAATATGGAACCGCACAAAAGTATATCGACTGGCTGCAGAATCAAAATTTATCCAAACTGCCCGTTTGGGATAATGAACTTTATTTAGAATTTCACCGAGGTACTTTTACAACTCATTCTAAAATTAAAAAATACAACAGGTACAGTGAAAACATGCTCACAAGAGCAGAGAGTTTTTCTTCGATATCTAGTTTGTTCGGAAACAAATACGATAATAATGATATCGACTATGCCTGGCAGAAGGTAATGTTCAATCAATTTCATGATATTCTTCCCGGCTCCGGCATCATGGAAATTTATGCAGATGCTATTAAAGATTACAAAAAAGCCGATGAAGCGGGAAAGTTTACATTAACAAATGCGCTCAACACAATAAACAATAATATCAATACTTCTAAAATTACTAGTGGTAAACCCGTTATTGTGTATAATTCGCTTGCCTGGCAAAGAACGGACATCGTAAAATTAAGACTAGAGGAGGGCGATAAAAATAATTACATGATTTTTGATTCAAAAAGAAATGAAATACCATCGCAAATTATCCCGGTTGATAGGCTCACAAACGAAATACTTTTTGTCGCTGAAGATTTACAGGCTCTGGGGTATAAAACATATATTTTGCAAAAAGGAAAACAGGGAACGGAGAACTCAACTCTTAAAACGAGCGTTACCGGCATGGAGAACAGTTTCTTCAAGATTGAAATTGATACAGCAACCGGCTGGGTTAAGAGTATTTATGATAAGAAAAATAATAGAGAGATACTTAGCAGTGAAGGCAACAAACTTCAATTGTTAGAAGACAAACCTGCTCAATGGGATGCATGGAATTTAGGCTTTACCGGGGTAGAATATCCATCGCATTATCGAAGAGCGGAAGTAATCGAATCCGGTCCTGTTAGATCGGTTGTACGGCTTTACCGCGATTATCTTAAACCGGGAGTTAAAAAAGATTATCCAACTGCAGATTTTCCTTCTTCATTTTTTGAACAGGATATAATTCTCTACAACGGAATAGATAGAATTGATTTTAGGCTTGATGCCGATTGGCACGAATCTCACACAATGCTTAAAGTTGCTTTCCCTGTATCGGTAAAAGATACTCTCGCAACTTATGAAATTCCGTATGGAACTATTCAGCGTTCAACTCAAAGAAAAACAAAATGGGACAAAGCAAGGTTCGAAGTTCCGGCGGAAAAATGGGCTGATCTATCAAATAACGGGTACGGAATAAGTCTGCTAAATAACTCCAAGTACGGTTATGATATCAAAGACAATGTTATGAGGCTATCTCTGCTGCGTTCGCCAAAATCGCCGGATCCTACTGCCGATATGGGCGAGCATATAATTGAATATTCTCTTTATCCTCATACCGGAAATTGGAAAGAAGCAAACACTGTTCGGAGGGGCTGGGAATTTAATCAGCCTTTGACGGCAGTAATTAATGAGGTTCACAAAGGCAAACTTCCGGAAGAAAAATCGTTTATTAAATTGGAACCGGATGATTTGGTTTTAACTACGGTTAAAAAGGCTTTGGATTCAAATGCCTGGATAGTCCAATGGTATGAGTCAAAAGGAAATGATTCAGAAGGAACGCTTGTACTGCCGGAAACACCCAAAAAAGTTGTCGAATCCAACATAATGGAAAAAGACGGAAAACCTGTTCGGTTTGACGGAAATGTAGTTAAAATAAAAACTAAAAAATTTTCGATGAATACTTTAAAAATATATTTTTAATAAAAAAAGTTTTTAATCAAAAATGTTTATATATTCATAAAATTTTTAGCTTAAAATTTTAATAATGTAGCACAGACTATCAGTCTGTGCATATATTTTAAATCCAAACATTGGATTGTACTTAACTGATTTAAGAAGTGGTAAAAGAATAATTTTTTCTAATGCATATAGATATTTTGGTTTAAATATTCTGTTCTCAATACACAAACTAGTTTCATAATTCAGTATTAAATTATTAGTAAAAATATATAAATGCAATTGTAAAAAAGTCTTTAATGTTAACGTTAACATCCGTATTTTAATAAAATAATGAGAGGTAATAATGGAGTTAAACCCGATAGACATTGCGATAATAATTGGTTACCTGGTTGTTGTAGCCATGATAGGCTTTATTATTCAAAAGAAAGCCACAAAGAATGCGGATTCATTCTTCCTTGCAGATAGAAATATACCGTGGTGGATGCTGGGACTCTCAGGGTGCTCAAGTTATATAGATATCGGCGGCACAATGGCTTTTGTCGGGGCACTGTTTTACCTTGGTCTAAAAGCAGTATGGATGACACATATTTTTTGGGGCTGGATTATCATTGCTTTCTATATGGCTTTTCAGGCAAAATGGATCAGGCGTTCGGGAGTAATGACTTTTGCAGAGTGGAATGAAACCAGGTTCGGTTCAAATAGGGATGCCGAATATGCCAGAATCGCCGCAGCTACATTCCTGCTTGTACTGATGATTGCAAATCTGATGTATATAGCCGTCGGTACAGGTAAGTTTGCAGAGCAGTTTCTGCCTTTCGGAAGATGGGAGTCTACATTACTGGTTTTTGCTGTAGTTGGTATTTATGTAACGATGGGCGGGTTCTTTGGAGTTATATTGACGGATTTGCTGCAGACTATCTTTATTGCAGTTGGAGCTATTGTACTTACAATAATGGTATTTAATAATCCGAACGGTGTAAATTTTTTAGCCCATAAAAGTGCTGAATGGAGTTCACTCAAACCCACATGGCATCTCTGGTCGGGTTATCTGAAAGATACTCCTAAAAGCTATCAGCATTTTTACTATTTCGGACCGGTATTACTAGCCGGATTTTCATGGATGATATTCAGGGTACTGGCAGGCCCTAATGTCTGGGATTTCCAGTTTTTTCTTACAACAAAGAGCTCCCGCGATGCATCTTTGGCTGCCGGTATGTGGACTGTGGGTTATTCTCTTCGCTGGTTTCTGGGCTTGTCGTTTTTATTTCTCGGTATTTACTATCTCGGACCCAAAGCCGGTTTCGATGCGGAAAAAATAATGCCCCTGGTTCTTAAAAAATTTCCGGTTGGAATGCAGGGCATGTTTATGGCAGTATTGCTCGCTGCACTTATGTCCACACTCAGCGCAATGATAAATGTTACTAGTTCGGTAATTACAAATGACTTTCTAAAAAGATATTTTGCCAAAAATCTATCTCAAAAAGGGTTAGTATTTTGGGCGCAAGTCGCATCGGTTTTTGCAATTGCACTAGGATTTGTCTTCAGCCTTTTATTTAAAGATGTAATTTCCGCATGGGAGACGATGATATTTGTTGTTGTCACGATGATTCTTGTTCCGGCAACATTCCGCTGGCATTGGTGGCGATACAGCGCTATGGCTTTCGTTTGGGGCATGATAGCTTCCGCCGCTATAATTATTATTCAGAAAATATTTTTTGGTTACTGGTCGGATACAACTTCATTGGCTGCGGATGTTGCGGGCTCTTTTATCGTAACAACTATTATCGGTTTCATTACTGAACCTACGGATATGGAAGTCCTGGTAAAATTTTATTCAAATGTGAGACCATTCGGATTCTGGAAACCGGTTCGTGAAGAAGCGGTGAGAAGAGGATTTGTTCCTGCAAAAGATAAAATGCCCAGTATCGATGCATTAAACGGAATACTGTCTGCGGCATTTCAAATTACAATAGCATTAATACCGTTTTATGCTTTCTTACGAATGTGGAACAAATTTTATATTTGGCTTGCTGTGGGGCTCGCACTGGTTGTTGTCCTTTATTTCACATGGTATAAAAATTTACCGGCAGCAGATGAAATTTAATTTAATAACATATTTATGTTCATTTCAGCACTCAATCTATAGTGAAGTTAAATAAACAGAATACTAAAATGAAAAAACCAAAGGTACATTTAATTTGTAATGCTCATCTCGATCCGGTTTGGCAGTGGAGATGGGAAGAAGGCTGCGCGGAAGCAATTTCTACATTCCGAAGTGTTGTTAAAATATTACACGAGCACAATAAACTAATATTTAATCATAACGAAGCTATCCTTTATCAATGGATTCAAAAATATGACCCGTGGTTATTTGCGGAAATTCAAAATTTAGTTGAAGAAGGGAAATGGTGTATCAGCGGCGGCTGGTATTTGCAGCCTGATGTTAACATGCCCGGAACTGAATCGCTAATCAGGAATATTCTTGAGGGCAGAAAATACTTCAAAAAATATTTTAATATCGAACCTAAAGTAGCATATAATTTCGATTCATTCGGACATTCGTCCGGATTACCGCAGATATTGAATCAGGCCGGTTATAAAATGTATATACATATGCGACCTCAGCAGAACGATCTTGATATCCCTTCGGATTTATATCGCTGGTGCGGATCAGACGGTTCAGAGATTCTTGTCCTGCGAATCATTATCGGATTGTACCACACAGAATATGATAACATAAAACAAAGAATTCAGGAAGGTAAAAAACTTGCATTGAGGCTTAACCGCGACGTACCGGTATTTTGGGGAATAGGAGACCACGGGGGAGGTGCTACAAGAGAAGACTTGAAAATACTCGATGAAATAATTCACAAAGAAAATGAAGTTGAGATCATTCACAGCACACCAGATATTTTATATGAAACATTAAAAGATGAAGCAGAAAATTCACCCGTTGTTGAAGGCGATTTACAGAGAGTGTTTACCGGCTGTTATACTTCCGTATCTCAATTGAAAAGAGCTTCACAAAAAAGCATGGCGGAACTTGTTCAGACTGAAGCATTAACCACTGCTGCATGGTGGGCATTTGATAGTGTATACCTAAAATCAGAAATTCATTCTGCCTGGCTTGAGCATATCTTCAACGACTTTCACGACATATTACCGGGCAGTTGTACCGAGCCTGCAGCAAATGACGCACTGAATTTATACGGCAAAATTTCCGAAACAATTAAAAGGTTACGATTCGGAGCTGCTATTAATTTTAACTCAGGGAAACCGAAAGAAGCTTACATTCCTGTTACGGTTATGAATTCAAATCCTGCATGCACAAATGTTCCCTTAGATTTTGAATGCATGATTTCTCATCGACCTAAATGGGAGGGGAAATGGCATATAAAATTGTTTGATCAGAAAGGTAAAGAAATCCCCTGTCAGGAAGAGCAGCCGGAAGCGCTGCTGCCGTTCAACGGTTGGCGGAGAAAAATTTCTTTTATGGCAAAACTGCCTGCACTTGGTTCTCTAAATTACACAGCCGAGGCAGTTGAAGGAATAAGAGAACAGGAAAAGTGCGTTCCTAAAATAAAATTTGGGTTAAATAAGCAAACTGGATTTGTCGATTCATTGCTTACGGAAAGAGGTAGCAATATTCTCAATGGGAATTTGTTTGAACCTTTAGTAATTGATGATACAGGTGATTCGTGGGGAACAGATCTTTGGAGTTACAGAAATGTTAGCGGAAAGTTTCAGTTGATAAAAAATAGTTTCAACACGATTGAACAGGGACCAATAAGAAATATTCGTGAATCAATTTTCACATACGGTAATAGTAAGATTAGAATGCATACGATTGCGTATTCGGAGTGGAACGTTCTTGAAGTTCGGTTCAGAATTCACTGGAATGAAGAAAAAAAACGATTAAAGTTTTCCGTCCCGACCGTCTTCGATAACGACACAATCTTATGCGAAGTACCCGGCGGAATAATCACCCGGCCTGCGGATGGTGATGAGCATGTTCAAGGAAGATGGTGTTATTTGAGAGGAAATATTCAAGGAGAAGAATCAGCAGTGGCGGTGATAAATAACGGACAGTACGGAATGGATTATAAAGACGGCGAAGTCAGGCTTTCCATTTTACGCAGTGCAGCATTTTGTCACGAGCAAGGATTTAAATTAAATGAGTTTCCGTACAGAAAATACAGTGATGTTGGAATACATGAAGTGAGACTGCTTGTATCGGTAGGCAAGCCCGAGGAAATTCTTAAAAATGTAACAGGATTAGCTGATTGGTTGAGCAGTCCGCCTGTAATTTATGCCCACTTACCTTTAGGTAATTATACAAATAAAAATAATGGCTTGAAGTCTAAGTATGAAACTACAAAAAATTTAATTTCTATTTCCCCTGCGAACATTAGGTTATTGGCGTTTAAACAATCGGAAGATGAAAAATCTTTGATAATTCGTTTGCAGGAAACAACAGGAAAGATAACAACAGCATCGATAAAGCTAAATTATCATTCTGACGAAAAGATAATCATTCCATTTAATCCGCTGCAGATTAGGACGCTGCGTTTTGAAAGGGACGGATCATGGAAAGAAGTTAATATGATTTCTGAAATATAAAACTCAAATAAAAGTTTAAGGAACGTACAATGGACAAAAATTCTAAGTTAATGAAAACGGGAGTACTGATTCTTTTTACTGCGCTGCTTTTTGCAACACAGAGCAATTTTGCCCAAATGGAAGTGATCAATGTTGCCGATAATGGCTGGAGATTATTTCCCGATACTGCGGCGCAATGGAAAAAGGATAACATTTATCTTCCCGGCGAATTTGATTTGAACAAACTTCCCGTGAATCCCCCAACAGGCGGTTGGAACGTTTTAAATAATAGTACCGGAATTTCCGTTACTTTACCCGCTACGGTTGAAGAATATTATTGGGGTAAGTTCGGGTTTCGCCCTTATAAAAATGCGTATTATTTTGAAGACGATGATAATCAGGTGAAGAATGGAAATTACCTGGGTGTTTCGTGGTGGTGGAAATGGGTTGATATTCCTAATGACTTCAAAAATAAAACAGTCATACTTCATTTAAGAGGCGCCCGTCTCAGAGCCGAAATTTATGTAAATAAGAAATTAGTCGGTTACAATATTATTAATGAAGTTTCTTACGATTGCAACATCAGCAAAGCAATAATACCCGGGAAAAAGAATTTATTAGCTATACGAATTACTAATCCGGGCGGTGAATTGGATTGGTTGGATACTAGAATGCTAAAATGGGGAAATCACCAATTTCAAAGAAGTCACGGCTTCGGCGGGCTGGATAGGGGAATAGCAATTACTGCTCATGATCCGGTTTTTATTTCAGATTTATGGACGGCGAATACACCGGGTATTAAAAAAATAATTGCTCATACTACTATCAGAAATACCACAGACAAACTAGCCAAAGGTATAATCAGATATGAATTGTTCGATAAAAATTTTCCGCAGACAAAGATAAAAAAAATTGATAAGCCTTTTTCAGTGAATCCGGGTACCGATATTAATGTTTCAAAAAACATTGAATATAACAAAGCGAATATCTGGAGTATCAAACATCCGAATTTATATAAATTAAAAGTAACGGTCATTTCAAATAAAAAATGGCAGGATGATAAAGAAGTTACATTCGGGTTTAGATGGTTCAATGCTTACGGAGTGGATACGAATGCTGTCCTCCGGTTAAATAACGAACGAATAAGAATCGTTTCGGCGATCTCGTGGGGATTTTGGGGATATAACGGTTTATTCCCGACACCGAAACTTGCGGAGAAAGAAGTGAAGGATGCAAAAACATTCGGATTAAATTGTCTCCAATTTCATCGCAACGACGGAAAGGAGCAGGTTTTTGAGGAGATGGATCGCCAGGGATTTTTGAGATATATGGAACCGGGCGGTGGGCAGGATGCGCTTGGCACCAAGTATTCTCTTTATGCCGATTCGCCCAAAGGAAAAATAGATGATTCGGGTAAAAATGGTAAAGCAATTACTTTTGCCGAAAAATATACTCAGGACAAAATAATGAGAATGATTCATGATTTTAGGAGTCATCCCTCATTAATCATGTACTCCATTCAAAATGAAATAAACCCTGATCTCAGGAATCCCAGAATATTTAATTTGATCCGGAAAATTCATCAAGCAGATCCAAGCAGAATAGTTATTCTCAAATCCGGTATTCCCCCGGTCAATCAGGTATGGATGCAGCCTTACGATACAACGGTTCGTTATGATCACGGTAACGGATTTTCCGGATGGTTCGATCAGCACACAGTTGGCGGTCCAGGTGTTTGGGAAGATAATATGTACAAAAATCCTCATGACTTTACACATAGATCGACAGACAAAAAAGAAATCGTTACCTGGGGTGAAATGCTGGGTGCAGCCACTCCCGATGATCACGGTTTGATGATAAATGAAATTAAAGCAAATGGCGGACACAGCTACGATCTTTTAGATCATGAACAGATTTATAATGCCTATGATAAATTTCTAAATAAGTGGGGTTTCCGTTCCGCATTTAAAACAACTGATGACTTATTCAAAAATATAGGAAACAAATGTTACGACTTTTGGGGAAGAGTAATAGAAACTGCAAAATTATCTGATGAGAACGATTATTTTGTGATAAGCGGATGGGAGTCAACCGCGATAGAAAATCATTCCGGATTGGTAGATAATCTCAGAGATTTCAAAGGCAATCCCAATTATATCAGCCGCAGACTGCAGCATCTTCGCCCGGTAATGAAAGCAAGATCGTTAGTGATTGCCAAAGGTAACAAAGCTGTTGTTGATTTATTCTTGATTAATGAAACAAACAAACCCGAAGGGAAAAAACTTCACTTTTTTATTAAAGATCCCTCCGGCAAAAAAACTCAAATTGGCACTTACCCGGTTCCGGAATTTATAAAAGATAAATTTGCTTACCCGGTTGCTGATTCTGTTGTAACATCTTCTCTAACTCAGGAAGGAAAATATCAGATATCTTTTCAAATGGACAATGATCCGAATGTGATTAGTTACGATACATTATTGGTTATTGATCCGGTTGGTTCTGCTAATAATATTCCGAAAAAAATAGGTGTCTTTTGCGAGGATACAAATTTTGTCCATTCACTTTCAACCTTGCTTCCCGGTACTGATGTAGAAAAGTACAAAGAAGGGAAAAAATATAACGTATTGGTTGTAAGTTCAAAGTTAAAGTACGGCTGGCGGTCTGAAGTAGATTCGACAGTTCAAATTAAAAATACCGATGACGACGAACTTTACCGGACGGAAAGCTGGGGATACTGGAATAATCTTGAGTACAATTTTACAAATCTCCCCAAAGGGAAAGCAAAGGTTACCTTACAATTTGCCGAGATCACTCTTAGCGGACCTGGCGACAGAGTTATGAGCGTTGCAATAAACGGTGACACGGTTTTAAATAATTTAGATATTTTCAAAACAGCAAGCGGTAAAGATATTGCTCTTGACACTTCGTTTATTGTTGATGATCCAAACGGAGTTATTAACATAACTGTTCCTAAACTGACCGTTAATTATGCAAAATTCAGCGCAATAAAAATTGTTGCGGGCGACAGCGTAATTGCGATTAATTGCGGCGCCAGGAAACCTTACACAGATAAAAACGGTTTGGTGTGGAAAGTATATTCATCACCGGTAATAATTAATCCGCAAATAATGACAAAGGTAAAAAGCGGAATGTCATTATTAGCAATACCGGAGGGTGAAGATGCTTCCTTAGCATATGCGGAAGCTTTGGGAAAAGCAGGTGCATTCAAATGTCTCGGACATGTCGGTGCAACCCGGGCGCCCTGGATGGGTTCATGGTACTTTGTAAGAAAGTTCCCTGTGATGAACGGTTTGCCTGTTAATCAAGCGATGAAAAGTTATTACCAGGTGCCGGTTAATCATACCGACGGAATTTTATTAGACGGTAAAAATGTGAATGTATTTATCGGTTACAGCCGCGACCATGATAGAAACGTGGGAGCGGCAGGATTCGCTGCAAAATTGGGTAAAGGTAAAATATTATTCTTTACCGTACCGGGATTAATATCGGGTGTCAGTAATAATCAGACCGGGATGCAGCCAATAATGGCACAAAGAATGATAACTAATTCTTTGCGGTACTTATATCAGTAATAAATGATTTTGGCGTATTAAATATTGGTAATTAATCTCAAATGAAAATGAACATTGATGATTGGATCAATCAAGTAAAGAAAAGCAAAACTAGAATTGCTATCCCGTTATTGTCACAAATGGGGGTTGAAATCATCGGCGAAAAGATGATCAATGCGGTTAAAAACGGAAACATACAGTACAAAGCAATTAAAGCTCTTGCAGATACATTTCCGTCTTCTGCCGTTACTATGTTTATGGATCTTTCTGTGGAAGCCGAAGCTTTTGGCATAGAGACACGCTATACGGAAAATGAAGTCCCGACTATTTTATCTTCCGGTTTACGGAGCGAGGATTTCATCCGGAAACTAGAGATACCTTCTCTAGAAACAAATCGAATACCGGAATATTTAGAGGCAGCTTCATTAACCGTTGAAAATATTTCAGACAAGCCCGTATTTGCAGGATGTATAGGACCGTTTAGTTTGGCTGCCCGTATTTATGATGTAACTGAAGTGATGACCGCAGTCTTAATAGAACCGGAAGTAATAAAACTCTTATTGGAAAAGTGTACAGATTTTCTAATTAGTTATTGCAATGCCTATAAATCTACCGGTGCAGCAGGAATAATTATGTCTGAACCGGTAAGCGGTATGCTTTCACCGGAACTCTGCTATTTATTTTCATCAGTCTATATAAAAAAGATTGTTGAAAATGTTCAGGATAAGAATTTTATCATTATCCTGCATAATTGCGGGAATACCAATCCGCTGTTGAAAGAGATGCAGCTAACCGGTGCAAAAGGATTTCATTTCGGAAACAAATCGGATATTATTAAAACTTTGGAATGTATAAATGATGACAGACTGGTAATGGGAAATATTGATCCTGTTAGTGTTTTCAGATTTGGAACCTCTGAAACAGTTACGAATGTTACAACCGGATTATTAGAAAAAACATCGTCATATTCAAATTATATTCTATCCTCCGGCTGCGACTTACCTCCGGGAATTCCTTCTGAAAACATTAGAGCTTTTTACTCAGAGTTAGAAGAATATAATAACAATTTGGTTACATAAAGGATAACAGCCGGATATCTAAGAATTTACCAGTTTAATGTAATGAATTAGATAATTGTTAATGAATAATTGACAATTATAAGAAACAAAAACCTAAAATAAATTTTTATTTTTAAGAGGTGTTATGAAGGATTATCTAGATAAAAAATTACAGGAAAGAAGACAACAATTTGCCCAGCAAGTTGATAAAAAACTCGGAGTTGGCGTACTCGGACTTCATGAGGGAAGAACTCTGCTTGTCGGTCTTGAAAGAACTGCATCTGCTTATGCAGCGGCGGGCTGTGATTTAGAAGAAAGTAAAATCGCAAAAGCGAAAAATGAACGTCCGGATTTATTCTACACTTCAAATTATGATGATATGTTAAAGAGAACGGATGTTGACATTGTTGCAATATATACACCCGATGCTTTTCACGGTGAGCATATTGTTTCAGCTTTTGAAGCGGGAAAAGATGTGATTTGCACAAAGCCGATTGTCAATTCGGTTGGGGATGCAAAGAAGGTATTGAAAGCAGCTAAGAAAACCGGACGTAAATTACTGGTAGGACAAAGCACCCGTTTCTTCGAACCATTCAGGAGAATGAGAGCATCTTTCGATAAGGGTGATTACGGTGATGTTGAGCTTGTGGACGCGCATTACAATCATAGAATGGATTGGTTCTATGAAAAAAGCCCGTGGGCTGCGACTGATACCGATTGGGTTTTTCTCGGGTTAAGTCATCCGGTAGATTTAATCAGATGGTATCTCGGACCTATAGAAGAAGTGAATGCAAACGGCTATACTACCGAGCTCGGGAAAAAATATGGTTTGAAAGGATTTGATGTTTACATTGCTAATCTGAAATCGAAGGAAGGAAAGATCGGTCGTGCCATGGGAAATTACGGAATTCACGAACTGCCTTCCGCAAGAAATTGTATCGAGTTGTTTCTCTGCGGCAGCAAGAAAACCGGGCTTGCTCAGTATCACGATATGAAATATAAATATACAGCCGATGACGGAACCGAAGTTTGTGAAGATCCTTTATACGAACTCCGGCATTATTATTTCAACAGTGAAATACACGGTATGCATTACGGAGAGTTTGCAAATTATGCGGAATACTTTGCACAAGCTATACTCAATAATCAAAATTATTCTCCGAATCTTGAGGAAGGCATTGAAACTTTCTGTATAATGGAAGCAGTGAGAAGATCGGCAGAGACCGGTAAGCCGGTTAAACTGGAACCATTGCTTCGGGAGGCAGGGCTTCTGGATGAGTCATAATTAAAAAAGTATAATTTTTTCAAAAAAAATAATGTATAAAAAAGGAATGATTAATTTTAAAGTCATTTGTGGTCATTAAAAAAAATCATTTATATACTTAGTTGTAATTAATGATAAGCGAAGCCCTAATGACGGCAGAGTCCAAATGACCATGAATGACGAATGAAGTTCAAATGACAATTAAGTCTATTTAATTAAGTAATTATCAAACAAAAAATCGAGATTTATTATGAGCTACGATGAAGAAGTTGCACAGCTAAACAGGGAGCTTAGATATTTTCCTTTAAAAAATGATTCTCCGAAAAAATTATCAGATGAGCAAATTCAATTTTTTAATGAGAAAGGCTATATAAAGGGATTTGAAATTTTCAATAAAGAAAAAGCCGATGAGAACCGGAAAAATTTCGATAGTATACTGGAAAAATTTCTTAATAGCGGAAAAGGCAGTTATGCTATTGACAGGTATCAGGATAGAATTAAAGAAATCTGGGATTTGGCAAACAATTCCAAAATTGTTTCATATGTTACCGATTTGCTTGGATCGAATGTTGTATGCTGGGCTACCCATTACTTTTGCAAGCTTCCCGGCGATGATAAAGGAGTTGCCTGGCATCAGGACTGTACATACTGGCCTGTGACTCCATCAAAAACAATTACTGTCTGGCTGGCTATTGATGATGCCGATTTTGAAAACGGCTGTATGCAGTTTATTCCCGGATCACATGTGCACGGATTAATAGAGCCGAGAAAAAGCAACGCATCTGAAAAAAATGTATTATCATTAACGGTTGATGATCCAGGAAAATACGGTGAACAGCCTGTTGATGTTGAGTTAAAAGCCGGAAGAATTTCGATCCATTCGGATTTACTTCTTCACGGATCTTTACCGAATAAATCCGATAGAAGAAGATGCGGCTTAACTCTAAGATATGCCCCGGTGGATGTGCGGGCTTACTGGGACTGGAATAAACACAGTATAATAGTTAGCGGTGAAGATCCGTCAGGGCACTGGGCAAATATCCCTCGCCCGGGAGATGATTTTGAAATTAGGGAAGATTGAGGTTTGTGTAGAAAATAATCCGGTCATTTAAGACTATGTTATTTATTATAAAAGTCAGTCTGCGGAGAAGCAGACTAGAGCTTGCATGAATTATCTGATTTAAATAATACTTGTATGATTTAATAGTGAGGAAAAATTATTAAAAGCAGGGAAAGAATAAGAACGATAATATCCGGTAAGCCTGCCGATCGATGCGGATTTTGGATGGGGAATCCTCATCCGGATTCATGGCATAATTTGCACGTTTATTTCGGAACTTCTACCGAAGAGGAATTAAGGATAAAACTTGGTGATGATTTACAATGGATCACACCTCAATATTTTGAAACAACTTATCAACATCCCGATGGTAAAGGCTTTTTCGATATTTGGAAGGATAAAGAAATTCTCGGCGGAGAAGGTCCACTGGCAAATTGTGAATCGATTAGTGAGGTAGAAGATTATGAATTTCCTAATCCGGATTATCTGCATTTTGAAGAGTGCCTGGATGTATTAAATAATACCGGAGATTATTACCGAGCAAGCGGATTCTGGATGCCGTTTTTTCACGATATAATAGATTTGTTCGGGATGGAAAATTATTTCCTTAAGATGTACACAAATCCCGAAGTTGTTCATTATGTAACGGACAAAGTTTGCTCCGTATATTATGAATCAAATAAACGTTTTTTTGAAGCAGCAGGAGATTTGATTGATGCCTTCTTTTTCGGAAATGATTTCGGGTCACAGCGTGATTTGCTTCTTAACCCGGAATTGTTCGACGAGTTCATCTTACCCTGGTTCGAAAAATTTACGAACCAGGCTCACGAATACGGCTACCAGGTAATTCTGCATTCATGCGGCTCAATTTTTAAGGTGATTGATAAATTAATAGCAGCAAATGTAAATTGTCTTCATCCTCTGCAGGCAAAAGCTGCGGATATGGATGCCGCTACGTTATCTAAAAATTTCAAAGGAAAAATTTCTTTTCTCGGCGGAATAGATACACAGGAATTATTGGTAAGCGGTACACCCGGGCAGGTTAAAAATGAAGTAAGAAGAATAAAAGAATTACTTGGACCGTGCTTTATCGTTAGTCCGAGTCATGAAGCATTGCTCCCGGATATTCCTCCGAGAAATGTCGCAGCAATGGCTGAGGCAGCGCATGAATAAAAGAAATAACATGTTATGATATGATATCAATTGAATAGTTCGATTTTTATATTTCTAAAAGCGCAGCGAATAGTATTAAGACAAAAAAATTAATATTTCCCTTTACTCCTCTCTTTCCCCCCGGCAAAATTTCCAGACATGTAGTCCACCAGCCGGTTAATTATTGAAGAGAATTAAAATGTTACAGATTCACCATCATTGCAGATGATGTATTGAAATTATTAATTTTATAGTAATTCCAATCAAACTATTCAATTTGCTATAAGTATAAGTTAACATTTATATCGACTGTCACGTTTCTGGAGTTAACTGAACAATCATATGAATTTATTTTGAAAGTAGTGAATAATACCTGCTTAAGTCATTGAACCCCAAATAATTAAATTTTATATTTATTTCCTAAAAATAATTTTATGGCTTATGGAAAAGAAAAACAACGTTTATATTGAAACATACGGATGCCAGATGAATGTGGCAGACACCGAGTTGGTTATGGGTATTTTGAATAACTATGGTTATAGCATTACCAAAGATGCTGAAACAGCGGATGTTGTTCTGCTGAATACTTGCAGCGTTCGCGACAATGCAGAACAAAGAATTTACGGCAGACTGGGAAATTTCAAAAATTTGAAAAACTCCAAACCGGGTATGATTGTAGGTATTTTGGGATGTATGGCGGAAAGATTAAGAAAAGATCTCGTTGAGGAAAAGAAAATTGTTGATCTGGTTGTTGGCCCTGATGAATACCGAAAACTTCCGCAGTATATTGATATGGCTTTCGGCGGCGATAAAGGTATCGGGGTGAGATTATCACGAACTGAAACATACGATGATATTTTACCGTACCGCGAGGACGGACTGCATGCCTGGATTTCGGTTATGCGCGGCTGCGATAAGTTTTGCACTTTCTGTGTTGTCCCTTTTACAAGAGGAAGGGAAAGGAGCAGGGTGATCAATTCCGTGACAAATGAGATTAGAGAATTATCAAAAAGAGGGTTTAAAGAAGTTACTTTATTGGGACAAAACGTAAATTCATATTGTGATGGTGAAAATGATTTTGCCGATCTTCTCGCCGCCTGCGCGGAGGTTGATCGTAATATAAGAATAAGATTTACAACTTCTCACCCTCATGATTTATCGGAGAAACTTTTATATACGATTGGGGCACACTCGAATCTCTGCAACTATATCCATCTCCCTGTGCAATCTGGTTCCAACAGAATTTTGAACGCTATGAACCGGACTTATACTATTGAACATTATTTGAACTTGATAGATAAAGCAAGAAGAATAATTCCCGGTGTTAGTTTTTCTACAGACATTATATCCGGATTCCCCACCGAAACATACGAAGATCATGTGATGACTCTTGATGTGATGCGCCAGGTGAAATATGACGGTGCTTATATGTTCAAGTATTCACCACGTGAAGGAACAAAAGCTTATAAAATGGAAGATGATGTCCCCGAAGAAATAAAAAACAAACGACTGCAGGAAATTATAGAATTACAGCAACTAATTTCTTATGAGAAGAATCAGGAAATTATTGGCGAGGAAGAAGTAATCCTTGTAGAAGGATTAAGTAAAAAATCTGATCAGTTCTTAGCCGGCAGAACTGATACCAATAAAGTTGTAATTATTCCTTTCGATGAAAAAATTAAGGAAGGTAATTATGTAAAGGTGAAGATAAATAGAGCTACATCGGCAACATTATTCGGAAACTTTTTGGATTTTGTTGACCCGGGAAAAGATAATCTGGCACTGACAGCTTAATTCAATTTGTTGACTTTGTAAGTTGAAAAGTAACTATTGCCGGATATTTATTATATTTAAGGTTAAAAAGTAACCAATACTAAAAATGAAAAAATTAAAATTCTTCGGGATATTCCTTTCTATAACTTTTCTTTTTATGAGTGAATTCGTATTTGCACAGGACGTAAATATTATCCCTTATTTAAAACAAATAGAAAAAGGGAACAAACAAGAAGTCGAATCTAAATTACCTCAATTAAAAAAACAGTATCCCAATAATCCGTCAGTGATGTTTCTCGACGGGGTATTAACCGAAAACGCACAAGAAGCCGTGGCTATATTTAAAAGTATTTTAAATAAATATCCGCACAGTAAGTATGCCGACGCTGCACTATACCGGATATATTCATATTATTATGCATTAGGATTGTACACCTCCGCAAAAACTTTTTTGACTAGATTGAAAAGAGAATACCCGGATTCCCCTTATATTGAAATTGCAGAGAAAAACATACCTGGAAAAGATGATACCACCGCAACAGCGGGAAGTAATAAAAAGCCGGAAGTGAAAACACAGCAAGTACCAACGAATGCCGATACGCTTAAGGATGAGCAAAGTTATAAATACACTATACAAGCAGGAGCCTTCGGTAATTCCACAAATGCATCGGCTTTAATGAAAGATTTTAAAGATTCAGGTTATTTTTCGGAAATCAAAGATAAGGTGGTCGGCGGAACTACATTTCATGTGGTTTATGTCGGTAAATTTGCCTCACGTTCTGAAGCTGGTAGTTTTCTTCAAATAATTAATAAAGAATTCAAACTCGACGGCAGAGTAATTCCCATTAATCAATAAGAAGCGAAAAATTGAGAATTAAATTTATAGGAACCGGCTCGGGGAAAGCTTCTCTTAAAAGACATCATTCCGCTTTTATTTTATCGGAGAGCAATTATCATTTATTAGTCGATGCCGGAGACGGAATTTCGAAAGCATTGCTACAGCAAAATATATCTTTTTCATCCTTTAACGGAATCTTAATTACTCATTTGCACCCGGATCATTATAGTGGATTAGCAGAACTTATTGTTCAAATGAAAATAAGCAAAAGAACCGGGGATTTGGATATATTTATTCATGAAAGCCTGATCGAGGTAGTTAAGAAATTTATTTTTAGTTCTTATATCTTTGAAGTTAGGATGGAATTTGAAATCAAATATTTCACTTTTAAGCATGATGTTAAATTTAATGTGAATGAAAATATTGCATTCACTGCAAAACAAAATTCTCACCTTGATGATTACCGCATGTACGATACGAAAAATGAATTAAGTTTTGTGTGCAGCAGTTTCCTTTTTGAAAGCAGTGCAAGAAAAATATATTATACCGGTGATATTGGCAAAAAAGACGATCTGTATCTATTTTTTGAAACTAAAATAGATTTAATGATATGTGAAATTACACATGTGTTCTTCGAAGACATTCTCTCTGCTGTTCAAAAATTAGAACCGGGGAAATTGTGCCTAACGCACATAAGCGATGATGATGAACAACTGCTCTCTTCAATAAATAAAAGAGCAGATGCTGAGTTGAGAAAAATTTTAATCACAGCGTATGATGGACTTACAATAGATGTTTAGTTGAAATAAGAAGTTTCCCGCAGTGCTTAATTTGCATTATGAAATTAACAAAAATCGTTTCTCTTTTGCATTTTTAGTTCACAAATGATTTATCTCATTATCAAACTTACCTTTAATAAGGTTAAAAATTATAATATATTTAATAAATGTTATTATTAATTTTACTTAGTTAATTTAATTGAGTTAATTGAAACTCAGGGACAAATTAAAAGTATAGCCGGTTAAAAATTAGTTAAATATTTTAATTTAGTATGACGATAGATGAATTTAAAAAGAATATGGAATATTAGGCAAGACCAAGGAAATACGCGATGTTGTCGATATTTCCATGCAAGTTGCAAGGTCGGATATTTCCGTACTTATTTACGGGGAAAGCGGAGTAGGAAAAGAAATATTTGCAAGAGCCATTCACGGCTATAGCAATAGATCTTCAAAGCCTATGGTTAGTGTTAATTGCGGAGCGATACCAGAAGGTATTCTTGAAAGCGAATTGTTTGGGCATACCAAAGGCTCGTTTACGGGAGCATTTGATGGGCGAAAAGGATATTTCGAAATAGCAGACGGCGGTACACTTTTTCTCGATGAAATAGGCGAGATGCCTTTAACTACACAGGTAAAACTTCTTCGGGCAATTGAATTAAAAGAGTTCATGAAAATAGGTGCCGAAACCATAACTAAAGTTGACATCAGGATAATTGCCGCTACTAACAAAGATTTGCAGCATGAAGTTAATGCAAATAAATTTAGGGAAGATTTATATTTCAGACTGAAATCCGTTACATTATATATTCCGCCTCTCAGGAAAAGAAAAGCAGACATAGAAGAACTGGCGAAGTTCTTCTTAAAAAGTTATGCGGAGAGTAATAAAATTATAGTACCCGAAATTAGTTACGATGCACTGGAATTGTTGATGGACTATAATTGGCCCGGTAATGTTAGAGAATTGAAAAATACTGTAGAGTCCGCAGTTGCTTTAAACAGAAACGGTGTGCTAGATGTTTCTACATTTATTAATTTACTAAAACCGGATTCGGAAAAGAATCCATCACTCAGGAACCTTCCTATTTATTTAAAAAAATCTCCGGAAGAAGCCGACAGAGAATTACTCTACCGTGCTCTTTTCGAATTAAAAAAAGATATAATGGAACTTAAAGATATCATTCTTCAACAGGGACAAGAAATTTATTCACAGGATGAGAACAGGAAAGAAAACGAGATTTTACCTCTTGCAGAATTAGAAAAAGAAGCCATTAAAAATGCTCTTGAGAAAACAAGAGGGAATAAACGAAATGCTGCGAGGCTGTTGAACATTAGCGAACGTACTTTATACCGGAAAATAAAAGGATATGAATTATAACTTTGAAATGTATCTAAAGAAATACTCCGGTTTCTCCGTTTTTAACCGGTTTAAGCTAAAATCGAAGAATGGGGAGAAAATCACTTCCCGGCAATTTAATATATTAAATAGCTTGTTTATCATAATTACCCTGTTTAACTTAACAGGGTGTTGTGCATATTCTTTTACTGGAGCTTCGGTTCCTCAGCATATTAAGTCTATTGCAATCCCGGTTGCAGAAGACAGAAGTGGCTCGGGAGAACCGGGCTTGAGGGAAATGCTGACGGATAAGTTAACTCAAAAATTTATCGATGATAATACACTACAGGTAACCGATAAAACGAATGCAAATTCGGTGTTGGAGTGTAATATTACTTCATTAACTGATGCACCGGCGGTAGTTGCAGCCGGGGAAAATGTAAAGAGAAGAAGAATAACGATTTCGGTTCAGGTTGTATACAGAGATCTTGTTAAGAGGAAAACTGTTTTTGATAAAAGTTTTTCCAATTACGGCGATTATCCTTCAGGAGGGAGTATAAACGAAAGAAAAACCGCCATTGAAACTGCGGTCGATAAAATATCGGAAGATATCCTTCTCGATACAGTTTCTGGGTGGTAGTATATAAATATTAAAATGTGGGTATAAATAAAAAAATGGATGAAATAGTTCTTGTCTCTTACTTTATTGCATTAACAATTCTATTCGTGTTTAGTTTGCACGGATTTATAATGCTTTACTATCATAGAAAATATAATAGTGTTAAGCCTACTTCCAATAAGGATTTTATCCCTAATGCGCATGTTACAATTCAATTACCTCTTTACAACGAACTGTATGTGGTCGAAAGATTAATAAATGCCGTGTGTGAAATTGATTATCCGAAAGACAAATTGGAAATCCAGGTGTTAGATGACTCAACTGATGAGACCGTGCAAATATGTGCTCGTGTTGTTGAAGAAAAACGGAAAGAAGGATTCGATATAAAGCAAGTCCGGCGGAAAAGTAGAGTTGGATTTAAAGCCGGAGCCTTAAAAGAGGGTCTTAAATACGCAAAAGGAGAGTATATTGCGATCTTCGACGCTGATTTCATTCCACAAAAGGAATTCTTGAAGAAAACACTTTCATTCTTCACCGATGGAAAAATCGGAATGGTTCAAACGAGATGGGAGCATCTTAACGGTAACTATTCAATTCTTACAAAAGCACAAGCGTTGGCTTTAGACGGTCATTTTGTTATTGAACAAAGCGTAAGAAATAAAGCAGGGTTTTTCATCAACTTCAACGGTACCGGGGGCGTGTGGAGAAGAAGTTGTATTGAAGATGCGGGTAACTGGCATGCCGATACTTTAACCGAAGATCTTGATCTGAGTTACCGTGCGCAGTTGAACGGTTGGAGATTCGTATTCTTAAAAGATTTCACATCACCTGCGGAACTTCCCTCCGAAATAAATGCATTAAAATCCCAGCAATTCCGCTGGACAAAAGGTGCGATTGAAACTGCGAAAAAAATATTGCCACTCGTGTGGAAATCAAAAATTCCGTTGAGGGTAAAATTGCAATCGACTTTTCATCTCACCAATAATATAGTATTCCCGTTTATTCTCCTTGCTGCAATATTAAATGTTCCGCTAATTTTCATAAAAAACAGCGGTCCACATGAAGTATATTTTGCTATAATGTCGGTGTTTGTGCTGGCTTTTATAAGTTCTTTCATGTTTTATTTATACTCGCAAAAGGATATTCATGAGGATTGGAGGAAGAAAATAGTTCTATTCCCGTTGTTTATGGCGGGTAGTATGGGATTTGCCGTTAATAATTCCAGGGCGGTTTTTGAAGGATTAATGAACCGGAAAAGCGACTTTGTAAGAACACCAAAATTTAACGTAGAGAATGCTAAAGATTCATGGATTGGTAAAAAATATACAAGCACAAAATTAGATCTTTCAACAATAGTTGAATTAATAATGGCAATATACTGTTTCATCGGTGTAGCTGCTTCCGTATATTTTCTTGAAATTGCGGCATTACCGTTCCAAATACTTTTCTTTCTAGGCTTTACCTTTGTTTCTTTTACGTCAATTAAACATGCTTATTCTAAATCATAAAAGGTGATTATTTGGCAAAAACAACCAGAGAAATTTTTAATGACAAAGTAAGCTTGATTTATGAATATGATAACAGCTCTCCATTATTTGTAAGGAAAGCTAATATTGAGATTGAAAATAACAATCTTCAGCCGGCTGTAGAAATTTTACATAACGGGTTAAAACTCTACCCGCAATATTCAACGGCGTATCTTGTCCTGGGAAAAGCACAAATATTAATGGGTAACTACCGTGAAGCACTTAAAAACATTAAGAAGGGAAGTGATTTAATTCCTTCTCCAAAAACATATGGTTATTACCTGGAAGAAATTGAAAACATAAAAAAACAAAGATCACTTTTCAATACCAGTAAGAGAAACGCATTTATGTTATCGGATGAAACCGAAAATATAAATCAGCAGGAGCTTTTTGAGGAGGAAAAAGAAGCTGGTAACGAAACGCTTCCCGAATCGTCCCGGTTGATTGATGAAAATCTGGAGCAACTGGCACAAAAAATTTCGAAGGCAAAAATTCCCGGCTCATATACCAGCGAAAATCAGGATGAATCAGTGCAAATTAATTTAAACGAAGATAATATGATTATTTCTGAGACCCTGGCAAAAATATATATTGCCCAGGGAGAGTATAATGAAGCTATTTCGGTTTATAAGAAACTAAATAAGAAGAATCCTGCTAAGAGCGATTATTATGATGAGAAAATTGCAGAGCTGCGCTCTCAACTAGAATGAGATTTGTATTACTGATTAACATAATTCCCTTCTAATCAACATTTCTTTAAAAATGAATTTAATTCAAGACAGAAACAAACTTAGAAAAAATTTTTATACCCGTGAATTACAAATTGTAACCAAAGAACTACTTGGAAAAATTTTAGTAAAAAATGAAAAGGGCAAAATAAGAGCCGGCAAAATAGTTGAGGTTGAAGCCTACGGCGGTTCGATTGACGAAGCGGCGCATACGTTTAAAGGTAAAACTAAAAGAAATCAAGTGATGTTTCGTGAAGGTGGGTATTTATATGTATATTTTACATACGGTGCACATTACTGTTGTAATGTAGTAACAGGATACGAGGGGATCGGAACCGCTGTTTTAATCAGGGCGGTAGAACCTTTGGAGGGCATAAAATTTATGATAAAAAACCGGTTCGGTAGAAATTTGAAAAATGAAAAGGAAAAGTTTAATTTGACATCGGGACCGGGAAAAATTTGTCAGGCTATGGCAATTGATAAAAGTGACTACGGAACGGATTTGACGGGCAGCCGGATTTATCTTTTGGATGCAGCAATTTTAGATGCTGATAAAATTGTAGTTACCAAACGGGTCGGTATAAAAAAGTCGATAGATCTCTCCTGGCGTTTTTATATTAAAGATAATCCTTATGTATCAAAAAAATGATTCAACCAAAAAATTTACTAATTGTTCGTACGGATAGAATCGGCGATGTCGTCCTTTCGCTTCCGTTAGCCGGCATCATTAAAAAGCATTTCCCCAGCTGTAGAATTACCTTCCTCTTAAGAGAATACACAAAAAGTCTTGCTCAAGATAATCCTTTTATCGATAATATTCTCACACTCGATGAATTGAACACGAAGATACCGATAAAAGGAAATGCTTCGAAATTAAAAAAGTATAATTTCGATACCAGTATTGTTGTATATCCTACGTTCATTACCGCTCTCATTATTTTCCTTTCCGGTATAAAAAACAGAATCGGGACGGGCTACAGGTGGTATTCTTTTCTGTTTAACAAACGCGTTTTCGTTCATAGAAAATATGCCGAAAAGCACGAACTGGAATTCAATATAGACATGCTTAAAAAATTCGGAATAACTGAAAAAATTACTCCTGAAAATATAGCTTTCGATATTCATCTCACTAAAGATAGTGAGGGTTTAGTTCGTAAAGAATTAGAAAATAATAATATCCGGGATGATAAACCATTAATCATAATCCACCCCGGCAGTGGCGGCAGTGCAGTTGATCTACCGCTGCTCAAATTTAAAGATTTAATATCGCTTTTAATTAATAGTTCGAATGTAAATATAGTTTTAACAGGAAGTAAAGCTGAAAAAAAACTCTGTGAAGAGTTAAAAATTAGCGAAAATATCATTAATTTTGCCGGTAAATTTGATTTACATGAGTTAATTGCACTTATTAATCTATCTGATATTTTTGTTGCCAATTCCACCGGTCCGCTTCATATTTCTGCGGCGCTGGGTAAATACGTTATTGGTTTTTATCCCAAAATTTTAGCATGTTCAGCTAAGAGATGGGGACCATATTCCTTAAAAAGTTACATTTTTGAACCGGAAATACAGTGTGAGAATTGCACCAGGGAACAGTGTACCGGTTTGGATTGTATGAATAGTATCGATATTCACAAGGTTTTTGTTCAAATAGAGAAAATTCTTGGCTCTATAAAAAAGTAGATTGGAGATATCAATGTTTTACAAAACAATCTTGTCCTTTGCCTATATTATTCTTATAAGTACCTCTCCGGCTGCGAGTGCACAAAGCAATGCGGGTAAAAAGGAACAAGAATTCAGAACACTAGAAAACCATGCATTTACAGTCGGTGAAAAGTTAACGTTTGACGTGAAATATGGTTTCGTTACTGCCGGCGTTGCAACAATGGCTATTCCTAAAATACGAAGAATTTCAGGGCGCGAAGCATATAATATAACTTTTGAAGTAAACTCTGTTCCTAGTTTTGATTGGATTTATAAAGTTAGAGATCATTATGAGTCGTACATGGATACCGCAGGATTATTTCCCTGGAGGTTCGAACAGCATATTAGGGAAGGCGGCTACAGCAGGGATTTTTCTGCATTTTTCGATCAACGGAGAGGGCTTGCGAAAACTTCGGGCGGTGAATATAAGATTCCGAAATATGTAAATGATATCGTTTCAGCTTTTTATTTTGCCAGGACACTTGATTATTCTCATTTAAAAGTGGATGATCTTTTTCGTCTCCAAAATTTTTATAAAGATTCGGTTTACAGTCTTGATGTTAAATACCTGGGAAAGGAGCAAACCGAAGTACCTGCCGGTACCTTTAACTGTATCAAGGTTGAACCGGTTATTCAAAAGGGAGGTCTATTTAAAAGTGAAGGTAGCATTATTGTTTGGTTGACGGATGATAAACTGAAAGTACCTGTAAAGGTGAAAACTAAAGTTGTTATTGGGTCAATCGATGCAGTACTAACCGATTACGAAGGTTTAGCTGGGAAATTAACTTCCAAAATAAAATAAATCACAACGTTTATTAAAGTTTTTATTAAGAGGAAGAAGCATTAGCTTCTTCTTTTTTTATATTGGTTATGCTATTTTTATACTAATAGGAAATATTTACTCTTTTTTTTATTTTCATTTACTATGGATGATTTAAATAATAGACCGCAACTGGATGACAAAGATAAATTTAAGAACCGTAGTGGAAATTATAATCCGAATTTCCTTCACGGGAAAAATATTTATCCGGCAATATCACCTACCGCAGCAGCATTTTTAGGATTATTTGGAGGATTTTTCCTTTACCAGATAGTAGGAGGGTTATTAACACTTCTGATTTTCGGCTTTGATTTTGAACATGCACCTATTTTAAGTGTAAGATTAATGACAATGGCGGGACAAGTCCTCTTCATTCTCCTGCCTGCGTTACTTTTTTCTAAATGGGTTTACGAAGATGTTACGGAAATAATACGCCTAAGATTGCCGGCTCTGACCGAAATATTCCTTTTTGTTATGGGAATAGTAATATTAACGCCTCTTCTCCAATATTACTTAGCTATTCAAACATTTATTATTGACCATTTGGCTCAAAATTACGCAATAGTGCAATCCATAAAATCTATGCTGGATAAATTAAACAGTCTGGTCGATAAAACGTACACAAACCTTCTAACGGCACACTCGGTATTTGAGGGTATTCTTGTTGTAATTATTGTATCTGTTGTCCCTGCTATTTGTGAAGAAACGATGTTTCGAGGTTACATAATGCGTAGTTTCGAATTTAAGATGAAACCGGTTTGGGCGGCATTTCTTACTGCCGTGTTTTTTGGACTTTATCATTTCAATCCGTATGGGCTTATACCTTTGATAGGCTTAGGATTTTATTTTGGGTATGCAGCTATCAAAAGTGATTCAATTATCGTTCCTATGTCACTGCATTTTCTCAATAATTTTGCAGCAATTATTATATTTTTCATGTATGGGGATCAAGATTTAATTAAGTCAAATCCCACGGGACCGGTTAACTTTGGATCTTCATTAATTATGTTTTTTGTATTATTATCGTTATTTATAGGAGTAATTCTTTTAATAAGAAATTTTTATAAACAAAAAGTAAAAACTACTTAGGAGGTTAACATGCCTGTATGTCCAAATTGTGATTATGAGTATGTTGAGGGAGTAACTATTTGTCCAGACTGTGGTGAAACTCTTGTTGATGAAGAGTTTTTTGTAAAACCGGAAGATTGGACCGAAGAAAATTGGCAAGTAGTTTACACATCTGGGTACGAGTATGAAGTGGAAATGCTCAAAGATAATTTGAATGGTGCGGGGATCGAAGCCACAATTCTATCGCAGAAGGATCGCAATTTTCCGGCACCCGGTAATTTTTCCGTTATAAAACTCCTTGTCAGGAAAGAAAATGTGCAGGAAGCCTTAAATTTTATTGAGCAAATAAAAAATAAAACCAACGAAACGGAAGAAGAAGAGTAATGGCGCTGGGCAATACTGCCAAACGTGTGTTGGTCTCAATAGTGGCTATTCCTCTTATTATCACCGCTTCCTTTTTAGGTAGATACTACTTTTTCATTTTTGTACTTTGTATTGCTTTGATTTCATTTTATGAATTCAGTATAATGATGAAGAAAAAAGGAGTAAGTACTAATATTTGGATTGGTTTTCTATCCATAATATTTTTATTATTTAATAATTATGTATTCTTTTTTGAAACTTATTCCTTTTTGCTGGCTATAATTGTTCTGATTTCATTGGTTGAATTGTTTCGGAACAAAGGCTCCGCGATTTTTAATATCGGAAGCAGTTTACTGGGAATTTTTTATATCGGATTGTTCTCAAGTTCTATGATAGGAATAAGAGAATTTTACCCTGCTGTCGGCGATTTGTACTACCGGGGCGGTTACTTAGTAATTTCAATCTTGGTCTCTATTTGGATTTGCGACTCGGCTGCTTTTTTCGGGGGTATAAGTTTGGGAAAGCATAAACTCTTTCCAAGGGTAAGCCCCAACAAAAGCTGGGAAGGCGCCGTATTTGGTTTTGTATTTGCAATATTAGCTTTTATTGCTGCAAAATTTATAGTGCTTCAATTTCTTTCGTGGAATGAAGTTATTTTATTCGGTATTACGGTTGGTACGATAGGGCAACTTGGTGACCTTATTGAATCTTTAATAAAAAGAGATGCAGGCGTTAAGGATTCCTCAAGTTTGATTCCGGGACACGGAGGAATCTTCGACCGGTTTGATTCTTTTCTGTTTACTTCGCCTGTTATTCTTTTACTTTTGAAATACTTCGGCGGGTAAACTACCAGTTACAATAATTATATTAATTTGGAAACGATGAAAACAAAAGATAAGATAAGTCTAATTACCCTGGGTTGTTCTAAAAATACGGTGGATTCGGAAAGATTATTGAATCAGTTAAAACTTAATAATTTTAAATTGACTGGAAACCCGCAGCAGGCTGGGACAGTTATAATTAATACATGCGGATTTATTGAAGCTGCCAAACAGGAATCAATCGATATAATTTTAAATGCGGTAGCTTTAAAACAAAAGGGCAAACTCAACAAAGTAATTGTTGCAGGTTGTCTATCGGAAAGATATAAAAAGGAACTTGAGAATGAAATTCCGGAAGTGGATGTTTATTTCGGTACCGAAAAATATGAAGGTATTCTGAGTGAACTTGGCGGAGAACTGAAATATAATTTACTCGGGGAAAGGTTATTAACCACACCTTCGCATACTGCTTATTTGAAAATATCGGAGGGGTGTGATCATCCCTGTTCATTTTGCGCAATTCCCCTGATGAGAGGAAAGCACCATTCCAAGCCGGTTGATGATTTAGTGAAGGAGGCGGAATTTTTAGCAGGAAATAATGCTAAAGAATTGATTATAATTGCACAGGATACCACAGACTACGGTATAGATCTTTATGGTAAAAGAACTTTAGGTGAGTTGTTAAATAAGCTGAGCGAAATTAACGGAATTGAATGGATAAGATTGATGTATGCTTATCCTTCGCGATTTCCCGAAGATGTTATAGAGGTGATTGCGGATAATCCCAAAATATGTAAGTACGTCGATATCCCGCTGCAGCATATCTCGGATAACGTTTTAAAATCAATGAGGAGAGGAGTTACTTCTAAAAGAACACGAGAACTGCTGTATAAATTAAAGAATAGAATCCCGGATATAACATTGAGAACTACTTTTATAACCGGGTATCCTGCTGAAACGGAAAAAGAATTCCAGGAATTATGTGATTTTATTAAAGAAGTTGAATTCGACCGGATTGGAGCTTTTACCTTTTCGGTTGAAGAAAACACTGCAAGTTACTTACTGGGTGATCCGGTATCCGAAGAAATAAAACAGGAGAGAAAACAAATTTTGATGGAATTGCAAAAGAATATTTCACTTAAGAAGAATGAAAATTTTGTCGGTAAAGAATTAAGAATACTTGTAGAAGGATTGGAAGGAGATTTTTATATCGGGCGATCACATCGTGATGCCCCGGAAGTTGACGGTGAAGTATTAATTCCTGCAGATTCCCAGGTAATCACTCCAGGGAAATTCTATACAGGCGAAATATATGATTATAACGAGTATGACCTTTATGCTAAAATTTCCATCAACCGGGGGACTTAAGCAATGAAAAAGTTTATTATACTGCCATTATGTTTTTTATGTGCTTTTATTGTTAAAGCGCAAGTTGAGATTTCAAACCAAGGTAATGCGAAAACTCAAAATATGTTTTACGAAGAAATACTAAACTTTTCATCCGTCAAATCGAATTCAACTAGGATAGATGTTTATATTCAAGTCCCTTATACCACCATCCAATTTATCAAATCAAACGGGCAATTTACCGGTTCTTACACTGCAACAGTCTCGGTTTTTGATGAAAACGAGGATAAGTTGATAGAAGAAAAAACGTGGAACGAAAAGATTACCGTAAATACATTTCAAGAAACCGTATCCAATAACAACTATAGCTTAACATTACGTTCTTTTTATCTTAAGCCTACAAAATATTCCATCAGAACTTCGGTTCAAGATAAGGATTCGAAAAGAGATTATACTAAAAAAGCCTTTTATACAGTAAGAAATATGAAGGGCAAAATATCAGCCAGCGATGTTTTGCTAATTTCAAAATATTCTTCCGGTGGAGGAAAGAAAAAAATTATTCCCAATATATCAAAAAACGTTGCAGATATTAAAAATGGTCTTCCTTTCTTTTTTGAAATATACTCGCGTATCTCCGGTAAAATTGATATAGATTATACGATATATGATAATCACAAAGAATTAATTTATCATGAAGATCAAACGAAAAATATTGATACCGGCACAACGAGAATATTTCATGTAATCCATGACAGCAGTTTTAGTTTAGGAAATTATAAACTTACAATTGCGTTAAAAGACGGGGAGAATAATGTATTAACTTCCGTATCGAAACAATTCTTTTCTCGATGGGTCGGTGTACCTTCTACTGTAAGAGACCTTGATAAAGCAATACAGCAGTTAGTATATATTGCGTCACCATCCGCAATAGATTCTATACAGGAAGCAAAGAGCAAAGAAGAAAGGCTAAAACTTTATTTAAACTACTGGAAGAGAATGGATCCAACACCCAATACTGAAGATAATCCAATATTCGATGAGTATTATAGAAGGGTTGCTTATGCCAATGCACATTTTACACAGTACATAGAAGGGTGGCGCACGGATAGGGGAATGGTGTATATCTTACTGGGTCCCCCTAATTCCGTGGACAGGCATCCTTTCGATATAGATGCAAAACCTTATGTCGTTTGGGAATATTATAACATTAATAGGAGCTTTGTTTTTGTGGATGAAACCGGGTTTGGAGATTATAGGCTGGTGACCCCGTTAACTGGAGATTTGTACAAATTTAGATATAACAGATAAGTTAAATAATCTTTTATTCAAGTTTTAAAAATGATACTTACAGTAACAATAAATCCGCTGCTTGAAAGGCGGTTCTCATATAAATCGATAGAAATTGGGGGGCATAACCGGGGAGGAGTTGAAAGAGTAAACGCAGGCGGAAAGGGTATTAACGTAAGCAGACAGCTAAACATTTTAGATGTCGATAATCTTGCCTTTACATTTCTAGGTGGAACTAACGGAAAAACTTTAAGAGATGTTATAACCGGTGAAGGTATAAAAATATCGGCTGTTAAAACAGCGTTCGAAACTAGAGAAGCCGCCGTTATAATTGAAGAAACATCACAATCTGTAACAACTTATTTTTCCGAAAATTCTAAAATATCTTCCAGGGAAGTCGATGAGTTCAAAACAAAGCTGGAGAAAATGATTCAAAATTGTGAAATAGTTATTTTTTCGGGCAGTTCTCCATGTCCCGAAACTGATTCAATATTTCCGTATGGGCTAAAGTTGGCCCATGATTTTGATAAGATATCGATTTGCGATACATACGGAGAACATTTAAAATCATGTATTTCAGCATCGCCTACAATACTTCATAATAATGTTGATGAGGTAGAGAAATCCTTGACATGTACATTGAGAAACGAAAATGAAAAGATTGAATTTTTAGATGAAATGTACAATAATGGAATCAAACAAGTTTATCTGACCGATGGTTCGAACCCAACTTACGCGTCAAACTTTGATTTTCATTTTAAAGTTGAAAACCCGGAAATAAAAACCGTTGACCCGACAGGCAGTGGAGATAGTTTTACTGCAGGTATTTCCTACGGATGGCATAAAAATTTAACCTTCGAAGATAGTTTAATCTTTGCTTCATCTATGGGCATCGTTAATGCATCACGGATTGAAATATCGGATGTAAAATTACATGAAATTGATAAATATAAGAATTCTGTAAAATTATTTCCGATAGGCAAAAAAATGAAAACTGTTGATGTTACACCGCGTTAAATATTGTTTCTTATTCTTTTTTATTATCCCCTCTTTTTTATTTCCGCAATCCGTCAAATCCGTACAAGTAAAAGGGGCATCCGATTTCGCTTCCGGTGATATTATCAATTGGAGCGGAATCGGTTCAGGTACAAAGATATTTTCAGGAATTGTTGATACGGTCAAAAAGAAACTGGCATTTAATCTCGGCGAAAGAGGCTATTTTAACAGTTCATTCGAAGGTACTCATTATGAATATGAGCCAGATTCACAACAGGTTGTTTTTTATATTGATATCAATGAAGGTTCTCCCACTTACATAAGAAATATTAATATTGTTTGGGAAGACAGTACCAAAGATGAAGATATATTGTCAATGTTTCAATACATGGTAAATCAGGTTTATGACAAGTTTGAGCTTGAATCAGCAATTTCGAATGTATTGACCTACTATGAAAACAACGGCTATCCTTTTGCTAAAATTATTATTTCGTCCGTAAAATTTTTGAATGACTCAACGAGTAAGCAGCATTATGCAAATATCTATCTGAAAATTGATAAAGGACTTAAAAGTAAAATTGATAAGATTGAAATTATAGGGAATTCAAAAACCGCAGATTATGTTATTGCCCGCGAACTCCGGATCAAATTAGGCGAATTATATTCGCAAAAAATAATTGATGAATTACCGGATAGGCTGAACAGACTTGGTTTCTTCGAACCTGTCAACTCCCCAAATTTTTATATCAATTCGAGTAACAAGGGAGTATTGGTAATTAACGTGAAAGAAAAACAGACCAACAATTTTGACGGCATTATCGGATATATCCCCGGAAACGGGAAAGGTGAGCCAGGTTATATAACGGGACTGGTAAACGTAAGTCTCCGTAATTTATTCGGAACAGGGAGAGCCGCGGCGATAAGATGGCAGCAATACAATAGAGCTTCACAGAATTTGCAGTTGAAATATTTAGAACCCTGGTTATTCGGTTATCCTTTTAATTTAACAGGAAATCTTGAGCAGAGGAAACAAGATACTACATATGTGCAAAGGACACTCGGTGTAACATTGGAATACCTGGCTAACGAAAGTGTATCTGCTGCGGTATTTATCTCTACGGAGTCCGTAATCCCGACAGTTAATGCGAATAATATATTCTCCGTATATAACTCCTCCTCTGTTACTACGGGAATTAATTTGAAAATAGATACACGTGATGATCCTTATTCCCCAACACGTGGTTTTTTGTTTATGAATACATTTTCATTTAGTCAAAAGAAAATTAATGGTCCGGCGGCTTTTATTACTCCCGCACTTAACACAAACTTCAATTTACGACGGATTACGTTGGATCTGGACGGGTTTTACGAATTATTCAATCGTCAAGTTGCAGCTCTCGGTCTTCATGGAAGAGATCTCCAGGGATCATTTCTTGAGGTTAGTGATCTCTTCAGATTAGGCGGGGCCAAAACTCTCAGAGGTTATCGCGAAGATCAGTTTTTGGGCTCCAGAATTTTTTGGTCGAATTTAGAATATAGACTATTGCTGCAAAAAAGAACTTACGGATTTATATTTTTTGATACCGGTTATTATTATAGAAAAGCTGAACCGGAAAGAAATATATTGAAACAAAAAGGTTTTAAAATAGGGTATGGCCTGGGATTAAATTTAGAAACCGGGCTTGGAGTAATCAATGTAAGTTTTGCGCTTGCAAAGGGAGATTCATTCAGCGACGGAAAGATTCATTTTGGATTGGTGAATGAGTTTTGATAAAATTACAAAGTCAGTATAAAAAGTTAACTATTAAATATTTCAATTAGCTTTTATGAGTTCAATTAAATATTAGGATAATAAACTTTGATTTACTCTCTAATTTATTGTAATTAAAATTTTTGCTTTTTGTGACGGAATATTTTCAATTTAGAGTTATCAGTAGCAGCTTACCGCTCTGTGCTACTCTGTGAAAATTTATGTAGCACAGGGAAATACGGAGAAGTCACAGAGTTTTCAAGTTTCAAGGGCATAACCTTTTGTTAAAGATGACAAAAATACTTCATAGAATATTCAGCTTTTACGGTACATTATTTATTGTAAGATTAGATAATATAAGTTAGTAGTCAAAACTAAAAATTATATGATTTTAACATAATAATTTCATAAAATGATTCTGCAATAAAATTACACTTAAAAATTGAATAAAATTAAAGAATTCATAAAGCTTTCACGTCCCTTAAATTTTGCGATTACTTTCTTTTCCATCATAGTGGGGGCGATACTTTGTGTAAACGGAGAGTACTCCCAAATAAAAATTCTATTTGCGGCATTATCAGGTGGACTTACTGCGTCTGCAGGAAATACCATTAATGACATTTTTGATATTGAAATAGATAAAGTTAATCGCCCGGACAGGCCATTGCCTGCAAATACTCTCACTCCTCTAGAAGCTTCTTATTATTACTCAATTCTGGTAGTAATTTCATTCATACTTTCATATTTAATAAACATACAAGCTTTTGCAATTGTAGCAGGTTCTACAATACTTCTGTTCTTATATTCTTTTAAACTGAAAAGGTATATTTTAACAGGAAACATTCTTGTAGCATTCATGACAGGCTTAGCGTTTATTTATGGGGGCGTAGCCGTTAATAATTTCTCTTCTGCTATAATCCCGGCAGTATTTGCATTCCTTATTAACCTTGTTCGGGAAATCATAAAAGATATCGAAGATATTGAAGGAGACATAAAATCGGGTATCTCTTCTTTCCCGCATAAATACGGCATACCGGCAACGAAAAGAATAATTTTATTAACCTTGGTTATTTTAATAATAGCTACATTTTACCCTTTTCTTACCAGGGTCTACCGGATTGAATATTTTATCGTAGTGATGGTGGTGGTAAATCCACTGTTCGTTTACACAGTAAAATCTTTGTTTGAAGATGATTCTCAGAAAAACTTGAATAAGTTAAGTTTTATTTTAAAATTGAACATGATTTTTGGACTCACTGCAATATTTTTAGGTAAATGAAAAATTTTGACAATTCATACTTAACCAACGAAATTAAATTAATCGCCGGAGTTGACGAAGCGGGGAGAGGTCCTTTAGCTGGTCCTGTAGTTAGCTCCGCTGTAATTTTCCAGCCCAATGTTTTTATAGACGGTGTGAATGACTCCAAGCAATTAAGTGATAAAGAACGCCGGGAATTATTACCTCAAATTATGGATAAAGCGTTGGCTTATTCGGTTTCCATCATATCGCATGGGCAAATAGATAGAATTAATATTCTTCAAGCATCCTTAACGGCAATGTCAATGTCGGTACGGCGACTTAATGTTCAGCCGAATTTAATTCTTGTTGACGGTAACAAAACATTTAATTACACAGTGCCTGCCGTGCCTATTGTCAAAGGAGATTCAAAATCGTTTTGTATTGCTGCTGCATCAATCATAGCAAAGGTTACCAGGGATGATATAATGATTAGACTGAGTCCTAAATTCCCGCAATACCTATGGGCAAAAAACAAAGGTTATGGTACAAAGGAACATATAAATGCAATTAAACAGTATGGCCCTTCACCTTTACATAGAAAAACATTTTTAAGTAAAATATTATATGAAGAAAATTATTTAGACCCGGTGTTTAAATAGTACTCTAATTCCTATTTAAGGCTCTAAGTTTTTATATCTATACATTATTTATTCATTTATTATATATCATTTTGAACTTGGTTGCTCTTCTTTGAAGGTCTTTAGCATAATAAATTAGTATAAGAGTAAGTTTCCCGGTGAAGTCCGGAATGATAAAATTAATAACTTTTAATTTTGTGCGAAGCATGAGTTATTAAATCCCGTTAGAATTGAATTTAATTGTAATATTCATATCAAAATAAATGAAAAAATCCACTAAAGATTTTGGAAAAGAAGGTGAAGATATTGCTGCTAAACTTCTAATATCCAAAGGCTATAAAATTATTGAGCGGAATTACCGTTTTAGTAAAGGTGAAATTGATATCATTGCCGAGGATCCCAATACTAAAGAAACGGTATTTGTTGAAGTAAAATCAAGAATGAATTTGGAATTCGGTCCCCCCGAATATGCTGTTACCCAAAGCAAAATCAAACAGTTAAAAAAAGTTGCGGATTTGTATTTATTCGATAAAGGTATAGAGGATATTGACTGCAGGTTCGATGTTGTTACTATTTTGTTCAGACATAAAATTAAACCGCTTATTGAACATTACGTTAATGCGTTTGATTAATTCTTAAAGGTGCTGTCTATGAAATTTGTTAATGCTTACATCAGTTTCATTAATAAACTGAATACAAAAATTGGTTCAGCTGTCTCATGGCTTACTTTTGTGTTAGTACTTGTAGTTTGCTATGATGTTTTTGCACTTTATTTGCTGAAACAAAGCAGTATCGCTGTTTAGGAATTGGAATGGTATATATTTGCGTTAATATTTTTACTGGCTGCCGCTTACACATTACAGGTAGATTAGCATGTTCGAGTTGATGTATTTTACACAAAACTTTCCGAAAAAAATAATGCATGGGTTAATCTAATCGGTGCAATAATTTTTTAATTCCGTTTTGTGTTGTTGGAATACTTTCAACACGGCAGTTTGTTTGGATTTCATTTTTATATAAACAAGGTTCACCGGATGCCGGAGCACTTCCTGCAAGATATATTCTAAAGGCATTTATTCCCGTCTCATTTCCCTTTTTACTGTTGGAAGGCATTTCATTCACATTTAAATCCTTTTTACAAATAAGGACTAATTCCAATAATAATCATTAATGAAAATTTATTATCGTTAAATTAAGAAAATGAGTAATTTAGTACATGTGATTTTATGAAATTATCGTTTTTATCAAATGCGTAATATCGATAATTAGGGTTTAGTTTTATCATCTTTGTTTGATGCGGTTTTTTTGTTATTTTCTATTTATAAATTATGAAAATGGAATAAATTATAAAAACTAAATTAATTTTATGAGCACGTTTATATTGTGAAATCAAAAACAACAGCCGGTAAAAAATCAGAATCCTCGACGGTTCAAAAGCTTTCGGAATTCTTTTTAACAATTTCGGGACTAACATTATTTGCGCTTGAGTTTATTAAAAATGTTTTTCTTCCACCGTATGAGTTTGGTGAAATTAAAAAACACATGAATGAGCTTGGAGTAAAAACCTTGCCCATTGTAAGTATTACCGGGTTTATAATCGGATTGGTTTTAGCAATGCAGAGTCAGCCGGTACTACAAAGATTCGGCGCGGAATCTTTTTTACCGAGTATGGTATCTTTATCTGTAGTTCGAGAATTAGGACCGGTAATAACCGCATTAATTTTTGCCGGAAGAGTCAGTTCCGGAATTGGAGCCGAACTAGGTTCAATGCGAGTTACCGAACAAATTGATGCAATGGAAGTTTCGGCTATTCACCCGTTTAAACTTCTTGTTGTTACCCGGGTGCTTGCATGTACTTTTATTCTTCCAATCCTAACGATTTACGTTATTTTTCTTGCAATACTAGGAGGTTACCTGGCAATTTTATTATCAACAGGAATGAATTTTCATTTGTTTGTTAATTCGGTTGTAAGGTCTCTTCAATTTAGTGATATAATTCCGGGAGTAGCTAAAACTTTTGTGTTTGGATTTATTGTTGGTTTAGTCGGTTCATACAAAGGTTATTTTACCACTAACGGTACAGTTGGGGTAGGAAGGGCTTCCACTAGTGCGGTTGTTATGTCTTCATTATTAATATTATTAGTTGATATGGTATTGGTTAAGATAACTGTTTTGTTTTGGGGTTCTTAATGGTTGAAATTCGTGATGTATATAAGAAGTTTGAAGATTTTGTAGTCTTAGACGGTGTTTCTATTAATGTTGAAGATAATGAGAATTTTGTTATCTTCGGTAGAAGCGGTACCGGTAAAAGTGTATTGCTTAAATGTATAGTAAGGTTAATGGAAGTAGACTCGGGCGCGATATTTATCGAAGGGGAAGATGTTACTTCTTTACCATTAAAAAAATTGAACGAATTGAGAAAACAAATCGGATTTTTATTTCAGAGCTCAGCATTGTACGATTCGATGTCCGTAAGAGAGAATCTTGAATTTCCCCTGGTTAGAAATTTTAAATTTACCACCGCAGAAAGAGAAGCAAAAGTAAAAAGCGTATTAGAGAAAGTAAATCTTGAAGAGTCGATAAATAAAATGCCGGCAGAGCTTTCCGGAGGGATGAAAAAAAGGATAGGTCTGGCACGAACTATAATTACGGAGCCGAAATTAATTTTATATGATGAACCGACAACCGGTTTGGATCCGATAACTTCAAAAGAGATTAGTCACTTGATTTTAGAATTGCAAAAAGATCTTAATACCACTTCAATAATAGTTACTCATGATCTTATTTGTGCCAAAATCATAGCTTCTTATGCAGTTGTACTGAAAGACGGGAAAGTGATGTACAAAGGAGATCTAGATTCATTGACAACTGCAGAAGAACCTTTTTTGAAAAATTTTTTCACAAACGAATACGAAGAATTTAATAATGGGAGTAATTGAATGATTAAAAATATGCCCGCAGTTAGGTTGGGTATTTTTATTTTTGTCGGACTTGTGTTAGTAGTTGTGGCGGTATTCTTAGTTGGGCAAAAAGAAGCACTCTTCAGTTCTACATTTCAGGTAAAAACTTATTTTTACAATGTAGAGGGGCTTAGGAGCGGTGCAACTGTACGATTAAGCGGAATTGATGTCGGAAGTGTAAGCAACACACAAATTGTAAATGATACCTCGGGACGCGTTGAAGTTTTAATGAGTCTTTCTACCGATATAAAAAGATTTATAAAGACGGATACCAAGGCAACTATTGAAACTGAAGGCCTTGTGGGTAATAAGGTAGTGGTACTGAAAATCGGTAGCGCAAGTGCCGATCAGGTTGGAGAGGGGGGAGTTATTCAATCTGAGGAACCGGTAGGATTTTCGGCGATAGTAAAGCAAACCGAGGGAATCATGGACTACACCAAGGATATGACCAAAGATCTGTCGGAGATAATCGGAAGGGTTAACCGCGGTGAAGGCTCCATAGGAAAACTTTTAAATGATGAAAAATTATACAATAATGCTACGCAATTAACTAAGCAGGCTGATGAAAGTCTTGTTGCAATAACAAATGAACTTAACCGTGTTACGGCTTTATTTGATACGCTAGGGCTAGGTGTACGGCATCTTGTTAACAATGTTAACAGTGCAGTAGTTGAGGTTGACACCGTTATAAAAGGGGTTAGACAGGGAAAAGGTATTTTGGGTCAATTACTGGTTGAAGGCAGCCCGTTTGATACCGCTTTGACTAGTACCCTGGGCAATATACAAAAGGCCACCGCGGATGCCAGGCTGGCATCATCAAGGCTGGCGGAAAACATGGAAGCTTTAAAGCATAATTGGCTGTTTAAAGGATATTTTGAAAACAGAGGGTACTGGGATAAAGCTGAATATGAAGATCAAATTTCGGGGAAAATGAAAGATATCGATTCAAGGATTAAAGTTCTGGATCAAAAAATAGAACAGCTACAAGTTCTCGAAAATAAATTGAAATTGGAAAAGGCTAAAAATTAAATATTGATTTAGCCCGAAATATCTATCGTTGATAAATATTCAGAATTAAATTATTTTTGCAGGCAATTTTAATAAAATTTTACCAGCCTAAGATCAAGTAGAAAAGCTACTGCTTTTTCAACTCTTTTATATTTCATTGTTTTGTATATTTAAAGATCAGATTTAAAATCCAATCAAATTAATATTTTACAAAAAAAACATACAACGGATTGTCCAATCTGTGCTTTAGTAAGAAATTGTAAATTTATTGAGTTATTTATTTCCATTTATCAAAGATTTTATGAACGAAGTTAAAAGTACATTTAAAGAGAAAAAAATAATTGTAAAAGGCGCAAGAGAGCATAACTTAAAAAACCTCAGCTTCGAACTTCCGCGCAATAAATTAATTGTATTCACCGGTATAAGCGGCAGCGGGAAATCGTCGCTTGTTTTTGATACTATTTACGCAGAGGGACAAAGACGATATGTAGAAAGTCTTTCAGCATATGCGCGTCAATTCCTGGAAAGAATGAATAAACCCGATGTTGATTTTATCCAGGGGATTAGCCCTGCCGTTGCAATAGAACAAAAAACAGGGGCAAGAAATACCCGGTCTACAGTCGGCACTACCACGGAAATCTACGATTATCTGAGGCTCCTTTTTGCGAGAATCGGAAAAACGATATGCTTTGAATGCGGGAAAGAAGTTAAAAAGGCAACAACAGGTACTGTTTCCGGGTGGCTTGAGGAACAACCCGAGGGAACAAAATTCTATCTTACTTTTCCTCTTCATTACCATGAGGGACATAAAATTATCGAAGAAATTGAACTACTTAAGAAAAGAGGTTTTTTCAGGATATACTACAAAGGCTCGATGGTTGATTTGAATGATGAAAAATTTGTTCCTAAAAGAAAGGATAACCTTTATGTTGTAATCGAGAGGTTAAAAGTTCATAAAGGGGCAGTAAGGGAAAAATTAGCCGATGCAATTGAAGTTACATTTAAAGAAGGTGAGGATCGGCTCGCACTAATTAATGCGGAATCGGGAAAGGTAAAAGAATTTAATAAGTTTTATGAGTGCTGCGGAATAAGGTATGAAGAACCGGAGCCCAGATTTTTTTCGTTTAATAATCCATTCGGAGCTTGTCCGGTCTGTCAGGGATTTAGTAAAACGATAGGTGTAGATATGAACCTGGTGGTACCGAATCCCAATCTTTCATTAATGGATGGTGCGATTGCACCTTTTCGTTCGGCAAAATACAGTACTCATCTTCGAGATCTGGTGCGTAATGCTAAACAGTTCAATATTCCGCTTAATATACCATTTAAAAATTTAACGCCTGAACAAATCTCACTAATTCAAAAAGGTTTTAGTGATTATATCGGTATTGATAAATTTTTTGAGAAGCTGGAAAGTAAAACCTATAAAATGCATATAAGGGTGTTGCTGAGCAGATATAGAGGCTATACTACTTGCAGTGCATGTAAAGGTTCCAGACTTAGAAGGGAAGCTCTGCAGGTAAAAATTAATAAAAAATCTATTTATGATGTTGTAAAAATTCCTGTAGAGCAATCGTTACGGTTTTTTAAAGAATTGGAACTTTCCGAATATGATAAAACGATCGCGGAAAGAATATTAAAGGAAATAATTAAAAGACTGAGTTTTCTTAACAATGTTGGGATTGGATATCTAACTCTGGATAGGTTGAGCAGTTCTTTATCGGGCGGAGAAACGCAAAGGATAAATTTGGCTACCTCATTGGGTTCTTCATTAGTCGGTACTTTATATGTGCTTGATGAGCCGAGTATCGGGCTTCACCCGAGGGATAATTCGAAACTCATAAATCTTTTAAAGAATTTAAGAGATATCGGGAATACCGTTTTAGTAGTTGAACATGATCCTGATATGATGAGAGAAGCAGATGTACTAGTTGATATGGGCCCTATGGCAGGCGTGGACGGCGGTGAGATAATAGCTATGGGCACTTATGATGATATCATTAAAAATAAAAATTCTCTAACAGGTAAGTATTTATCAGGTAAGCTCGAAATTCCCGTACCCGCCAAAAGAAACGTTAGAAAGACTAAGGCAATAAGCATAAAAGGTGCTAAAGAGCATAACCTTAAAAATATCAACCTGGATATACCTTTGAATAAATTTGTTGTGATTACGGGCGTCAGCGGTTCGGGCAAAAGCACACTCATTCATGATGTGTTATATGGCGGACTGGCAAAACGGATGGGTATGAATCCTCCTAAGATTGGTAAATTTGATGATATTACCGGAAATGAATATATCGATGAAATTGAAATTGTGGATCAATCTCCGATTGGAAAAACTCCGCGCTCAAATCCTATCAGCTATATTAAGGCTTACGAACACATCCGTGAATTATTTGCATCAACACATCAAGCAAGGGCAAGAGGTTATAAACCCGGGTATTTTTCCTTCAATGTTTCCGGGGGAAGATGCGAAACATGCCAGGGAGACGGTTTTATTAAAGTTGAAATGCAGTTTTTGGCTGATCTTTATTTAGAATGCGAGGACTGTAACGGAACCAGGTTCAAAAAAGAAATTCGAGAAATCACTTACCGCGGTAAAAATTTAGTTGACGTTCTCAATATGACTGTTGATGAAGCAGTTAAATTTTTTGACGGTAATGACAAAATTGTGCGTTACATTCAATTGTTGGCTGATGTGGGGCTAGGATATTTAAAACTAGGACAGCCTTCAAATACTTTATCCGGCGGCGAAGCTCAAAGAATTAAATTGGCTTCGCACCTAACTTCGCAGCGGGAAAGAAAACATACTCTTTTTATTTTTGACGAACCGACTACCGGGTTGCATTTCGATGATATATCAAAACTTTTAAATTGCTTCAATATGCTCCTGGAAAGGAATAATTCTGTTGTTATTATAGAACATAATCTGGAGATAATTAAATGTGCGGATTATGTAATCGATCTCGGTCCCGAAGCCGGCGAAAAAGGCGGTGAAATAGTTGCATTAGGCACACCCGAAGAAATATCTCAAAACGAAAAATCATGGACGGGTAAATATTTGAAAACGTTTTTGGATTGAGCCGGATCCGTGAAATCGCATGATCTTAATACAGCCTTATTGGCACAAAGCGAAAAGCATAAATATATGTGAATATATTTGCATGCGGTTTTCATATTCCCATAATTCAAGAATATCTTTCTCCACAAAAAAAATAATTTAGGATCAGATTCCGAATCAGCTTTATATTTTGCACCTGCTTTACTAAAAACATTTTATTATCTTTTTTTACTTTTTACGTAAAGAAATTTCCGGATGTATAATTTTGTCATGACGGGTATTCGTTGAAGAAAAAAGCGCTAAAAAAAATCGTCCTTTTTACAATTCCTATGGTACTGTGTATTGCGGCATATTTTATAGTTACTTCCTATTCTGGTCAAAAATTCGCAATTCATAAAAATAACATACAAAACGTGAGAAGAGAATTATACCGCGATCTTTACACTCACGGCGGACTAATTATTTATCCCGTTTCAAAGCCGGAGTATAAATCAAAATACCTGAAGGCTGCTCATAAATTTCAAGGATTTTTCAGGCGATTCAATTTACAAATTAAATCCGATAGCCAAGTCACTGATTCCGATTTAAAAAATAAATCAATTTTTATTATCGGGTCCTTTAATGCCAACCGCGTACTGCAAAAAATTGCAGATAAATTGCCGGTTAACTTTTCCGGTAACGCATTTGAATACCACGGTGTTAAATATTCGAACTCTTCGGATGTGATCTCGGTTTTCTATAGAAATCCATTCAACAAGAACAAGATGTGTTATATTTTTTCCGGGGTTAATGATAAGTATATAGCGCAAGATATTAATTTTAGTTTAATAAGCGACATCCGGGTAATGCAAGGCGAAGAGTGTGCCGCAATGGGGTTTTTCAAGATTTAATGGAAATGGTGATTGGGTTTTGGATTCATCCCGCTATAGAAATTTTTTAGGAGAACGAAAAATTTATAATCCTCCCGGTAATTTTAGATATATAATTTATTCGGATAAAATAAACAGGGGAAAGATAGCTAAAATAAACAGTGCCAACGAAAAATCCGTGAGGTATCTGAATAATTTCTTCAATGATCGATTTCACGAATCAAAAATAAATTATTACATCTACGATAATTTTGAAGACAAAGGATTAATATCCGGCAACACACAGCTCTCAAATATTGATTGGGAGGACAGCTCCATACATGTAGTAATTAATGATTGGATAAAAGGAAATGATTTTTCAAAGACAGCAAAACTTATTATTCGTAAAAATTTAGGTCAACCTAAATACAAGTTTTTAGAGAACGGGCTCCATGTTTATTTTTCGCACAACTGGCGAAAAGAAGGTTATGAATTTTGGTCGGGTTTTCTTTCAAAAGCCGGACAGGTTCCCGCGCTGAATGAATTATTAGATAATAAGGAGTTCGATTATATTTCTTACCTCTTTTCAGAACCGCTGGGTGCCGCGTTTGTCAGTTTCTTGATTCATTATAAGGGCAAAAATAATTTTATAAAATTATATAAAAGCCGGCAGCCGGAGAAAAATGAACTTCTTAAACTTAGCAGTAAATGGAATAATTATCTAAAACACTATGCTAGTAAATACAAAGCCGGATTAATCAATTATCATAAAGATTTTTCGCGGAAAGTTCCTTCTTTTCAAAAAGGTTTTTGTTTTGCACATGAAGGTTACCAAATCTATAACGGTTATTTATCGAGAGATGCTGTTAAATCTATTCAAAAAATGATGACCCTCGGTATTAATTCCTTTTCAATTACTCCTTTTACATCTATGCGAAATACAAGCAAACCGGAACCTTTAAGATTCTGGGAATTTTCGGGTGCCGAGAATGATGAAAGCATAATTCACCTGGTACATAATGCAGAGAAACTTCAATTAAATACAATTCTAAAACCACATATTTATATCGGCAGGAATGGATGGTCGGGACAAATTAAAATGACAAATAAAAAAGATTGGCATTTATTCTTCCATAATTATTATAACTGGATTAGTCATTATGCAATGCTGGCGGAAATGTACCGCATACCTATTCTCTGTGTCGGTAACGAATTATCCGGGACTACGGTGGGACATCAAAAAGAATGGATTAATATTGTAAAAAAAATACGAAAATTTTATGATGGTAAAATTACCTACGGTCCTAACTGGAGCAATGAATTTGAAGACCTAACCTTCTGGAAATATTTTGATTTTATTGGAATAAGTGAATATTTTCCGTTAAGTACCGAAAACAATCCTTCCGACAATGATCTGCTTTTAGGGGCAAAAAAAGTAATGGAACGAATAAAAAAAATTTCTGATAAATATCACAAGAAAGTTATTTTTACCGAGGTGGGTTTCAGAAGTTCCGCTGAGCCTTGGAAAACAGCGTTAGAAAAGGATGGAAAAGACAGTGTAAATTTACAAAGCCAGGCAAGATGTTATAGTGCTATATTCAAGGCTGCTTTTGGTAAAAAGTGGCTTGCAGGAATGTACTGGTGGAAATGGCCAAGCGATTTATCGATTAGAGCAAATTTTTATAATAAAAATTACACACCGTTGAACAAACCTGCTGAAAATATTGTTAAGGAATGGTATTCCAAGACATGGAAATCAAGTAAGCGGTAAAAGAATCTTAATTACTTCCTATAATTAGAAATACTTATTATATTTTATTACAAGAAATTTTTACCTTTACCAAAACCGTTCTTATTATCATCAATAATATTTAGGGGAAAATCATGGAAAACAATAATAATTATCCGGTCAAACTTGATGTTGATTATCCTGAAAAGCTTGACCGGTTTACCTCATTTTTCAGAATAATATTTGTGATTCCGATCTTTATTGTATTAGGAGCAATTTCGGGAGGAAGCCATGCATCAGAAAACAATGAGAGTTGGAAAGTCGTATATAATGCCGGCGGAATTTTATTCGCTGCGACACTGCTGCTCATTCTATTTCGCCAAAAATATCCCCGCTGGTGGTTTGATTGGAATATTGCTCTAACCAAGTTTACAATGCGAGTATTTGCGTATCTTTTTTTATTAAGGGATGAATATCCTTCAACCGATCAGGAACAAGCCGTTCATATAGAACTCCCGTATCCGGATGCTGAAAAAGATCTGAACAGATGGCTCCCCCTTGTAAAGTGGATTTTGGCATTACCTCATTATATCGTTCTCGCATTTCTATATGTTGCATTAATATTTTCTCTAATTATTGCCTGGTTTGCTATCATTTTTAGTTCAAAGTATCCTGAAGGATTATTCAGATTCAATGTAGGTGTAATGAGGTGGTCTTTGCGGGTAAGTGCTTATGCTTTTTTATTGACAACCGATGAGTATCCGCCTTTCAGCCTTACTTGATTCTATTTTATTCATTGTTTTCAATGACATTAAGCTGCCTATATTCCGTTTGTTGAGACATTTCAGAAGCATGGTTACATTAAAATGAATGGGACCATGCGGTACAGCTATTTACCAAAAATTAACAATTTCTTAACAAGGATTAACGATTTTAGATTCCTAATGTAGTTAACCTATCCGATTTCTACTGATTAAAATAACAAATTAATTTTCCTGAAAAACAAAGATATTATTAAAGCTTTTAATGATAAATTATCCATCCATTCATTTAACCTTCATCATCTTTCGAATCCCGCCGGAATCAAAAAATTATGTGTCCCGGAACTCTTACAACCAAGATGTTATATTTTCATAAGTTGTGATATAGCTAATAATTACAAATCATTTAAAGTTGTACATTTTACAACGTTAAAGTTCTAATTCTATCCTTTTATTGAAGGAATTTTATGAAAAGTATTGATACAGTTAAAAAAATGTCCATAATATCAAAAAATTCTTCCGAAGAAACAGATATTTTATTTGAAAAAGCCTCGAGTGAGACTAAAACCAAGTTAAATAAAATCAATGTTTTACATTCATTTATCTACATAATTAGTATAATAGCTGCTGTGTTAGGTATAGTGTTCAATTATTTCCACTTGTGGGGTTTTGTTACCATGTGGGTAATATTTATATCTTCAGGGTTACTAATCTTTATATCCGAGCAAGTTTACTTATCGCATTATAAACCGTTACTTCATAGGGCTAATGATAAAGAGAATAAAGGAAGGTAACGTACTATTTTTAATTATAACAATAAGCGGTTTTGAGGGGTATTAACTATCAATATTTGATTGTGCTTGCCTTGTCTTCTATATGCGAGCTTCTTTTTACAATAATAATTCCATCCGGAATATTATTTATAATTACATCTTATAACAACCCATGTAACGTGTTAACCATTTTAAATAATTATTAAAAAAAATAACGGGAGCCTTTTATGTATAATATACTATATGATGTTTCACCCGAATTGGTACATAAGAAAAAGTATTTAAGTCAAACAAAATTATATGTAACAGTATTATATGCTTTGATTGCAATTTTTATTTATATGCCTTTTAGTTTGAGTGCGGTAAAGAATAATAATGAGGATAATAATGTACTGCGTTCTACACTTAAAAACGGTCTTAGGGTTATTATTGTGAGGAATGATCTGGCTCCGGTAGTTACAACCGAGATTAATTATCTGGTGGGTTCGAATGAAGCGCCGACAGGATTTCCAGGAACTGCACACGCACTTGAACACATGATGTTTAGAGGAAGCAAAGGATTGAATGCCGATCAGCTTGCAGATATAACTGCCGCAATGGGAGGAGATTTTAATGCGGATACCCGTCAAACTATTACACAATATTTTTTCACGGTTCCTTCAGAAGATCTGGATGTAGCGTTGCATATAGAATCTCTAAGAATGAAAAGTCTGCTTAGTACCGATTCACTTTGGAGTAATGAACGCGGCGCTATTGAGCAGGAGGTTGCACAGGACCTTTCCAATCCTCAGTATGTTTTTTACACAAAGCTTTTAAAAGCAATGTTCAAAGGCACTCCTTACGGGCATGATGCACTTGGAACACGACCTTCATTTAACAAAACCAGCGGTGCAATGCTCAAAAATTTTCATGATACCTGGTACTCTCCCAATAATGCAATACTTGTTGTTGTGGGAAAGGTCAATCCGCAAGAAGCGCTGAAAAAAGTAGAACAATTATTCGGTGACATATCCGCTAAGAAATTACCGGCGAAACCTGAAATTAACTTGCAGCCGGTAAAGCCCGATACACTTAATTTACCGACGGATTTACCTTACGGTTTTTCGATTATATCATTTCGTATGCCCGGTACCGACAGCCCCGATTATCCGGCTGCACAAATCCTTTCCGATGTTTTAAGCAGTCAAAGAGGAGATCTTTACGGCTTAGTACCGCAGGGAAAAGCGTTGTACGCAGGATTTCAGTTGAGCGGATTACCTGAAACGGGCTTGGGATTTGCATTAGGTGTATTTCCTAAAGGTGCGGATTCCAAAAAACTAACAAGTGAGGTACAAGACGTTTTGTCAAAATACTTGGAAAACGGTTTGCCTGCAGATTTAGTCGAAGCAGCAAAAAGACACGAGATAGCAGACGCCGAATTCCAGAAGAATTCAATCTCCGGCTTGGCCAACGCCTGGTCGGAAGCAGTTGCGGTTGACGGTAAAAATTCACCGAAATCGGAACTGGAAGAATTAGAAAAGGTAACGCTTAAGGACGTTAACCGGGTTGCAAAAAAATATTTAATTTTAACCATGCTATTTATGCAGTGCTAACTCCCCAAAAATCTGGCAAGCCTATTTCCCAAAAATCATTCGGTGGTAAAGAGTCTTTCGCTCCCAAAAATCCGAGAGCAGTCGAACTCCCATCCTGGGCAAATAAAGCTATGGGAAGATTAAAAGTGCCTGAATCGATAGTCAATCCAACTGTTTATAATTTGAAGAACGGTATTAAATTAATTGTTCAACCCGAATCGATAAGTAATACGGTCAGCGTTTACGGTAATATTAAACATAATTCCGATCTTCAAACTCCAAAAGGGAAAGAAGGAACTTCCAGCGTTTTAGATCAGCTTTTCTCTTACGGCACTACATCTTTAAACAGGATTGCTTTTCAAAAAGCACTGGATGATATAGGTGCAAACGAAAATGCCGGAACAAGCTTTTCAGTTGAAGTGTTAAAAAAAGATTTTGACAAAGGTGTACAACTTCTTTCCGATAATTTGCTTCATCCGGGGCTTCCGGACAATGCTTTCAAGATTGTTAGGATGCAGACTGCACGAACGGTTGCCGGTGAATTACAAAGCCCTGATTTTTTAACAGGTCAAGCTTTATCAAAAGCATTAGTTCCCAAGAATGATCCTACACTTCGCCATGCAACACCTAAAACCGTTGGTGCACTCTCATTGAAGGACATCAAAGATTATTATACTGATGTATTCAGACCAGATTTAACTACGATTGTGGTGATTGGAAATATTAAGCCCGAAGATGCAAAAACAGAAATAGAAAAATACTTCGGCGATTGGACGGCTAAGGGATCAAAACCTGTAACCGAGCTTTCACCAATTCCCTTAAATAAACCATCAACCACCGCCGTGCCGGATCAGAGCAGGGTACAGGATAAAGTTACTCTTGCGGAAAATCTTAAAATAACAAGATCCAATCCTGACTATTATGCGCTGCAGTTAGGTAATCATGTTTTGGGCGGTGCATTCTATGCCACCCGCTTGTATAAAGATCTTCGTGAGAACAGCGGGTTAGTCTATTATGTATCTTCATCATTTAATATAGGTAAAAATCGTTCTACTTATGAAGTACGTTATGCTTGCGATCCGCCTAATGTTTCAAAAGCCCGGGCGATTGTAGTTAGAGATCTTAAACAAATGCAAAAAGAACATGTGACCAATAAAGAGCTAAAGCAGGCAAAAGCCATGATACTGCGTGATATTCAATTATCCGAGTCAAGTACGGGCAGTATTGCAGGCGGTCTTCTTTCACGTGCCGTTCATGACCTTCCTCTTAACGAACCGACTTTGGCTGCAGCACATTATATAAAACTAGATGCCCAACAGGTAAAAGCCGCCTATACAAAATGGCTTAAGCCGGGTAATTTTGTTCAGGTAACGGAAGGTCCTAATCCAAAATAAAATTACTTGAAATTAAAACCCGGTTTTTTAACAAGACCGGGTTTTTGTCTTTTATTCAAATATTCAGAATAAATAAAAAATGAAAAAAACAATTATTTTAGTCATTCTGATTTTTGCTGGTTTTGGCAATTCCTATGGGGATCACTATCCACGAAATCCCAACATAGATATTATTCATTACACTTTTCAATTAACGCTCAGCGATTCAACAAATATTATAAAGGGAACAGCCTCGGTCACGGTTAAATTCTTGAAAGATGATGTAACAGGCTTTTACCTGGATTTAATAGGTAAAAAAGATGAAGACAGCGAAACGGGTATGGAAGTAGAATCGGTTTTAGTTAAAAATTCCCCGTTAAAATTTGAACACAAGAAAAATCGTTTATATATAAATACGGGTGAAGCTGTCGCAGCTGGAGAAACAAGAATATATGTCATTTCATATTCCGGCGTACCGGCTGACGGTTTAATAATTTCTAAAAATAAATTCGGTGACCGAACTTTTTTCGGTGACAATTGGCCCGACCGTGCAAGAAACTGGCTTCCGACTTTAGATCATCCTTACGATAAGGCTTCATGTGATTTTATAATTACAGCTCCTGCGAAGTATCAGGTAATTGCCAACGGTTCTTTGATCGAAGAAACAGATTTAGACAACGGACTAAGATTAACTCACTGGCAGCAAAAGATTCCTATTTCCACCGAACTCATGGTCATCGGAGTTACGCGATTTGCAGTTCAGCATGTGGATAAAATAGGCTGCGTTCCTGTTGAAACATGGGTCTACCCAAAAGACAGGGAAAAAGGATTTTACGATTTTGCACCCGCACCGGAGATAATTAAATTGTATGAAAAATTGATTGGTCCGTTTCCATATTCAAAGCTCGCTAATGTGGAATCCACAACCCGTTACGGTGGAATGGAAAATGCAAGCAATATATTCTATGCCGAGAAAGGGGTGACGGGTAAAAGAAGAAACGAAGTAACTATGGCGCACGAAATCGCACATCAATGGTTCGGTGATGCAGTTACAGAAGAAGATTGGAATCATATTTGGCTCAGCGAAGGTTTTGCAACATTCTTCCAGCATGTTTTTGTTAATTCTAAGTTCGGAGAAGATAGTCTGATGAATGTATTAAGGCAGGACAGAAAGAGAATTTTAGCATTCTACAGGCGAAACCCCGGCTCACCGGTGGTGGATACAACAATTACAAACCTTATGGCATTGTTAAATATTAACTCCTATCAGAAAGGTGCGTATGTACTTAGAATGCTGCGGTATGTACTCGGAGAAGATAATTTCTGGAAAGGGATACAAGAATATTATAAAGTGTACAGAAATAAAAATGTACTCACTAAGGATTTTGAAGCAGTGATGGAAAAAGCTTCCGGTAAAAATTTAAGCTGGTTTTTTAATGAATGGATTTATAAACCCGGACAGCCCGAATTCGAAGGTTTGTGGCACTTCAACAAAAATTCGAAAACACTTTTGGTGGATTTAAAGCAGGTTCAAAAAGAAGATAATATTTTCAAGTCGCCTATTGATTTAGCTATATATCATGGCAATAGTAAAATACCCGAAATGAAGAGACTAAAAATAGATAAACGCGAAAATAATTTTAGCTTTCGATTAGATGAACATCCTGATTCGGTATCGCTTGATCCTAATCTTTGGATTTTAATGAAGTCCGATTTCAGTAAAAAATAGTGACGGATTACAGTGATTTTTAAGGATATAATAATTGTCTATTTAAATTGATACTTCCCATGTTTCAATACTGGTCAGAAAATTCTATTCCGGACTTGGTTCGGAATCTACAAAATGGATTGTATTTTCTATCCGGAGATGCCGAATTTAGTTCGGCATGACAAAACCTTATTTTCTAAACATACTCATAATAATAAGTAACCTTATTTTGGGCAAAATGCCCTGTTTGATATTTTGAAAAGTCAAATTGTATATAATTTCCTTAGATTATATGTTATAATTTTTAATTTATTTACTTTAATATCTGAATTATGAATTGGATCATTTTGTTTATCGCGGGACTATTCGAAACTGCATGGGCAATAGGGATGAAATATTCCGACGGATTTACTAAACTTTACCCAAGCATATTTACTATTGTTACTATGGCAACGAGTGTTTATTTGTTATCGATTTCATTAAAAACGTTACCTGTCGGTACTGCATATGCTGTTTGGACCGGAATCGGTGCGGTTGGAACTGCAATATTGGGAATTATTCTTTTCGATGAATCAAAAGATTTGGTGAGAATTGGTTTTATATTTTTAATAATTATCGGGATAGTTGGATTGAGAGTTTTTTCCGGTAAATGAAAAGTTGTTACTCAGCTTTTATCATCTGCCCGGCGATTCAGTATCCTTAAATAATTGTTTTGCTAATATAATATCGTTAGAAAATTTAGTAATACCTGCTTGATCAAGTCTTCTTATTATCCATGTATTGCATGCATTGAAAATATATTATTCACCTTTGGCTTTATAAAAAATTATATTTCCGTTATTGTGCATACTCAATATATTCAACCGGTTATTTTTGTCGCAGTAATAAGCATTGTGAATATATTTAACTAACTTTTTCAAAGTTAAATCATTGATGTTTATTTTAACAAGAGTTTCCGGAACCTCAATATAATTTTTTAACGGCGTGCTAAATGCGTCTACCCTTAAAGTACTCAGTGTTTTGTAGAAAAGAGCTTTAAAAGCCATGACTGGATCAAAATCAGGATGTTGATAAAATACAGCATCGCCCCATTCAACATCAATAAAATAAGAATGAACGAATTTCGTGAATTTCTTCCAGATTGCCATCTCTTTTTTTTGAATAAAAGCAAATTCATGTATGGCATCTTTGACGCACAAGATATATAGTGTGATTTGCATTATCATTTATTATGGGTGGATATTTAATTTTGAGTCCCGGTGAAGTATTGAGGAATAATATTATGAATATGATCGTCATTAAAATTTTTTATTTTTAAGGAATAATAGAGTAATTTTTATTGATAGCAATTACAGAAAGGAGTAAATTATGGATAATCTGGTGAGTGCCGGTCTGTTGATGTTTTCAAAGGAAAATGATGAATTGAAATTTTTTCTTGTTCATCCCGGTGGCCCTTTTTTTACAAAAAAAGATGATGGTTATTGGAGCATCCCCAAAGGATTGCCCAATGAAAGAGAGGACTTTTTTGATACTGCAAAAAGAGAATTCAAAGAAGAAACAGGCATAAAACCGGAAGGCGAGTTTATTTTATTGGATAGTGTAAAACAAAAAAGTGGAAAAATTGTTCATGCCTGGGCATTTCAAACAGAACTTAACGAAGTTAAAGAAATCAAAAGTAATACCTTTAACATGGAGTGGCCTCCGAAATCCGGTAAAATTCAATCTTTCCCTGAAATAGATAAAGGTGAGTTTTTTGACAGGGAAGGAGCATTAAAAAAAATTAATACGGCTCAAGCAGAATTTATATTTCGATTGGAAGAAATACTGGAAGGAAAATGAACCTGTGTTTATACCAAATTAAAATTAACCTGTATTGAAATTATTCATATCGGTGAATGGAATCATAAAGAGATCAGATTTTTATTATTCAATTTAGTATTTTAAAACTGTTTTTAATGCTGATAAAAACCATAAATCCGGAGAATTAAAATGAAAAGTGTTTTACTAATCCTCGGTACTGTCTTAATAATTGTTCTCACCCAGGTTATAGACTTACCACAAAGTAAAAGGGATTCAACAGGAACAAAGAAATATGTGATCGTAATTCACGGGGGCGCGGGTACAATCAGCAAGTCATTACCGGATTCTGTGAAGGAAGCATATATGCATGATCTGAAAGCGGCCTTGAATATAGGTAAAGAGATCTTAGCTAAAGGCGGCAGAGGCATGGATGCAGTGGAAAAAGTACTAAGATACTTTGAATCGAATCCAAAATTCAACGCCGGGATCGGTGCCGTTTATACTTCCAAAGGTACACATGAAATGGATGCTTCAATAATGAATGGTGAGGATCTGTCATGCGGTGCTGTTGCAGGAGTAGAACATATTAAACATCCAATTTCACTCGCCAGGTTGGTAATGGAAAAAACTCCGCATGTACTTTTGGCTTATGAAGGAGCAGAGGAGTTTGCTAAAAAAATGGGAATAAAACTTGTGCCCAATTCATATTTTGATACCAAACACCGGTACGAACAATGGCAGGAATACAAAAGGAGATTGGAGGAAGGAAAGCACGGTACCGTAGGATGTGTTGTACTGGATAAGTACGGGAATCTTGCTGCGGGCACTTCAACGGGCGGCATGACCAATAAAATGCCCGGAAGAATCGGGGATTCTCCTATAATTGGTGCTGGAACTTATGCGGATAATGACGGGTGTGCTGTTTCAGGAACCGGTTGGGGTGAAAAGTATATTAAACATGATGTTGCTTTTCAAATGACGGCTTTAATGAAGTACAAAGGATACTCATTAAAAAAAGCCGCGGATATAATGATTCACAAAATATTGCAACCTAACGACGGTGGAATAATAGCTGTAGATAAAAACGGTAACTACGCAATGGAGTTTAATACCACCGGAATGTTCAGGGGTGTAGCAACCTCGTCCGGAAAGTATGAAGTGAAGATCTGGAAGTAATTATTTAATAAAACCGGAGAATATATGCCAAGACCAAAACCAAATGATTATCCTTCCTTTTATGCAGGGTATGTAGAAGAAACAGAAGGAGATGACCCGGTAAAAATTTTGGAAGAACAAATAACCAGGCTGCAAGTTACACTATCAACGGTAAGTGAGGAAAAAGGAGAATTTTCTTATGCCGAAGGTAAATGGACAATCAAGGAAATGATTGGTCACTTAATAGATACAGAAAAAATTATGGCTTACCGGGCACTTTGTATAGCCCGGGGTGAGAAACAATCACTTCCCGGATTTGAGCAGGACGATTATGTGAAAGAAGGGAATTTTAACCGGAGGGAAATGAAAGAATTAATGGAAGAACTTTTACAGACCAGAAGATCAACAATCTTGTTATTTAAAAGTTTTGAAAAAGAGATGTTGAATCGACGCGGAGTTGCCAATGAAAATGAGGTAACCGTACTTGCCTTCGCCTTTATAATTACGGGACATGCAAATCATCACATAAGAATTTTGAAGGAAAAGTATATGGGTTAACTTTCGGGGGTAGACTGAGGTAGTTGAGATGCGAAACAAAATAAAGGCATGATTGCACAAACTAAGATCAACATTTGGAGGTTTGATTTTTCACTATCTATCTTGAATAAAAATAAATACTGTGCCATGATACCATGGATTTCAAGTGCAGTTTGTCCCGCAGCAAAAATATTTAATTAACGTAAGTTGACAGCTTGATTAATAGTTAACACGAATTATTTTGATTATGCTAAAATCAAATTAATGAATATTCGTAAAATTCGCAGTTTCCTTGCGTTTAAAATTTATAATCGTTCAACTCGAGTAATTTAAACTAAATAACCTTATAAATCTCCTTTATTATTTCCTGGGTAGCACCCAAATTTTCATGAACATAATCATGAGCTATTTTTCCCTTCAAATTTCGTAATTCATCATTTGAAAAGAGAGTTCTCAACTGCCGGTAAGCTTCCTGTTTATCCTTGATTAAAATTCCTCCGCCTCTTCTTAATAATTCCTGCGATTCCTGTGAATTATCTATCTTAGGACCGAATAGAACAGGAATACCGTAAACGGCAGCTTCAAGTACATTATGAATATTCTGCTTAAAGCTACCGCCTACAAATGCCAGATCTGCATAAGTATAGAGTGTTAGTAAAATCCCTATTGAGTCGATAATAATAACACGTTCATTTTTATAATCATTAAGAAATGAAAACCTAATAGATTCCAGATGACCGGCAACCTCATTCTCAATCTTTTCAAGATGCAGCAGGGTAGGTTCGTGCGGAGCAATTATCATTATAACATTTTCATCATAGTGCGCAAGTTTGGCAAACGAAGGTAAAATAACATCTTCGTCAAGTTCCCAGGTACTGCCTGCGACAAATACTTTTTTACCCTTGATGATATTATCTTTTATTAAATTTCTTTCGTGCGCCGTTGCACTTCTTTGGTAAACCCTGTCAAACCGGGTATCCCCGACAGCCCGGATCTGATCCGGAGGGCATCCGAATTCCTCGAAGCCCTCCGTATCTACATCTGAGACTGTTAAAATTCTGCTAATATCGTTGAACAAAATTTTATGAAAATTTTTTGATAGCGGAAGTTTCCGGGGAGAGTTAGGCTTCATCGTAGCATCTACAATGTAGCTTTTTACATTATGTCTTTTCATAGCCCATACAAGATTGGGCCAAATATCATAGCGCATCATTACCGCTAAATCAGGATGAACAATTTTAATAAATCTGTTTGCATTTGACGGTGTATCGAAAGGGATGTATGATACCAGGTCAGCATATGGATACTTCCTAGAATTCTCATACCCCGAAGGTGAAAAGAACGTTATAAAAATATTTATATTTTTGTTTACTTTTAGTTCTTTAATTATTGGTTTTGCCTGTTCAAACTCTCCGAGCGATGATGAATGAAACCAAACCAATTTTTTCGATTTATTAAGTGAAGCTGCATTAAGAATCAATTCCTCAAAAATTCTTTTTCTTCCTTTGATGCCCCTTTTAATTTTTTTATTTAAAATACCGGCAATTCTGATTAGAACGTAAAGTACCGGAATTACAAGTATATTGTAAAATATTTTCCAAATTTGTTTCATTAAAGGCTTATTAAATTTTTCAGTGCTTTGAACACCATATGTGGTTGTATATCAATCATACATTTAAAATGTTTTTTAGGACATCTTGCCCTGCCTACATGCGAGCAAGGCCTGCAAGATAGTGAATTGTTTTCTAAAATTAAATTTTTATTCTTATAAGGGGTAAATCCGAATTCTTTTACAGTGGAGCCAAAAATTGGCAGTACCGGAACGCCTAAAGCACAAGCTACATGCATTAACCCGGAATCGTTGCAAACTATACTCGAGCATTTTTTCATATCGGCTGCAGTCTGAAGCAGATTATTATCGTTGCACAAATTAATGCAGCCGTAAATTTGAGATGCTATACTTTTGCAGATGGTTTTATCCGATTGACCTCCGAAAATCACAACTTTGAAACCTGCATCGGTAAGCATTCGCCCAAGGTCTACAAAATAATTCGACGGATACATTTTAGTAAAATGCCTGGAGCCCGGAGCAAGACCTATGTATTTTAATTTATAATTCAGTAAAGGTGAAGGCGTATTTTTTGTGAATAGATCCAAACCCTTGTCATCTAGGGTAAAATTATCTAATGTGCCGGCATATCTTACCGGGATTCCGGGAGCATTTTTCAATTTGTTGATTTTAAATCGAACCAGCAAAATTTTTTGAAGGGTCAGCTTATTGAACTTTACTATTTCGCATTTAAGATTTGATAAAACTTGAGCCGATCTTCTGTTGTGCTGCAAATCAATTGCTAAATCATAACTCTCTTCGACCAGGGTTCTAACTAAATCTTTTTCCTTTTTCTTATTATTTTCATATAAACGCAAATTGGAAATATAAGGATTGTTAATGATGGTATCCTTGTACTGGGTTTTCAGAAGAAAATCGATCTGCACAGGAGAATAATTTAACTTTAGTGTCCTGATCAATGGTGTGGAAAGTAGTATATCTCCCAGGGAGCTTAGTCTAATAATTAGAATTTTTTTTGCGTTTTTTAAATTCAATTCGACCTTTTTTTATTTTGTAATTGCAAATTTAAGAATTTGCATACGGCAGAACAATTTAACTCAAATAAAATATCAGAAAGATAAAAAATAAATTTGGCAATTTGTATTGAGGATTAGTTCAATACTTTTTATCTTAGTATCTAAATTTATTAGGAATAATACATGACAACTTTACCCCCGCCTTCCACAAAACAATTTCCGGAAGACTCTCTGGAAAAGAAGGTGTTTGCAATTATAGAGAATTTAAAAGAATATCTTCCTATTGCGAATGATAGAAACAGACTTGGTTTTAATTTATATAAATTTATGAAAGGTGAGGGAGATTCACCAGAAATTTTGGTAAAAAGTAATAAATTAACTGTAACCGGCATTTCACTGGATAAACTTGCCACAATAATAAATGAAGAAATAAATAAAATTCAAGTCAAGAGTTAAAAGCATGGGGAATAAAGGGTTAAGGGATTAATAAAATTCTTTTATACCAATATTCCCTTTCCGCGGTTAAGATTTATTACTCAGATAGATATCACTTTTAACTTCTTCTTTTGCCATAAACTCTTCAACCATCTTTACATCATCTTCGCTGCCTATAAAAATAGGTGTCCTTTCATGTAAAGCTTGCGGTTGAATTTCCAGTATCCTTTTTTTGCCGTTAGAAGCCCTTCCTCCTGCGGCTTCAATGATAAAAGCCATTGGATTGCATTCGTACATTAAACGGAGTTTTCCGTTTGGATGCCTGGAATCAGATGGATACATGAAAATCCCGCCGTAAAGAAGATTCCGGTGAATATCCGCAACCATTGAACCGATGTACCTGGAAGAATAAGGGCGTTCGCTATCTTTATCTTCTTCCTGAAGATATTTAATGTATTTCTTCAAACCGGGATGCCAATAAAGATAATTACCTTCATTGATGCTGTAAATTTTTGATTTTTTCGGAATTTTCATGTACTCATAAGATAGCAAAAATTCCCCGAATGAAGGATCTAATGTGAATCCGTGTACGCCTTCACCTGTAGTATAAACCAATATTGTACTGGAACCGTAAACAATATAACCGGCTGCAACTTGTTTGGTTCCTGGTTGTAAGCAGTCATTTAGCGAGCCTGGTTTGCCTTCGGGAGAGATTCTTTTGTAAATCGAGAAAATTGTTCCGATACTTATATTAGCGTCAATATTTGAAGAGCCGTCAAGGGGATCGAATAAGAGCACATATTTACCGATTTTAAATTGAGGCGGTATGTGGATTATATCTTCCTCTTCTTCGGAAGCCATAACACAAAGATGACCTCCGTGATCCATTGCTCTTGTGAGCATATCATGAGCAAAGATATCGAGTTTTTTTACCTGTTCGCCGTGAACGTTATTATCGCCTGTAAATCCCAAAATATCCACAAGTCCTGCCTTGTTAACCTCCAGTGAGATTACTTTTGCTGCTAGTGAAAGATCGTGAAGGAGATTGGAAAGTTCGCCAGTTGCCTCCGGATGCCTCTTTTCCCCCTCAATGATGTGTCTTGCAAGCGTCATAAAACGGAGTTGTGACATATATTTCTCCTTTTTTATTTACTAAACAGCTTTACCGATTTCCTGATCTTTATATTGTAATTGATACAATTTATAATAAATTCCCCTATTAGCAAGCAGTTCCTGATGATTTCCTGTTTCTCTCACTTCTCCCTTATGCATTACTATAATTTTATCAGCATTTTGTATAGTTGAAAGTCTATGCGCAATTACTATTGCCGTCCTTCCTACGAGTAATTTTTCAATAGCTTTCTGAATTAGGATTTCCGTTTCCGTGTCCACACTGGAAGTTGCTTCATCAAGTACTAAAATTTGGGGATTGTAAGCCAAAGCCCTGGCAAACGAGATTAATTGCTTTTGACCGACACTTAAAGTTGCTCCTCTTTCCATAACAATTTCATCATATCCGCGGGATAAGGATTCAATGAATTTATCGGCACCGACGGTTTTTGCGGCATCAATTAATTTTTCCTGAGGTATTTCCTCATTGTTCATACTGATGTTGGAATTTATAGTACCGGAAAAAAGATATACATCCTGTAGAACAATTGAAATAAATTTTCTTAAGTCGCGTTTGTCCATAGTATTTATATCGGTATTGTCAACAAGGATGCTGCCTTTATTGATATCGTAAAACCTGGTGAGTATATTGATCAAACTTGTTTTTCCGGCTCCGGTATGTCCGACAATTGCTACGGTTTCGCCCGGGTTAATTTTAAATGAAACATTTTTAAGTACATACTCTTCTTTATTATAGGCGAACCAGACATTTCTAAACTCAATTTCACCCTTTATATTTTCAACTTTTACAGGGTTCGGCGGATTTTGAATAAAAGTTTTGTTATCAAGTAATTTAAATATTCTTTCGGAAGATGCCATTGCGGTTTGCATTATATTATATTTTTCCGACAAATCCCGGATTGGACGGAAAAACATTTCAGTGTATTGTATGAAAGCAAAAAGAACCCCGATTGTTAAATTACTTTGTATAATTTCCCCGCCACCGTACCAAATAATCAAACCTATTGCAACAGAACTGACCAATTCAACGCTTGGATAAAAAATTGCATAGTAAAAGATTGATTTGATATTTGCCTGTCGGTAGTCGCTATTTATGTTTGTAAATTTTTGAAACTCATCTTTCTCTTTATTAAAGATTTGAACCACATTCATACCGGTTATATGCTCTTGCATATATGAATTTAATCTTGCAAGATGAAGCCTTACATCACGGTAACTCTCTCTCACTTTTTTCCTGAAAAGGAATGTACCGTAAATTAACACCGGGAGTACGGAAAGGGTAACTAATGACAATTTCACATCCATAAAGAACATGAAAATGAGTATCCAAACGATTATAAAAACATCGCTGAAAACCATGACTATACCGGAAGAAAAAAGCTGGTTTAAGGCTTCTACATCGTTGGTTGTTCTTGTAACAATTCTCCCGATCGGTGTTTTATCAAAAAATTTGAGAGCTAATTTTTGTGCATGCGAAAAGATTTGGTCGCGAAGATCATATATAGTCTTTTGTCCGAGATACTGTGTATAATATGTAAGAACGTATTGGATTACCGCTTGCAGCAGGAGAGAGGCAAACAATAAAATACTTATTATGAATAAACCGTGATAATCGGATTTTGATATATAATTATCAACCGCAATTTTAGTCAAATATGGTCGAACCGGTCCCAGTGCCGCTACGATAACATTTAATATTATTGCAAATATCACATATTTTTTATACGGCTTTATGTAACCGAGCAGACGCTTCATTAACCTGGAATCGTACGCTTTCCCTAATACTTCTTCTTCACTTTTATAATCGTTAGCCATAAACTATATGACCTTATGATATTCTTTTCTTTCTAAAAAGCATTTTATATTATCGACCGTCGTATCCATAATCCTTTCCACAGCCTCAACGGAATCGAAAGCCATATGAGGCGTTATTATTACATTTTCGTTTCTCAATAATATATTTCTTTTCAATAACGCTTCAAGATGGTGGACGGAAACATTTTTTGTGAGCATCTGGTTTTCTTCTTTTAGCAATTCTTCACCTTCAAAAACATCCAGTCCCGCGCCCGCAAAAATTTTGTTTTCAACAGCATAGTATAATGCTTGTGATTCAATAATACCGCTTCTTGCGGTATTGATGAATAATGTTCCTTTCTTCACTTTCTTAATATTATTCATATTAATCAAGTGATGAGTATGAGCATTATACGGGCAGTGCAATGTGATTACATCCGAATTGCTCAATAGTTCATCCAGGGAAACATATTTAAAATCGAGTAATTCCGCTATAATATGATTATGCCGGGCATCGAATACAATTACCTTCATACCGAGGCCCTTTGCAATTTTAATCACGTGTACACCGATGCTTCCGGCACCGATAACTCCGAGAGTCTTGCCTTTCAAATCAAATCCCTGTAGTCCTTCGAGATTAAACTCGTTTCTTATTGCCCTTACATAAGCCTTGTGCAAATTTCGCGAAAGCGCCAGAATTAATGCGAATGTATGTTCGGCAACCGTGTTTTCGCCATAAAAAGGAACGTTACTGACCGAAGCATTCTTCTTCTTTGCTGCTTTTGTATCAATATGATTAAAACCTGTACTTCTTGTAGCAATTAACTTTAGCTTTTTTGCGTTAGCAATAACTTTTGAATCAATATTAGAATATATAAATGGTGAAATTACCTGAACATCACCTATTAGTGCGGCGTTATCCGCATTCAACTCTTCCTTATAAAATCGAAGTTCGAAATTTTTATCAAATTTCCTTTTCAAATATTTTTTCTCTTTCGCGGTAACTTCAAAAAAAGCGATTGTTGTTTTCGGCATAATAATTCTAGTTTAACTCCTCTAATTCTTTTTCAAGTAATTGTTTGTAATGCAGATCGGCATAAATACCGCCTTTTTGGATTAATTCTTCATGCGTGCCTTCTTCGGCAATTTTTGCATCCGAAAGTACAATAATCTTATCGGCATCTTTTACCGTAGATATTCTATGACTTATAATCAAGCTTGTTCTGCCTTTCATAAATTGCTTTAAACTTCTTAAAATTTCTTCTTCTGTATTTGTATCAACTGCGGAAAACGAATCATCGAGTATTAATATTTTTGGATCAATGGCAAGCGCTCTAGATAGAGCAGCTCTTTGTTTTTGTCCGCCCGACAGCGTAATTCCTCTTTCCCCCATTATTGTATCATAACCGAGAGGAAATGATTTTACATCATTGTCGAAGTGGGCAATTTTTGATACCTCATGCACCCTGTCCGTATCAATTTCTCTCAAACCGTAAGAAATATTGTTAGCAATTGTATCCGAAAGAAGAAAAGCTTCCTGCGGAACAAGTCCGATGTTTGACCTTAGAACATCGACCGGAATATCTTTGATATTTCTTCCGTCCAGCCTAACTTCCCCTTCGGTACTATCGTAAAGCCGCGGAATCAAATTAATAAAAGAAGTTTTGCCTGCGCCGGTAAAGCCCATAATAGCAACGGTTGAACCTTCCGGTATGCTTAAATTAATATCTTTTAATATATACGGAGAATTTTCATTATACCGGAAAGAAACATTTCTGAAATCGATATTTCCTTTTAAAGTTTTAATTGAGTAATCAGTTTCTTCTGAATCCTGAATTTCATATTCTTCGGCAAATATTTTATTCAATCTTTTCATGCTCGCTTCGGCTTGCTGAATCATATTAATTACCCACCCGAAAGCGATTACCGGCCAAATTAATATTCCAAGATAAGTTATAAACGCAATGATTTCTCCAAGATTCATTGTTCCCTGAATTACTTTAATACCTCCCAGCCAAATTACAACAATGATGGAAATACCGGTTATCAAAAACAGGATTGGCTGTAAGAATGCCTGGATTTTCACCATCTCCATGTTTTTGTCCAGGTAGTCTTTGCTCAATTTTCTGAATTCATTTATTTCGTTTTCTTCGCGGACATAAGATTTTATTACGCGTATCCCGGCATAATTTTCCTGTGCTTTTGTGGTTAATTCCGAAAATTTCTCCTGGATTAAAGTGAATTTTTCATGAATTAATTTTCCAATCTTGTATACCAATATCGAAAGAAAAGGAAGGGGGAGAAGTGAATAAATTGTTAAACTTACATTCAGCGAAAACATTATGGCAATAACTATTGTCAGACGGATTGCTGTATCTATCGAATACATCACTGACGGACCTAAAAACGAACGTACGGCATTTATGTCATTGGTAGCGTGAGCCATAATATTTCCGGTAGAGTTATTCTGGAAATATCTAAGAGGCAGTTTTTGAATATGCTTCCAAAAATCTCCGCGTAAATCAAATTCAATTTCGCGGGAAACAACAATTATAGTTTCGCGTATTAAAAATCTGAAAATACCGGCAAAAAGGGAAACACCTACAATCAGGGCAGCATACGTTATGAGTTTCTCAACAATTATTTTTTGAGATAATTCATTAATTGCATCTTTTATAAGCAACGGTACGTAGGTTGTGCCTGCATTTGAGAGAATAATAAAAACAGTTCCCCAAATCAGTTTCTTTTTGTACCGGGCAAAATATTTTTTTAGGGTAAAAAGATTTTTCATTGTTGAAGTTACTTTTATAAATACAAATTAATAATAAAGGATATAATACTCCAATGCTGAGTAAAATAAGTAATTGTACTTTTTTATGAGATGATTCAGATTAAAAAAAGATTAATCTATTACTTCAAAACCCGTGTATTTTTGCAGTACTTTCGGGACAATTATCTTTCCTTCGGGGGTTTGATAATTTTCAAGAATGCTGACCATGAGCCTGCTGGTAGCAAGTCCCGAACCATTTAGAGTATGGAGGAATTCAGGTTTTTTAGTATCCTTATTACGGAAACGAATATTTGCTCTCCTTGCTTGAAAATTTTCAAAATTACTGCAAGAAGAAGCTTCGAGCCATTTATTTTCAGCCGGCGACCATGTTTCGATGTCGTAACACTTTGCTGCAGAAAAACTTAAATCACCGGTACAGAGTAATAAAATTCTGTAAGGTATTTTAAGTGCTTTCAGTATATCTTCGGCGTCGTTAACTAATTTTTCCAACTCGTCAAAAGAGCTTTCCGGTTTTACAAATTTAACCATTTCAACTTTATTGAATTGGTGAACACGGAGAAAACCTTTGTACTCTTTCCCGTATGATCCGGCTTCTCTCCGGAAACATGCCGAGTAACCTACAAATTTTACCGGTAAATCGCTCTCATCTAATATTTCGTCTCTATAGATATTGGTTATCGGTACTTCCGCTGTGGGAATAGGGTAAAGTTTATCTTTTTCTATATGGTACATGTCATCTTCCATTTTAGGAAGCTGACCGGTACCCTTCATCGATTCACGGTTAACTAAAAACGGCGGAAAAATTTCCTTGTAACCATGATTCTGCAGATGATAATCCAGCATGAAATTAATTAGAGCCCTTTCAAGGGTAGCGCCTTTGCCGGTATAAAGAGGGAATCCTGAACCGGAGATTTTTGCCCCCCTTTCAAAATCCAATATATGAAGTTTTTTACCAAGTTCAATATGGTCCAAAATTTTATCATCATTCTCGAACGAAAATTCTTCCGGAAGCCATTGCCTCACTTCAACGTTATCTTCGGCGGTTTTCCCGACGGGGACGGAAGAGTGCGGCATATTTGGGATAAACATTAAAATATCATCGAGTGAAGAATTAATTTCTTTTAGATTTTCGTCGTATTCTTTTATTTGTTCGGAAACTTGTTTCATTTCAGCAATTATTGAAGATGCATCCTGACCGGCTTTCTTTAGTTTTGCAACTTCCTGAGATACCTGGTTCTTTTTTGCTTTTAGTTCTTCACTTTTTGTAATCAATTCTCTTCTCTTCCGGTCTAATTCCAGAAGTTCATCTATCCTGCTTTTCTCATTTTTATTTTCAATACCTTGTTTAACAAGCTCGGGATTTTCTCTGATGTACTTTATGTCTAACATTTTTCTCCTACTTCTTAAAAAATTTATTTCACAACAATATTATAAATCTTATTCTTCACATAAATCTCTTTAATAATATTTTTCCCCTCCACGTGCTTCATTACTTTTTCATCTTTAAAAATAACTTTTTTAACGCTTTCCTGATCACTATCGACCGGCACTTCAATCGTTGATCTTAATTTACCGTTAACCTGTACCGCTATGTTTACGGAATCTTCAACCAGCGCTTCGGGATCAAAATCAAACCATACCGGCGAAACAAACAATGATTCCTCTCGTCCGAGCAGTTCATTACATTCTTCGCCTAAATGCGGTGCGACCGGCGCGATTAAGACATTAAATCTTTCCAAAGCGAATACCTGAATTTCTTTTGAGCACTTTTCAAGATTTTTTGTTAATTCATTTAGCAGTTCCATCAAAGATGCTACCGCAGTGTTGAATCTGAAATTATTTATTTCTTCATCAAATTTCTTGATTGTTTGATTAACTTTCCGGTAGACGGACTTTTCTTCATCCTTTAATGAAGCGATTTCATATTTTTCTTTGGCTGATACTTCCTTCGAAATTCCAGCGAATTTATTGAACAATTCATACGAACGCTGCACAAATCTATCCGTTCCGGCAATTCCTTTATCACTCCAATCACCGCCTAAATCATAAGGACCCATAAACATCAAATATAACCGAAAAACATCGGAGCCGAACTTACCCGTAAAATCATTCGGGTTTACAACGTTTCCCTTCGACTTTGACATCTTAGCGCCCTGGTTGGTAATTGTACCCTGGTGAATCAAAGTTAAAAACGGTTCGTTTGTTTTATTATATCCGAGGTCTCTTAGAAACTTATGAATAAATCTTGCGTAAAGAAGATGCATTACCGTATGCTCGGCACCTCCCACATACATATCCACCGGAACCCAATTATTGGTTAATTTTGTGTCGAATATTTTTTCGGAATAATGCGGGTTCAGGTAACGGAAATAATACCATGAAGAATCGACAAAAGTATCCATTGTGTCGGGATCGCGTTTTGCATCCGCTCCGCACTTGGGGCATTTTACGTTCGTAAACGCTTCATTGGCTGCAAGAGGTGATTCACCTTTCGGATTGAATTCCACATCATAAGGAAGTTCTACCGGAAGATCTTTTTCATCTACAGGAACTTCACCGCAATGAGGACAATGAATTATCGGTATCGGAGTTCCCCAATACCTCTGCCTCGAAATTAACCAATCACGTAAACGGTAGTTTACTTTCTTACGTCCGAGATTATTTTTCTCCAGAAAATCGCTGACTTTCTCGATGCCTTCCGTACTGTTCAATCCGTTGAATTCGCCTGAATTAATCATCTTGCCCGGGTTAGTGTAAGCTTTTTCCAATTGATCTTCCGGCTTGCTGCCCGGTTGTAAAATCACCTTTCTTATAGGAAGATTGAATTTTGAAGCAAACTCAAAATCTCTTTCATCATGCCCAGGTACAGCCATAACGCAGCCGGTTCCGTAAGTAAGCAGTGCGTAGTCCGCAATCCAGATTGGCACTTTTTCACCGTTAACAGGGTTGACTGCATTAATTCCAATAGGTACACCGGTTTTTTCTTTAACGGTTGAAGTTCGTTCTATTTCGGTTAATGATTTTATTGAATCGCGATATTTTTCGACTTCTTCTTTAAATTCGATAGAAGTAAGCTTATCAACGAGAGGATGCTCGGGAGCTAAAACAACATACGTAACACCAAATAGAGTATCCGGTCGTGTAGTGAATACAGTAATTTCATCATCACTGTTTTCAACTTTAAATTTAACTTCTGTGCCGATACTTTTACCGATCCAGTTTTTTTGTGATATCTTTGTTTTTTCCGGCCAGTTTACTTCATCGAGTCCGTTTAATAAGTCTTCGGCGTAATCTGTTATTTTAAAAAACCACTGTGTAAGATTTTTTTGAACGACCAATGTTCCGCATCTTTCACAAGTCCCGTCAGATTGAACCTGCTCATTTGCCAAAACCGTCTGATCATTCGGGCACCAATTTACAGGTGCGTTTTTCCTGTATGCAAGTCCTTTTTTATAAAGCTGCAGAAATAACCACTGATTCCACTTATAATATTCCGGTGAGCATGTCATTAATTCGGCATTCCAATCGTACATACATCCCATCTTTTTTAACTGTTCGCGGATGTCGTTGATGTTTGTCATTGTACTATCATAAGGATGAATGCCCGTTTTGATAGCGTAATTTTCCGCAGGCAAACCGAAAGCGTCGTATCCTATCGGTTCGAAAACATTAAATCCTTTTAACTTTTTATATCTTGCCCATGAATCCGTAGGACCGTAATTATACCAATGCCCTATATGAAGCTTGGCTCCCGAGGGATAAATAAACATGACCAGCGTATAAAGTTTTTTCTCCGTATCGGAAAGGTTGCTTTCATAAACTTTATTTTCTTCCCAATATTTTTGCCACTTTGATTCTATATCTGAAAACGGGTATCTCATATTCTTTCGACATTTTTTAAAAATTGACTTTAAATTTACCTAAAAAGCATCGCTTTTCAAATGATTATTGTCTCTATACGGTACTTTTATTAAAAGGTTTTACGAATAGGGGTTTTACCTGGATTTTTAGGAAGTAAGCTTTATGCTAGATGAAATTTCTAAAAAAAATATTAAAGAATATACATCAAATGCAAAATTAATTTTATGAAGTGATAGGTAATTAAGAGAATATCCTAAAATATTAACATGTTATTATCTAATAATTCATTTAGGTGAATCACCGGTTATATACTGATAATCTCTAATATCATTTTGTAAAAAGACATAAGGAGAAAAAATGGCCACATCATATAACAACCTGGAATGGAAAAAACTGTTTGCTCCAAAACTAAGTGACATTGCATCATATCCCAATAAGCGGAGATATGCAACTAAAAATGCACTCACCTGACCGGATACGGTATAAATGACTATTCTTTTATCGTTCGGAAGGCTTTGCAGAAATTTTGTACTTTTAAAATCTCCCTGCTTGTAATAATAAGTATTATGAAAATGCCCGGACGGATACGGGAAAAATTTAATATAATCATATAATCTCTGTTTTCCGTAGCAGATAATATAGAACTTGGAAATATCTTCATCGTTAAATATTGGTTCACCTGAGACTGTTACAAAGGTTTTATCATTAACAAATCCTTCTTTTATCTTTTGTAAGATTAAATCATGTACATTGTCTTCTACAGTACCATTTGGGAGATTAAAATTAACATTAGGCAATTTATTATTTGCATCTGAAGGATATATATGAGAGTCTTCCAAATATTTAACAACGGCACTATTATGTATGTTTTGTTTCCACACATCAGAAAAAGTGTGGTTCCACTGCGCCATTCCAAAATTTAAAGAATAAGTATTCTTTATTCCGTAAAGCTGCAACAAACATGTGTAATAAGCAGCACTTTGTCCGTCGGTGCTTACAAGTATAATTTTTTGGTATTTATTTATATTACTAATTTGATTTATAAAAATTATTAATGAATCGTTAGTCACATTAATTGCACCCGGTATATGACCTGCAGTATATTCATCCTTTGCCCGTGTATCAATGATAAGATAATTATTGAGGTTGTTATAAACCTCATCAACATCAACGATGGAAGGCATATTAACAGAATTAATATAATCGCCTTGAGATTCTAGGTAATTGAGTAATAAAGCGTTACTTGATAGTGTGGAATTTGGTTCTGAAGGAGTATCATTCTTCAGACAGCTTTGTAAAACAAATACCACAACAAAAATCATTGCCGTTGAAATATATTTTATGCCTTTTTTCATAGATTAATCTATTTTCTAAAACATTTTTGTTTGTGACGGTCCGGTAACATATGGATAATTTCTAATATCGTTTGACAGAAATACGAAAGGAGAAAACACTAACTGATTATTTTCTAATGTTGAATAAAATAACCCGTTTGCTCCAAACATAAGTGACTTTGCATCATACCCCAGCAAACGTAAATATGCTACAACGAAAGCACTTATCTGACCGGATACAGAATACACTACTATTTTTTTGTCAGGTGGTAATGTTTGCAAATACTTAGTGCTTTTTAGATCATTACCGATCAAATACGGATATGAGTAGGGGAAATGGGAAATTTTACCGTAAACATAGTATAATGCTATCTGACCATAACAAACAATATAGTTAGTGCCGTCAATTTCTTTATTATTAAACTTTAATTCATCCGGAGGATCAACCGAAACATATGTTGTATCGTTTTTAAAGCCCTGTTTTAAAAGAGCGGAAATTCTACTTTTAATTTTGTCCTCAAGTGGTCCGTTTTGTTTTTTAAAATTTATTGAAGGCAAACTTTTTTTTGGGTCCGGCAAATAAGTTATCCCCGGAACAAAAAAATTTAATATTTTGCTGTTTTTAATATTATTCAGCCATACGCCGGAAAAAGCCCGGTTCCATTCTGCCATCCCGAAGATTAATGAATAGATATTATTTATTCCGTACAGTCTTAATAAACATGTGTAATAAGCCGCCGCCTGACCGGTGGAGCTTACCAAAATAATTTTTGAATAATCGGCGTTGTTTTTAGAAGAATCTAAATAGCTTAATAAATAATCATTCCGAATATTGATTGCCCCTGTTATATGTCCCGTTATATAATCCTCTCTTGAACGAACATCAATAATAAGATAATTATTCAGTTGATTATAAACTTCATCGGTATTTACTATTGACGGCATTTCATTTGAATTGATGTAATCGCCCTCGTTTTCGAGATAAGTCAGTAATAAAGCATTATCGTTCAATTTAAATTGAACGGATGTAACATTATCTTTAAGACAACCCGAAAATGTCAGCGAAGCAAAAAATATCGTTAGTATGATTGATTTGTTTCTTTTCATTTTGAAAAAATAATTGCATCAATTGGCTTGTACTAAATTTCCCTCCGCTTCCCCGATAAATAGACCAATAACATTATTACCTTGAACATTCCAGAACATTTGGTCTCCTCCCTGTACAAACGCATTAGAAACCGGCTGATTATTATTTCTTGAATTAAAGTATCGCAAATACGGTTCATCAAAAGCATAAACCTTAACAAACCTTGATTGGCCGTAATTGCTAGATTGGTATTTGTCGGGTAAATCGGTTGTTCTTACACTAATTGTTTCATTAGAGTTAATCGAAGTATTCCCGACAATTTGTTGAAAATCCGGTGCCTTATCATAGACTCCTCCCGAAAATGAATCGGATATTTCCCACGCAGCACCAAATACTTCACCCGGATGCGAAGCTACTGACGCCTCAAGATATGACCCGGTCATTGAAACCGATTCAACCTTGGGTAATACAGGTACCTTCGTGATACTATATATTGTTGTATTATTTACCCTTGCAAATAACTCGTAGGTAGAACCTGTTTGGATTAAAATTGTATCTATGGGCTGGTATATACCGTCATTGGTATAATGCAGCGGTATTATTCTAACTCCATTCACCTGTAAATAAGCGGTTACGTTTTTCAACTCTGCTTTTGTAATATCATACTTTTCATCCAATGGCAAAGTTTTTGTAAACGACACACCTCCAAATTTTTCATAAGCTTTTAATTTGGCTCTTACTACAATATATTCTTTATAACTGATTTGAGGGTTTACAGTATTAACCTTCTCACACCCTTGTAATAAAACAAGAAATAGCAGTATTGTTATGGTAAATAGTTTTTTCATCGGTTTTAATTATTAAAATTTCATGTTAATACCAATTGAAGGAATAAAAGGGAATAAGGAAATCTGATTTATAGTGGGTGTGGAAAAACCATTGGAACTATTTCCCCCGGTAGCCGGATTAGATCCATATGTTGTATAAAAAGCAAACGGATTTTGTCTATTGTATACATTATATAAATTTAAATAGGTTTCAAAAGACTTTCCAATCCACTCAAATTTGTAAGTTACGTTAAGGTCTAGTCTATGATAAGCAGGAAGCCTGAAAGCATTTCTTTCTGAATAGTTAAACTGTAAACTTTGCTGATCGTTCAGTCCAATAGTTTCGAACTTGTACTGTCCGTTTGGAAGCGTATAGCCTTGTCCAGTTGCATAAGTCCAGGTTAACCCGGCATTCCAATCATGGCTGAACTTATATGCTAATACAATCGAAATATCATTTCTTCGGTCATATCTGGGATAAAAAATTCTATCTGCATTCAGGTTATGAAATTTTCTTCTTGTCCACGACAGAGTATAACCAATCCAGCCTGTTAGATCCCCGGTGGTTTTGTTGGCAAAAAATTCTAATCCGTAAGCTTCACCTTCACCCTTAGTAAATAAATCGGCTATGGATTCACCGGTTTGAAATTTAAGTGTATTCTTAAACTCATACAAGTTCTTCATATCTTTATAATAACCTTCAACTGAAAAAACATACTGTTTATTAAAAAGATTATAATTCACACCCAGTACATATTGTGTTGATTTGCTTGGTTCTACCTTTTCAGAGGAGGGATACCAGAGATCTGTTGGCAAAGTAATATCGTTTCTAATCACCAGGTGTAAAAATTGGTGAGCTACGGCATATGCAGCACTAAATGAGAGATTATCATTGGCTAAGATCTGTGCCGATAAACGGGGTTCCAGATCAAAATATTTTTTAGAATTGAAATAATATCCTCTTATACCAAAATTTGTTTTTAGCCAATTCTCAATTTTGCCCTCGTTTTCTATATATACTGCGGCTTCCGTTGCAATAATATCAGGTAGTGAATTTAGTGTTGGCACCAGAAGCGGGTTATAAAAATTACTATAAATGAGGAAATAATCGTGTAATGCCAATTCATAACCGGTTTTCAATGAATTGTTCTTGGTCCAGTAAATTTCAGCATTTGTCTTTACATATATATCTCTTAGTTTGGAAAGTGCAAAATAATTGTTGGCGGTTTCGTTCGAGGTATTATCTTCAAGAATTGATTGGAATTCATAATCAACATAGCTTAATGAAGTGGTAATAAAGAATGATTTTGAATTTATGTATAACCATTTAAAATCAGCCATGAGATTATTCCAATGAATATTATAATTGATGTCGTTAAGATTGGACGGATTGTAAAGATTATCTCGACTGTACATTGCACTTAAGGAGTAGATATTTGACTCCGAAGGAGTAATAGTTATCTTACTGTTTATATCATAAAAATTGTACCTGGGAATAATATTGTTCTTAAGAAAATTATTTTGAACCATATCGTAGTACATTTTTCTTCCTGCAATCATATACGTAACTTTTGGGCCTAAAGGTCCTTCTAACATTATATGTGAGTTTATTAAACCTAAACCGATTTTCCCTTTGTCTCTTTCTTTTGTACCGGATCGTAATTTTATATCAAGGACGCTTGAAAGTCTGGAACCATATTCAGCAGGAAATGCTCCTTTTATCAATCTAACATTTTGAATTGCGTCGGAATTAAAAGTGCTGGCAAAGTTTCCGAGGTGGGAAGGATTATAATCTATAACTCCGTCAATTAAGGTTAAGTTTTGATCGGGTGAGCCACCTCGAACGTACAACCCATTAGACATTTCACTTGCCACCTTTACACCGGGCAGCATTTGCAATATTTTAAACAGGTCTATTTCTCCGCTTAGAGACGGTAATTGTTTCAATAAATCCGAACTAATATCAATCGTACTGGAATTAACTCCCTGCTTTTTTTTCCCTTCTACAATGACTTCTTGAAGATTTATGTTTTCCGGCATCATTTCAAAATCGGCTCTAACCCTGCCTTTTGAAATCGCAATGTTAATTTCCCTTATAATTGTCTTATAGCCAATATTTCGTACAATTAAAAAATAAGTCCCTGTTGATAATTTTGGAAGGGCATAAAATCCGTATGCATTTGTAGCAGCACCCCGGTATGGTGCGCGTTTCAACGAAAGGCTGTCTTTGTATAAAAGTAAATTGGTTCCGATAAGAGTTTCACCGCTGCTTGAATCCCGCACGAACCCTGATATAATAACTTCTCCGGTTTGAGCATACACCTCGATCGATGATGTAAAAATCAAAATGAATAGAAAAGTTATGATACTGTTTCTTCTCAATTTCTCCCCTGAATATCATGAAGAATTTGATGTTCTAAATACCGTATTTTGCACTAAATAAACAAGCTTTAATCTAAAATTAAGATTAAAAGTCCGATCCATTTACGCACACAATAGTTTTCTAAATCAATTGTATTTATAAATTAAACAGAACATTTATTTCATGCAAATCAATTAAACTTAACTGTAAAAAAAATAAAAATCATTTTTTAGGGAAAATCTGAGACTCACTTAAATTATTAATAAAAACATTCAAAGAAAACTTGACAAAAAGTACAGGACTGTTTAAGTTTATATTCCTTTTTTATTGAACTAATTTATTCCGCGATAGCTCAATGGTGGAGCATCCGGCTGTTATCCCGAAAGCTTTCGGGATGCAGGTTCGAGACCAAAAAATTATATTCCGCGATAGCTCAATGGTGGAGCATCCGGCTGTTAACCGGAGGGTTGCAGGTTCGAGTCCTGCTCGCGGAGCCAAATAAAAGCCCTGTAAAAATTCAGGGCTTTCTGATTTTAAAATGCCATATTACTTATACATATTAAAATCACAAACAGCGGATAAGTATTATACGGGCTCATCACAAAATCCACAAGTAAGATTAAGAAATCATAATACCGTTGAGAAGGGTTTTACTTCGAGATACCGTCCATGGGAAATAGTATTTACAAAAGAATATCCAAGTAAGGCATTAGCCCAAGCGGCGGAAAGAAAAATAAAAAACTGGAAGAGTAAAAAAATGATAGAGCGTGTAATAAACAGAGAAATAAAATTATAAAATTTTGTGATAGCTCACTGATGGATCCCGACTCGTCGGGCTGTTATCCCGAAAGCATTCGGGATGCAGGTTCGAGTCCTGCTCGCGGAGCCAAATAAAAGCCCTGTAAAAATTCAGGGCTTTCTGATTTTAAAATGCCATATTACTTATACATATTAAAATCACAAACAGCGGATAAGTATTATACGGGCTCATCACAAAATCCACAAGTAAGATTAAGAAATCATAATACCGTTGAGAAGGGCTTTACTTCGAGATACCGTCCATGGGAAATAGTATTTACAAAAGAATATCCTAGTAAGGCATTAGCCCAAGCGGCGGAAAGAAAAATAAAAAACTGGAAGAGTAAAAAGATGGTAGAGCGTGTAATAAACAGAGAAATAAAATTATAAAATTTTGTGATAGCTCACTGATGGATCCCGACTCGTCGGGCTGTTATCCCGAAAGCATTCGGGATGCAGGTTCGAGTCCTGCTCGCGGAGCCAAATAAAAGCCTTGAAATTATTCAGGGCTTTCTGATTTTAAAATGCCATATTACTTATACATATTAAAATCACCAACAGCGGATAAGTATTATACGGGCTCATCACAAAATCCACAAGTAAGATTAAGAAATCATAATACCGTTGCGAAGGGTTTTACTTCGAGATACCGTCCATGGGAAATAGTATTTACAAAAGAATATCCTAGTAAGGCATTAGCCCAAGCGGCGGAAAGAAAAATAAAAAACTGGAAGAGTAAAAAGATGATAGAGCGTGTAATAAACAGAGAAATAAAATTATAAAATTTTGTGATAGCTTGCTTTTGGATCCCGACTCGTCGGGCTGTTATCCCGAAAGCATTCGGGATGCAGGTTCGAGTCCTGCTCGCGGAGCCAAATAAAAGCCCTGTAAAAATTCAGGGCTTTCTGATTTTAAAATGCCATATTACTTATACATATTAAAATCACAAACAGCGGATAAGTATTATACGGGCTCATCACAAAATCCACAAGTAAGATTAAGAAATCATAATACCGTTGAGAAGGGCTTTACTTCGAGATACCGTCCATGGGAAATAGTATTTACAAAAGAATATCCTAGTAAGGCATTAGCCCAAGCGGCGGAAAGAAAAATAAAAAACTGGAAGAGTAAAAAGATGGTAGAGCGTGTAATAAACAGAGAAATAAAATTATAAAATTTTGTGATAGCTCACTGATGGATCCCGACTCGTCGGGCTGTTATCCCGAAAGCATTCGGGATGCAGGTTCGAGTCCTGCTCGCGGAGCCAAATAAAAGCCTTGAAATTATTCAGGGCTTTCTGATTTTAAAATGCCATATTACTTATACATATTAAAATCACAAACAGCGGATAAGTATTATACGGGCTCATCACAAAATCCACAAGTAAGATTAAGAAATCATAATACCGTTGCGAAGGGTTTTACTTCGAGATACCGTCCATGGGAAATAGTATTTACAAAAGAATATCCAAGTAAGGCCTTAGCCCAAGCGGCGGAAAGAAAAATAAAAAACTGGAAGAGTAAAAAGATGGTAGAGCGTGTAATAAACAGAGAAATAAAATTATAAAATTTTGTGATAGCTCGCTTTTGGATCCCGACTTGTCGGGCTGTTATCCCGAAAGCATTCGGGATGCAGGTTCTATGCAAGGTATATAACTAAGGCGCATATCCAATCGAACCAATCGAAAGAGAAACTCTAAATCTCATCCTCACTTTTGTATCCATTTTTCCTATAATTTTTTTTAATTTTACATTTTTTGATAGTGCCACTGCATTTATTTAAGAGTTACAACAATACTGTCTAAAATAATTTCTCAAAATGTAACTTCTCTGCTTTTGCTTACCCTTCACCTTATGTTATTATTAGGGATTGGTTATATATCGATGATATTTAGAATGATGAATTCCCTCCAGAATAGCAGGGATATTTCCATCGAGTTGATGTTCTTTAAAGTTTATTTGTTGGGTGAGGTTATCAACCCGAATCGAACTGTATAAGTCATTTAATTCATTTAATCCTAAAACCAAAATAGCATTTGCTCTTCCTTTACCGCCCTGCCGGAATTCTTCCCATGCCATTTTTTGAAGATCAGAATTTGAAAATTGCACATTGTTGTTCATTATCATATTAATAATTTCGGTATCTTCGATATGTGCATCGAATACATAATAAATTCTGACAGTAGGAAGACCTTGAGCATTCACATTAGTTGTTTTAACCGGCAAGTTTTCCATAATCATCCACTTGGGTTTCAAATGATATTGTTTTGTAGATATCTTCACATGCAGGCTGTCTTCAAATTCTTCTGCTAACTCGCGATCCGGGCTGGGATCAAGAATCCCTTTACCCAATCCCCTCCAATGCTCACGACAAATTTTCTTTACGATATTCCAAGAAGTTGATTTTATCAGAATTCGAAAGTCATGTTCTGTGGAAGATCGCTCGCTATCGTAATGGAAAATACCGATCAGTTCTTTTAACGCTTGGGGATCGGTAAGCCGGACTCCGCCTCCGAATGGTTTCACTTTCACTTCAATCCGGGCTTCCCCTTCGATATCCCTCAACGTAGCGATACGTTCAAGAGCAATCATTTTCCGTCTATCTTCCGGATGGTTGAATAATACTCTGACAAGAGATGCAACACTGACCCTCAAATTCAAAATATCTGCTATTCCCACTCCGGTTTTGTGATTATTCACCCTAGTAAAATCTCCTTATATGTTTTCAGGAATTATATATGATTTGAAAATTCTGATAATCAATCCTTTTACAGTTTAAAAGTACTCGATACTCTTTAACCGCTGTAAGATTCATGAAAGCTTTGATAAAAGGTCTTTTGCTTCCGTTAGGTCTGCTATTGTGAAACCTTCGGTGAATTTCCCATAAGTATCACTCAACAATTTTTTACCCTGTCCCATCTTGCCATCTCTCTGCCATAATTTACATAAGCTCATTGCGGCTCTAAGTTCAAACATTCCGGTTCCATGCTTCCTGGCAAGTTCCATAGCCTGCGTTAAGATAGACTCAGCCTTAATATTATTTTCCGAAGAGATCATTAAAAGAACATCGCCCTTGAACCGGTAAAACTCGGATAATAGAGGATTTTCATTGCTCTTTCCAATAATCTCCAAAGCTTCGTCGATTATGGCTAATCCTTTTTTTGATTGTCCCGCCTGTATGCAAGCATTTGCATGAATTAAAAGCAGCATCGGCCAAAATACCGGCGGAGTTTTCAATTCGGTATACATTTCGAGACCCCGGTTAATCTCTGTTAAACCATTATCTGCCTGACCTATTAACGCTAGTGCAGCACCGTGCAGGCAGATAGCTACAGCTTTCCAGAGTTGGAAATCATGTGTTTCGGCGATTTCCAATACAGCTTTTGCACGCTCCAGGACGATTTCCCCCTCACGCCTCCATAGATGCAACAAACCGGTATGAAACAGTGCATAGGCTACACTGAACGGGTGATTCAGTTTATTTGCCAGAACAATAGCGTTGTCTGCCAGTTTAAGAGAACGATCAGGGAAACCAAGCATCCACAAGCAAATGGCAGCGGTAGTGTACGACGTTACACCGGGGCTAGCACCGAACCTAAAAGTATGTGAGCCATGCATATCAGGGTCATATTCGGACATTCCTTTATCCAAATGTTCGAGACCTTTACTTAAACTGCCGGAAAAAATAAGGCTGTAACCAAATACTAAATGTCCTTCAACCTTCATGTTTACATCATTAACCTGATCGGCAAGATTCAGAATTTGTTCTCCAAAACGTGCACTTTTTTCGAAGTCAGCCACATATAAGTAGAAACTGGCTAATGCTCTTAAGACCGATAAAGATTGAGGGATTTCTCCATGTTTCCGACAAAGTTCAAGAGCACGGGTGTAAGCGTCCTCAACCTCCTGAGTGCAGCCTTTGATTGCCATCAGTACCCTGGCCAGGCTTGTTTGTAACATGATCTCCTGTTGAGCACGCTCCGGAGTTGACGGAGTAGTAGAAAGCACTTTTAACAAATCAGTGGTAAGATCGACTGTAGCATAATGCCATCCGCGTGCATCATAGAGCATCCATAAGCAAGCGGTTAATTTCTGCAGTTGTTCGAGATCTCCTTTTAATACCCAGTATTGCCAGGCAGTTTGTAAGTTCTCAATATCGGATTCTATCTCTTTCAATGTCGTTTCCCGTTCATCACCGGTTAAACTTTTCCAATGAAGCTGTGCGAAATCGGCAAAGTAAGAAGCGTATATCATCCGGGCAGAAGCGTTGAACTCAGTGTCTTCTTCCAATCTTTCTTTAGCGTATTCCCTGATCGTTTCCAGCATCAACAATCGAGGTTCTGCATTGTTTTGATCAATCCGTCGTATCAGGTTACGATCTACAAGAGAAGTTAATCCGTCAAGAATATCTATGCCTGTCTCATCCAGTTGCTTGATTCCTCCGGTTACTATTTCAACTGACTCAAAGGTGCATCCGGAGAATAATGAGAGCATAGCAAATAATTGTTTCTCCCCGGCATCAAGCAGATCATAGCTCCAATCGATGGTTTGCCGCAAAGTTTGTTGCCGGATCGGCAGGTCACGTGCTCCTCCTCTGAGAAATTTCAGTCTGCTGCCCACTCGTTCGAGCAATGTCTTAGGAGAAAACAAATTAATTCTGGCTGCGGCAAGTTCTATTGCCAGGGGTAATCCGTCCAACCGCTGGCAAATCCCGGCGACTGCCGGTGCATTCTCCTTTGTTACTTCAAAATTAGGTTTTACTGCCAGGGCGCGATCAATAAATAAACGGACTGCTTCGAACTGGGTCAGTTGTTCAACGGACTGTTGTTTGAGATCTGCACCTGGCATTGCAAGTGTAGGAACTGGGTAAATATGTTCGCCCCTAATATGCAGTGCTTCCCGACTGGTTATCAGCAATTTCAATTCCGGACAATCGCGGAGCAGTTCTCCCACAATGGGTGTCGCCGATGTTACTTGCTCAAAGTTATCGAGGAGAAATAACAGCTTTTTAGTAAGTAACTCTAACTTAAGTACATCAAGCAGAGATTGATCGCTTGTTTCCCTTAAGCCAATTGATCGTGCGATAGCGGTGATAGCAGAACCGGATTCGCTAAAGGGAGCTAAGTCTACAAAATAAATACCATCTTCGAAATTATCTTTAAGATCAGCAGCAACTTTGAGAGCCAAACGGGTTTTTCCTGTGCCGCCAGGTCCGGTAAGGGTCAGTAAACGAACATCTTTTCGTTGAAGTAATTCACTTGTTTCCTTAAATTCTTTCTTGCGTCCAATAAAAGGAGTTGTCTGAGCAGGCAGGTTGTTTTTAAAACCGGTTTTATGAAGCCGGGTATATGTTTCTGCTTCCGGCGAATTTTCGTGCCGGCTGATAATTTCAAGATGCTTAACCTCAACCGGAGGTGCTAAACCGAATGCAGCGTGGTAGCGTTTTAAATGTGCCGCGGCAAAGATCAACCCGGCTAATCGTTCTTCGTTAGTGATAATTACTTTATTGCAGTAGTTCAAACCGGCTGCTACAGCTGCCAGCCGGAATTGTCCCCACAAATCATCAGACAAGCTAGGATAGTTCTCTTTCACCCAATTGTCGAAAGCTTTTCTTCCGGCATTAATAACTGCACTTGAACCCGCCAATTCTATGGGAACCATGTGTGAATCTAGAATGTCTTGTTCTGCAAAACGAGTGATTAAATCCGTTAAGCTAGATAAAGATACGCGTGATAATTCCCTGATCAGATAAGATATTTCCAGATAGTGCTGGTCATAAAATAACTGAATCCCGGACTTATATAGGGCAAAATCAATTAGATAGTATCCTGTCAATTCTTTTGTATTCACGCTGAACTTTACCAGTATGTTGCCGATATTCAAGTCACCATGCTGAAAGCCCACAATGGTGTCAATCGGTCTGACCTTTTCCCACAACTCATTCGTTCTGGCATAGATTAGCGGATTGGGGAAAATATTTCCTTGAATTAGTAATCCCGGTGTATTCTTTTGAATGTGACAAACATCTTCAAGAAAATGTTCGATATTTCCGCCCGGCTGCAGACGATAGCCGAGCCAATTAGCTAAAACCTTTTGAGGATGAACTGCCTGTTCAAAAGCCGCTGCCGAATTCCATTTCGTCAACAATACTTCATTCGTTTTGCTGAAAATCTCTTCTAGCTTGTTTTGCTGCTGGTAACTTGCCAGAGATTGATAGTGCTGTAGTGATTGTCCGGCAATTGTGTAGAAGATCGCCACCGATCCATCAAATTCTATCCTGTCAAAAGCAAGATTTGCAAGATGATTTCCGGCAAATTCTGGCGGTGCTTGATTTACTGCATTATTATGTCTTTCAAGCTCATCCATTTTGGATTTTTTACTCTTGTGATCAAGCTTGAGTATTAAATGCTGTATCTTGCCGGAGTGTAACGAGGAAACACTTACCAGGTAAAGATAAGCGTCCGTTCTGCCTCCTTTAAGTTGCTGGAGCGGAGTGACTTTTATGTTGTGTGTTTCCTGGGCTAAGCGGAGTACATTTTGATATTCCTCGGGTAGAGAGCTAAACTGATCTGCAAGTGCCGCACCATCTCCGGTATTGGCTGCATTCTCCATCTTTCTATCTCCTCAAACTGCTTGGTTTATTGCTGTCTTTATCTTATTTGATTTTACAATTGGCTTTTTGTCATTTAAGAATATTTTAATCGACAATTTATAAACGTGAAAAGTGAATACTCGCTCATTGCAGAGGGAATTAAAATAGATATAAAAATAATGATTTAAGAAACAAATGTACAATGTTTTCAAATGTCAATATAATCGATATTTTTATATTAAGTTATCCGGCGATTTCGTTCAGTTATGTCTTTGTTTGGTAGGACGCAAAAACACAAAAGATATGCCGGAAGCTATTTATTACTCTACATCGTACCAAAAAAACACACCGCCAAAAAAAATAATCTTAAAATTCCGACAGTTGGTAAATACTACGCTGACTTATCAAAAAATCATAATACAGTCTAGAAAGGTTTCACTTCGAGATACCGTCCATGGGAAATTGTATTTACAAAAGAATATCCAGGTAAGGAATTAGCCCAAGCGGCAGAAAGAAAAATAAAAAACTGGAAAAGTAAAAAGATGATAAAGCGTGTAATAAACAAGGAAATAAAATTATAAAATTCCGTGATAGTTCACTGATGGATCCCGACTCGTCGGGATGTTATCCCGAAAGCATTCGGGATGCAGGTTCGAGTCCTGCTCGCGGAGCCAATCGAGAGAAAATCTCAAACCTAAGTCAGATGGGTTAACATTATTAGCCCATTTCTTTTTTATATGGTCATTTCCCCTAAAAAATATCTCGATTTATCCCTCTTTTTCACCTGTTTTCATATACCATCTAATTTCGTTAATAATGTAGTCAATCAATTTTCGCTGCCCCTCTCGATCCAGTTCTTTTAATAATTGAGGAACACTTTTGAAAAGTTCCTGCATTTCTTCTTTAGTTATATCATTTGCAGTATGGTCTGAAATTCTGTTTTTGACATTTTCAATCTCAGTAGCAACGTTTTTTTGTGTTGCATCGTATTCAGCAAGTTCTTCACTTATTAAGGAAACCATGTATTATTTAATTTTTATAGAAGGTATAGAATTATAAATTTATTATAAATATTTCTTTATTATTAGCTTTAATAATTCTATATTATAAAACAGTTTACTTCTCTCTAAAGTTTTTGCGTTCGATTTAAAATTAGTTATTAGAGAAATCACTAATGAGGAAATCATATCAAGGGGCTGTTCAGTAAATGAGATTACGATTATTATTACGACACATCGGGGCACAAAATCTTACTGCAAATTATAACTATCCTCTTTCAGCGGCAATATACTCCTTACTAAAATTTGGTTCACCGGAATTTTCATCTTTTCTTCATGATATCGGTTATCGAATGAATGGTAAGACCTATAAATTATTTTCTTTTGCGCTTAGGTTCGATAGATTTAAAATAGTAAACCAAAATATAAAATTAATTGAACCTACCGTAAATTTAATTATAACATCGCCTTTGATTGAGGATTTCATACAAAACTTTGTTATCGGAACATTTGAACAGCAAAGAATTGAATTATTCGAAAGCGGAGTAAAAAGTATTTTTGAGATTGAACAAGTTGAAAGTTTACCACCAATAACTTTTAACGGAAAAACTAAATTTATTTTACTTTCACCTTTAATCCTTTCTACAAAAGAAACCCGGAATGGAAAACTTCAACAGCAGTATTATCGATACAATTCATCTATAGAAGAAATAAATAGAGTTCTTAATAATAATTTGATTAATAAATATGAATTGATTGAAAATAAAATTTATGAAGGTAACGGGGTCAAACTTGAGTGGGATAGTAATTATATAAGTAGAATGACTGAAAAAGGGAAAAGACTTACAAAGAAGGTAACAATACAAAAAGCCAATACACCAAAGATAGAACTGATAGGAAATCAGTTACCCTTTACATTGGCAGGAGATAGCGAATTAATTAGAACGGGTTATGATTGCGGATTTGGAGAAAAGAATAGCATGGGGTTTGGATTGGCGGAAGTTGTGAAGTGAAAAATTCAAAGATTGAGAATTAAAATGGAGGTGAGATGCTAGATACAGTATTACAAATAGGTAAAACTTTCCGCCATTCAGCTGATGGTTTAAAATATCATCGATATATCAAATCACCTATGCAAGAAAAGGAATGGAATGATATAACATTTCTTTCTTTACCAGTCAATAAAGATTTCTCATTTGATTTGGCGAATATAAGCTTAATAACGGACGAAAATCTTAAAAGCAAATTATACTATCTAACATATAAAACAACAGAAGCGGATAATCAAGTGAAGTATTTATTCGGGGATATTTTTTATGTGTTAAAAGATGGGAAAGAAGGGGGGTATTATAGATTACCCGATTTGAATAATAAACAAAAATCATTTCATAGAAGCTCTTTTTACAGAGTTGATGACGATTTCATAAATAAGAAAATTGGTAATCAAGATGGATTGGAAATTATAAAAAAATTCAGAGATAATTTTAATAAAAATATAGAGGCAATAGAAAGATTATTGTTTATGCAAACTGGCTTTTTCGAATACTTGATTTCTCCGGAATATAGAGGTAAGCAAACAACAAGTGAAATTTTATTGAATAAAGAAAAACTAAAAAAACTTAATGCAAAAAGTGTTTGGGAATATATTAAGCAGAAAAGAAATGCCACTAAAATATTTGTTGAAAGCTTGAAGTTGAAAAAAACTGGATGGGATGAAATTAAAAATGATGAAAAGTCATTAACTGCGCTAAACAGCTACGGAGCTGGTAAATTGTACTTGCACTTTGATTTTAGCGGAAAGCACTGGTATGAATTTGATAATATAACTGAACTAATTAACTTACTATTTCTTGATGAATTTATTGAAAAAAGTTCGCACTCACCCGATAATTACATACTAAAGAAAGGTCTTTACAAAACACTATCAACATCAAAAGAGGATCATCAATTCCCGGCTTTCTCATCAAGCAATCGATATAAAAATAAACTTTTTTTTGATGTTGAAGAAATCAAGAACCTTTTCTATGCGATAGATTATTCCAAAAAAGGAATAAATATCCCCTATACTAATATCAAAATTATTGTGTTGCCTAAAGGTATGAATTTAACAACTGAAGATTATGTTAGATTTGTTGAGAAAGATATTAGGCTCGCAAAAGTTCCCGATGGAGAGGAAATAATAAAACAAGCAAATGAGTTTGACGGAGAAGCTTCAATTGATAGACTATTTGTAAATATAATGAATGATACAAATGAAGCTATAACACAGTTTGACTTAATATTCAGCAAACGAGGTAGCCAGAATAACCCTGATAGCGACATTATTGAATTAGCTGGTATTGAAAAGAGCTTTATTAATTTCATTAGTGCAAGAATAAGTAGAATTGCTTCCGAATTATTGATAGAACGAGCTTATAAAATAAACACGGAGAAGTTAGGAACATTTAGTATTTATCGATCATTTTTAAATCTTTTAGGTGAAGATAAAGCTAAGGAGAAGAAAAAATATCAAAATCATCTATATACAGTTTTGCCAATGATATATTCGGGCACTTACTATCACGATCCTATTTTGTTACCAGCCTTTGTAGAAAAAGCCGAAAGAAAAATTAGAGATAACGAAATCTACTATAACTCACTTAAATATGATTTTTATTTTTTAACTAAAATTCAGAATACACTAATTGAAGGAGAAAATCTTATGAAAATCTTAGAATCACCGAGTTACAAACTTGGTCTATCTTTAGGTATCATGTCACGTCCTTTTGCTGCTTGGCGAGATGATTGCCCTATTAAATCCTTTGAAAAAAATTATGTAGGAAATTTAACTAGAAGAATTTCTTCACTGGAAGATCTTGTTAAGTTTAAAACAGACATAGAACAAAAATTAATAATGCACGATAGAACTTATCCGGATATTAAAGATGCATCATTAACATTGGCAAGCGATGTTAAAGCTTTTGAAGGAAAATTTGATAAAAATGAGTGTGCATTCGGCTTCTTTGAGAGCTACTTTACTTCTTCAAAGAAAAATGAGAATAATACTGAAAAAGAAAATCCAATTAAAATTTAAAAATAAAGAGAGGTGGAAAATGACAAGCAATGAAAACGCAACAATACAGACTAAATCGGAAATCCTATTCCTTTACGAGAGCACTTATAATATTCCAAATGGCGATCCTTTTACTGGGGAGCAAAGATATGATGAAGAGACAAAAAAGATATTAGTCAGTGACGTCAGAATAAAACGATTTATTCGGGATTATCTTGAGGCAAATAATTATGTAATCTATGTTACTGATAAAACAGAGATAGGAGTTGCCAGCTCCAAACAGATGATAAAACATCTATATGAAAAGACTTTTGAGAAAAAAATTAAAGATGTAAAAAAGATATTACTAGAGTGTATTGATGTGAGATTGTTTGGTGGTATTTCAACACTGGATAAGAAAGAAGCAAAGGTTGGCGGAGTGCAATTAGAAAATCCACATTTGAACTTAACGGGTCCAGTGCAATTCGCATTATTAAATCCATCCTTAAATGAATGCCAACTGAGAATGCATCAAAATACCTCACATTTTAGGTCAAAGGATGACAATCAGCAAGGGGCAATTGGAACAACAACAGTTGTGCCATATGCAGTTAATCAAATACATGGATGGATAAACCCATATTCAGCTAAGTATACGAATCTTACAGATGATGATATCAATATTATGTTTAAGGCTTTATGGGAAAGTATAAACAATGCGAATACAAGGACAAAATCGAACCAAAATTCAATACTTTTATTACAGATAATCTATTCTGATCAAAATAAAAAATTGTACGGTATTGACCATCTAATCAAGCTAAAGACTAAAGACAAAAAAGAGGAACAATTAAGATCATCTGATGATTATGAAATTGACTTCACAGGCTTAATAGAAAAAGTTAATTGCGATGCAGTTGAAAGAATACTTTATTATACAGAAATACAAGCTATAGATGACTTATTGAATGACAAACCAAAATTCGTAAAAATGTTTTTACCAGAATTTAACACAAATGGCGAGGATAAACAATGAAGGCTTTCCAGTTGAAAATCGAAGGCAACTGGGCTCACTTTAAGAAACCGGAGACAAATAATAATCCACTAACTCATGATTTTATTACCAAGACAGCATTTATAGGGCTTATTGGTGCAGTGCTAGGAAAGAATCGTGATGAGATGCGTGAATTATTTCCTGTACTCAGTGATGACATTGTTTATGGTGTTCAGTTATTAAATCCGGTAAAAAAGGAATCATGGGGGTTTACTTTAAGAAAAGCAGTTAATTTATTTGAGAAGGCACCTAAGAACATGGAATTCTTAAAACAGCCTAAATATCTAGTATCTATTGCATTAAAGGAAGATCGTTCTGAGAAAGAATTCAATTCCTTTTTGACTTCCGTAAAAAATTGCGAATCATGTTATACTCCGGTACTCGGATTACATAATTGCCCAGCAAACTTGGAATATATATCAGAAGGTGAATTCTCAAAAGTACAAAACGGCAGGTTTATTACTAAGTGTTTTGTTTCGAAAGAACATAGGATTGTAGATATATCATCATCAAAACACTTTAGAATAGGTCTTGATAAAATCCCAACTTTTCAAAATGATGATTTTTGGAATTTGCCAGAAAAATACAAAGAAGTTATTTATCCTTCTGCCGGTTTTGAATTAAATGTAGAAGGTGAATATTATTTATTCACGTGTGCTGATAAAGAAAATGAATATTGGTGGTTAACATAGAAAAATATCTCTCCCATCGTGACAAAAAATTGATAGACCATACTAATGGTGTTGTCGCAGGAGTAAAAAGAAGAACTAATTCAAAGATAGCGGAATTATCCGCTATCTTTCATGACATCGGTAAAATGAATCCTAATTTCCAGGAAAAGTTAAGAACCGGTAAATCAAAAGGATATTCCCACCACTCCTATTTATCGACCTTTGTATTTTTATGTTACTGTGGAGCAAATTATGAAGATGTTAAACAAATTCTTCATAACGATCATTTATTGATAAGAAGTGTAGCGGCAATAGTAGCACATCATCACGGAAACTTACCGGATTTTGAGCAGATATTATCCAATGAAAAAATAAAACTTGATAGTTTTCTTCAAGAAACTAATTCAATACTTTTCTCTTCCTTTATAAGAGAAAAACTCATCAAGAATAGTAAAAACTTTATAGTTTTTCAAAATCCAAATAAGGAAAAATTTCTAAATATCAGAATTATTCCCAAAGAACAGAAAGATCCACTAAATTTCTATCTTGATACACAGTTTGCATTTGCTTCTCTAATTGCAGCAGATAAAGAAGACGCCAGCAACTATATTTCAAATTCTGACCTAGAAAATTTTTGCAAGTCATTTAATAAAAACTTGGAAAAGTTTATAAGCAATTTCAATAATGATTCCAAGATTAACATAGTTAGAACTAAAATTCGCGAAGAAGCGAAATTAAATCTTAAGCACCAATTGGGTAACGGTCAAAGAACATTTTCACTTACTTCACCAACGGGTTCAGGTAAAACAGTAATGTTATTGAGTTTAGCCGGAGAATTATTACAAAGTAAAGGCAACCATCGAATAATATATTCACTACCTTTCCTTTCTATAACAGAGCAGGTGGAGGGAATTTGTAATGCTATATTTAAAGATAATATAAATAGCATTGCAAGAATCGATTCAAAATCAGAGAACAAACTTTTTGAGCAATATCAAAAAGAATTGGATATGAATCCGGAATCAAATAACAAGATTATTAATGCTCAATTTGCAGATGATTTATTTGATTATCCTTTTATAATAACCACATTCGTCAAGTTATTTGAAACAATGTTGAGTAATAAAAATTCAACACTGTTAAAACTTCCTAATTTTTCCAACACAATTTTTTTGATTGATGAGATACAAGCTTTACCGCCAAGACTTTATGGATTTTTTGTTGCACTTCTGGATATGTTTTGTAAAAAATTCAATTCTTATGCAATTATTTCAACAGCAACAATGCCAAACTTTCAGTTACCTTCTAATAATCGTCATGATTTAAAAAAGTTCTTCAACGATTATTCGGTCCCACCAGAATTAGTTTCATCAGAATATTTTAATCACGATGTCTTCAATAGATATCAAATAAAAACTATTAAAGAAAAAATAAATATTGAAGAGTTGGCATCGTTGATTATTGAAAAGGATTCTTCCGCATTAGTAATACTGAACACAATAGAAGATACAAAATTACTGTTCCACAAATTATATGAATTAGCTCCTAGATTAAAAACCGTACTATTAAATACCCACTTCACCCCTATTGATCGAAAGAAAAAAATACGACTTTCAAAGTGGTTATTAATTAGACAAACAAAGGTGATTCTTATTTCAACGCAACTAATTGAAGCTGGAGTAGACATCGATTTTCCTATTGTATTTAGGGATATGGCTCCTATTCCAAATATTATTCAATCGGCGGGACGGGGAAACAGAAATGGACTTATAAAAAAGGGAGCCCAAATAGTAATATTTCAATTAACAAGGAACGGTATAAGTAGAGCTTCATTAATCTATAAGGGAATGGATAAGGAACTGTTAACTCTTTCAATTAATGAATTGCATGAGAGGAACATAACGGAATCCCAGTTACTAGAGGTACAGCAAAAATATTTCCATTTCACACAACAAAATTTAATTTTTGGATGTCATCAAGACATCGATTTAATTGAAGAAATAAAGAGAGTTGCTTTTGAAGCTGTGGGTCAGTTCCAGCTTATTAATGAAAGAGAATTCGGTGAAGAAATACGGTACTATATTCCGATAAATAAAAATGATAATAATTTTGAAAAACTTGAACTACTGTATTATCAACTGCAAAATATAGCATTAAACGATTTTGAAAAGAAAAAAATAAAATGGATAGAAATAGAAAACCAGATGCGAAAAATGTCAGAAAGAATACTTCAAGTTAGAATAAAGTTGAGTTACGTTAAACCCATTGCTGATAAAGAACCATGTTTTAACATTTATAAGTTATCTAACAGTTATAATACTAAAAAAGGAATTGATTTATCAAATTGTAACCAAATATTATAGCTTAGTCTAATCAATAGGATTGGTCAATGCTCCAGCTAACTATATTGCAAATATTTCTACATTTTCATATGTTTACTTAAGTAAACATATGTATCTTTAAGTAAACAGTAAAATTATGATATTTCATAAAGTATTAAACCATGTATTTTCTTCTTATACGAATGTTTCGGTGTTGCGGGTGCTGGTCTTTTCTAAGTCCGGAATGACCGGGCGTGAGGTTGCGCGTAACAGCGGTATGACGCCTAAATCTGCATTAAAGGCTTTAACAGATTTAGAAAATCTAAGTATTGTAAAGCGCAGTATTGGCGGTCGTGATCATATTTTTACTTTGAATAGAAAACATTATTTGGTTTCGAAAGGTATTATACCTTTGCTAAAAGTAGAAATGAATTACCTGCCGGATGTTTTAAATCTTATTAAAAAGGAATTAGCCCAATATACTTTAGGTATATTTTTATTCGGCAGTGTAGCGCGAAAGGAAGAGGATATTGATAGCGATTTAGATATTTGTTTTGTGGTGAAAAACAAAACAGCAAAGCGAACGGTTGAGAAGAAAAAAACTGAGTTGTTTAATGTTATTGATGAGAAGTATGGAGCTTCGTTAGGGGCAATAATATTTACTTTAGATGAATTTAAGAAGCGCGGTTTGAAGGGACAGGCGCCGGTATACGATATAATAAGTGACGGGATATTAGTCTCCGGCAAACCAATAAAATTACTGTTGTATGGTTAAAAAGAGCAAAAGGAAACAAGTAGATAAGGTTATGTTTGCAAAGTTTCTTCAAGTATCTAAAAACTTTGAAGAAGGAGCGCAAGTTGCTGATGAGTTTGAATATTATAATGCTGCGGGTGTTTTAATAATTCATGCAGCTATTGCGCTGGGTGATGCGCTGACGATAAAAGCCGGCGGGGTTAAGTGTATAGGCGAAAATCATTACGAGATTATTAGTCTAATTAAAGACTTCATACCCGGTGATGAAAAAAGGACAAAAGCATTGAATCAATTAGAAGCTATTATTTCCCACAAAAATTCTATTTCCTATTCAGGAGATATCTACACGAAGCAAGATTTAGATAAGTTAACCAAAAACTTTACTCGCTTTTCAGAATGGGCAAATGCTATACTCAATCAGTAAGGTGCTAAAACTATGACCGGTACCCAAATAAATTATTATTTCATCTGCAAGCGTAAACTATGGCTATTCACACACAGAATAGACATGGAGCAAAACTCCGATGTTGTAGCTATGGGTAAATTTATATCCGAGTCAACCTACAAACGCGAGAAGCATGAAATACAGATTGATGATATTGTTTTGGATTATTACGATGAGAAAGACAAAATTATTCATGAAATAAAAAAATCGGATAAAATGGAAGAAACCCATATTTGGCAGGTTAAGCATTATATCAGCGTGCTCGAGAAAAAAGGAATTACCGGGGTTAAGGGTGAAATAAATTATCCCAAACTGAGACAAAAAATTAACGTTGAATTGACCGATAACGATACGGCGAAACTTAGAGATATAAATTCTAATATTAAAATGATAATAGGAAAGACAGTACCGCCTGAAGTAATAAATAAACCATTCTGTAAAAAGTGTTCATACTACGATTTGTGTTACGTGTAAGTCAACTTTTTAAATTAACCGGCGGTTTATTTTTCATGGAAGCGTGTGCTCATTGCCGGAGAGAAAATGAAACGCAACTATTACATCTTTAGCAGCGGAAAACTTATCCGCAAACAAAATACTCTTTATTTCGAACCAGGAAAAGCTTCGGAACCCGTGGAAAATGAAGAACCCAGAGAAATAATTGAAGAGATCGAATCAGTTTCACCGGAAGGAGAAGTTGTAGATGATAGTGTTGAAAACAACGAAGAAACGGACGAACCAAAAAAACTACCCAGAAAACCCATTCCCGTTGAAGACATAGAATCAATCTACTGCTTCAGCGAACTTCGGTTTAATACAAAATTTTTGAACTTCCTGGCGCAAAAACAGATAACACTTCATCTGTTTAATTACTACGGTTACTACAGCGGATCGTTTTATCCTAGGGAACCGTTTGTTTCCGGAAAATTATTAGTCCGGCAGGTAGAAGCATATAAGGATATGGAAAAACGCGTAGCCATTGCACAAAAATTCGTTCAAGGTGCTGCGGATAATATTATTAAGAATCTCCAGTATCATAATGCACGGGATAAGGACATGTCGGTCTTCCTGGAAATTATAAAAGAACTGTATGGACGTATTCCCGGTACGGTTGATGTTCAAGAACTCATGGGTATTGAAGGAAACATACGGTCGACATATTATAAAGCATGGAACCTGGTCATCAATGATGAAATAGCATTTGAGAAAAGACAAAAGCATCCGCCGACTAATCCTATCAATGCAATGATTTCTTTCGGTAATGCTCTTGTATATACTACCGTGCTCAGTGAAATATACAAAACACAGCTCAATCCTTTGATAAGCTTTTTGCACGAGCCCGGTGAAAGAAGATTCTCATTAAGTTTAGATATAGCTGAGATATTCAAGCCTTTACTCAGCGACAGATTTAATATTTTCGCTGCTCAATAAGAAACAAATTCAAGAAAAACATTTCACTAAAGGTATGAACCTTTGCCATTTGAACGAAGAGGGGAGAAAAATTTTCCTTAAAGAATATGATGAGAAGTTGAAAACCACAATTAAACACCGGAATTTAAAAAGATCTGTTAGCTATCGTCACTTAATCAGATTGGAATGCTATAAGTTAATAAAACACATATTAGGCGAAAAAGAATATAAGCCTTTCAAAATCTGGTGGTAGGGTTCAACCAATTAGATATATAATGAATTAATTTTTCAATTTTTACAATGTACATAATATTAGTTTACGATATAATTTCACAGCGGAGAGGAACGAAACTGTTAAAATTTCTCCGGCAGCATCTTGTTTGGATTCAAAATTCGGTATTCGAAGGAGAAGTAACCGAAAGCGGTTTTGAGGTTATTAAATCTGAAATTAAGGAATTGATAAATAAAGAAAAAGACAGTGTAATTATTTATAGATTCGATTCTCGGAATTATACAAATAGAGAAGTCATCGGCATAGAAAAGAATGAAACCGACAGTTTTATATAAACTCAATTCACGAATTGCACTAATTAACACAAATTCAATAATTTTATTGGTGATAATTAATGAAATTAGTGTATGTCGTCGATCCCCCCGTATTTTTACATTATTATGGGTCGACGATGCACGGCAGCAAAAAAGCTTGAAATACAGCCTAAAAAAGCATAAATTTCGGCTGTTTTAATCGAACTATTATAGAATTGAAATTAGCATTTTCATACGGTACATTAAACACTAAGGTTAGTTTTAATCGAACTATTATAGAATTGAAATACACTTACGGCGGATATGCAAAATTCACCAGTACCCGTTTTAATCGAACTATTATAGAATTGAAATTACAACAATTAGAACCGGGGTATTTATTGTCAACCTAGTTTTAATCGAACTATTATAGAATTGAAATGCGGCATTTCCATTATCTCCAGAAATTTGGGAATTGGTTTTAATCGAACTATTATAGAATTGAAATATAGGCTTATATGCAAGATAATACTGTGAAAGTGTTGTTTTAATCGAACTATTATAGAATTGAAATGGTGATGGCGCAAGTGCAAAGGGATCGTTCACTTGTGTTTTAATCGAACTATTATAGAATTGAAATAACATTTTAGCAGTTGCCGTAAACGTGCCGTCTTTAGTTTTAATCGAACTATTATAGAATTGAAATTAGCATATATCCCTTATGAACTAATCTATCCCTGCCGTTTTAATCGAACTATTATAGAATTGAAATTTTTTCAAAAGTCTTAGTTAAAATCGTGCAGTTACCGTTTTAATCGAACTATTATAGAATTGAAATGATATTTGAAATTTTTATCGACATATTTTAGCATTGTTTTAATCGAACTATTATAGAATTGAAATTCGCATAATTACATGAAATTGATTAGTCCCCTCAGTGTTTTAATCGAACTATTATAGAATTGAAATGACACCTTAAATGTTAAGAACGTTATTGCACTAGCGTTTTAATCGAACTATTATAGAATTGAAATTTATTAAAGAATAAATATAATTAGTTGGGATAGTTGGTTTTAATCGAACTATTATAGAATTGAAATATTTATTTGAACGTCGTGCTATGTACAGCAATTCCGTTTTAATCGAACTATTATAGAATTGAAATAACATTTTAGCTGTTGCCGTAAACGTACTGTCTTTAGGTTTTAATCGAACTATTATAGAATTGAAATAAAGGTACGCAGTTCGGTTTCTTTTCGGACTGGCAAGTTTTAATCGAACTATTATAGAATTGAAATTCAGTAGCATAAAAAATAATGTCATTAACATTATTGTTTTAATCGAACTATTATAGAATTGAAATTCGGCTAAGTCATTTTTTTCCGCTTCTATTGCTTTTGTTTTAATCGAACTATTATAGAATTGAAATTTATTCCTCTAATTGTTCAGGATCATCACTTATGCTGTTTTAATCGAACTATTATAGAATTGAAATATTCGTCATCTTTGTTTAGCTTAGGTCTGAAGCAGGTTTTAATCGAACTATTATAGAATTGAAATGCAGAACGGTGGTGATAGACGATGAGAGGTTTAAGGTTTTAATCGAACTATTATAGAATTGAAATTAAAGTCTCACGGTCTCACTATCAAAAAATTCTAAAAGTTTTAATCGAACTATTATAGAATTGAAATTTCATTTTTCATTCCAAGTAGTACCGCATTAATGGTGTTTTAATCGAACTATTATAGAATTGAAATGTTAATTACTTCGGCTTAATTTGGCATTGTGCCTGGGTTTTAATCGAACTATTATAGAATTGAAATTGTCTTTTAGTCTCGTCTTAACAGAGTCAATTTGCTCGTTTTAATCGAACTATTATAGAATTGAAATTTTGCTCAAAAAACAATATCTATCATCGTGAATAATGTTTTAATCGAACTATTATAGAATTGAAATCGCTCACACCAATACCCATGGAGCCAACGTTGCAACGTTTTAATCGAACTATTATAGAATTGAAATTGTTTTAGCCGCTTTAACAGATTTAAAAGATTCCAGTTTTAATCGAACTATTATAGAATTGAAATTCGTTTTTCGTTGTCCCAATCAACAAGTTCGCACAGTTTTAATCGAACTATTATAGAATTGAAATCTGAAGAAATGAGGCATGAGGTTATATTGAAATTTGAGTTTTAATCGAACTATTATAGAATTGAAATCGAAAAACGGCTCGGGTTTAAGCCCTTCTCAACGAGTTTTAATCGAACTATTATAGAATTGAAATCTTATTTGAATAGAGAATCATTGCTTTTACGATCTCGTTTTAATCGAACTATTATAGAATTGAAATAAGGGACTTATCACGACAATTAAATTTATCAGTTGGTTTTAATCGAACTATTATAGAATTGAAATTAAGGCATTGAAGATAAAAGTTCCGGAACGAAAGCACGTTTTAATCGAACTATTATAGAATTGAAATTTCCTGCAAGTGATACAACAGCCGTGACGCTTGCGGGTTTTAATCGAACTATTATAGAATTGAAATTTGCAGGTGTAAACTTCTTAATCTATTTTTGATATAGTTTTAATCGAACTATTATAGAATTGAAATTTATAATTTTATTGATCCCGAACAAACTGCCAAAGGTTTTAATCGAACTATTATAGAATTGAAATATAGCCTTAGCATTTTTTATAGCATTTATTAGTGGGGTTTTAATCGAACTATTATAGAATTGAAATATAATATAGTATGCCTTTACTTGTGAAATCACCGGATGGTTTTAATCGAACTATTATAGAATTGAAATGCAGTTCAAAACACTTTCATTTTCTCGTAACTCCGTTTTAATCGAACTATTATAGAATTGAAATAAAGAGTTTAAGCAGACCAATTTGATAATTCATTCCTAAAGTTTTAATCGAACTATTATAGAATTGAAATACAAGAGGTGAACTGACAAATTTACTCGCTGCTAAAGTTTTAATCGAACTATTATAGAATTGAAATAATTGTCGCGGGGTGCAAATTTACTAATGAGCTTAGGTTTTAATCGAACTATTATAGAATTGAAATTAATCCAGGAACCGGGAACCTTGTAAAAATACATCGTTTTAATCGAACTATTATAGAATTGAAATCTCGGATGAAAGGAATAATGCTTTATGACATTAGGACGTTTTAATCGAACTATTATAGAATTGAAATTGTAATTATGAGAAGGGTTATTCCGGAAGTTTATGCGTTTTAATCGAACTATTATAGAATTGAAATGACTTAATAAGAGCTTATTCGGGGTTAGGTGTCAATGTTTTAATCGAACTATTATAGAATTGAAATAGTGCTACAGTAAGTGCGACATCGCTTAATTATTACTGTTTTAATCGAACTATTATAGAATTGAAATAAAACCACCGCAAGGACTAAGCCCGCAAGTGCGAACGTTTTAATCGAACTATTATAGAATTGAAATGTTGAATAGCTTACTCCTACTCCTAATCCTCCATGTTTTAATCGAACTATTATAGAATTGAAATAACGGTTATACACACGGATTATATGCATCCGGAAGAGTTTTAATCGAACTATTATAGAATTGAAATTGCCCTGAATCGAATTCGCAAGATACTTCACTTCCAGTTTTAATCGAACTATTATAGAATTGAAATATGGATCCAATCAGAATAAGCCTGAACAACAGCAGGTTTTAATCGAACTATTATAGAATTGAAATTATTAGTAGTGGAACTTGAAACCGGTCCTGGAGTAGGTTTTAATCGAACTATTATAGAATTGAAATATAGCATTTGAAGTTGAATTTGAATTTAGAAAAGAAGTTTTAATCGAACTATTATAGAATTGAAATGAATTTCCCAGAATAAGGAAGAAGGTGAAATCCCGGGTTTTAATCGAACTATTATAGAATTGAAATGTTACTCAGGGCGGCAATCCTTATCAGAACGGCTCAGTTTTAATCGAACTATTATAGAATTGAAATTTTAATCTTAATACCCGGGGAACTTCGGTAATACCGTTTTAATCGAACTATTATAGAATTGAAATACGAACTGCCCTACGAGTTTAAGCTTATCCAGTGCGGTTTTGCCGCGTCATTTTTAATTTATTTTGCACTTACCAAGGCGTTAAAATTATTTATAAGTAAAAAATAATTTTTTTAATATAATACCTTGGTATACATAGTATTATCTATAACCATATATGAGGAACAAAAGGAAAAATAGTTCTATAAATATTGATTTTGTAACAATGATTAATATTAATGCTCAAAGCCAAACTAAATCAACTCGTGAAATAGATCTGACAGGTACTAAATTTGTTGAAATAAAACTCGAAGGGAAAATTATTCTGGTGAATACAGATTCCTCACGAATGAAATTGATATTACATCAAAAAAAGAAGGGAATATAATCGGTTATTCCAACGAGAAAGAGAGGAAACCGTATAATATTGAAACAGAATTGATCGGAAGTGAGTTGATTGTTAACCCGGTACACCTTAAAAGTATCTGGGCTATCGGTATAAATACATATCATGAAGATAATATTCACTATTTGCACATTCCTTCAAATAAGAACATTATTATAAATACACATTCGGGAAACGTTTCGATAAACGGTATCTTCCCGTTTATAAAAGTAAATAACGAAGAAGGTGAAACTTCTATTTCTATTACCCGGCGTGGATACAAATTTATTGAATGCGAATCGAAAAACGGCACCGTAAATATTGATGCTAAAGCGCACGGTAATAAAACAATACTGCTTGGAGAAGGGAATTTCGTGGTAATATTACAATAAAATAATGGTGTAATAAATTTGAACCTTCTTCCGTAACACAGGAAACGGGGATGCATGAGAAATATTAAGAGCGGATAATTATTGAGATGCAGTGAATATTAAAAATTTTCTAATTCTTTAAATTCTACCGATTCCCGGGAAAAGCTATTATTTTGCTCCTAATTATACGGAGTTTTGCCTCTTACCAGCAAAATATTCTCATGCTTTCTATTTCCCAATTCAATTCCACTGATCCGGCGGAATATTTTAATTGAAAAGTGATTCTACATTAAGCACAAAAAAAAAGCGTCTCATTGAGACGCCTTTCAGAAAACAAGATTAAATATCTTTTAATCGCGTGCTTTAGCTTCATTAACTACGATATTTCTTCCGGATAATTCCGAGTTGTTCAATGCATTTAAAGCATTTGTTGCATCAGTAGAATTCTCCATTTCAACAAAGCCGAACCCTCTGGAACGACCCGTATCACGGTCTTTAATAACTTTTGCCGAAACAACTGTACCATGCGCTTCAAAAGCGGCTTCCAACTGACTATCATCTACCGACCATGGCAGAGAACCTACAAATAATTTAGTACTCAATTAAGAACCTCTAAAAAATAATATATAAAACAATTTAGCCTAGTGCTAAACAATTAAAGATACGGATAAATGTTGAGATAACCTAATCTTATCTTCATTCGTTTAGCGGCAGTTTCAAAGCTTTGCCTATAAAGTAATATTTTGCGGGGAATAGAAAGCAGATGGTGCCGAACGATAAATTGCAATTAAATTGGAGAAAGGAAAAATTATTTTAGCGTCAGCCTCAATGGTCTGTTAAAAGTGAGCCAAAAGTTGAGTCAATCTTTTCAAAATAACTTTAAGTCTCAATCAACAAACCGGAAATATTATTGAACATACCTTAACGTAATTATAAAACAAATTTTACCCGCTTTAAGAAGGAGAAACCGAGTAGGGTAATGTAAACGTAAACTTTGATCCTTTTCCTGATTCACTTTCTACCCAAATTCTACCATTATTTCTTTCAACAAATTCCTTACAAAGGGGTAATCCCAGCCCTGTTCCTTTTTCCCCGGCTGTTCCATAAGTAGAATTCGATGTATTGAAGTCGAATATTTCGGAAGATTTTTCAGGCGCTATTCCTACACCCGTGTCCTCGATAGAAACTTCTACAAAATCGCCATTTTTTACAGATGTGATAAATACCTTTCCTCCCGGCTGATTAAATTTTAATGCATTCATTATAAGGTTCTGAATAACCGAGCGAAGCATGTTAGCATCTGCAAAAACATAAATATTCATATCTATATTGTTGGAAACAGAAATATCTTTCTTTACTGCAACATGTTCCGTCGCTTGAATCATTTTATTTATCATCTCGTTGAGATTGATAATTAACGGATTATAGTCTATCATATCTCTTTGTGTTAGCGACCAATTAAGCAAATTATTTAAAAGATCAAAAAGATTTACCAAATTTTTATTTAACCCTTTGCTTAAGACTTTAATCTTCTCTTTCGATAGTCTATCGATTTCTGTAGCAATCAATTCTGAAGAACCGAGCAAAGAAAGGAAAGGGCTTTTTAAATCGTGCGCAATTATTGAAAATAATTTATCCTTAGTAGCGTTGAGTTTATTAAGTTCTTTGTTCGTTTCTTTTATTGAAGCTTCAATCTTTTTGTATCCCGTCATATCAATTAATGCAATTTGGCATTTTTGATCTGATTCCAGTGCATTTTCCAGATTTATACCTTCAAGCAGAACGTAGAATACCTGTTTATCATTATTCAATACTTTTAATTCGCAGGAGTGTTTTGTCGAAGAGTCAAAAACAGTTTTAATAAAATGTTTATATATTTCTCTACTATCCGGCAAAATGTACGAAATGAAATTTTTCCCAATCATTTTATTTCTGCTAATTCCAACCATATAGCTTGCGCTTAAATTGGTCTCTTTAATTACTCCGTTAATATCAAGTGTGAAGTAGGGGATTGGTGAAAAATCAAAGAGTTTTACATATTTATTTCTTGATACCTCCAATTCCTCCTGGGTAATTCTAAGCTCTTCATTCTGGTGTTCCAGTTCAACTTGATGTATTTGAAGGAGTTCTACAAGTTTTTTTACATCCTCAAGTTTTTCAACATCGGCCTGTTTAGATTTAATATTGACATTTCCCTGTCCTTTTTTCATATGTTCCATTTATTCCCCCCCCTTATTTTATATCTTTATATTGAATGGCAAGAAGAATTAGTTTAGTCCCTTTATCTCCGTGAAGTATCTGGCGCCCATTCAATATTAATTCCTTCTTGCCTTCATTAACAAAATTGTATTCAATTCCATAATTCTCAAAAAAATTACGTTTGGGAATAATTTGCTCAAGTAGTTCCCGCAATTCAGGTATATCCCAACTTTTATTATCAAGTTCATATATAAACATGCCTACTGTATTTTCGCTTATGGTATTAAACATTTTATAAAAAGACCTGTTGGCTGAAATAACCTTCATATTTTTATCCAGAATAAGGAGCGACTCTCTCACTGTATCAATGATATTATCGGCATACTCACGCGCAAGCTTAACTTCCTTGTTCAACTTATTGATTCTCTCGGAAGATTTTTTAATATAATTAATATCTGAAAATGTAATTACAACTCCGTCGATGAGGTTGCTTTTTGTCCGGTATGGTAATATTCTCATTTGATACCAGACACCGTCTTTGGTTTGTAACTCAATTTCTTTCCGGCTTAGTGTTCTTAAAACTTCCTGGATATCTTCAATTAATCTTTCATATTGCAGGTTTGTAACAATATGATTTATCGGCCTGCCTATATCGGAAGAGATTAGATTGACAACCTTTGTTGCGTGATGCGTAAATCTTTTAATAACTAAATTATTATCAAGAAAGATGGTAGGGACTTCAATGCTGTCAAGTAGGTTTTTCATATCATTATTAATGATTGATAATTCATCATTCTTATTTTGAAGCTCGCTGTTCACCGTAATCAATTCTTCGTTTAGCGATTGCAGCTCTTCTTTCGAAGTTTCCAATTCTTCATTTGAACTTTGCATCTCTTCGTTGGTTGACTGCATTTCTTCGTTAGTCGATTTAAGTTCCTCATTTGAAGTTTCCAATTCTTCAATTGTTGAGCGTAAATTCTCTTTAACAGATTTTAATTCGTGTTCAATTCCTTTAATAATTTTTTCGGATTTCTTATCATGATGGTTTATTTTAGAAACCGGTGCACTTTTCCCCGGTTTTACATCATCAAAAATAACTAACATAGAACCCTGCAGTTCAGCCGGTTCCTTGATAGGTTTAACCGTAATATTTATAAACCGGGCTCTGCCGTTTGTTTTTACTTTTATCTCTTCTGCAGTCAATTCTTTATTGCCCAACAAAACCTTTCTTATTAGTGCGGGAAGTTCTTGCTGCAATCCTTCCCGTGCCATTTCAAAAATGTTCATCTTAGCTTCACCGTTTGTAAGCTCAAGATATTTGCCGGTTCTTCCATGTATATAAAGTATATCACCGTTCCCGGTTATTATAACACAATTTGGAGAATAGCTTTGCAGGATAGCTTTTTCCGCCAGCCGGGTAATATTTTTTACTTCGTTTATGTTTGTAATAGCCTCATAGGTTTTTCCCCTTACCCGCGATACCGGGAATTCAATAAAAGGTTGTGCTGAGTATATTGAATCTTTTCTTTTATAAAATTTCCATTTCTTATCCAGTATTGAAAACAAATCAACAAATCCGCTAATTGTTTCAGATGAGCCGAGAAAAAGTATTCCATTGGGTAAAAGGCTATAATGGAATAGCGGGATTATTTTTTTCTGTAATTCGCTATTGAAATAAATTAAAAGATTGCGGCATGAGATTAGATCGAGTTTGGTAAACGGGGGATCTTTAATCAAACTTTGCGGTGCAAAAACCAGCATTTCTCTGATTTCTTTACGAATATGATAAACATTTCCCTCTGAAGTAAAAAAACGATTCAAACGTTCTTTTCCGACATCGGGTTCAATTCCTGAAAACGAACCAATGCGAGCCTTTTCAATAGCTTCGCTATCGATATCTGTTGCAAATATCTGCACGTTGAAATATTTTTTCGTTTCACTCATGCATTCTTTTAATACAATTGCAATAGAATATGCTTCTTCACCGGTAGAACATCCGGGCACCCAAATTCTTATTTGACCATTGTTCGGTTTATTATTTACTAACTCTAATAATAGTATCTTCAATTTCTCGAAAGATTCGGGATCTCTGAAAAAATTTGTAACTCCAATTAAAATCTCTTTAAACAAGCTTTCTATTTCTGCGGGCTTTTCCTGAAGCAGCCGTATATAATCCGGAAGACTTTCCAATTGCGAAACATTCATTCTCCTTTCCACGCGCCTGTATATTGTATTTCTTTTGTAAAGTGAAAAATCGTGACCGGTTTGAGTTCTGAGAAGTATGAAAATTTTTTGAAGTGCATCGGGAATTTTTCCATCGGTAATTGCTTTATCTAATAAAACACCTTTAACTTTTTGGGATGTATATTTAATTAACTGATCCGGCATTTCTTCAGGGGGAAGAATGTAATCGGCTAACCCGGTGTTAATGGCGCTGCCCGGCATACCATCGAACTTTGCCGATTTGGGATCCTGGACCATTACCATTCCCAATTCACTCTTAACGGCTTTCAATCCTGCAGTGCCGTCTGATGCCATTCCGGAGAGAATAATACAAATAGCTTTTTCGCCTAAATCCGACAGAAAGAGATTTGAAGAAAAAATCAATCGGCAGGCGGAATCCGTGTGCTTCAAGGGGTTCTATCAGTTGGATTATTCCGTGAAGTATTCCTAAATCACGGTTTGCCGGCGCAACGTACACATGATTAGGCTTAACTGCCATTCCGTCTTCAGCTTGAAATAATTTCATCTTAGTAAATTTTTGAATTAGCTCCGGCATAATACTTTTATGATACGGGTCCAAATGCGACACAACGATAAAAGCCATGCCTGAGTTATCCGGCATATTGCTGAAAAATGTTTCAAGAGCATCCAGGCCTCCGGCGGACGCACCTATACCTACTACATAAGATGGTTCATTTGATGATGCTATCTGAGAGGCATTTTTATTTTTCATATTTTTTAATTATTAGCTTGGTTCTTAAGGGATTACTTGATTTTTAAGGTTAACCTTAGAAAAAAACGGACTCCATTTTTTATCGGAAGTTTGTTTTACATGCTTGTAAGCTTCCGGATAAAATAGGTTAACGCTTAGCGGGGGAACTAAACGTTAACCCTTCTGGAAAATGCTTCTGTTAAGAATTCTTAACAGATTGCATGTTCGTTCTCTTTCCTTTTTCGGTTCTCCCTAAGTCTTTCTTTCAATTCTTATTCTTTACCCTCATTTTAGGTTAAATCATCATTTATAAGTGTATTTACCTATTAGATATTAAGACAAAAAATTCGGTAACTCAATAGACCAAAAGAACGAAAAATGGATTAATCCTATTGATTCGGGATAACTAGTTTCTTCACAAATAATTTTGAAAAAATAGGCTGCAGATTTATCAAGTTTGTGAGGCCGTGTAAGGGAAAATATAGGTTAACGCTTAGCGGAGGGAACACTAAACGTTAACCCTTCTGGAGAGAGTATCTCGTAAGATATCTTAATCAGATAACATATTTGTGTTAGGTCTTCCGCTGTTTTTGCTTAAATATTTCTATTTCCCGCCTTTTTTTGGGATCAAAATATCTTTTATACGTGTATCTTACCTCTCGAATATTAAGACAAAAAATTCGATAACTCAATAGATCAAAAGAATGAAAAATGGATTAATCCTGTTGCTCTATGATAAGTTGTTTTTTCGTGAATAATTTTGGAAAAATAGGCTCCATATTGTTTAATTACAGTTAATTAATACCCGGTTGTGAGGTTAAATAATAGAATGTAGGCTAACGCTTAAGGTTAACCTTTCGCAAAAAATTTTTGTTAAGGCATCTTAATCAGATTGCATATTTGTTCTTTTTCCCTTACGGACATATTTAAATTTAAAGCAGAATGCCTATTTGAGCGTCAATTAAAAATCGTGACCTCTTTTTAATAGGGAAGAACGGAGCAAACTCCAGCCCCCCGGTGATTTTCTTGACTAAATTGATTCCTAGAATTCTGGTCATCTCAGCCAAATCAAGGAAAATCGAAAGTGCAAATCCCCCGCGCCCAACATTAACATCGAGAGGAGAATTAACACCGAAGGTTCCTACACCAAGGTTAACCGGAAATCGATTTCCGGTTAATTCATTCACATAATAAAATCGTATCATTGCACTTGTGTTACCGTAGTCCAAGGAATCTTTTGCCTGTGAATCAAACAAAACTTTAGGTATCCCGAGGGAGAAGCCGATCTCAATTTTTGGACCTCTTATACGGAAATAGCGGGTATATGAGTTGTTTCTATCATAACCTCCGATTTTTATAGTATAGTCAGGCTCGATATTTATCTTTATAATAGCCCAATCGGGCAGGGAATCTACATGTATGTGTACTTGCGAAAATTCCTCCGCCCGGATTGCTGCATATGCGCCGTAAGCATTGCGGTATTGAATTAACATAGCACGGTCCCGGTCAGGGTCGTTGTTATTTCGGAATGTTAATACACGTCGTTGAAAAGTTTGTGCAGTGGTTCCGTCCCGCAATTGCACTGTTGTCCTTATTGTAACAAACTGAGGACCCATTCCCGGCCGGATACTATCACGCTGAAATATCACCCGGATGTTTCGTACTTGACTGCGGTCGAGCGTTACAGGCGAGTGCATATCTTCACTGCCGGCTTTAGGTTCAATGCGTACGTACCTGCTTATCTGCTCAATTGCCTGGTGCTCTTCAACATCTACAACGCAATCGGTTTCATAAACAAAACGCCGTCCCTGAGAATCCAAAACTCCGAGACGAACCCGATACAAACCCGGTGTACATGCCTGGGGTATAACTGCATTGTAGTTGTTATGCTTTATTGAATTTAGTGTTGTACCTTCGATGATTAAGATTGGTGTTATAATAACTTTTCTCGTGGTGTCGGTTCGTTGTACTTTTAAACGAACAGTATCACCCGGGAAGTATACATGTTTATCAATGGTGAGAATAACAATTTCATCCTCAATCGATGATCGAATGAGTGTAGGAAATTTTTGCTGAGCTTGTGCAAGCCATGTGCATGATATACAGAAAAATAACAGGAATATTAATTTAACTTTTAACATTTTTTTCGGAATCCTAATGAAATAATAATTATTCGCTTATTACTTCGTTTTTTCATTTAATTCAAATTCGATGGCTACATATCTTGCATATATTTCTGAGAATTTCCATTACTCTGCGGCACTATTGAAAAGTCTATCAGGATTAAGAATTAATGAATCAGTTCATAAACCAATATTATTGCTCGGAAGTAATTAATATGTAAAAAAATGATAAAGTCTATTCTCCGTTAAAGTACAAAAGACCCGGAATATTTCCGGGCCTCGTTTAAAAGAATATTTATTAACCTGCCGGCTATTTGGCAGTACGATCGATGACAATCTCTACACGTCTATTGTTAGCTCTACCTTCTGCGTTGGAATTGTCCGCAACCGGTCTATTTTCACCGATACCCTGCGCTAGTATCAAATTGCCCGGGTAGCCGCGCGAGATAAGGTACGACCGAACTGCATCAGCACGCCTCTGTGATAAATCCTGGTTATAACTGGAAGAACCCTGTGAATCCGTATAACCCTCAACGGTTAATCTTCGTTCTTTAGTCTCTAAGAGCGCATCGGCAACACGATTCAGCCGATTCTGCGCCGCCGGCAAGAGTTCCGATTTGCTAGAAGCAAAAGAGGACACTGCCCGAAAGGTGTAATTACCAGTCCGCGTTCTTCTTCCTTAACTGCTGCAAGTTTTGCAAGGTCTGCTTGTGCCTTAGCTGCCCTATTTTCAGCTTCAAGCCGCGCTTTTTGTTCTGCGGCAAGCTGTTCCGAATTGTTCTTCATTATCTCGGTCTGGGTTGTCTGGTATTCTTTGTTTGCCTTGATGACAATCCCTTT
>CAVVVS010000061.1:0-119058 GCA_963751355.1 uncultured Ignavibacteriales bacterium | reverse complement strand
TTTAATTTCAGAATCCTTGACTAAACCATCGATGGTTAACTTATTATTATCGTTTTGTAATATAAACGGGCTCGGATATACGAATAACTTTGTAAAACCATCAACGGGTTTAATAGCGGCTGTATTAAATGAAGTTAACCCCGCATCGGTTCCGACAAATACTTTCCCGGTGTTATCATCAATTGCAATACTACGGATCTGATTTGAAAGTAATGCACTGTTTGTAGTGTTAAAAGCAGCTAATAAACTGGAGCCGTCGGAATTCACAAGCAATAAGCCTTGATTTGTACCGACCCATTTTCTGTTGAGCGGATCAACAGCCAAACAGTTGATGGTTTGCTGTCTCAAAGAAAAAACGGATGTAATGCTGAGCTGAGGTGTTTCGTTCTGAGTAATTGTATAAGTACTACTGATTATGTTAACGCCTAAATTTGTTCCTACCCAGACATCTCCTCTTCTGTCAACGGCGATTGCGGTAATGGTATTACTATTTAAACCACTTCCGGTTGTAAGGTATCCTGACTTATCATCATTGGTATTATTAAAAGTTTTATTTTCATTAAAATAGTACAATCCGCTCCTGTTAGCATCCTGGCAGCTAAACCACTTAGTGTCATATTGATCGACTACAAGATAAAAATACTGTGTTAAATATTGGTTTGATGTTGCGGGAACAGAAAAATGATACCAGGTACTATCCGGTGTCAACATTGTTAAAGGCTTTCTATCCGCTGCGCCATAATTAAGCACCCAAAGATTATTTTGCGAATCAGTTGCAAAACCGGAAATAACTAAAAAATTTGGATTTTCAACTATTCCGTACATCCCGGTATTTTTATTGTCGAATGATTGTATTATGCCGTTTTTAATCCTGATATAGCCCTTACCCCAACTACCGAAGTAGACAGTGTTATCCGGAGCCGCATAAACATCATGTAAAGCATTTGTTATAAGGTTCGGCGAATTGGAACGATGGTAGTTGTCCCAATGTTTTCCGTCGAATTCATAATAACCAATTCCGGTCACGTCTCTGCCGGAGGCACACCATAGATTTCCGTTATTATCTACTGTCATTCCAGGGAACTGATTTGCTCTGGGACCGTTCGGGTATAAATACGAATTATTTGTTCCTGAATGATTGACAAGATAAATACCTTCGCTGGTTCCGGTTAGCAAACCCATTTTGTTAGAAAAAGCAAGTTTTGTTGAAAGGCCATTTGATGAACTTTTTTTAATTAAAACGCTTCCGGAGTAGGCATATATTGATGATGAGTTACTGCTCGATGCAGCAATTATAAATAGAGTATCACCGGCAGTTATAATATCGAAAATATTTTGATTATTTAATTGAGGAAGAAATTGAGTCCATTGATTTCCTTGATACGCTGCCAGCCCTTTATCGGTTGCCGCAATTATAGAATTATTAAATGCAACTATTTTATGCACATTATCAGAAGGTAAGCCTTCTGCGGATGTGTAGACATTCCAAGATTCCGGTGCAGAGAGATTTACTGCTCCCTTTTTCTGAATAGCTACTCCTCCAACAGTAGATGCGTATATTAAGCCGATTTTTTTAGCAGAATTAACGACAATATTTGAAGGAAAACTGCCGAATCTAAAAAAACTATCGTAAAAAATTAATTTATTCGAATTGATTAATGAAATACCGAAATCGGTAGATACAATAATCGTATCCCCCGAAGCAATTAAATCATTAATGCTCTTATTATCCTTATCGGAATTTGCGATATCAAGAATGGTATTAAAGGATTTATCAGAGGGATTATATACATCGATAACACCGTCATCACTGCCAAACCAGATTTTACCCTCTTTGTCGATAGTTACCGCGGTTAATGAAGAACCTGTTAAACCGTCAGTTTTGTGAAGAGTGCTGAATGAGTCTGCAATAGCATTATAATAAAACGCACCGCCTCCGGTGGCTGCCCAAATGCCGTTTCCGTCGGCAACAAGGCTTCTTACCGATTTCATATCAGTATAATTTTTCCAGTTGGTTATTTGCTGGCTTTTAGAAGAACTCGTAACCAGAAGGATGAGTAAGATACTAAATGAGATATTCTTCATCTTTTCCCTTACAATTTATAGAACTTTCCATTTGAAAAAGTAATAAGTATCTTATCCTTAACCTCCGGCTTTTTGATTGACAGGGAAATGAGTTTACCATTTTTATAATTTTGGTGTTCAAATTTAACATTTTTTTCATCATTAAAAAGTATAAAATAATTATCATTTGTTTGTGAAAGTTCTATATAATTATTTTGCTGCCTTATAATTATAGAATCATTAAAATTTGAAAGATAGCTTTTTATATCGACCTTGACCATAATTTTATTATTACCACCAAAATAATAATTAAATAATTTATCAAAACCGAGTTGGAAAACCGGTATGTCATCCACTTTACCCGGGATAGTTAAAAACCTAACTTCTTGATTTTTCGCAATCTCATCGTGGTATTTTACTATAAAACTACTTAGGCTATGAATTGCTTTACGTGAATTTTGAACCCACATATTTTCTCTCCTCAGAAGTCCCCCTGTGTAGATTACCAAAATTACCATCAAAACAGTAACCGCCGTTTTAGTCCGTTTTGAATTAAATGAGACAATAAAATAGGCTAATAAAGAGGTAAATCCCACTGAGGGTAAATATAAATACCATCTCATTAATAAACGGCTTGCCGGTGCAATTGTGAGAATGATAAATAATATAAAGAAAAATAAGAGATAATCTTTTTTCCGGTATTTGAATAAAAAGTAAATCATCCCGCAAAATATTAATGCACCACCTGAAAAAAACAATATTTTATGAAGAGAAAGAAAAGCTTGCATTTCTCTAAGGAGGAATGGAAACACCAGCATTCCAAGGAAATAGGTATAATCTTTTATAACATCAAGAAGATTAGCATGTGAGTGCACGCCATGTGTGTTGAATAAATTATTGTTAAATAAAATAATACGCATTAAAATTAAAAGAATAGCAACAACTGCATAAGGTAAAGAGTCAATTATACTTTTTTTAATTTTAAATCTCGGTTCTTTTAAAAAATATGATGTCAACCAAATAATGAGGGGGAAGCTTAAAGCCATTTCCTTCGAAAGGATAGCAAATACAAAAAACAGCATGGAATAAATGCCCGGACGAAATCCGTTTTTAATAAAAGTTAAGAGACCAAGAAGATAAAAAATAGTCATTACTCTATCGAACAAATCCGTATTCCAGATAACTGCATAATCATGCAGGGGAAAAGCACAGAAAAATAAAGCGGAGAATAGGGCAATTAATTGTCCCTTCGGATGTTCCCTGAGAATAGCAGAAACCAGATAAAATAAAATTACACCGTTCAGTCCGTGCAGGGTTAAATTAAAAATCCTGTAAAAGACCACGTTGTATCCGAATAGTAAGGTAAAAATTCCCGAAATAAAATCGGGTAGCGGCCGGTAATAGGGTGAATCATAAATTTGGAAATTAAATAAATGGAATGTACTTCCAAATGAGTGAATTTGATTTCTCCATATAAAGGAAAATTCATCGCTGACAAACGGAATATATAGGGAAGGGAGGTAAATTAATAGGGTAAAGGAGAAAATTATTATTCCAAATATTAATGTCCGTTTCTTTTCATCTTTTAGGGAAGAAATCATGTTGAAGGGTATAAATTACACATTAAAATTGCGAATTTAGATCTGCCATTTCAATAGCTGTTAAAGCCGCATCCCATCCTTTGTTTCCTGCTTTAGTACCGGCTCTTTCGATAGCCTGTTCTATGGTATCCGTCGTAAGTACTCCAAACGCAATCGGAATGCCACGCTTCAATGAAACTTGGGCTATCCCGCTGCTCATATTGCTTGAGACATAATCAAAATGAGGAGTAGCGCCTCTAATTACTGCCCCCAGGCAAATGATAGCTGCATACTTATTTGAAGCAGCCAATTTGTCGGCAGTTAAAGGAATTTCAAATGCCCCCGGAACTTTTACAACATCTATATTTTCATCGGAGCAGCCGTGTCTCTTTAAGCAATCCAGAGATCCTTCTAATAATTTCTGACCGATAAATTCATTAAACCTGCTTACGATTACAGCAAATTTATGATCTTTAACAACCAATTTTCCTTCAATAATATTCATTTGACGAATTAGATTTTATAAATTGTAATGCTAAAATATAAATAGACCGATTATTAAACAATGGAGCCGGCAGCAAATTAATTAAAAAATGATCAACTTAGGGAGATTTAAGCCGAATTTCTAATTAACTGTTGTCTCATCGCTTCTACCACCTGTATACTTGTATTAAAATTACCCAGGTTTTTATCATCTTCCCTTTTTCCTCCGTGAAAATCGGAACCACCCGATTCAAGTAGAAAATATTCATTTACAATTCCTCTGTAAAACCTACTCAACTGGGGTGAATGCGACGGATGAATAACTTCGATTCCGTCTACTCCAGCTGAGATTAATTCTTTAAGAATATTTTCCGGCATATTACCGGGGTGTGCAACAAAAGTTAAACCTCCGGCGTCATTTATTATTTTAAAAGCGCTCTGTGGAGAAATATGAACTTTCTTTTCATATGCCGGTTTGTTGTTCCCGATAAACTTATTGAATGCCTCATAATAATTTGAAACGATACCTCTTTCAAGCATAGCCTGCGCAATGTGAGGTCTTCCCACAGCGGAATTATTAGCAAAATGAAGAACATCATCGATAGTGATGGAATGTCCCAGATTATTGAGTTTAGACACAATCCTTATTGCTCTTTTAAGTCTTTCTTCCCTGAAGAAATGAAGATATCTTTCAAGTTCCTCGTTATCCTGTTCAATAAAGTATGCAAGGATGTGTATTTCTTTATCCTCAATATCGGTACTGATCTCAACTCCGGGTATAACATTTATTCCGATTTTTTTACCAAATTCTATAGCCTCATTAATGGCAGCAAGATTATCATGGTCGGTGATACTGATTGTATCAATACCTGCCTCTTTAGCTTTTTGTAAAAGTTCCCGGGGAGAGTAGAAACCGTCTGAATAATTTGTATGTGTATGTAAATCTACTTTCCCATTCATATATTTAAATATTACCTACATTAACTAACTGAATATTTCCTTAAATTTTTCATAGTCGATGATCCTCAACCTTGAACCGTCTAATTCTACAAGACCTTTTTTAGCAAACGAATGAAGGGTTCGGGATATGGTTTCTCTGGAAGTGCCCGCCATGTTGGCCAAATCATGTTGAAAGGGTAGCTTTTCGATTTCCACCGTGCCTTGTTTTATTTTTCCTATATCATCGGCTAATTGCAAAATAACTGTTGCAACCTTTCCCTCGGCGTCCTTAAGAGAGAGCGATTTAATTTTCATGTCCGCTGCTCTTAGTCTTTGTGTCAACTCTTGTAATAATGCCACTGCAATTTCAGGATGACTATGAAGCAGTTCTAAAAATTCGCTTCTTTGAATTATAAATAATTCAGAATCTTCCATGGCAGTAACATTTGCTGAACGGGTCAGGCCGTCTAAAATTGCCATTTCACCAAAAAAGTCGGATTCACCGAGAATTGTTAAAATTACCTCTTTTCCGTCATCGCTTACGCGTGATACCTTTACCTTTCCGGAAGCAATTACAAAAAGAGCAGAGCCGGTTTCGTGTTCGAATAAAACAACGGTATCTTTTGGAAAAGTTTTTCTTATACCTATCTTTGCTATTTGATTCAGTGTGTTATCGTCTAACTCTGAAAAAATTGGCACATATTTAAGAAAATCATTATTATTTTCGTGCATTTTAGTTACCTCAATTAATAAAATTGTTCACGTGTCAATATATATTTGATCGTGATGAAAGTCAAGATTGTATGATTCTGCTAACAATTTGTAATCATTGAGTTTGGTAAAATATCTCCGTTAATTCATTCTTTTACAATCTATAATCTGTGAGCAATTTTGAATATTTTCAAATTAATTGGATTTTTTAAACTCTATTTTATGGCTTCTGCAAAACAAATATTAAACTTAATTATCAATTTACCGGAGGGAGATCCCATAATTCTGACAAGATTTGTACCATAGGCGCACAGGTCGCATTCGATGACTCCTTCTAAATAATAAACAAACTATTTTGTAGAAAATCCATTTAATGCCAGGATGTTCCATTCATAATTGAAAAATAAGTATACGTGAATAATCGATACGCTATAAATGAAGTTTATTCCAAATAATTATTTTTATATTTTGGAATTCTGATTTTTCCAAATGTTCAGACTATAGATGTAGTTTAAGCATTTTTTAGGGCAGATTCACAAATAAAATTTTAACTTTATAGGAGTTGTTCAAGATATAGATTAAATTTACATTGCTTTTTTAGAGGTATGTGTCTATTTTTGTTATCTTATTTATTTATTTAAAAATACTGGAGAATGATATATTATGGCTATGATGGCCAAAATGCGGAGTTTAGCACCGGCATTTATTTTAGGAGCTGGAATAATATTTGTCCTCTTCATGGTCGTATCAAGTTCTGATGTGATGGAGGTTTTCGGAACCAGAAGTAATTATGTCGGATCTATCAACGGTGAAAAGATAAGTTATAAAGAATTTATGAAAGCTGTTGATCAAGAGAAGCAAAATGAAAAAAATCAGACCGGGAAAGATAATGCCGATGAAAATACTGATCAATTCCGGGATCAAGTTTGGAATACTCTTGTAAATCAGACATTGTTACAGCAGCAAATAAAGAAATTAAATATTTCTGTTTCTGATCAGGAAATTCGGGACATAATTTTAGGCCCTAATCCTCCTGAGTTTTTAAAGAGGAATTTTATCGATTCAACCGGAAAGTTCAATAGGCAGCTATACGAAAGCGCCATATATAATCCCCGTAATTCTCAAGCGTTAATTCAAGCCGAGGATTATATAAGGCAAACCCAATTAACTCAGAAACTCCAGAGTTTGTTACTAGCCTCTGTTAACGTTAGCGAAGCTGAAATATACCGGAAATTTATTGATGATCATATAAAGATGAATTCTGAGTATGCTTTGGTAAGATTAACAGAATTCCCTGATTCGACAATTAAAGTTTCTCAGAATGAATTAAAAGAATATTATAATGATCATCTTGATCAGTTTGCTATAAAAGCACAAAGAAAATTAAAGTACGTTATTTTTAGAAATGTACCCTCCGCAGATGATTCCTCCACAGTTAAAAGGAATTTAGATATAGTAGTTCATGATTTACATACTGATACTACAAGTTTCCGAACAATGGTTAAAATTTATTCTTCCGAACCATTTTCCAAAGATACTTTAAATATAGCTGCATTTCCGGGTAATACTTCAGATTCGCTTTTGAATGCAAAGAGTAATTCCATTATTGGTCCCGTTGCCTCACCTCAAGGATATATAGTTTACAATTATCTAGGTTCAGTGCGGTCCAAAGAAACCTTTGTGCGGGCTTCGCATATTTTGATTAACCAGTTCGGCAGCGATGAGAAAAATCATGAAGAGGCAATGAAAATTTATGAACAATTAAAAAATGGGGCGGATTTTGCAAAGCTTGCTCATGAGTTTTCAAAAGATCCGGGCAGCGCGGCAAAAGGCGGCGATTTAGGTTGGTTTGGAAAAGGAAGAATGGTGCCCGCGTTTGATAAGGCAGCATTCAGCGGTCGAATAGGTGTTGTAGAAAAACCCATAAAAACTTCTTATGGTTATCATATTATAAAAGTAACCGGCAAAACCGATAAAAAATTTATTGTTGAAAAAATAGTTAGCCCAATAAAACCTTCACCTACGACACGCGATAATATTTTAAACACAGCGAAGGATTTTGCGTACGTAGCTAATAAGGATGGTTTTGAACACGAAGTAAAATTAATGAATTACCAGGATCGTGAAACGTCTCCTTTTACAAAAGATGCATATTATATACCCGGGATAGGCGTTAATCAGCAAATACTTGATTTTGCTTTCAATAACAGTCTAAACAGCATAAGCGATGTTTATAAATTACAATCAGGTTTTGTGGTTGTGCAGGTCTCGGGTGTTACCGATCAAGGCGTAAAACCATTTAAGGATGTTAAAAAATCCATTAAATCGAAAGTTATTAAAGAAAAGAGATATGCTCTATCAAAGCAGAAGTCAATTGAGATTAAAAATAAAATTAACGGAAATCTTGAGAAAGCTCCGTCAATAGATCCGAAAGTATTTGTCACTCAAACAGGCGAATTCACTGCTAAAAGTAACATTCCAAACGTTGGGTCGAATTATGAATTTGCTCAAGTTTCTCTTCATCAACCTTTGAATACCGTTTCAGATCCGATCAAAGGTGAGCAGGGTTATTTTTTAATTAAAGTATTAAGTAGAACCAAGTTTGATTCCTCGGCATTCGCCATACAAAAAAATACTATCAGAGATCAAATTTTGCAGCAGAAGAAGAATGCGTTCTTCCAGCAATGGTTAGCACAGCTTAAGAAAAATTCGGATATTGTTGATAATAGAAGGCAGTTTTTCGGACTTTAATTAATTCTGATATTACTTGATTGTTAAAACCCCCGCACGAATGTATGCGGGGGTTTTGATTTTTAAAAATATTTATTCAATTTTGCACAAAATTTTTATATAATTACTATTATGCCATATTAAAATGAAGTTCCTATATAAAATAATTATTATCGTTTTTATTTTTATAACCGGAACATATGCCCAGTATAATGACAATAACTTTGCTATAGAAGCAAATGCGGTATATACAACAACCGCTAAAATCTACCTGTACCCTAACTCTGTGGACCCCATTCTAAGAAACAGTTCTTTCCCGCTTGAAGGGATAGTTAATCCGGCGTTGGACTTAAGATACAAAATTACAGATGATCTGATAATAGGTATAAACACCGAATATATGACGAAAACATCAACAGGTTATAATTTAACTGCATTTTCCGGGGATTCAACTATTTCCGTTCTTGTAAATGACGGATTTAAAATGATACCGCTTGAATTATCTTTACATTACATTCTGCCTTTTTCAACCGAACATTTCAAGTTTCTGATGGGCGGGGGAGTAGGTTTTTATTACGGGAGTCAAATCCGAAATGTCGGAAATGATAGGGTGACGAATGTACAAAGAAAATTTGCCTACGGCATCCAGGTTTCGGTTGCAATGGATTATCTGTTAACCGGTAACATCGGTCTGCATGCAGAAATGAAATTTAGAGATCCTCAATTTAAAGTAACAAGTAAATATGTAAAAAACGATGTTTTATATAACGGAAAAGAAATACATATTGCACAGGATTCATTCGATTCTAAGATAAATGTTGACGGGGTTACTTTTATTATCGGTGCTGCTTTTTACTTTTAAAGTAAGTTTTTAAGTTCACGCCGGAAATTTTTCCTTATTCTTTTGTTTTTGCTTTTCAAACATATATTTTTATAAGAATTAATTTATTATTTATGAAAAGTAAAAGAATCTATTTAACGGGTTTTATGGGTGCTGGTAAGAGCACTATCGGACCTATCCTTGCAAATACATTAGGGTGGGATTTTTATGATATCGATAAAGTTATTGAAAATAATACGCGAAAAAAAATAAAAGATATATTTAAGGAATTCGGCGAAAAATATTTTAGGGAATTGGAAGAAAAAACTCTGAAGGAATTATCCAATGAGCAAAATATTATTATCGCTCTCGGAGGCGGTACAATGACTTATGTGGCAAACCTTGAATTATTAAGAAAGTCCGGTACGATTATTTATCTTAAAGCTTCACCGGAAACAGTTTATGCAAGATTAAAATATAAAAGGGATCGCCCTGTTTTGACCGGCGATGGAAGCATAGATTTATCAAAAGACGAATTAATGACAAAAATAAAAAATTTATTAAATATTCGCGGCAGATATTACGAACTTGCGGACATAATAATAATTACGGATAATCAACCGGTGGGTAAAACTGTTGATTATCTGGCGAAACTTATCACTCAAAACATTAATTAAATGGATAATAACAAATAATAGAAATTACGATTTGAAAAGAATAATAAAAGTCAATCTGTCCGAGAACTCATATCCTATAATTATAGGTAACTCGTTACTTACTGATCTAGCTAAAATATTCGATAAATACAGACTCGTTAAAAATATTCTTGTTGTTATTGATGCGAATGTTATGAAATATCATACGCAAATAATTTATGAAGCATTCAGTAAGTGTGAGGGAAAGATTAATTATTACCTGTTAAAACCCGGGGAAAAATCAAAATCATACCGTGAATTAAATAAAATTTATTCGTTTCTTCTTTCCAATGACTATGGTAGAGACACGGTTATTTTCGCAATAGGGGGTGGTGTAACTGGCGATTTGGCAGGGTACGCTGCTTCATCATTTATGCGGGGAGTGCAATTAGTTCATATTCCTACAACATTATTGGCTGCGGTGGATAGTTCAATAGGCGGTAAGACCGGGATCAACTTTGACAATAAAAAGAACATGATTGGCGCCTTTTACCAGCCGAAATTAGTTATTGTGGACACCGGTTTTTACGATACACTGCCGAAAGAAGAAAAAATTTCCGGCATGGGCGAAATAATCAAATACGCTTATCTTTCGGGTAAGGAGTTTTATGATTACCTGCTAAAGAATTTTAATTTGCTATTAAATTCTAAAACCAAAGCTCTTGAAAAGGTAATTTTTGAATCGGCGGCTATCAAAGCAGCGGTAGTTTCACAGGATGAAAAAGAAATAGGTTTACGCAAAATTCTGAATCTTGGACATACATTTGGACACGCTTTTGAAAGTGGCCTTAATTTTAAAATAAAACACGGTCAGGCTGTTACTGCAGGTATCATATCAGCACTATACTTATCTCATCAAATCGGCATCATTACCGGTGAAAGACTAGAGGATTATTTAAAATTACCGGCGATGATAAAACTTCCTGCTAAAGTAACCGGATTAAAACTTGTAGATATCTATTCAATTATGCTGCATGATAAGAAAAACAGAGAAGGAAAAATAAAGTTTGTACTGATAGCTGGGACCGGCAAAATAATACCTGATATTGAAGCGACGAAAGACAAGGTTTATGAGTCATTGCAGAAAACATTTGAATTTATTTCCTCCAACCAACAATGATTTCTTTTCGATACTGCTATTTATTTTTGCCCAATTTTCTACTCTCTGCTTTTTTTAATTTTGACTGAATAAATCCTGCAAACAAAACTCATTCAAAAATATCATCCCTCCCCTTTAGATGTTATCCCAAAAGACACCCTCGAAATTTTAAATGGTTGGGTATTACTAAATTCGAAAGCTCTACCATTGTATATGTTTTTTATGTAAAATCGAATACCGCTATTTTTTCCTATAATTATTTATATTAAAAAGAATTATTTGTCTTTAAACTTTCGTATGCCAGAAGCTAGTGGGTCGATTTTAAGAGGAAAAACCCGCTGAACTGAGGGAGCGTTCAGCAGGTTTTGTGTGACTTTTAATGGAGGGAGTGCTATGCTTAAAACTATTTTCTATTTTCACAATAAAATATTCAACTTATGTGCCACAAAAAATAATTTGAAAATTAGCTGTTTTTAGTGGTTTTACTGGTTATGGCATCTTTTTTCGGTAATTCTTACATGTAACTTGTTATTATTACATGATTACTACGCGTATTATATGGTATCTCTGATTTTACCCCTGGAATATTATTGTCTTAATCATATATATTTCAAAAATATACATTACTAGAGAGTTTGCCGGATATGCAAAAAATTTTATTGATAGAGTCTATATAAAATGATAAAAAACTCTTTTGCATAAAATCTAATGAATGAAAGAGTTAACATAAAATGGAGGCTTAGAAAATTTAATTAGTTTATTGGTCTAAATGTAAAAAAATATTCATTATTGAGACCACTATAAATGAGAAAATGTTTCCTTCTGAAGGAGTGAAGAGACTGAAGAATCTCTCATATTTAATTATTTGGAGATTCTTCACTTTGTTCAGAATGACGCGTTTGTGCTTTTTAAAGGGCTAAAATTAGAAAGAGCATTTTTAACTTATTGGGAAGAGATTTTGAATTTAAAAGGAAAAACCTGCTGAAGTGAGGGAGTATTCAGCAGGTTTTGTGTGACTTTTAATGAAGGGAGTGCTATGCTTAAAACTATTTTCTATTTTCATATTAGAGGGCACAACTTATGTGCCATAAAAATAAAGATAAAAATCAATTGTTTTTAAAGGTTTTGCTGTATACGAGTATTCTTTTCGGTAATTCTTACATATTGAAGGTGATTATTACATGTCAGATATACTTTTGGAGGATTACTTTCACTGAATTTTGATTATAGGTTTAAAAGATCGCTGCCGGGTATTTGAATAAAAACCCGGCAGGTTATTGCAGACATGATTTTGCTTAAAATTATTTTCTATTTTCAAATCAGTTTTTTCAAGTATAATGCCATAATTAAGTTCTTTGAAAATAATTAATTAGAAAATCGTACCTTGTTCCATTATAAGATATATTTTTGGTTTAATTATTTTGAGGCATTTTTATTATGTTAAAAACAAAATTTTAAATATTCTGCGGAGTTAATAGATGTTAGACTTTGAAGAAGTGGATACCCAAATAGATTTTGAGCAAGAAATCAAACGTTTAAAGATTGAACTTAATGCTACTGTATTAGCTCACTATTATCAGGAATCTGAAATACAGGATATTGCAGATTTTGTGGGCGACAGCCTGGAGTTAGCAAGAAAAGCAAAAACTACTGACGCAGACGTTATCGTATTCGCTGGCGTACATTTTATGGCGGAGACGGCAAAAATTCTTAATCCCAACAAACTTGTTTTATTACCGGATTTGGAAGCAGGTTGTTCATTAGCCGATAGTTGTCCTGCTCCCTTGTTCAAAGCGTTCAGAGAAACTCATCCCGACCATTTGGCAGTCACCTATATTAATTGTACGGCCGCAGTAAAAGCATTAAGTGATATAATATGTACATCTAGTAACGCGGAAAAAATCATCAAACAAATTCCGAAAAACCAACCCATATTATTTTCACCTGATAGAAATCTTGGAAGATATCTGATTAAAAAAACCGGGAGAGAAATGCTTCTATGGGATGGAACCTGTATTGTACATGAAACTTTCAGCGAACAGAAAATTATCAAATTACAGCTTCAAAATCCCGGCGCTAAACTTATCGCACACCCGGAGTGTGAAGACGCATTGCTTATAAGGGCAGATTTTATAGGCTCTACCAGTAAATTATTAAAATTTGTTCAAGAAGATAAAGGTGACAAATATATTGTGGCTACAGAGGTTGGAATCATTCATCAGATGCAGAAATATGTCCCTCATAAGCAATTCATTGCAGCGCCGCCGGATAAAAACTGCAATTGCAACGAATGTCCGCATATGAAACTTAATACGATGGAGAAACTTTATCTTTGCATGAAAAATAAAGAGCCACAGATCAAGATGGAGCCTGAAATAATTCAGCGGGCTTTAAAACCGATTGAAAGGATGCTGGAGATGAGTTAATTTTTCTTCAAAATTATCTTAAACGTTGTACCTTCTCCCGTAACAGAACTTTTTACAAATATTTTACCGTTATGATATCCTTCTATAATTCTTTTTGAGAGACTCAATCCAAGCCCCCAGCCTCTTCGCTTTGTGCTGTAACCGGGGCGAAATACATCTTTTCGTCTTTTAATTTCTATGCCTTTACCGTTATCGGTAACATCAATTTCAACCGAGTTCCGGGTTGCTAGGATATGAAGATTTATCCTTCCGTTTTTATGATCGATTGCGTCTAGTGCATTTTTAATCAAATTTTCTATTACCCATTCAAAAAGTTCGGAGTTTAAAAGAACTACCGCATTTTGATCTCCCTCAAGAGTCAGTTCAACGCTTTTCCCTAATTGCGGGAGTCTTCTCTGGAAATACTCGATAACATTTATAATTACTTCATAAAGTACATACGGTTTTAATTCAGGAGTAGCGCCAATCTTCGAAAACCTGTAAGTTATTTTATTTAACTTTTCAACGTCATTACCTATTTCTTCGGCAACATCCAGTACCTTATCGGGATCTTTATATTGCAGTTTTAACATCTCAAGCCAGCCCATCAAACTGGAAATCGGAGTCCCAAATTGATGAGCCGTTTCTTTCGCCATCCCAACCCAAATATTGCTCTGTTCGCTTTTTTTGATATTGCTGAAACCGATATACCCGAGTATTATAAATAAAGCTGCAATAAATATTTGAAGGTAGGGATAGTATTTTAACTGTGTAATTAACCTGGAATCACCGTAATGGATTTCTTGAACCACTCTACCCTGGTAAGATACCAGCAAAGGTGAGTGCAGTTTGTCCATTTCTTTTATCTTTTCGGCAAAATATTTTTTCAATTCTGTTTTTGACATTGAAGTATCATATTGAATATTGCGAATACCTTCTTTACTGTTTAGATTCACCTCATTTTTTGCATCGGTTAAGATAAGCGGAAAATCTATTGGTTTTATTATATTATCAAAAAGAAATGTAATATCATTGTCCTGCGAAGACGTATTCGCTACGTATTCAATTCCTCTTGCATAAAGCTGTAGAATATTCCGTTCATTGGTTTGAAGCTGCTGTACTAAATTTTGAGTATAAAAAAGAGTACCGCCCGCAATACCTATCGCTATTATCAAGAGTGCTATTTTTATATTAAACGATCTTGGACCACCGCTCATCTTCATTGGCTGTATTCCTCATAAAATTCTTCTATTCCATCAAATATAGATTTAGCAATTTTTTCTCTAAATTTTTCAGTATTCAGCAATTTTTCTTGTTCCGGTACTATCATAAACGCCGGTTCAACAAGTAACGAGATTGATCCGGGAATTCTGCACATGTAAAGATTATCCCAATATAAACCGAAATCTTTTAATCCAAGGTTTTTTAAGAAATTTTCTTGAACCATTTCTGCCAGTGGTAATGCCTGCCCGTAATAGTAATAAACAGAACTTCCGTTGTGTATAATGGGATTTACACCTTGCGGAACAGCATTATTGTGAATGCTGATTGAGATATCCGGATCAAATGAATTTACTACCGGTTTTCTTTGACGAAGAGAGAGTGGATTATCTGTATGTGTCAAATGTACTTTTGCACCCGAATCTTCGAGTAATTTTTTTAGCTGTAATGTTATTTTAAGGTTAACATCCCGTTCCAGAGTTCCCCTCGGTCCTTCAGCGCCTGTATCAGGATTGTGACCAGGATCCAGTGTAATTACTCTTCCTTTTAATTGATTATTCCAGAAAAGAAAACCGGCATTCCTTTTTGCCGGTTTCTTAATTTTTAGATCCAAAATATTTCCCTCATAAGATGCCGAGTATCCCCAATGTGTTTTTTCATTTAAAATAATTTTTACTTTTAAAACATTATCTTTTGGCTGATCCCATTTTATTTGCTTAATAAAATCACCCTTTTTATCATAAAAAATCCAGTCAATATTTGAGGTAACATTATAAACCAGCATTTCAATACTTTGCGGATTATTGTGCTCAATGATCTTGTAAGGGCATCTTTCATTCAAACCTAACCTAACAATCGTATATTTTGCGAAGTCTTTTGTCCTAATTACGCGGATAGAAGAATGGGGCAGGGGTGTGCCCTCCGGTAATTCTTCAACAGAAGATTCAGGAATAAAAATCGATTCATCGCTTGATATCTTACACCTATACCAACCATCCTGTCTACCTGTAACCAGGAGATTTATACTATCAGCTAAAAATAATTTATATCCTTTTCCTGGGCCATATCTTCCGGTTATAAGATTCGGATCATATTTTGTTTGGATAATTAGCGGAACAGACGGTTCCATTGTTGATATTTTACCGGGTGCCCATTTTATTATTTCCCCCAGTTTCTTATTTGTTACAATAAATTTTATTGAATCGTTTTTTAACTGTTTTGTTAAGAAGAATCCTCCCTTATAAATTCCTTTAACTGTGTCATGAATACCTTTAAATCCTTCTCCAAAAACAGCGTCACCCCAGATATAATTATTTATATTTTTAGTTTCGCTCATGGGGAAAATTTTGTCGATACCGGATACTTTAAATGAAACATTCGAATTTGGTGTGGCTTTTATCTCTACGGGTAAATAATCGCCGATTTGTAATGCTTTATCCACAGAAGGATCGATATTCCAGGTGGAATCCACAACTAGTGTATCGCTTGGAGAAGTTTTAGTCAACGGGATTACATTAAATATTTTTTCTATCTTTTTTTTGCCGAATGGAGTAGTGATATCGAAAATGAATCTACCTTTTATCTTAGTATCTTTACTAAATAAATCAACATTTGCAAAAGCAATAAATGCGCCGTCATCATCAACTTTAGCATTCATTCCGTTGACACTCAATTTAGCGCCAGCGGGCTTAACCATTCCGATCAGGTAAAACGGCTTACCGGTCAATTCCAAAGTTCGATACGGTGAAGGGGAGAGTAAAGATAATGATATTGTTTGCTGGGTATTTTGAGCAAAGGCGCGGATTGAAAAAAGCAGCAGCAGAATTACTGCTGCCGTATATGATTTTTTCATTCTACAAAAAAAGTTTGTTGTCTTTTGGGTCCAACGGATATTATTTTAATATTTATTCCGGATTGATCTGCAATGAAAGATAAATAATCTTTGGTTGCATTCGGAAGTTCATCAAATGATTTACATGCAGAAATATCTTTCTTCCATCCGGGCAGATTTTCATAAATGGGGTTTACTTTTGAAAGACGCTTGACATCAGTAGGAAATGACTTTAAACGCTTACCGTTCAGCTCATAGCCAACACAAACTTTAATTTCATCAAAGCCGCCGAGTACATCTAATTTGGTTATTGCAACCGTATCAATACCGTTTATCATAGCTGAATATCGAACAAGGAAAGCATCGAACCATCCGCATCTTCGCGGGCGCCCGGTAGTGGCACCGTATTCGGCACCGATTTTTCTTAATTTTTCTCCCTCTTCATCCGTAAGTTCAACAGGAAACGGTCCGAGACCGACTCTTGTTGTGTAAGCCTTTACTATTCCAACCACGGAATCTATTTTAGTAGGCGGAATGCCGGTACCTGTACATGCACCTCCGGAGGTAGGGCTGGATGAGGTAACATATGGATAAGTGCCGTGATCCACATCTAATAATGCGCCCTGTGCACCCTCAAGTAAAATCGATTTATTATCAGCAATGGCTTGGTTTAAATATAAAGGAGCATCGGTAATATATTTATCTATCTTTTTGTCGAAATCTAAATACTGTTTGATAATTACTTCAACGTCAAGTTCATCATGATCGTAAACCTTTTTAAGAAGATTATTTTTTTCTTCTAAATTTTCCCTAATTTTCTTTTCCAACGATTCTCTATTTAAAAGATCAACAATCTTAATCCCTTTTCTGGCATATTTGTCTATATAACAAGGGCCTATGCCTCTGCCGGTAGTACCGATTTTATTTTCGCCACTTTCGCTGATAGAATCGAGAAGTTTATGATAGGGCATAATCAAGTGAGCGTTATGACTGATGAACAATCTGTTGTCAACTTTGATATTATTCTTTTCGAGTAGAGCAATTTCTTCAAGTAAAGCATTCGGATCTATTACTACTCCGTTGCCAATTACACAAATTACTTTTTCTCTTAGTATGCCGGAAGGAATTAAATGCAAAATAAATTGCTTATCTCCTATTTCAACAGTATGCCCGGCATTAGCACCACCTTGATATCTGGCAACAATATCAAAATTTTCACTTAAAATATCGACAATTTTTCCTTTGCCCTCGTCACCCCACTGGCTGCCGACTAGTATTGTAACACTCATTGTTTGTCCCTCTATTCGAATTCACAAAATAAAACTCCGAATCTACAAAATCCGGAGTTTATTTAAACTTACAGATATAAATTTACTTATGAGTAAACTAAATTAAGCAATTAATTGCCAAAGCTTTGAACTGCTTCATCAACGGTATCATAGGAATCAAAGATTGTAATCAATTTTGTAATAACCAATAAACTTTCAATCTTTTCCGTTGTTCTGGCAAGTTTCAAACTGCCGTTAGCTTTTTTCATGGTTGTGAGCCCGCCGATAAGCATACCAAGTCCGGAGCTATTCATGAACTTAACATCGGATAAATCAACCACGATATTTGTCTTTTCTTCATCTATCAGTTTATGTAATAGCTCATTGAACTCTTTAGTATCGTCGCCCCCCATTACATTCCCTTTTAAATCAATTACAACGGCACCGTACTGTTCACGAATTTTTGTTTTCATGCATAACTCCTAAATTTTTTGAATTAATTTAATTAGATAGCGCTTCTTATGCAATAGTAATAATTCATTTACTTCATTTAGAAGCTTTAAAAATAAGTTTAATAGTTTATAAATTCTGCTTATTTTAGGGAACAAAGAAAAATAGGAATACGTCTAAAATATGAGTATAAAAAATAAGGAAAAAGAAGAAGACTTGCATCAGGCACAAATTTTAAATTTAGATGACGATTTTTCTCTGATAAAAAGATTCATTGAAGGTGATGAATCCTCTTTTAGTGTACTTGTGAACAGGCATAAGGAAAAGGTGAGGAATATTATCTATATAACTATCAATAACCATGATTTAGTGGATGATATTGCTCAGGAAGTATTTTTAACTCTTTACAAGAATTTAAATAAATTCCGGTTTGAATCTCAATTTACAACCTGGCTTTACAGGATAACGGTTAATAAATGCAAAGATTATCTTCGCAAAATGAAAATTAGAAGCATTTTTTCCCCTATAAAAGAATCGGAACATGAACTGGGTTATACTCCCAAGCAGGATAATTTAGATATCAAAGAAATAGTTCAAAATGCTATTTCCAAATTGCCGGAAAAACTTCGCATTCCACTCCTGCTGAAAGATATTGAAGGACTCAGCTATCAAGAAATAGCTGAATCGGTTGAATGCGAAATCGGTACTGTAAAGTCACGTATTTTCAGAGCTCGTGAGGGATTAAGAAATATTTTAAAGCCATACGAGCAGGAGTTAATGTCATGAAACAGAACTACAAAAAATATGAAATGCTGTCTGCTTATATCGACGGTGAATTGACGGAGAACGAAAAAAAACAACTCGAAGAAGAATTAAACACTTCTAATGAATTACGGCAAAAACTTGCAGAGCTAAAAAGAATTAAACAACTTACGTCTCAATCTGTAGATTTCATTCCTGAAAACCCTTATTTTGAAACCAGATTAGCAGCTGATATGAGATTGAAAAAGCCGTTATTTACAGGCATTAAAAAATGGGTCCCTGTTTTTGGTGTAGCTCTTATGACAATTACTCTAATGGTCGTCTTAAAGCTTAACCCGGGTTTTATCGATAATTTATTAAATGAGCAAAAAACTAATCTTACAGCATTTTACAAGCAAAACCTAAAACCTCTTTTGTACGCTGCCGATCTTTCAAACGAAGACATTTTCGATTTTGCATTTTATCATAGGCTCCCTTTAGATCAGCAAAAAAAACAATATTTGCAACTTGATTCGGATCCAACCGGGCATCAATCTTTTGAGATTAAAACTGCCGGTGTAAATCAGTCTACAAATAACCTGGATAAATTTATTCAGCGTCTCGATCTGAGCAAAAGACAACAGCTTCAGGTGGATTCAATTTTATCTTCCTACGCCGACGATTTGCAAAACCAGGTACTTGTTAACGATAAAAATACTGTTGCCATTAATACCAATCTCTGGAATTATAATAAAGCTTTAATGGCAGACCTTTTAACATTTGCATCAAAAGCAAATAAAAAGGAATTCGAAAAGGCAGTACCGGCAGGCTTTCCGGATAATAATGAGAGTACTGTTTCCAGTTTAGTAAATGAAATTAAGGCTTCTCAAAATAACAAATATATTTTCTTTACACCCGATTCTATTTTTTCAGATTCGTTTACTTTTGACAAGCAAAAGTTCAAACAAGATATGAACAAAATGAAAGAAGATATGAAAAAGAATTTTGCAGAAGCTCAAAAGCAAATGAAAGAATTTAATTTATCTTTCCAATTTGATTCGGGATCGTCAAAATTAAGGAAAGATTCATCATGGAATAAGCAGTTCAAAGTTTATTTCGATACAAATTCATGCAGCGTTCATTTGGGAGACATTTTTATACCGAAAATTCAGATTCCCAATATTGATTCTATCTCAAAACAACTTGAACTAGCTGCAAAGAATTTTAAAGCTTTCTCGTTTAACATTCCATCTGAGTTTGGCAAAAATAAAGGGAAAAATTATAACTTTAAATATCATTACAACGATTCAACCAAATCTTATGATTTTAACTTCAAAGCATTCGGTATGGATTCAACCGGTAAATTTGGTAATCGTAATTTAGACTCATTATTTGCGCACAGATTTAAGAATTTCAAAAATAGACCCGATTCTTTGGCATCAATGTTTAAGTTTTTCTCAAACGATTCAACTATGATTTTTCAAGGAAAACAATTTCAGGAACAGATGAAGGAACTGCAGAAAGAAATGGAAAAATTTAGGAAGGAAATGCAGAATATGCAGAAAGAGTTTAAAATGAAAAATCCGCCGAAAAAAGAATCAAATAGTATTGTGATATGAGATTTACCGAAAATCCAATCCCGGTAATACTCAGTTCTTAATTTTTAGAGGTGTAAATATTTACGGGTGCTTTCCGGTTATTAATCAACCGGATTTACCCAATATCTATAGCTTATCCTAATTTTCATCCGTCCATACAACTTTTCTTTACAAACATCTAATTTTACAGTAATTTAACATTAGCTAGCAGTATAAAATGAAATTTTTCAAATAATTTTGTCCTTTTTTAGTTATTTTTAATTTAAAATAATTGTGAGTCCTCAATAAAAAAGCTGAAGGGCAGATTATTCCAAGGGAAAAATCTAAGTTTAGTACTCGAATAATTAAAACTGAAATCATTCTCAAACATTGCCGAAAATATGAACTTTGGTATCCGAAAACCTAAAATAAACATAAAATTACAAGCTTTTTTGGGAATATCAATCATTCTCTTTTTTTACAGGCTTCTTTTTTATTCCGCGGGATCGATGTTCCTTTCATTCTTTAATGCTTTGCTCTTAGGACTTGCGGTTGCATTACTTTTCTTTTATCTAAGTGATTTATTGCATTCAGTAGAAGTAAATCCACTTACACTTGTCATGAATCTTGGGATCTTGAATGCACTAATATTTTTTCTCATTACTTTTTCAGGATCCATTTTTGGTGGATTGTTCTTAGATATTAATGGTAAAATATCAAGCGCAGGTGTTTTTACTTCAATAGTTACATTTTTGTATTCTTACATTATATTAGGAGCGGTCTTATATATTTTCCTCTCTTTCCGTGAACTGTATTTTTTTAAAAGAAGAAAAAATGATAATATTTACTATAATACAATGGTTGTATTCATCATCCTTTCTTCATTATCGGCGGTTTTTTACGGACATACAGAGCTTGAGTTTATACCTCTTACTTTTTACATAATTTCGATAATTTTAATTTCTTTCAACTCGATTAAAATTTCTTGGATCGCATTTATTGTTAAAAAAGAAAAAATCAATCTGTTGATTCTTTCCGTTGTCTTATCGGCATTATTTGTACTAAATTTGATTAATACATCAACTGGTAATATTCATAATCATATTCTGGTAACTTTTTCTCCCACCCTTGTACAGTTTCTCAAAATAACAATGCTTTACGGAGCTATTTATTTCAGTGTTTTGTTTTTTACCACTTTGTTCCACATCCCTACTGCAGAAGCATATGATAGGAAAGCAAGGGAAGTTAATTCTCTGCAATACTTTAGTAAGCTTATAACGGAAATGCTGGATATCCGGGATTTGCTGGATACAATTACCGAACTCGCCTTAAAAGTTCACGGAGCCGAGGCTGCATGGATTGCACGAAGAGAAGATTCGGAATATAAAATTGTTGCTAATAAAAATATAGGATTACTTGAATCAGACAAAATAACTGGCTTTATTTTGGATAGTGTTGGAAAGGATATTTCGTCGGGTACAATTCTTAGTCTTATAAAATTAAAAAATGAGAATGATATTAATAATTCATTCTCTGCAAGTATCATTTCTCCCTTAAAAACGCATAACGATATTTATGGTTATCTCATAGTTCTAAAAAAAGGTTCTCTCGGTTTTGATGACGAAGATAAAAGCGCAATCGATACTTTTTCCGACTATGCCTCGGTTGCAATAGATAATGCAAAACTACTGAAAGAATCGATAGAAAAGGAGAGATTGGAGAAAGAACTGGATGTTGCTAGAGAAATTCAGAGAAAAATACTGCCGGCTAAAAATCCTGATTTCAAGAAATTAAAAATCTCAACTGTATTTATTCCTGCATTTGAAGTCGGCGGTGATTATTACGATTTTTTTGAAATAGCAGATGACAAACTAGGTTTTGTAATAGCCGATGTTTCCGGCAAAGGAATTTCCGCAGCATTTATTATGGCTGAGATAAAAGGTATTTTCGAATCATTGTCGAAAACAATGCAGAGGCCTAAAGAGATATTTGTTAAAGCGAACGAAATATTGCAACGTACGCTGGACAGAAAGAACTTTGTGAGCGCAGCGTATGGTGTAATCGATTTTAATGAAGAAAAGTTATTGATATCAAGAGCCGGGCACTGCCCGATTTTGCTCATAAGAAATAATGTGGCGGAAAATATTCGACCTTCCGGTATAGGTTTGGGATTAGATTTCGGACCAAATTTTTCACGAACACTCGATGAATTGAATATCGATTTGTATGAAGATGATATTATTGTTTTGTATACTGATGGCATAACGGAAGCTAAGAATGTAAAATTGGAAGATTTCGGAAGTACGCATTTTGAACAGATTTTACTTGAAAATTGTAATAATAGCGCCGATGAGATATCGAATAAGGTAATAAAAGAAGTCACACATTATTCGCGTAACGTCTCACAGCATGATGACATTACCCTAGTTATATTAAAATGGAAACAAAAAATTAAAACGGATGGAGAAAAAGAATGGCAGAATTCAGCACCTCAGTTAAAAATGTAGGCGACGTAAATATTATTTATTTAAATGGATATTTAGATGCTCATACGGCACCTACTCTTGAGGATACTTTTTCGAATTTAATTGATAAAGAAAAGTACAAAGTTATAGCTAACTTTAAAGAACTCGCTTATATAAGCAGCGCAGGCCTAGGAGTATTTATGGCATTCATTGAGAAAATAAGAGAAAATAACGGAGATATTAAACTCACGAGTATGAGCGACAAGGTATTCAACATCTTCGATTTGTTAGGTTTTCCACTTCTGTATGAAATTTATAATTCCGAAGATGAAGCTGTTAAAAAATTTAAAGAGAATGAGAACTTTGAAAACAGACAGTAAAAAAATAAAGCTTAGAGAGCTTGCTATTAAAAGCAGAACGGAAAACCTTACAACTGTTAGGAGTTTCGTACGTACTGCTGCAGAAGAAATCGATATGCCTTCCGAAGTAATTGAAGATATTATACTGGCTGTTGATGAAGCAGCGACAAATATTATTAAACATGCGTATAATTCGTTTCCCGACGGTGAAATATTAGTAAAAATTAAATATTCTCATAAAAGATTTACAATTATAATTACCGATCATGGTGCACCGTTTGAATCTTCCAAAGTTCCGAAACCTGATATACAGAAATATTATCGTCAACATAGGGTAGGCGGTTTGGGTATGTATTTAATGAAAACATTAATGGATGATGTTAAATATATTTCTGTTCCCGGGGAGTACAATCAAGTACTTTTAACTAAGAATTTAAATGGTTCCGGTGGATGATGAATGATTCGGATAATTTGAAAGTCAAAAGAAATCTTACCGCATTGGTCGAATTCAGTAGAATTATTAATGCAAGTCTCGATCTAGATTTTATCCTTAACAACATACTACTTACATGCCTTGGCAAATTTCTAGCAACTAAAGGTCTGATTGCGGTCAATATAGAAGGTCAGCTAAGTGTTAAATCAATTAAAGGCATCACGCAGGATATTGTAAAAAATTTTCCGAAAATAAAAGCAAATAAAAATATTACTGAAAATGAACAGTTCCTGGAATTTCTAAAAAATAGTAACCTGCAGACTGTAGAAAAAATAAGTTCATCCGAAGAATGTATTGGTATAATATGTCTCGGTGAAAAACTAAATAAAGCTCCTTTCAGCGAAGATGATGTTGAATTTCTAAGAACTATTCTAAATATATCAGCGTCGGCTATTCAAAATTCTATGGTAGTAGACGAACTAAAGAAAGTCAACCGTGTCCTGGATTCGAGGATTCAGAGATTAAACTCTCTTTTTGAGTTGAGTAAAGAGTTCGGAACTATTACGGAAAAATCAAGAGTAGCTAAACTGCTTGTCTATTCGGTAATCGGTCAGTTCCTCGTATCTAAATTTGCAGTAGTTACTTTTAATGAATCGGGGACAAAAATACTTGAGTCTAAGTTTTCTGAGAATGAACTTTTAACAGCCCTTCAATGTTATGATGTAAAGAAAATTACAAATTCCTCAAATAGCAATTTAATCAAAGAACAATACCCCGAGCTGCACCGGCTCGGTTTTAAATTACTTGTTCCAATGCAAATTCAGGGAGCCACAAAAGGTTTAATCCTTCTGGGAACCAGGATAAATAAAATGAAATATTCCGAGGCGGATATTGAATTTATTTACTCGGTAGGCAGTTTGGCTATAATTTCACTTGAAAATCAGCGGCTATTCATAGAAGAGCTTGAAAAACAAAAAATGGAAGAGGAATTGGAGATTGCCCGGGATATTCAGCGTAACTTACTGCCTCATTCTATTCCCCGCTATAAAAATTTTGAGATTGCCGCTGAGAATTTGTCTTCCAAACAAGTGGGCGGCGACTATTATGATGTTATAAAGTTGGACGAGGATTCTTTTTGTATTGCCATTGCAGATGTTTCGGGAAAAGGCGTACCTGCAGCTCTGCTAATGGCAAACATACAAGCCTTTTTGAAAACTTTCAGTAAACAGGGAATGGATCTTGAAGAGGCTACAGGTTTAATAAATGATTTAATTACCGAAAATGTTTCTGACGGTAAATTTATTACTTTTTTCTGGGGGGTACTGGAAGAAGATAAAAAAACTATTCATTATGTAAATGCCGGTCATAACCAACCTCTTCTCATTCGAAATAATGAAATAAGAAAATTGGATAAGGGAGGAATAATTTTAGGTGTTATGAAGACTCAAGTTCCTTATGAGTCCGAGTCGGTTCAGCTTGAAAAAGATGATGTAGTAATTTTATTTACCGACGGTATTACCGAAGCAAAAAATTTAAGCGACGAAGAATTTTCGGATGAAAGATTAGAAGAACTAGCTAAACATTTCGCAAACAATTCCGCGCCCGAAATATTAAGTTCCATCCAAAAAGAAATTAAAAGATTTACCAAGGGTGCATTGCAATCGGACGATATCACCTTAATTGTTCTTAAGGTTAAATGATTTAGATTTTTTGTTTCGTATAAATTCCATTATTTTAACTGTAAATATTTACCTTTTTTTCAAACTGACCCCGTTAATTTGTTAAATATAAAATTTAATGCAATTACATAAAAAAATATATCTTAAGAATAAACCTAAGCTGATAATAGCCGTATCATTGATATTGGTACTGATTGCGGTTATTAATATTTATTTTGTTGTTGCTGTCCGCCTTACATCTAATGATGAATGTTTATGGGAATATAAAAAAATTGCGCCCGACAGTTTGGTAATTGTTTTTAATACAGTAAAAGTCGATGGGGTTACCTGGCAGGCAGGCATAAGAGACGGTGACCAACTACTTGCAATTAACCATACTCCTCTAAAGACGACCTATCATGCGCAGGAAATACTGGACAAAATAAAAGCGGGTGATTATGCTGAATACACAATAAAAAAGAACGGAAAAATAACTAATACTAAAGTATTTATTAAAAAACTTATTAGTATTAATAATCTTGCAGGCTCTTTGTTAGCCTTGATGTGGATGCTGCTGGCATTTATTGTTTTAATGGCAAAACCTAACGGAACAATACAAAAACACTTTTACGCTATAGGGATTGCTGCGGTTTTAACTTCTATTTCTTCTGTATTCCCGAGAATTTTAACCCCCGATGTTTTTCATGGAAATCCTGCAAGCTATTTTATTATAGGCGTACTTTTTTGCCTCGGTGTTTCGTTTCTGCCGTTTCTTATCCTTTCATTTTTCTGGATGTTTCCAAAGCAGTTTAAGTTCTGGAAAAAGAAATGGGTAAAGTATGTAACCTTTACTATCCCTACTTTGTTGTTCATAACTTATTTAATTACTCTCATTGAAATGCTTAAAGGTAATACCGTTTATCTTCAAGTTTTCGGAAATATTAATGTAACTGTGGGAGCATATGTTACTCAGGGAATAGAATTGATCGCATTGATATCACTCGTAATAAATTACCGTAGATTACAAACAAAACAAGAAAAAAAGAGTATCCTTTATATATTAATAGCATTTTCGATAGCTATAGCTGCATCAATTTATACTTCACGAATCGCCCCGGCAATCTCCGATACTATATTTAACTCTCCCGCTTATTACACACCTATTATCTTAATTGTACTGATACCGATTGCATTTGCTTACTCAATATTTAAATATCAATTAATGGATGTAAGTATAGTTGTTAAGAATACTGTCCTTTATGGTGCCGCTACTCTAATGGTTGCAGCGTTATACTTTTTAATTATTTATTCTTTGGGTCAAAGTATCAGTGAAGCAATCGGAACTCAATACCAGGCTGTTATCGCCGGAATTATATTTATTATCTTTGCACTGATTTTCCAATCCACAAAGGACAGATTCCAGGATTTTATAACCGAGAAATTTTATCCGGAACAATTTGCATATCAAAAAGTACTCATAAAATTTAGTCAGGAAGTATCTATTGTAGTTGGATTAGAGAACATACTTGATTATATGCATAAAACATTTGTGGATGCGTTAAAGATTAATTCTTTCGGGATAATGATAAATGATGATAAAAACGGGGAGTTACTTTTAAGAAGAAGTACGGGATTTACTGACAAATACTTGACTCTTCAAAATTATCAGATTTCGGGATACATAAAAGAAAAAGCAATTATTAATGAACAAGTTAATATTGAACAAAATGATTTTCATGTCGTATTCCCGGAACACTTTAATGAATTAATAGATGAGGAAATATACACCATAATTCCGATGATAATAAAGTCGAAAGTAGTGGGGCTGTTATTATTCGGATTGAAACACTCCGGAGCTCAATTTGCTGGAAAAGATTTAGAACTGCTGCATGCAGTGGCAAACCAGTCGGCAATTGCAATTGAAAATGCAAGGCTTTATGAGTCGGAGGAAGAAAAACATAAAATTGAACGGGATCTTGAACTAGCCCGGAAAATACAGCAGGGCTTGCTGCCCAGAAGTATACCCGAACTAAATGGTTTGGATATGTGCGGAGAGATGATTCCCGCTCTTCAGGTTGGCGGTGATTATTTTGATCTTATTCCTATTTCGGATTCTCAGATATTTGTCATTGTCGGTGATGTTTCCGGTAAGGGATTAGCTGCTTCTTTGTATATGACTAAGCTTCAGACAATGATGCAACTTGCATGTACAGCAGGCAGATCACCTAAAGAAATTCTGATAGAAGTTAACAGAAGGTTATATGAAGTACTTGATAAGCATTCATTCGTTACAATGACACTTGCATTGTTTGATATGAAAAACAATAAAGTACGGTTCTGCAGGGCAGGGCACATGCCTATCCTTGCGGCACTCAATGGTACCATAAGTTCATATCGTACAAAAGGAATCGGAATTGGTCTTGAGCGCGGTTTATTGTTCGAAAAGACTCTGATAGAAGAAGAAATTACTTTAAAGCCCGGACAAATATACCTGTTCTTTTCCGACGGAGTTACAGAAGCAATGAATGAAAAAAACGATTTATACGGGGAAGAACAGTTAGCGGAATTGCTAAAACACAAGATTGACAGGCGCTCAACAGAAATTATGGATGAAATATGGAAGGCTGTAGGTGTTTTCCGCGGCAACGCCCATCAGAATGATGATATGACAATGGTTGTTGTTAAAGTTAATAACAGATTATAATTCAACAGATCTTTGTTAAATTCCGGTACTGCCTTTCAAAACTAGTCATCTATAATTTTTTTATGATTAAATATTCCAAAAAGTAAGTTTCTTAAATTTAAATCGATTAAATTTTTTGTTGAATGTTTGATAATTCTTTAAATGTAATCTATTCTAATTTATTTATATTAAAGCGAAGGTATAAATGAAAGCAATAATAATATATGAACACGGCGACGTTTCAAAATTAGTATATAAGGAAACGGATATTCCCCAAATTAGCGATGATGAAGTACTGGTAAAACATGAAGCAATCGGGGTTAACTTCGTTGACATTTATCATAGAACCGGTCTCTATAAAACTCAGTTGCCTTACATTCCGGGGCAGGAGGGCGCCGGCATCGTTGAAAAAATCGGTTCAAATGTAAAAGAATTTTCCAAAGGGGATAGAGTTGCTTATGAGGGAGTGATGGGTGCATACGCAGAGTACAATAATATTCCGGCTAAGAAACTTTTAAAATTACCGGATGAAATTTCAACAAAAGATGCTGCTGCTGTAGTGCTGCAGGGATTAACTGCTCATTATCTTGCATGTTCCACATATCCCCTTAAACCGGGGGATGTTTGTTTACTGCATGCGGCTGCAGGCGGTGTCGGTTTACTGTTAACTCAGGTTGCCAAGATTCACGGTGCAAAGGTCATCGGAACGGTTTCTACCAGGGTAAAAGCCGATTTGGCAAAGAAAGCCGGGTGTGATGAAGTGATTTTATATTCGGAAAAAGATTTTGAAACCGAAGTAAAAAGAATTACGGAGGAGAGGGGAGTGAATGTAGTATATGATTCCGTAGGTAAAGATACTTTTGAAAAAAGTCTAAATAGTTTGATGCCGAGAGGATACCTTGTATTATTCGGACAGGCAAGCGGACCGGTAGAGCCGTTTGACCCGCGACTATTAAATAGTAAAGGTTCATTGTTTTTAACAAGACCGTCTCTGAAACATTATACACAAACGCGTGAAGAGCTAACCGAAAGAGGACAAGACTTGTTTGGTTGGATTAAGTCCGGCAAATTAAAACTTTTGAATGTTACTGAATATCCCCTGAAAAATGCTTCCGTTGCTCAGGATGATTTGGAGAATAGGAGAACTACCGGGAAGGTGACACTAATTCCGTAAAACGAAACTATTGAATTTTATTAGTAGGAAAAAGTAATATCCCAAAATCATATTTTTGTTTTTTATCAAAATATACCGGAAGATTGTTTGCGTGTTTATTATGGTTGTATGATTTGTACCTTATAATTCATAAATAGTACAAAATTGTACATATGCAAATATTAAAACCAAAAATAATTCAGTAATTAATGGCTGCGGCTTAGCCGGTTAAGGCAAAATTAAGTTATTTATTTAGATTTGCTAATTTTCTTTCAAACTTCTTAACAAATGCTTGGCTTCTTCGGAGAGAACGTAGGAAACATGATTCGGACATGCCCGGGCTTCAATTAACATGGCATTTTGTTTTTTGAGCAGCGCTTTTACTTTCCTCAGATCAAAAACTTTTTCTTCGAACTTTATTAGACCGGCTTTTTCATCAATTTCGTAGTTCTTCATAAATTTAATCTAATAAAAAAGCCGGTATGAAACTACCGGCTTTAATTTGTTTAAATAATAAATTGAGTATTAGAATTGAATCTTTTTCTTTGTTTTGTATGCATATTCGAGTACAAGAGCACTCGCCACGAAAATAGAAGAGTAAGTACCAATTATAATACCGAAGAATAAGGTAAATGCAAATGCTCTCAATACTTCACCACCGAAAATTAGCAGTACGGTTACTGTGAGTAATGTAGTACCTCCAGTCAGCATTGTACGACTCATCGTTTTACTAACGCTGAGGTTTATTACTTCCATTAGCGGCATTGTTTTATGTATCTTCATCATTTCTCTAACTCTATCGAATACGATAACCGTATCGTTAATAGAATATCCAATAAGAGTTAGAAATGCCGCAACAACAGTTAGGTCGATTTCAAGATTTAATCCGGGAATAACACCATAGAGTGCGGCGTATAATCCCAGTGTTATCAAAGTATCGTGGAAAAGTGCAATTACCGCACCGAAAGCAAAAATAAATTTGAAACGGAAAGCAAGATAAATCAAAATTGCCACTAACGAGAGAAATATTGCAATAATGGCATCCTGCTTTAACTCTTTACCGACTTTCGGGCCTACGTGATCTTCCTTAATTACCTTGAAATCATTATCGGGCATTTTTTGTTTTAGGTTATCTTTTAACCATTCGGCAATAGAAACACCTACTACCATCTGTTTATTTTCCGGTTCTTCAGACACTTTGCCTGTCTGGAATCCAGCCTTATACAATTTATTAATCAAAGCATTGGTTGTATCCGGATTCGGTAGGGCATAAGTAACAGAACTGAGAGTGGTTGAGTCAACTATATTGTAATTTAAGCCCGGAAACGTTTTCTCTATGGCGTTGTTAATACTTTTCACAATTTTGGGATAAACCTGTGGGGGTACACTTTGAAGCTCTGTTCTAACTAAAACACCGGTTTCACTGCCAAATGTTTTTAACTCAAGATTTCCCAAACCGATATTTGTTACATAACCTCTCATCTGGCTGATATTGACTGGTTTCTGAAATTGGAGAACGATTTCGGTACCGCCTTTAAAATCGATTCCGAAATGGAAACCGCGAATAACTACACTTACCCAACCAATTATAAATAAAGAAGTAGATAGTAAATAGAAGGCTTTTCGTTTACCTAACCAATCTATTTTAAGATTTTCGAATAATCGCATTTATTAATGTGCTCCTTAAAGCGTGTTAATTAACCAATAGTTATTTTAATTCCCTTTGCTACCATAAAATCGAAGACAACTCTGGCGATTACCAAAGCACTGAACAAACTTGCAACTATACCAATCATGAGAGTAAGTGCAAATCCTTGTACAGGACCGGTTCCAAATTGGTAGAGAATGATACCGGTAATAAAAGTGGTAATGTTGGAGTCAACGATTGCAGAATTAGCTTTTGAAAAACCACTGTCGACCGAAGCCTTGATAGTTTTGCCTGTAGCTAATTCTTCTCTTATTCTTTCATAAATAAGCACGTTAGCATCCACTGCCATACCTATAGTAAGAATGATGCCTGCTATACCCGGCAATGTGAGTGTTGCTCCGAATCCGGCAAGTACCCCCATTATGAACAGAATGGTAAATATTAGGGATGCTGAAGCGACAGTACCGGAACGACGGTAGTACAATATCATAAAAAATCCCACTAACAAATAACCAATCAGTACAGATTTGAAACCGGCATTGATTGAATCTTGTCCTAATGACGGTCCAACCGTACGTTCTTCAATAATATCTACCGGGGCAGGAAGAGCACCAGCTTTTAGCACGATGGCCAGAAGTTGTGCCTCTTCAAGATTAGCCATACCGTTTATTTCAGATCGTCCGCCGGGTATTTTCCCTTGAATAACGGGAGCAGAATATACAACACCGTCTAATATTATCGCACATCTTTTCCCTACGTTTGCACCCGTGATACGTGCCCATTCGGTTGCTCCTTCCGAGTTCATTTCCATGGAAACAACAGGAGAGGATGTTTGAGGGTCAATATTTGCTTGTGCATTTGTAATAACTCCACCGGTGAGTTCGGGAGTTTTGTTTACGCAATAAAGAACATAAATATCTTGTCCATTTTGCTTTCCAATCGGCTTAGCAGAAAAATCAAATTCTGTATTGTTTGGAATAACTCTTTGTACATCGGGTCTGTTTAACAAAATTTGTAGTCTGTCTTTTTCATCAGCTTTTACATAAGCATCGGCAGTTTTACTGTTAGGATCGATAATTGCAAGTGAGAAGAATGGATGTTTTTTAGCAAATTCTTCTGCAGTAAGCTGCTTGTTTTCAGTGGAATCTTGTTTAGCCTTTGAAGCTTTTTCAGATTCTGTGCCTTTGGCAACTGCAGTTGTGTCAGTTTTTAAAGTATCGCCTGCCAGAACTTCGTCAATTTTTTTCATTACCGATACAGCAAAGTCCGGCTCTTTTAACATTTTAAATTCAAGTAAGGCTGTGCCCTGCAATAGCTGTTTTGCTTCTTCAACCCTAGCAACTCCGGGGAGTTCTACAATTATTCTTCTGTCTCCCTGGCGCTGAATTGTCGGCTCGGACACGCCGTATTGGTCAACTCTGTTCCTGATAATTTCGATTGCTCTGGAAACAGCATCTTCTGCATCTTTTTTCAGATCCTTGATTATATCACTGTCGCTTTGGCGTATATTACCAAAGTATCTGCTTAATCTTATACCACGCTGTTGAAGCTTACGGGCAACGATATCTACTACGGACTCATCCGAGAGGGATGCTTCTTTTTCCGATTCTTTCATTATTCGTTTGAATACATCATCCGGATTTTTTGCAATTTTTTCTAACAGTTTACCGGTATTTACTTCAAGCACAACCCGCATTCCGCCCTGGAGATCAAGTCCTAATTTTATACGTTTAGACCTAGCCTTAGCGATTTCAGGATTTACGCTTTTAAGACTGTCGGATAATAATTGAATTCTTGTATCCAGTTTTTCATTAGATATATCCGGGTTTGCTGCCTTTAGATCTTGTCTCCTTTCGGAAAGAGTCTTATCCATCTGCTTCGTGAACTGTATGTCCTGATAGGTAGGGTATAGAAGGTATAAGGATAGAGCAATTGCACCGAGAATGAGAATAAGTCTGAATCTGAGTTCTTTCATATTAAGCTTTTACTTCCCAATGAGTTTTAAAATTAATTAAAGAACAAAATTACCTTAATAGGCAAAGAAAGTCAATAAAAATAGAAACTTCTGCAATAAAGTTTTGCCGCGTTTTATCTTATGGTGAGACTTAAAGACATGATTATGAATGGATTAAATAAGTGCGATTGTCTTTTTCACTAATCGTTCAAATTTATCTTTAACCTTGTTTGCTGTTTCAGTTACTTCCGTATGATTTAGCTTGTTGCCGGAAATACCTGCAGCATAATTAGTTATGCATGAAACCGAAGCAACTTCGAGCCCCATATAAGCAGCTAAAACTGCTTCGTGAACTGTAGACATTCCTACGGCATCCCCCCCGAATTTAGCCATCATCTTAATTTCTGCAGGTGTTTCGTAGGATGGTCCTTTTGTAAACCAGTAATTGCCTTCTTTCAAGGAAATTTTTTCTTCAAGTGCGGCTTCTTTAATTTTTTCATTAAAGGATTGTGAGGGGAAATCGAAAAATTTTTCTTTCCCTTCGAATGCGGCAACACCTATCAAATTGGTGAGCTCTTTTTTTATGTTTATCCCGTTGAAGGATTCAATTAGCATTAAATCACCGGGTTTAAAGTTTGTATTTATTCCTCCTGCTGCATTTGTTAAGAATAATTTTTTACAATTTAATTTGTGAGATATAAATGCGGGTAGAATACACTGTGAAACATGATACCCTTCATAAAAATGTATTCTTCCCTGGAAAAGGAGAAGTTTTTTCCCCTCGTATTCTGCTAAATGAATTTTTCCCTCATGTCCCGGAATTGTGGAAGCCGGATAGCTGGGTAGGGAAGTTGTACTTACTGATTTTTGGATATCTACACTACCGGCAAAATCTCCCAACCCGCTTCCGAGCACTAATGCAATATCAATTTGTTCCTGAAATGATTTTTCAAGATAGTTAATAATATTTTTGTATTTAAAATTTAAGTCAACCAAAATTGCAGCCCCAAAATTATTACTGCCTACACGAAATATATTATTTAACCGGAGTCATGTAACAGGGTAAAATAGTTATTAATTTCATTCCTAATTGTACTATTTATTTAGAGACTCGGATTTTCATTTTTAAGATGTTACCGAATTATTTCTACCGATAACCGATGCCTGTTTAAATCGAAACATTACGCAATATGCTGTCAGCATAATTTCAGTGATTAAAGCTTCAGGACAAAAAGCTTACATTAACAATCCCGCTAAAGTCGCCGTCATCAAAGTTGCTAAAGAACCTCCTATCACTGCTTTGATTCCGAGTGATGCAATATCACTCTTTCTGCTGGGAGCTAGAGGTCCTAATCCCCCAATTTGTATAGCAATAGAACTAAAATTTGCAAATCCGCAAAGAGCATAAGTAGCCATTAAAATGGATTTACTGTCGGTTAATGTTTTTGCGGCGATCATCTTTCCCATTTCAAGATAAGCTACAAACTCATTTAAGACAACTTTTGTACCTAAAAGACTGCCGAATTGAAGTGAATCGTGCCAAGGTACTCCGATACCGAAAGCCAGATAACGTAAAATTAAACCGATCACAAGTTGAAAGTCGAGCGGTTCACCGTAAGTGGCTTTTAGCACTTCATTCCAGCCTGTAAAATCTCCTAACCCTTGAAGAATATAATTTATCAGGGCAATGAAAGCGATAAAAGCGATCAACATGGCGCCAACGTTTAGTGACAGATTTAACCCGTCACCTGCACCGTTTGCGGCTGCTTCAATAACGTTGGAAGCGTTTTTTTCAATCTTTATTTTTACTGTCCCTTTTGTTTCGGGTTCTTCAACTTCAGGAAACATTATTTTAGAAATAACGAGAGCTGCAGGTGCTGCCATTACACTAGCACCCAGTAATTGAGTTGCAAAAATTTGTCTTGCTTGATCAAGTGCAATACCCATAGTTTGAGCGTATGAATTACCAAGTATTTGAATGTATGCCGCCATAACACCGCCTGCAATCGTAGCCATTCCTCCCACCATTATCGTTAGGATTTCGCTTTTTGTCATACCTTTTATAAAAGGTTTTACCATCAGCGGAGCTTCGGTTTGACCGACAAAAATATTTGCAGTGCATGAAAGTGATTCCGCTCCGCTTGTTCCCATTGCTTTTGCCATTACCCACGCCATTGCCTGAACTACCCGCTGCATTATTCCTAAATAATAAAGTACCGACATCAAACTTGCGAAGAATATAATTGTGGGTAATACCTGGAATGCAAAAAATGAACCCAAACTGCCTTGAATACCCGGACTTACTGCTAAGTTACCAAACACAAATTTAGCACCTTCGGTTGTAAAATTTAGAAGAACTACAAAGAAACCGCTTATCCAGGCAAAAAAATCTTTTGGCCAGCTAAGCGGTGTAAAATACTGTCCAAGCTTATCTCCTTTTAAAATCAGGATTGCAAAAATTAGCTGAAGACCTAGTCCGGTAAATACCAGTCGCCAATTTACTTTTCTCTTATTATTAGATAGTAAAAAAGCAATACCAACTAAAAGGACGATTCCTAAAATTCCGCGAATAATAGAGATAAAATCCATTTGTGCCTCTAGTTTTCTTTTGGAATAAAATGGCATTTTCTGCAGCGAGCTTCATATATATTGGAAGCACCTACAACCACGCGTTCGGCTGATGTGGTTTTTCTTTGTGTCTTATCTGCGGGATTTCCGCATACTACACAGATTGCCAAAGTTTTTGTAATATATTCTGCAATTGCTAAAAGTTGAGGCATCGGGTCGAACGGGACGCCCCTGTAATCTTGATCTAATCCGGCGATTATAACTCTTTTCCCCTGATTTGCCAATTCGTTGCATATTTTCACTAGATCATCCGTGAAAAATTGTGCTTCATCTATTCCTATTACCTGTGCATCTTTGCTTAATTCTAAGATTTCATTCGTGTCCACTATTAGTTCCGAAGGGAGTGATTGTTCGCTGTGTGAAACAATTTCGGTTTCAGAATAACGTGTATCAATCTTAGGTTTAAAAATTTTTACCCTTTGCTTTGCAATTTTTGCACGGCGTAACCGGCGAATAAGTTCTTCTGTTTTGCCGCTAAACATACATCCTGCAATTACCTCAATCCACCCGGTTCCATTGGGCATTGAGTGTGGTTTCATATCCATCATAGTTTTTTATATTATTTATTATAATTAGAATAATTAAATTTGCGTTTTATTTTAAATCTTTATCCCCGAAAGCGAACGGGATCAATTCTGTCAATTTCATTACTTTTAATTCTTTTTTTTGATTTATCATAATTACGTCAATATCTCCGCAGAGATCTAATAAAACCTGGCGGCATGATCCGCACGGCGGACAAAATCCGGGTGCATCGCTGGCAATAGCAATTGCTTTGAACTTTCTCTCTCCTTCGGAAAAAGCTTTGAATACCGCCGTCCTCTCTGCGCATATTGTAAGACTATACGAAGGGGTTTCAATATTTCCGCCGAGGTAAAGCTTGTTTTCTTCAGTTAACAATGCAGCGCCCACATGAAAGTTTGAGTAGGGGGGATGTGCGACGGCTTTGGCTTGAATGGCTTTTTCCGCTAATTCCTGGTGATTCATATGCTCCCACAATTAAAAGTAAAGAATAAAAATATATCTTTTGATTTATAAATCAAATTAAAAATTGGAGTTTATTGAAGTTTATTTATATTTGGAATTCTTTTAAGGCATATAAATCTAACCATGATGTCCATTAATTTTTTTTCAACAGTGTTATTCTTTACTTAAAATCTCATTAATATATGGAGAAGGCCCAGTAATATTTTGATCTGTGAAAATCCATCCGATCTGTTTCCCATTAATTTTAAAAAAAAATCACACACATTTGGGAATTTAATATGAGTTTAAACATCAGCATGCTGGTATGAGAGTCTTATACTTTTTTCAGAATGAAATAGAAAGTAGGGTTGAAATATCTATTTATAATACCAGATTTATCATTGGCAATTTTTAAGATGATTTTATCGAGTTTCAGTTTTTTTATTACACTCAACAATATTAAATGGAAACTGCTCCAAACTATTCCTTTATTCCCGGCTAACAATTGCTTGAGCGAATAAACAGTATTCAACTGCCATTCGAATTTACCAGCAAATAAACTCGCCAATTGTTTTAGGGTTAATAATTGCGCAATATCCGTTCTGTTATAATCCTTCTGCCTGAAATTTTTCAAAAAATATTTTTTGATGGTTTTCCTTTTTAAGATTGAAACAACCGGTAACCCCCAGTGAGGATCGGCAATTAAATTAAAAATGGAATATTTATTCGGAGTACTCAGATAAACAATACCGTCCCTATTTAATAATTTGTGCAGTGCTAAAATTATTTCCTCACTGTTGGAAAGATGTTCAATTACATCCTGCAATATTATTAAGTCAAAAGATTGAGCATGAAACGGAGCAAGAAGCGCATCTCCGTTTACCCTAGAGAGGTTGCTGCCTAATTTTGTCTGCCGCTGCAGCCTAACCAAACTAATATCTAAGCTGATTACAAAATTATCTGCCGAAAAAACCGCTGTAGTACCGCCTTCGCCTGATCCGAAATCCAATATCTTTAATTGGTTACAACCTATATGTTGTTCAATAACGGATTTGACAAATTTCCCCCTATCAATAGCGAGTTTGCGCGATCGCTTCCATCTATCATAATTAGGATGTTTGGGATCCAGCCAGGGTATTTTTGTTTCTACTTCCATTCGATTTTCGTGAATTTTGCTGCGAAGAAATTTATAATTATAAAAACTTCATAGATAACCTGAAGATAAATAATTTCAAACAGATTAAAATTGTAGCCAAATCTTTTTTTAAAAATGGATATTAAAATTTCATCAATGATAATTTTCATCACAAACAGAAGAAAGAATGATTGACTTAAAAACATAAGCAGCGGAGAGAAAAGTAAAATCAAATTTATGATATGCCAGAAACCTAATATCAATTTATGTTTGAATAAATAATGAAAAGAAGTTGAGATGTGCCGCGATTTCTGCTGGATATAATCTTTGATATTATCTCTTGGGTTGGAATAAACAAAAGCTTCAGAGCTAATAATTGTTCCAATTTTTAAATTATTTTTAACGGCTTCTCTTAATAAGAGATCGTCGTCGCCACTGAGAGTCTCAATTGTATTGGAATATCCATCCAATTTTACAAAGGATTCTTTTTAAATCCGAAACTTCTGGCTGCAGCAGAGTAGGGCAGAGCAAATCCCGCGGCTGCAAATGTTAATATTGAGGTCCGCAAATTTTCAAAGCGTGCAATTCTACCGGCGAATGATTTATTGGTAAAGAATGGTGCCACTCCAAAAAGAAAATCATAACCTTCAGCAAATTTTTGTGAAAATGATTTTAACCAATTCGATTTCGGCTGACAATCGGCATCCGTTATCATTATATAAGGAAAATTTGAGTTTTTAATCCCTATATCCAAAGCACCCTTTTTGCCCGGGAATTTTTTTTCAACGGCTTTTATGAGCCTAAAATTTTTTAACCTGCTAATTAATTGCTCTGATTTGTAAAATGTATCATCGGAAGAATTATCATCGACAATAATGACTTCAAAATTTTCGGAAGAGTAATTCTGCGTTCGCAGTGATTCTATGAAAGTATGAATATTTACACTTTCATTTTTTGCAGCTGTTATAATTGAAATTTTAACCTGATCTTTTGTTGAACTCCAATGTCGAAATAACTTTGATAAAGAAAAGAAAATTACCAGATTTGCGGAGATAAATAGTAATATTATAATTAATGCGGCTGAGTTCATAATACTCGGAATAAGTTTTGAAAAGAAAAATAATAGTTAAGATTCACTTGCCAAATGAACTTAAAGACTGTGGAATAGGAATCGGTTTCCATTGCAAATTATAAATTAGTTGGGTAAACAAAGTGACACACTGATTACATAGATTTTACAGATGGACATAAAAATGAACAACTGTGTATTTATGATATTTCAATTATTGCATGTTATGTGATTTAATCTGGTTCAATTTCCAATGAATTATTTCAAATTTCTCTAATTCTAAAATTCAAAGTAACATATCTGCTCATCTAAAATAAAACCATAAAAATTTAACAATTCAATCATCCATCAATCTAATATTCTTCCTCAAGCAGCCATCCCTCGGCAAGCTCAGATTTCATTTCAGAGATGAAACGGGAGGGTTTCGAAATGGTTGTACCTGCTTCTCTATCGTACAAATTCATAGGATAAGTGACAAAAAGATTTTGTTTTGCTCTTGTAGACGCAACGTACATTAGTCTTCGTTCTTCTTCAAGGGATTCCGTGCTTTCTGCTGATCTACTGGATGGAAAGAATCCTTCTACCGCATGAATAATAAAGACGGAATGCCACTCTAATCCTTTTGCAGAGTGTATTGTTGAAAGAGTAACATACTCATCCTCTTTATCAGTATCTTCCATGTCTATCACGCTGTCAATCATAGGTTCAATTGCCATGTCAGAAAGAAAGCTGTCGAGCGACTGGTAATTTTCTGTTATGTTCACAAATATGTCCAGGTCCTTCTTACGTTTGTTAAAATCATCGTATTTCCCTTTGAAAAAAGGATGATAATAATCTAATACAAGTTCTGCTTTATCCGTCGGTGATGATTTTTCCGTATGCAGCTTAAACAATACTTGAAATAGTTTTGCAATATTATCATTGTACTTAAACTTTTTGATATTTTCCGGATTTGCTTTTATGCTGAGTTTCGCGATCGAAAGATCATCTAATATTTTTTGAGCTGTTTTAGGTCCCACACCTTCATGAAGCAATAAAACCCTGTACCAGCTCACTACATCTTTAGGATTTGCGGCAATACGTAAAAAAGCCAGAACATCTTTTATGTGAGCAGTTTCAATAAACTTCATTCCGCCGAATTTTTGAAAGGGGATGTTGGCTTTACCTAGTTCAATTTCAAGATCGAATGAAAAAAATGACGAGCGGAACAAAACTGCTATATCACTTAGCGAAATGCCTTCTTCGCTTAATTCGAGTATTTTTTCCACAATAAACTTAGATTGTAAATTTTCATTTGTTGCTGCCACTATGTTGGGTAGTGTTCCTCCGGTTATCCTGGTATAAAGATGTTTCGAATATTTTTCCACGGAACCGTCGATGATATGATTTGTGAAATCTAGTATCGGCTGAACGCTTCTATAATTTTCTTCCAGCTTAATTATTTTTGAACCGGGGAAAAGCTCAGGGAAATCCATTATGTTTTTGAAGTTAGCCCCGCGAAAAGCATAAATCGATTGTGAATCATCACCCACCACCATAACATTATGATCCAGTTGAGCAAGTGCTTTTACTATATCTGCTTGAAGTTTATTTGTATCCTGGTATTCGTCAACCATTACAAACTTAATTGAATTGAGAAGAGATCTGGCAGCTGGGCTTAAATCTTCCAAAAATTTCTTCAGAAAGATCAGCAGATCGTCATAATCTAGAAGATTATTCTTGTACTTGTAATTGTAATAAACATTTTGAATGTCAAGAATTTTATCGATATCATCCAAAAAATGAGGATAATCTTTGTTGATAATATCTTCTACGCTTTTACCGGTATTCACATTTAAACTGAAAACTTTTCCGAGAGTTCTTTTATTGGGGAACCTTTTTTGCTTACTGATGAAACCTGCTTGTGAACGAATTAAATTAATTACGTCCTCGCTGTCGCTTTGGTCCAAAATAGTAAAAGAAGGATCAAGTCCGACGGCTTTTGCATATTTGCGCAGAGTAAGATTAGCAAACGAATGGAAAGTGCCTCCGTTTATTTTTGAACATCTATCGTCCAGAAGAAGAGCGGCACGGTTCATCATTTCGTTAGCTGCTTTCCGGGTAAAAGTCAGCAGTAAAATTGTTTTTGGATCATATCCAATTTCAATGAGACGTGCAACCCTGTAAACCAGTGTTCGTGTTTTTCCTGTCCCGGCACCAGCTATTATTAAATATGCACCCTCTATTGAAGCAGCGGCATTATATTGTGCTTCATTCAATTCTTGTTTATAATTAATAACGAAACGGGCTTCGTCAAAATGTTTTCGTTCAAAGCCCGTATTGTCTTTAAGTCTTTTTAAAGTATATTTTTTTTGTATCATCTACTCAGTGCTTTTGGCTTTCCTAATATTTCAGATATTGCAATAAATTCTTTAAGTGACTTCGGATTTCTAAGTTGACTTTTTATCCCTTTAGTAACTACGTTTTCCGTATCCATCTGCCTGGCCAAAAGCATTTCAAAATTTTTTGATTCTTGTTCTATTTTTGAATCAATTTTTCTTATACCTTTGCTCAAGAGATTATCGTCGTTGTTGCTGCGTGAATAATTTGTGCTGTCATATGTAGAAATACCGCGATCATCAGCCGGAATATTTTTCCTCTCTCTCTTCACCGTTTGACTTTCAATCTTAGTTCGTTTATTCTCCGTCTGTGGAGACTGCGCGGTATCACCTTTGAATAAAGTTTCAATTTCATTTAATATTTCATTGTTATCATCTCCCGTTTGTGTATCATACCTCGGATAACTAGATATGTCTATCTCATCATCATTATCCTTGGCGCTCTCCGGTACCGGTGGTTTGGGAGCCCCTCTTTTTTAAATATCGAACTGAGAATACTAATAATAACAAAAATGATGATTAATATATTAAAGAAATCATTATTCATTTGGTCCTTTTTCCTTCTTTTGTTCCGGCTTAGCTATCGATTCACGCATTTGAGTATCAGCCATAATGTTTTTCATATTATAATAATCCATTACGCCTAATTTTCCGGCTCTGAAAGCTTCAGCCATAGCGCGGGGAACTTCAGCTTCCGCTTCTACCACCTTTGCCCGCTGTCTTGAGACTTCTGCGATCATCTCTTGTTCGAGTGCAACTGCCGCGGCGCGTCTTTCTTCTGCTTTGGCTCGGGCAATTTTCAGATCTGCTTCTGCTTGATCGGCTTGCAACTTAGCACCTATATTTGTTCCGACATCAACATCCGCTATATCGATTGATAATATCTCAAATGCAGTGCCCGAATCAAGACCTTTTGAAAGAACGCTTTTAGAAATTTTATCGGGATTTTCCAGAACTTCTTTGTGACTATCGCTAGAGCCGATTGTAGAAACAATTCCTTCACCCACACGGGCAAGTATAGTCGCTTCTCCGGCTCCGCCGACTAATCTTTCGATATTTGCTCTCACAGTAATACGTGCGATTGCTTTAAGCTGAATCCCGTCTTTAGCCATTGCCGCCACAAGCGGTGTTTCGATGACTTTTGGAAGTACAGACATTTTGACGGCTTCAAGTACGTCGCGTCCTGCCAGGTCAATTGCAGCGGCACGTTCAAACGATAGTCCCAAATTTGCCTTATCAGCTGAAACCAGTGCCTGTATGACTTTAATTACATTTCCCCCGGCTAAATAATGTGCCTCTAAATTGGGCTGTTCAATTTTAATCCCTGCTTTAATGGCAGTAATCATGCTTCTTACGATAATAACGGGCGGCACTTTTCTCAGCCTCATTCCTACTAAATCTTTAAATATATTTAGTTTAACACCCGAAAAGTACGCAGTTATAAAAAGTCCGATAGGAACATAATAAACAAGCAAGATCAGCAAAAAAACTACTGCGATAATGATCACGATGGACAATCCGGTAAGCGCTTCCATTATTTTCTCCAAATTAAATTAAACTGTAACTAATTTTAATACTTATTTATTCATTAAGCAAATTATAAACGGACTATAAAACTGAAATATAGTATCGATGATTAATTCGTCCAATCTTTTAAAATGGATGATGTAACAACATTATTTTACAGAGGGTTCTAAATTTAGATAATTTTTACACTAATAAACCCTCACTATTCTAAAAGCTTGTTTCGAAGAAAATGCATAAAATCATATAAATGTTTTGAATGGTGTTAAATTTTTATATTTTTACAAATGTAAGAGGATGAATTACTGTGATTTATAAGTTTGTTTATTTTATTCCTATTGGACCATTAGGTCTACCGAATACTCTTCTTTGAAACATATAGTTGCGGGAACAAGTATAAACTGTTGATTATTCCGATAATCCGTGGAACAATATTTGGTATATTTATAGAAATGTGAACATTGTCGATTTTATTTACACTCGATGGTGTAAAAAGTTACCGCTCATCACATATAAACGAGGTTTTGAACGTTATTGAAGGAAATTGGTTAAATTTGTATTGTGAATTACTGAATGTTTGAGCAAATTTAGCGATATAGTGTTATCTTGATTGAGGAATAATCAATTTATATATTAGAATGAAACGTAATTAACAAATTTTATGTTTCTCTTTATAGAAAACATTTGAATTAAGGGAAAAATTATGGATGGAAATTTTTCAGATAGGCTCCAGGATGTAATCAGATTAAGCAGAGAGGAAGCTCTCAGGCTGGGTCATGATTATATCGGAACAGAACATTTACTCCTTGGAATTATCCGTGAAGGACAGGGGGTAGCTGTTAGAATTTTACGGAACCTCGACTGTGATTTAATGAAATTGAAAAAGGCAATCGAAGATACTGTTAGAACTTCGGGCGGAACGCTTACTATCGGGAATATTCCGTTAACAAAGCAAGCCGAAAAAGTTTTAAAGATTACTCAAATCGAATCTAAAATTTACAAAGCCGATGTGATAGGAACAGAACATTTGTTGCTTTCTTTATTGAGAGATGAAGACAATATTGCTACACAGATACTTCATCAATTTAATGTTTCCTATGATGCTGCTCGTGCCGAGTTAAATGCGATGTTGAGTACCAAAAATCCCAAAGATGCAGGTGCAACTATTCCACCTCCGGATAAAAAAGTTGAGAGGACAAAAACTCCTGTGCTTGATAATTTTGGAAGGGATTTAACAAAGCTGGCTATTGACGACAAACTGGATCCCGTTGTCGGACGTGAAAAAGAAATTGAAAGAGTTGCCCAGGTCCTAAGCAGAAGAAAGAAAAATAACCCTGTGCTTATCGGTGAACCGGGTGTTGGGAAAACTGCGATTGCAGAAGGGCTGGCATTAAGAATTGTTCAGAAAAAAGTGCCTAGAATATTGCAAGATAAGAGAGTTGTTACACTTGATCTGGCAGGATTGGTTGCCGGAACAAAATACCGGGGTCAATTTGAAGAGAGAATGAAAGCGTTGATGAATGAACTTGAAAAAGCAAAAGACGTAATTTTGTTTATTGACGAACTTCATACTATTGTGGGTGCCGGCGGTGCTTCCGGATCTTTGGATGCTTCGAATATGTTTAAACCTGCTCTTGCCAGAGGCGACATCCAATGCATAGGTGCAACCACGCTTGATGAATACCGAAAATATATTGAAACCGATGGTGCTTTAGATAGAAGATTTCAAAAGGTAATGGTAGAACCGCCTAGCTACGAGGAAACTATTACGATATTAAATAATATTAAATTTAAGTATGAGGAACACCATCACGTAAAATACTCTAAGAGTGCCATCGATTCGGCTGTTAAATTAAGCAACCGTTATATTACCGATAGGCATCTGCCTGATAAGGCAATTGATGTGATTGATGAAGCCGGGTCAAGAGTTCATATGGGTAATTTTGAAGTTCCGCAGGATATTTTAGACCTCGAAGCTGAAATAGAAAAGGTTAGACATGAAAAGGCTGCTGTCGTTAAAAGACAGGATTATGAAGAAGCAGCCAGGTTGAGAGATAAAGAGCGTAATTTTCAATCGGATCTTGAAATAGCAAAAAGAGAATGGGAAGCACGTACAAAAGATATAGTTCATGATGTTACTGAAGAAGATGTAGCTACTGTTGTTGCCATGATGACAGGCATTCCGGTAAACCGTGTAGCCCAAACTGAGTCGGAAAAATTACTGAAAATGGAAGATTCTCTGAAGGAATATATAGTAGGTCAGGATGAGGCAGTTACTAAATTGACCAAGGCAATCAGACGCACGAGAGCAGGATTAAAGAATCCTAATAGACCGATTGGGAGTTTTATCTTCTTAGGCCCGACTGGTGTCGGCAAGACCGAGCTCTGTAAAGCTCTTGCCCATTATCTTTTCGATTCGGATAATGCATTGATTCGGTTCGATATGAGTGAGTATATGGAAAAATTCTCAGTATCAAGGTTAGTCGGCGCTCCTCCGGGATACGTCGGTTATGAAGAAGGCGGTCAATTAACCGAGAAGGTCAGAAGAAGACCTTATTCCGTTGTACTTTTCGATGAGATAGAAAAAGCCCATCCAGATATTTTCAGTATTCTACTGCAGGTACTAGATGACGGTATTTTGACCGATAGTCTTGGAAGAAGAGTGGACTTCAGGAATACTATTCTCATAATGACTTCAAATATAGGTGCACGTGATATTAAAAATATAGGTTCTTTCGGGTTTGGCGCTGAATCAAAAGAAAATCAGCACACTAGTATGAAAAATACTATTGAAGAAGCTATGCGAAAACTTTTCAACCCCGAGTTCTTGAATAGGGTTGATGAAACAATAGTTTTCAGAAACCTGGAAAGAGAGGATATATTAAAAATTATAGATATCGAGTTAAAAGATCTGTACATAAATATTCAGGAGAATAAACTCGAATTAGAACTGGATATATCAGCGAAAAACTTTTTGGTTGATAAAGGGTTTGATCAAAAGTACGGTGCAAGACCTTTAAAACGTGCGATTCAAAAATACGTTGAAGATCCGTTAGCCGAAGAAATCTTGAGAGGTTCATTTAAGGACGGATCGAAAATCATTGCTAAGCATTTTGAAAATGCGGAGGAACTGGTTTTCATTGATGAAGAAAATAGTGCCAATATTGAGCATGAAGAAAGAGAGAAATCGGATACAGGTGAATCCTCGCAATCATAGTTCTTAATGTTTATAATTTCGAATATCGAAACAAAAAAGCGTATTATTTTTAATACGCTTTTTTTTTAATTAAATTAGAGTAAACAATGGTATTCATTGCTTTGAAAGGAGGATTATATGAGTGTATTTAATGAAGCAGATTTAAATGAAAAATTGCAAGCGCTGAACGGCTGGAAATATGAAAATAATCAGATTGGTAAAGAATATGAATTAAAAGATTTCAAATCTGCATTGTCTTTTGTAAATAAAATTGGCGAAGAGGCTGAAAAGATGGATCATCATCCCGATATCTTTATTCATTCGTGGAATAAAGTTAAAATAACTCTGTCTACCCATAGTGAGGGTGGTATAACCGAAAAAGATTTCTCGCTCGCGGGAAAAATTGAGAAACTGGGATAAATGATCAATCTCATAGTAACATGTTTTAACTTTTCTGATGAGGTTATCCGAAAAGTGGTATATTTTGGAAAATAGAACACTGATGACGCAGATTAAACTGATTTTCGCAGATTTTTAATTTGGAAATTACTTTTTGGACAACCTCTCGTTAGAGATGATATCGCTTTGGATTTTCTGCAAAATATAAATATTAACATGCGAAGCTATATATTAAGATCTTACTTGAGACAGATTCCCGGCTGCGCAGTAGGATATCAACACTGTTGTCAGCTAACTGTAAATCAAAACGAACAGGAAAAATTTAAACAACTATTTATAAACGGAATTCAAAAAACAAATTCTTCGTGCAATATAAGTGCGGCTTATGGAATGGAGGAATTATTAGATGGGTTTGAGTGAAGCTGAAATACTCGATATTTTCAAAAACACAGGGGCAATGCTGGAAGGGCATTTTTTACTTACCTCAGGAAGACACAGTAACATTTATTTTCAGTGTGCAAAAGTTTTACAATATCCGGAATATACCGAAAAAGTATGTTCAATTATTGCGGATCACTTTAAATCGTATGAAATTGATACCGTGATTGCACCTGCAATCGGAGGCATTGTAGTCGGGCAGGAAGTATCCCGCCAATTAAATAAACGTTCGATATTTGCCGAAAGAGAAGATAAAAATTTAACTTTAAGACGAGGATTTACGCTAAGGAAGGGGGAAAAAGTTTTGGTGTGTGAAGATGTGGTTACAACAGGCGGCTCCGTTTTTGAAGTTATCGACATTGTGAAAGAACATGGAGCGGAGGTAGTCGGGGTTGGTTTTATTGTGGATAGAAGCAACGGAAAAATAAATTTTAGATATCCTCAAATTAGCGCAATGAAAATGAATGTGGTATCTTATACTCCCGAAGAATGCAGCCTTTGTAAACAGGGTCTGCCTGCGGTGAAACCAGGCTCAAAAAAAATTCAGGTATAAAAATATCATGTACTTCGAGTAAAAGAAATAAATTTTCAATAAGATTTTAACAAACCTATACGATCAAAATATTAAACATGAATCAAAAGAAACTGCATAAAACGGTCGAAACCATTGCCTCTCAAAAATTTGCTTCCGATCAGGAAATGCTAATTGCCGTGCTTAATCAAATTATAGAACTTGAAGAAATAAATGTTACAGGCGGAAGAATTTGGAGACTTGATTATGATGAGGAATCATACCGCTTGGTATATCAAACAGGTATTCTTGAAAAAATTGTATCCGGCTTTATGGTAAAAATTAAGGAGTATCCACTGTTTGATTTGATAGCAAAAGATAGAACAGTTTTGGGAAATGAAACAAATGAGATTTTACGTCAGAAAGGTATATTCAAATATTCGGCATCGGGCGTAGGTGATAAGATAAAACTCAACGGTAAGATATATTATGAATATCTATTGGCTTTGAACAGCGAGAATATTGATGATGAGCTTAGGCTTACATTAAATATTATAGCGACCGCTCTTACTTCACAAATAAAACAAAAAAAATATTCGACTAGAGCAAAAACATTAAGAGCGGATCTGGATAAAGCCAGAGAACTTCAAAAAAGTATTTTACCCGAACATGAGTACCGATTTCATAATTATGAGTTGTTCGGCGTTACTAACCCTGCAGAAATTGTGGGAGGCGATTTTTTTGATTATCTGGATATTGGAGATGATAAGGACAGGCTGGGCGTTGCTGTGGGTGATGCCGCAAGTAAAGGAGTGTCCGCAGCCGCAGAGGCAATGTATATTTCGGGTGCGCTTCGAATGGCATGCAATTTCGAAATTAAGATATCTCCATTAATGAAAAAGATGAATAACCTGGTCAACAAAATTTTTGCCGATGACAAATTTGCTACTTTATTTTACGGAGAATTTTCAAATGATTATAGCGGTTTATTCCTTTATGCTAATGCAGGGCATAACCCGCCATTTTTTATTAAGAAGGAAACCGGGGAGATAATTTCGCTTCATTCAACCGGTCCATTGTTAGGCCCTTCACCTAATGCAAAGTATACGGTTGAGAATATTAATTTCTCCCCTGGTGATGTATTACTTATTTATTCTGATGGTGTTACTGATTCGGCAAACAGCAGCTTTGAAAATTACGGCGAGGAAAAATTAATCGAAATCCTTAAAAAAAATGCCCATTTAAGTTCTAAAGAAATAGTATATTCCATTTTGGAAGATGTAATTAAATTTTCCAAAAATGGATCTTATACCGATGATAAAACGCTTGTTGTAATAAAAAAAGTTAAGTAACTATTTATTACTGTCCCGTAATCGTGTTCATAAAATCACATCCCTCTTTCCTAATTCCTGGATGTTAGATGTATCATTTAATAATCATCTACATTTATTAAATTAAAAGAATAATATTGTGAGGTAATAGATGATAGAAACAATTAATCCGGCTACCGGTAAATTGATAAAAACCTATGAAGAGATGTCTTCGGAAGAAATTAACCATGTTATTTCCCAAACGGATTCAGCGTATAAAAAATGGAAGCTAATGCCTTTTATGGAGAGAGCTTTTAAGATGAAAAAAGCAGCAGAATTATTAAAAAAACAAAAAGAAAAATTAGCAAATATTATGACTCTTGAGATGGGTAAACCTATTGCACAATCCAGAGGTGAAGTTGAAAAGTGTGCCTGGGTATGTGATTATTTTGCAGAAAATGCCGAATCTTTTCTTAACGATGTAACTATTGAAACAGGTGCATCCAAAAGCTACGTTGCTTATCAACCACTAGGTGTTGTTTTTGCAATTATGCCGTGGAATTTTCCACTCTGGCAGGTATTCAGGTTTGCAGCACCGAGTTTAATGGCAGGAAATGCGGGCATATTAAAACACTCACCGAATGTAACCGGAACTGCATTAGCAATTGAAAAGATATTCGATGAAGCCGGTTTCCCCGATAACTTATTCAGAACAATTGTTATCTCGGTTGGGCGTGCAAAAAATATTATTGAGCATGAAAAAATTAGAGCAGTTACTTTAACCGGAAGTGTCCCTGCAGGTAAGGCAGTAGCTGCTAAAGCAGGAGCAGTGCTGAAGAAAACCGTTCTAGAATTAGGCGGCAGCGATCCGTATTTAGTTTTAGAAGATGCAGATTTGGAAAATACAGTTGAAACATGTGTTGCTTCCAGGATGTTGAACAGCGGACAAAGCTGCATTGCTGCGAAAAGATTTATTGTGGTACAAAAAATTTATAAAAGATTTGAAGAGATGTTTGTAGAAAAAATGAAATCTCAAAAGATGGGCGATCCGTTTGATGAATCAAATGATCTCGGGCCTCAAGCGCGGCTAGATTTAAGAGATACCTTACACAAACAGGTAACAAACAGCATTCGTAAAGGAGCAAAAATATTACTTGGGGGAGAAGTACCGCTTAGGGAAGGAGCATATTATCCTCCAACGGTTCTAACCTCTGTCTCAAAAGGAATGCCTGCTTATGAAGAGGAATTATTCGGACCGGTTGCATCGTTAATTAAAGTAAAGAACATGCAAGAAGGAATTGAAATTGCCAATGATACAAGTTATGGATTAGGTGCTGCGGTATTTACCCAAAACATAGATTTGGGAGAGCGGATTGCAAAGGAAAAACTTCAAGCAGGATGCTGTTTTGTAAATGATTTTGTGAAATCAGATCCGCGTTTACCTTTTGGAGGGATTAAAAATTCAGGTTACGGTAGAGAATTGTCTTTCTACGGAATTAGGGAGTTTGTAAACATAAAAACGATCTCGGTAAAATAATTTCATAACTGTTTTATTCCATCGGGAAATAAGCCTTGAAAGATGTACCATTCTGTTTTGACGATGTAAATGAAACTTTGCCTTTAAGGTATTTCTCGGTAAGCAATTTAATACTGTATGTACCCAAACCCCGATCATCACCTTTAGTCGAAAATGATCTTTGAAATATTTGTAATTGAATATCACGCGGGATAAAACCAGGATTATGAACCCAATATTTAACAAAATTATCATATTTTTCACAGCCAACCTTAACTGTTCCGTCTTCTCCAACAACTTCAAGAGCATTTTTTAGCATATTTCCGATTACCCGTTCGATGAGAGTCTTATCATTATAACATGTTAGATCAATAGATCTCTCATCAATGAGTATTGTTTTCCCCTCTGCAAGTGTAAGCATTCTGTAATTATCAACTAATTCATTTAACAGTTTTTTAGATTGAAAAATAGACGGGCGAACTGTCAATTCCTTATTTTCGGCTGAAGTAAGGATTCTATGACCTGTAATTTCTTCAATTAAGTTACGCGATACCTTTTTTAACATTCCAATATATTTCTCTAGCTCAACTGCATCGTTTGTAATAAGTAAATTACTAATTCCGTTTATCACGCCGGCTGTATTTAGTATATCATGAAAGAAAATTCTTTCAAGGGCTTTTCTTCTTTTTTCATTACTGATATCCTGAATTGCGAATATTGTAAATTGTTCTCCATCCAACTCTAAAGGAGTTGATAATACCCGCAAATCCAGGGCATCTAAGGAATCCTTCTGGATTATTCGGCATTCTTGAACGTCAAACTTACCTTGCTGAGATGCGAGAATGGAATTAATTGCTCCGCAAGTTTTGCAAAATTCCGTTGTTCCGCAGCCGCCGTTAATGTCAAAAGCATGGCTACAATTCAATACTTCTCCCAGGCGCATTCCCAGGATAATATCCATATTATCTTCGCCTACTGAGTTAACCAAGCTTTTATTGGAATATACAATTTGTCTTTCTTTATTAAGTACAAGGACGATATCCGGGACAGCGTTTAATACATTTTCTAAGAGAGATGAATTAGCGAAATGATTGTTTTGCTTGATTAGTATTTTTCGCGGTGCTTTTTCTGCCGGTGCATGATGCGTAAATAATTTTTCTGCTTTGTCCATATTTTTCAACTTTAAGTTTATTCTTTTACTTATTTATATAGAAATCAAGATTGAATCTTAAAATATAATTAGTGCCTCATTAAGGCGCTGTCATTTTTTTTATTTGGCAATTTTACAAAAAATGTTGAACAGCTGCCTATTTATCTTAATACCGAAATTGTTCCCCTTTAGTTCAATATATTTTTAACAAAATTTACCTAATTCGGTGCCTTCATATTGACGATTCACTCCTTCATTTGCCCCAAAAATTCGTCGAATACTAAATTAATTTGCTCTTATAATAACGTTTTTATTGTTATCTGAAGAATGAGGAAATAAATTTCATAAGTTACATCACGATTGTATATGATGTACCGGTAAAGTGAATTTTATTTTTGTACCTTTTCCTTTTTGAGATTCTAATCGAATTTCTCCTTTGTCTTTTTCAATTAATTCTTTGCATAAAACTAACCCCAGCCCTGTACCTTTTTCATTCGCTGTACCCAGTGTACTGGATCGCGAATTGAGCTGGAATATATTCGCAGCAATTTCCTCTTCCATGCCTACACCATTATCTGCAACCTCAACCTCTATCATGTTGGAAATTTCTGACGACTTTATTGTTATCCTGCCGCCTGGATTCGTGAACTTGACGGCATTAGATATTAAATTTTGAAATATTGACTGTAGGCTGTTTGGATCAGCTGTTACAGAGTGATCCGGGGAGACATATGTTTTAAAAGAAATGTCTTTTTTATCTGCACGAATATGTAAAATATCAATTGCATGCTCTACAACATTTAATAAATTAATTTTTATCGGGTTAAATTTCATTTTCCCGGTTTGAACACTTGCCCAGTTCAGCAGATTTTCCAAGAGAGAATATTGCTGCTTCATAGCCTGATGAAGTTCACGGCTAAAATGATTTATTTCATCTTCAGTTAGAGTCTGTCTTTCATTGACCAAAATTTCAGAGATGCCTAGTAACGGATGGAATGGGCTGCGTAGATCATGCGCGATTATTGAGAATAGTTTATCCTTTGCGGAATTAATCTCCTTTAATTTGCTTTCTGAACGAGCTAGGTGTTTATTTAGTCTAGCTAGTTCATCGGCTCTCTGTTCCAAAAGAGATTTATTAAGTTCTAATTGTTTTGTAAACTTAATTAATTCATCAGCCGTTTTTTTTCTGTCAATTGCAAGCGCTACTTGCTCCGATATGAATGTCAAAATCTTTTTCTCATTTTCCCCATATGCCTGTTCATTTTCATAATCCTGTACAGCCATGACACCGATCATACTTTCGTCATGTTTAAGAGTAATTCCCAGCCATACAAGAGGAGGTTCGCCGAGTAATTCCAATTTTCCTCTTTCGTTAAGGTCTAAAACTTCTTTTTTTGTGATTAATACATTTTCGCCTTTTTTAAGAACGTATTCGGTTAAACCATTACCAAATTGTTTAACTCCCGGAGGCCGATCCTTTTCATCTACAAAATAAGGAAAGCTTATGAGGTTGCTTCTGTTGTCATACAAAGCAATATAAAAGTTATTTGCAGGCATTAGTTCTTTAACGACCACATGAATATTCTTGTACAGAGTTCTAATATCTGCCGTAGTATGTACAGCTTCCGAAATCTTAAACAATGCATTTCTTGTCCTTTCGGATCGGAAACGTTCGGTAACATCACTAAAACTCCATACTCTTCCGACAATTTTATCATCTAGTCTCTGAGGTAGTGAATATCTTTCAAAAATTCTTCCGTCGGAAAATTCCATTTGATCAAAGCCCTCTTTTTCCGGCTGCTGATATAATTCATGGACGATAGATAAAAATTGTTCAGGATCTTTCAATTGATCAGCAGCAAATTCTAATAATTTATCGTTTGTTTTGGATTTAATAATTGAATTCGGTATTTGCCACATCTCAACAAATCTTTGGTTATAACCTGTTATATGACTTTCTTTATCAACAACTAAAATACCGTCCATAGTCGATTCTAAAGTAGCGTGTAGCAAGGAGAGGGTGAGATTGATTTTTTCTTCGTTCTGTTTTCGGATTGTAATATCTGTGGCAACACCTATAAGAGCTATGGGTTCTTCTCTCTCGTTTTTTACAATTGAGGTGGACAACAAAATAGGAAATTCAGTACCGTCCTTTTTCCTATTTAGAATTTCACCTTGCCAGGCACCCAATGTTGTCTTTTCCATAATTTCTGCGGTTAATCCCGTAGAATTATTCGAAGAACGAACTATATTTATATTTTGACCGATAATTTCATCTTCATCGTACCCGTAAGTTTTAATAAAAGCCTGATTTACAAAAAGTATATTATCGTTCATATCGGTAATGGTTACCGACTCACTTATGCTTTTCAATGCTTGTGCGAGCATTTTTATCTGAGCCTCGGATTGCTTCCTTTCCGAAATATCGCGAAAGGTAGCCAGAATATATTCCGAGTGGTTATCGATATTGAAATATGAATTGGATATACCAAACCAAACTTTCTTACCGTTCCACAATGTTAGTTCTCTTTCAACAAACGGAATTACTGTTTTGGATTTTACTCTTTTTTGATGATTTTCAATGATCCGCTTTTTATTCAGCGGAAGATATGCTTCTGATAAAAGTTTGTTCTCTAATTCATTTCTCTCTTTACCAACCATTTTGCAAAAGGCATCGTTAACCATTATTACCAAGCCTTCGCTGTCGGCAAGCCTCATTCCGTCTTTCGAATTTTCCCAAATCAGCCTAAATTGTTTTTCCGATTCTTTGATCTTTTTAATAGCTCTTTTACGTTCGGAAACATCCCGGATTAATGTTTGTAAAAATACTTGTTCTCCAAATTCAACTTTATTTAAGCTTATTTCTGCGTCGAAAGGAGAACCATCATACCTGCAGTGTACCCATTCAAAGTATTGCGGATTTCCATCTAATGCCAGGGCAATTTTTTCAAGAGCTTTTTCTTTTGAGTCTCTGCCGTCTGGCTGCTTGGAAGGTGAAAATCTATACGGAGTATTACTAAGAATCTTTTCCCTAGTACATCCAAATATCTCAAGCGATTTAGAATTGCAATCTACAAAGCGGTCTTCCTGAATCAATAATATTGCATCATTCGCCGATTCAAAGAGCATCTGATATTTTATCTCAATTTCCCGGGATAGATTCTTTTCTTTTTTTGATTCTATAATATTTCTTGCAGCAAATAGAACGGAATTATCATCTAAATAAGAAATTATTGCTTTATACCATTTATTCTCGTTTCCTATATTGGAAATGTAAGATATATTTGCTGTTCTCTTCTGTTTGCAAACATTTATAATATGTCCCAGCAAATAATCTGCTTCATCTTTAGGGTAAATATCGTGTAAAGTTTTTCCAACAAGTTCATCTGCATGATAGTTGGGTAAGGCTTTTTGAGTGGAATAGAGGACTTTTAAATACCGACCGTTTTTATCAAATGTGATTACCAAATCTGAGGTAGAAGAAAAATAAACTTCCAGTTCCTTTTCTATGGAAATAGTTCCATCCTTTTTTGCCGGAATACCCCTGTTCCCGACGGTTGCTTCATTCAGTTTTTGTTGAAGAATCTTAATCTCTTCCAGCAGTTCTGATTTGGTTCTTCGAGTTTCCATATTAATCTCAATTCAAAATAAATCTAGATGTATCGATTAATCTTTCTTCTTTTGAATATTAATTTCCGGTATGCCTTTTTGTTTATTGATTTTTAAAAATACTTAGTTAATCCTTCTCCAAATCCATGGAAATAAATCTACAGAATGTTTAAGCGATAATTTCCGGCAATCTCTAAATAATTGAGCAAATAAGTCTATCCTTTTATATTATAATTGTTTCAATTGTGCGCAAAAAGCAATTTTATGACTTGTTATCGAAAATAATTAATATAATATAAAAATCAATTTATTTATTGGCGCATATATCAAAAGGACTAATTTATAAAATTTACATAAGAATATAATTAAAATTATGAACTTTCTTATTGTTATATCTATTTATTTTTGAGTAAACTCATTCATACAATATACTCTGTGCTGATAGAATGTTAGATATTTAGTCAATATTTCGTAAATCATCCCAATACAAAATTATTATTAGCATAAGATAATATTTTACACAATTTTTTTGTTTTTATTGTAAGGAAATAGGCTCGAAAATGATATTTTTCTAAGATAAAAAAATCTATAATCTTGTTAATATTAAGAGAACCGATAACTATTATATATTACTGTTTCAAATTATTTCTTATTTTTACACTAAAAAGCTGTGGAATTTTGAATAATTACAGATTAAATATACAGTACGACGGAACACGGTATGCTGGCTGGCAGATTCAAAAGAATGTTCCTACAATTCAGCAAACTATCAGGGATGCAATAAAAACACTCTTAAAGGAAAATGTAAATTTAATAGGCTCAGGAAGAACGGATGCAGGTGTACATGCACTCGGACAGGCGGCAAACTTCAGGACAGAAGTTAAATTAGATCTTTTCAAATTCACCTATTCATTGAATTCAATTTTGCCCCCGGATATTTCTATCATTTATTTTCGAAAAGTAGATGCTAAATTTCATGCTCGTTTCGATGCAAAAAAACGAAGCTATATATATTTACTCTCCAAACAGAAAAGTCCATTTTATAAATCATATTCATATTTCTATCACGGTGAATTGAACTGTATTACATTGAATAAACTCAGCCTTGAATTTTTAGGTGAACACGATTTTACTTCTTTTGCAAGAAAAAATACCGACACTAATAATAAAGTTTGTAATGTTTACAACATCGCTTGGAAAGATTGGAAAGGATTGGTAATTTTTAAGATAGAAGCTGACAGGTTCCTGCATGGTATGGTAAGAACCATTGTGGGTACCGTACTTAAAGCTTCAAAAAATAATTTTGACCGTACTTATATAAAAAATGTTCTTGTTTCTCAAGACCGGGTAATTGCTGGTGAAGCAGTACCCGCAAAAGGCTTATTCTTATACAAAGTAAAATATTAATTTTAACTCAGTATATTTGAGTTTTAATCGTTGGTCCAAAAGATTATTACTACTTTTCAATTATTCATTTTAATTGCTGATTGTCATGATAGATTTTACATCAAAAAAAGTTTTAATTACAGGCGGTTCACGCGGAATCGGAGCTGCGTGTGTTCGTTTGTTTGCTAAAGCCAATGCCGGGGTCGCTTTTACTTTTAATAGAGGCGAAAGTGAAGCAGATAAACTAGTAAAAGAAGTTTCCGAATTTTCAAAAGTCCGTGCTTATCACAATAACATAACTGATTCGGTTTCCATTGCCAGAACGGTTGAGAGTATCTTGTTGGATTTTGAGGGTATCGATATCCTTGTAAATAATGCGGGGGTTTGGAAATTTGCTGAATCCGACGAAATGACAATTCAGCAATGGAAAGAGACAATAGACATAAATCTAACAGGAACTTTTTTATTCACAAAAGCGGTTATTCCCTGGATGAAAAAGAACAACTTCGGCAAAATAATAAATATTACTTCAACAGCAGGACAGAGAGGGGAACCTTTTTATTCTCATTATGCTGCATCAAAAGGAGGAGTTATCTCATACACAAAATCACTAGCCGTAGAGCTTGGTAAATTTAATATTAACGTGAACAGCGTAGCGCCAGGCTGGGTAGAAACAGATATGACAAAAGGCGTTTTTTCGAATCAAGAATATAAAGAAAAAATTAGAAACGACATTCCAACAAAAAGAATTGCGACGTCCATGGATATTGCCGGACCAGTTTTGTTTTTAGCGTCGGATCTTGCACGACAAATTAACGGAGAAATATTAAATGTGAACGGCGGTTCTGTTTTGTGCGGATGAAATTTGAAGATAGTTTCCTCTTGTAAAAAGAATATTTTTTTTGAATTTGTTGAATAAATCCTATTGATGTTGCTGTCGAAAGAATTTTATTCTATTCAGGTGATTTGGAGATCATGGTTGCAGCAGATAACAGTAATTTTCATTAAGAATATTTATAATTGAATATTGTTTTTAATATACAATTTTTTTCACTTTAGGATTTATAATGGAATTCCTGGCTCATTTTCACCCAAAAGTCGTTCACTTCCCGATAGCTTTTTTCCTTGGTTATGTTTTGTTCGAGATAATCGGGACATTTACAAAAAAAGATTTTTTTTCCAAAACTGCACATCTTTTTTTATTTTTAGGAGTGCTCGGTGCGTTAGCTGCTGTTCTGACCGGTAATCAAGCCGAAGAATTAGCACATCACTGGCAAAAAGCCGGTCATATTTTTTCAAAACAAGCTTTGCACGCCATAAGTGTGCACGATGATTCTGCTACTCTAACACTTTGGTATTTTGTCGGTCTTCTTGTTTTAAGAACTTATGTTGTACTTAAAAAGAAATTTACAGGCGGGATAAAATACGTTTTCGTCGTGCTTGCTTTATTCGGTGCATTCCTGGTTTACCGGACCGGTGAATTGGGGGGCGATTTGGTATACAAGTACGGCATTGGCACTGATCTTAAAAAAATGGAACTCAACAAATAAATTTATGTGAAAAAAAGACAACAAAATGCCAGGCTAATTGTGGTATTACTGATCGTTAATGCCATGGGTATTTTATTAAGATTTTTTCACTTAGATACGTATATTATTTTGGCTGGTTTCAGGTTTCAGCTATCTTTATTTTTGCCAATTTTACTTCTATTTCACGAAGTTGATTCATTCAAAATCAAGAAAGTATTTATTCATCCATCCTGGAATAATACTTTTCTACCGATAATCTGGCTTTTAGCGCCTTTGATTCTTGTGACGGCAGCGCTATTTTTATTTAGTAAAATAAACATCGGGGATCCTGACTATTTTTATGAACTTGGCTTATCTTCTGTTGTAGATTATCCGGTTTATTTGGTTTGGAACTTGCCTCAGCTTTTAATGTGCGGACTATTTCTGATTATTATTTCAAACACTTTTAACAAACTGCCGGTTCTCAAAATATCATTTATTACTTTCTCACTTTTCGTTTATGAGTTTATTCCACTGTATTCTTCAAAATTAGATTACGCCGGAATTGTAATTTTAATTTCAGTCTCTTTGATATCCGGTTTGATGATAAAGTACTTTCAGAATATTTATTGGTTTGCAATAGTAATGTTTTCTATGTTTTGGATAAGTTTTTTATCGTTCGGGAGTGAAACGGATGCGATTATTCATCTATTATTTGCATCAAATTATAATTCATGGAGCGGGTTTGTTGATATTCCGCAATCTCTTTTAAAATATATAATACCATCATACTTCCTTCTTTCCCTCTTAATTACCGCATTTTATGCATTTGTAAATAATCGCAAAATTTAATCTTACCATTTTAGTAGATAATTTATTTTTGTATTTTTGAATAACTAAAACTTATTATAATGAAAAAAATTATAGTCATATTTATATTTTTAATCTCTGGCTCTGTATTTGCGCAGCAGGAGCCGATAATGAAAGCCAGAGGATTTTTCATCGCAATTGGAGTAGGTCCCCGGATACCGTTAGGAAGTTTCGCCAGCTCATCTAATGCGGGTCCCGGTTTAGATGTTGAACTGTCTTACACGGACGACCAATATGTACCTTTCTTCGTATTTGCTAAAGTTGGATTCGATGAATATCCGGGCTCTCAACAATATTACCAGGTGACGGATTATTCAAACTTCTCTACAAATGCGTTGCCGGTAAATTTGGGTGTACGTTATTATTTCCCACCGTTGATTGAAAATATTGTTTTATTTATGCCGGTTGTTGAATTCTCGTTTGATTATACTTTTTATCAAAAACTTCATCAATTTAAAATCGGTTCGGGGCGAAGTAATTATCTGGAGGATGCTTCTAAGTTAGGATTCAGTACGGGCGTAGGTATCTCCATGTTTATGATGGAAATAGTAGCTTCTTATAATTATTTTCAAACGAACCAGTATTTATCCGCAGATTTAAAAGTTAGATTACCTTTATACATAAATTTTTAAGAGGGAAACATGGCATATCAAAATATTTTACTTGATATTAAAGAAAACGTTGCAACGGTTACTATAAATAGACCGGAAAAGTTGAATGCATTAAATAATCAAACTTTAGATGAATTAAAAGAAGTTTTTACCGCTCTGAAGAAAGACGATAAAGTTTTTGTTGTAATAATGACGGGCAGCGGTGAGAAGGCTTTTGTTGCCGGTGCTGATATTGCGGAACTGAATCAATTGAACATGATAGCCGGGAAGGCTTTCTCCGAAAAAGGTCAGGAAATTTTTAATTTAATAGAAAATTTAAACAAACCCGTTATAGCTGCAGTAAACGGTTTTGCGTTGGGAGGTGGCTCAGAACTGGCTCTGGCTTGTCACATTAGACTGGCTTCCGAAAATGCAAAATTCGGACAGCCGGAAGTCAATCTCGGTATTATCCCCGGTTACGGGGGGACTCAGCGTCTAACTAGATTAATTAATTCCGGCAAAGCCATGGAATATATTCTGACCGGCGATATGATCAATGCAAACGAAGCTTACCGTATTGGTTTAGTGAACCACGTATATCCTCAACAGGAGCTAATGTCTAAGGCAGTTGAAATAGCGGAAAAAATTGCTTCTAAAGCACAACAGGCTGTAAGAATGGCGGTAAAAGCTGTTAATATTGCTGACGAGGTTTCATCCAAAGAAGGACAAAATTACGAAGCGGGTTTATTCGCTATTTGCTGTGGCACCGAAGATTTCAAAGAAGGAACTTTAGCCTTCCTGGAAAAAAGGAAACCTAAATTTACTAATAAATAAAAGGAAAAAGTCTTTATGGAAATAGACCGCCCAGATCGAAGAATATTTTTTTACTTAGAATTATTTAATTACGGTTTCCTGCTTTGGGTCATTTGAAAATATTGCTTTTGAGACAACTCTATTAGGTGAATCCTTTTAATTTTGATAGATATAATATTCTTGAATTATTGTGTTACCCTTACAGTCTTCGGAGAAATCATTGAAGAGAACCATAAATTATATAACAGGCGGCGTTTCCGTATTTGAATGACAATATTTTCAGATAAAAACAAAATTATTAAGATCCTTTTTACTTTGGCTGTTATATTTTTAATAGCCAACCTGGTTATGGATAAAGTTACAACTTCGGATAAAACAACTAATTTAAAAAATGAAAACCCGGATATAATAAACGTAAAATTTCTAAACACTCTGAGCAGTTTTGGTCTGCAGAAAGATTGGATAAAAGTAATCCGGAAATCTCCTGAGAAAGAGAAATCCGCATTTTCTTATTCTGTTGCTATTCCAAAAGATCTTCCGATTGCAGTTATACTTGAACAGATTTATAAAACCTTTGACACAACTAATGTACATCTCGATAGCCGGGAAAAAGTAATCGGCGGCGAAACAGTATTAAAAATCTTCAGCGGCAAAAACCTGGAACTTTTTGCCGATTTTAATTACAGTGAGGATATTAGTCGAAATGCTGGAAGTGCTGGTTTTTTAATCACAGGTATTAATCAATTAAATAAAAAAGATATTACCGAATTTATAAAGTCATCCGAATCATTTGCCATTGTGTTAGTCCCTTCAAAAGTTTCTGCGCAAATTGTATCCGAATTAGCAGGCAGCCGGAAAGAATATGTGGTGGAGTTGAATGATGATATAAACGAGATTAATCTTCGACTAAGAAAGAGTTATTCGCATTATAGATTAAATAATGCTATCCGGGCTATTATCGGAAATTATTCTAAAGCAGCGTTTTTTGTTATTAATAGTCAATCGGAAATTTATAACTCGCTCAGTGGAAAATTTATAGCGAATCAATTTGCGAAGCGAAAGATAAAACTTATTCCTACCGACTCTTTAATCCAACTTAACACAGGCCGTGACCGGGAAATAGTTTCTAGTTTCGAGAGTATCATGCGAGATACCAAAAGGGGGGATTATAAATTGATTATGATTCCTGCCGAAAAATTTACCTTGCTGAAGCCTGATATTGTGAGGTTAAGAAAGATTGGTTATAAATTTGTTAACCCGTCGATTGTTCTTTCAAAGAAAAAGTGAAAAATACAGTGTAAAATTGTTCAGATTTTTTAATATGTGATGATATTTAAGGTTTAATAAAACGAATTCAGGACAACTTTTATGGATTAAGAGTTTCACCTTTTAAGTCAACTTCCACAATTTCACCTAACCCGGAATCCACGAACTGTTTTAATATCTTTTCTTTGTCGCCTACAATGGCTATAACTAATTCATCCGGGAAAATGTTTTTTACTGCTATTGAGTCAACATCTTGTTTAGTAACATTTTTTACATTATCTAAATAGGTATTAAAATAATCATCCGGCAAGGAGTGCATGACCTTTCCCATCAGATTTGCGGCTATCTGCCTGTATGTTTCGAACTGTGAAGGGAATTGTCTCATAATTGACGATTTGGCAAAGTCGAGTTCTGCAGAAGTTATGCCGTTTTTGATTTCATTCAACTCTTTGATAATTTCATTTACCGCATTCAATGTATTCTCAATTCCAACAGAAGTGGAGACAGAGAAATGAGCATTATCCTTATAGTAACTGAAACGTGATGAAGCACCGTAAGTGTAACCATGTTTCTCACGCAAATTTAAATTTATGCGGCTGGAGAATTGACCGCCCAGAATTATGTTAAGTATTGCCTTCGGGAAGTAATCTTTGATATCTCTTTTGGGGGCAATATGTCCGATTCGAATCTCACTCTGTACCGAACCTTTTTTGTCCGCTAAATAAACACCAGCTTTATTTTTGATTTGCGAAACCTCTAACAAAATTTTGTTGTCTGCTGGTTTCCATGTGTTAAAATAGTAATTTAATTTATCTTTTAATCCGGCTTCATCGATATCACCGACAATTATACCATAACTTCTTTCCGGTGTAAAATATTGTGTGTAGAATTTCTTTACGTCTTCGTTCGAAATATTGGCGACGGTATCTTCATATCCTCTTGAAGGATATGAGTACGGATTAATTTTACCGAAAATAATATGCTCAAATGCCGTGTCCGCAATTTCTGCCGGGTCGTCTTTCACCTGCATAATCCGGGTGATTATTTTCCTTTTCTCCCTGTGGAATGCAGAATCATCGAAATAGGGTTTTAAGAGAACTTTACCAAATAATTTTAGGGACCTGTCAAAATGTTCGGATAAAGATTGAAGTGAGAGATGAATATTATCATTACTTGCATGGGCATTAAAATGGGTTCCAAGTAAATCAAATTCATCACTGAGTTCCAATGCATCGTATCCGCCGGCACCTTCATCAATTGTCATTGCAGTTAAGTTTGCCAGTCCCTTTTTATCATGTGGATCATACTTACTTCCGGCATCAACCATCAAGTTAAGCTGCAATATGGGCAAAGTATGTTTTGGGACGAATATTATTCTCAAACCGTTTTGCAGTGTAAAATGTTTTATGCCCGGCAATGCGAAAGAAATTTCCTCTATCGGTTCGGGTTTAATACTTCTATCAAAATTCATGTAATTTCCTAACTATTTACCCGGAACAATCCGGAGTTCAAAAAATGGTTTTGTTAAATATGCTTCGACACAATTTTTTACATCATCAATCCTAACATTTTCGTATCTCTTCAAATCAAAGTCGAATGAATTCGGTTCATTTAAATGAAAATTATACTGGTTCAACTGATCGGCTAGAGAATCTATATTCTGCATCGAAAAAATAAATCCGGATTTAATTCCGTTTTTTGATTTCACAAGTTCTTTTTCTTTTACGCCCTCTTTTCTGATTTTTCCCAGCTCTTTAAATAACTCATCTTTTAAATAGTCCAGCTTTATTCCGGGTTTTGCTGTAGCAACTATCATAAAATGCCCTGCTATTTTTCCGGAAAACTGAAAAGCAGTCACATCCATAGCGGCTTCCTTATCGAACACTAAATTTTTATACAATCTTGAATTTTTTGACCCGCTTAATATATCAGATAAAACATCGAGAGCGGCATCATCCTCTGCATATGCTGCTGAAGTGTGCCATGACAAATAAATGCGCTCAAGTTGAACATCTTCTTTGTGAACAATTACTTTATTTTCGCTAAGAGTAGGATTCGATGCTACAGGCAGTTTTGCGTTGTTGTTAGAGGGTAGTCCGGCGAAATATTTTTCAATTAGTTCTTTTGCATGTCTGTCGTCAAAGTTTCCTGCAACTACAAAAGTTGCATTAGAAGGTGAATAATATTTCTTAAAGAATTTAGATACGTCTTCCAGGGAATAATTTTTTATATCATTCATGTAACCGATAGTGGGAGTATGGTACGGATGTCCTTCAGGATAGAGATTCGATATAATCATCTCCCATGCTAATCCGTATGGCTGATTATCGTAGCGTTCCAATCGTTCATTACTAACCACCTCAATTTGATTTTTCAATTTTTCCTGGGTAAGCGAAGGTAGCATAAACCCCATTCTATCCGATTCCAGCCAAACGGCGAGTTCAAGGAAATTTGAAGGTACTTTTTCATAATAATTAGTCCTGTCGAAACTGGTGGAGCCGTTCAAATTTCCTCCGGCTTCCTGTATATATTTAAAATGCATTTCTTTGGGAACGTTCTGTGAGCCCTGAAACATCATGTGCTCAAAAAGATGAGCAAGCCCCGTTTTCCCTTTTTCTTCATACGAAGAGCCGACACTGTACCAGATGTTAATCGCAACAATGGGTATGTTGTCATTCTTATGAAGAATCACTTCAAGCCCGTTATTCAGTTTGTATTTTTCATAATTCAGGTTTAATAAATCCATCTTATATCACTCTCTTTTAAGAAAATTATAACAGCAAAGTTTTATATATGCCATCTCAAATTATTGTTATCATTTATTTTAAAACCCGGTATATCCGGAGAACTTTCTTTCAACTATCTTTCTTACTTGCCAACGATATATAAACCGCATTACAATTTATTAAAGTAAATCCATATTGCTCATCACAAAATCTTTAAATTGAGAAACTGGATAATTATGATGAATATTTTACACTTGCTTTTTTCAACTGACAAACTGTTATACTTTGAGTAGTTAAAGATAATCTTGCGATGATTGAAAAAACATGTAATTATTCTGTTTTACTATTCAAGTAATAACATCACAAAATTGGATGCATAAATTGCTTTACATATTTCAACTAAGATATTAATGGAGCAACAATAAAATTCTATCCGGACGAATCGAACCGATTAGTCGGAACAAATCTGTAAATGGTATATTCCTGTTCCATGAGAAGAGCGTAATAAAAGCTTCACCTTCAACATTATCTCGTGGCACAAAACCCCAAAACCTGCTGTCGAGACTGTTGTCCCGGTTATCGCCCATCATAAAGTAATAGTTCTTTTTAAATGTATAGGAATTGACAGGCTTCCCCTGGATGGTTACAACATCGTTTCTCACCGCCACCACTTTTTCCCCATACTCTCTATCGATTGTAATTGCCCACTGCTCAATGTTATTTGAATCCAAATGAATGGTGTATCCTTTTTTCGGAATGATTAAGGGTCCGTAATTATCTTCATTCCATGGCATACCTTCGGGAAAAATTCTTGGTTCAATTATTCCTTTGGGTCTGGGAAACGCATTTAAATATTTTATGTGGGTTGGAATCTTCATTTGTTTATGATTGACAAAAACTACTTTATTGATCACTTGAATAGTATCGCCGGGAGTACCGATACATCTTTTTACATAATTAACTCCGCGTTCTTTTGCAAACACCCTGTCACGCATTCCGGGGAATTCAAAAACAACAATATCACCTCTATGAGGATCCCTTAAAGCGGGAAGCCTGAAGTGGGGGATTTCAATTTGCGTAAAGGGAATATACCTAGGCGATTCTGAGCCGAAGATAAATTTATTAACAAGGACAAAATCTCCTACTTCGATAGTATTTTCCATGGAACCGGTGGGAATACGGGTATTCTGAACTACGAAAGTAATTATAAAGAACGCCGCTATAGCAGCAAAGACAAGTGACTCAATAAATTCTCTGAACTTCTCTTTGCTGGTTTTTGGGCGTTGTTGTTCTTCTTCCGATTTAATCCCGATAAATTTTTTGAAACTCTCTTTAAATGGCAATTTAATACTCCGTATTGAATTTTATACTTGTTTATAATTTATTTCCCTGCAGATTTCATTACTTCAAACTTTTTCTTTAATAGTTCATTTACAGTTTTAGGATTTGCTTTACCTTTGGTTTCCCTCATCACCTGTCCGACAAAAAAACCGAACACTTTATCTTTACCGCTTAAATATTGCTCAACTTCATTTGGGCTTTTTTCTAAAATAGTATCAACTATTTTTTCGATTTCTCCTGAGTCGGTTATTTGAACCAGGTTTTTTTCTTTTACTATCTCAGATGGCTTTTTATTTCCCTTGAGCATAACCGGGAAAACCTCTTTTGCAATTTTCCCGCTGATTGTTCCGTCCTTTATAATATTTACAAGTTCGCCTAAATTTTCAGGCGATATTGAAAAATCAGTAATGTTAATTTTTTCTTCATTTATTACTTTTAGAACTTCAGTCATAACCCAGTTACTAGCGGTTTTGTAGTCATCCGTTACACTGATAACTTTTTCATAATAATCTGCAATATCTTTTGATTGGGTTAAAATTTCGGCATCGTATTTGGGAAGGTTGTACTTGTTAATCATTCTTTCTTTTCTGATGTCGGGAAGTTCGGGCAATTTTTCCGAAATTTCGTTTTTCCAATCTTCGTTTACGATAACCGGCATTAAATCAGGCTCGGGAAAATAACGATAATCGTGTGCTTCTTCTTTGCTTCGCATCGGGAATGCTTCGTTTAAATCTGCGTTCCACAGTAAAGTCTGCTGTATAATTTTTCCGTCTTCTTCCAGAATATCAATCTGTCTTTCAATTTCAAAATTTATTGCTTTTTCCACGTTGCGGAATGAGTTCATATTCTTCACTTCGGTTTTGGTACCGAATTCCTGTGCGCCTTTTAACCTTACCGATATATTTGCATCACACCGGAGCGAGCCTTCTTCCATATTACCGTCACAAATTCCCAGGTATTGAACGATTTGCCTAATCTTGGTTAAATATAGATAAGCCTCGGTCGCCGAATTCATATCCGGTTCACTCACTATTTCAATTAATGGAACACCGCACCTATTCACGTCAACTAAAGTATCATAACCCTGATCATGTATTGATTTACCAGCATCTTCTTCCATGTGGATTCGGGTAATACCAATATGTTTGAAAGAACCGTCATCGAAGAAAATATTAAGGTACCCGTGTTCGCAAATAGGCTTTTCGTATTGTGAGATCTGGTATCCTTTCGGAAGGTCAGGGTAAAAATAATTTTTTCTGGCAAATATTGAGCGTTCGTTAATGGTACAATTTGTAGATAGTCCCATTTTAACGCTATATTCAACAACTTTTTGATTAAGTACCGGGAGCACTCCCGGATGTCCTAAGCAAACCGGACAAACATTTGTATTCGGTGCATTCCCGAACTTCGTTGAACAACTGCAGAAAATTTTTGAATCTGTTAATAATTGTGCGTGGACTTCTAATCCGATTACGGCTTCGTACTTGTCGTTCATTTCCTATAATTTAGTTTTTAAAACTTAAATATATAAAAGAAATAGTACATATTGAAAGGCTAAAGATACAGGCTGAGCGGTACGCCGTGATTAATAATGAAAAATTAAATATGATGGGGTTCAAATTCTATTCTTTTAGAAAAAATATTTTCCAATTGAAATAGAAACAGTTTTTATTTAGTTTTTTTATTCGAGTTCTGGAAAATATCACGTAACTGAATCAAACTATCCGATATGAATAAATTATTACTTGATACCTTTCTTAAAAAACACCCTTACAGTGAATTCCGGCAAAAAATAAATATTAGCACGAATAATAATTCCAGGTTTCTAGTAGAAACTTTGAAATCAAAAATACCAAATCAACTTTCTATAGGTGAATAAATGCAGTTACTAAAAACTATTCTATTTTGCTTTCTATTAATATCTCCGGTTTTTTCTAAAGCAAAGAAAGATGAGAAGAAAAAAGAAAAAGGTCCGATGTCTTCCTCGACTTTTAACGGGCTTAAATTAAGATCTATCGGACCCGCGGTAACTTCCGGCAGGGTTACGGATTTTGCGGTTAATCCCGACGACCCAAGTGAATTTTATGTCGCTTCCGCATCAGGCGGAGTATGGAAAACAACAAATGACGGTACAACATGGCAGCCTGTCTTCGATAAAGAAGGTTCTTATTCGGTTGGATGTATCGCGATGGATCCAAACAATCATTTTGTGATTTGGGTTGGTTCCGGGGAAAACAACAGTCAAAGAAGTGTGTCTTACGGTGACGGTGTTTACCGTTCGGATGACGGCGGCAAGACCTGGAAAAATATGGGACTCAAATCTTCAGAGCATATCGGAAAAATTGTAATTGATCCCAAAAATTCAAATATAGTTTACGTTGCGGCGCAAGGCCCTTTATGGAGATCGGGTGGAGACCGGGGACTTTATAAAACTACAGACGGAGGTAAAACCTGGAAAGCTGTGCTGGCAATAAGCAAATATACCGGTGTTAATGAAGTTGCTATGGATCCCCGTAATCCTGATGTGCTTTATGCTTCTTCATATCAAAGGATGCGGCATACATGGACATTAATAGATGGCGGTCCCGAATCTGCGATTTATAAATCAACAGATGCCGGCGGTACCTGGGAAAAATTAACCAACGGCATTCCGTCGGTTGATAAAGGACGAATTGGGTTAGCAATTTCACCGGTAAATCCCGACGTAGTATATGCTATAATTGAAGCTGCTGACGGAAAAGGCGGGTTTTTCCGCTCAACCGATAGAGGCGCTTCGTGGGATAAAAGAAGCACTTATATGACAACCAGCCCTCAGTATTACAATGAAATTGTTTGTGATCCTAAAGATGTTGACCGTGTTTACGCAATGGATACACATCTGCATTATACGACCGACGGCGGAAAAACTTTTCATCGACTAAGCGAAAAGTACAAGCATGTCGATAATCATGCAATGTGGATCGATCCCAAAAATACAAACCACTATATCGTCGGCTGCGATGGAGGTGTTTATGAAAGCTGGGATAGGGCAGAACATTGGCAATTTAAAAGCAACTTGCCGATTACTCAATTCTATAATGTTACGGTGGATAATACAAGACCATTTTATTATGTATACGGAGGTACTCAGGATAACAACAGTCTCGGCGGTCCTTCTCAAACTAAAAACATTAACGGCATTGTAAATTCCGATTGGTTTATTACCAACGGCGGCGACGGATTTGTTTCCAAGGTAGATCCCGAGGATCCTAACATAGTTTATGCAGAATCACAATACGGCGGTTTGGTTCGTTATGATAAAATGAGCGGTGAAATGATTGATATTCAACCTCAACCCGGGAAAGATGAACCGCCGCTAAGATGGAATTGGGATTCTCCCTTGATAATCAGTCCTCAATCACACACTGCACTGTATTTTGCAGCAAACAAATTATTTAAGAGCACCGATCGCGGTGATAACTGGACGGAGATCAGCGGGGATTTAACCAGGCAGATTGATAGAAATAAATTGCCTATAATGGGTAAAATTTGGAGTGTGGATGCGGTATCCAAGAATGCCTCCACTTCTTATTTTGGAAATATTGTTGCCTTAGCTGAATCACCCGTAAAAGCTGGCGAATTGTATGCAGGGACGGATGACGGACTTATTAACATTACCAAAGATGACGGGAAAAATTGGACTAGGATTAGTTCGTTTCCAGGCGTTCCCGATACAAGTTATGTTAGTTATATTACACCTTCAAACTTCGATGCAAATACGGTTTTTGCCTCGTTCGATAATCATAAAAGAAGCGATTTTAAACCGTATTTATTGAAAAGTACGGACGGAGGAAAAACCTGGAAATCTATAGCAGGCAACTTACCTTCAAACTATTATGTACATTCTATAGTACAGGATTTTAAAGATCCCAATTTACTTTTTGCCGGAACCGAATTTGGAATTTTCTTTACGATTGACGGCGGGAAAAAGTGGGAACAGCTTAAGGGCGGAATCCCGACTATTGCAGTCAGAGAAATTGCAATTCAAAAAAGAGAAAATGATCTGGCGCTAGCTACTTTCGGACAGGGGTTTTATATACTCGATAATTATTCTCCGCTGCGGGATGTATCGGAAAAATCTTTATCAAGCAGCGCTATTTTGTTTCCTGTAAAAGATGCATTGATGTATATACCCTCTTTTCCGTTAGGAGGAAAAGAAAAAGCTTCACAGGGATCTTCTTATTATACGGCGAATAATCCGCCGTTTGGTGCTACTTTTACGTTTTATCTCAAGGATAATATTAAAACTAAAAAAGAAATAAGACAGGAAAAGGAGAAAGGATTAATTAAAGAAGGTAAACCTGTACCGTTTCCGACAGATGCCGAACTGCGTGCAGAAAATAACGAACAAAAACCTTATCTCTTGTTTACTGTTTATGATCAAGCGGGGAATGTTGTGAGAAAATTGAAAGCGCCTGCAAAAGCAGGAATTGACAGAATCACGTGGGATTTAAGATATGCCTCTACCGGTCCGCTTAACTTAAATAAACCTGATGAGGTAGGAAGCATGCAGGATTATAATTCTGGGATTCTTGTTTCACCGGGAACTTATAAGGTGACGATGTCAAAAAGTGTGGACGGAGTGTTAACACAAATCGCTGGACCTCAAGTATTTAACGCAAAATCATTAGGTGAAACATCATTGCCTGCAGCCGATCGTGCTGCGCTTGTTTCTTTTCAGAAAAAAGTTGCCGATCTCAACAGGGCTGTTAGAGGTTCGATTGATGCAGCAAATAATCTGGTTAAAAATGTTAAGTATGTAAAAGACGCTTTGATGAAAACTCCGGCATCTTCTAGTGAATTAATGGCTGCTGCCGATTCAATTGAAAATCAGACAAACGATTTGCTTATCAAGTTAAGAGGGGATAGAACGCTGATGAAATATAATATAAATATGCCTCCGTCAATTTCAGGCAGAGTCGGACAAATTATTTACGGTGAATGGCAGTCAACATCTGCTCCGACAGGCACACAGAAGGAAGGTTATAAAATGGCTGCCGATGAATTTACTCCCGTTCTCGCGAAACTAAAGATGTTGGTAAACATAGATTTTAAAAATTTGAAAGAAAAAGCAGAAAGTTTAGGGGCACCATGGACGCCGGGTCGTGTACCTGATTGGAAAGGAAATTAATTACGATTAATCCTTCTGCAATATTTTGAGGTTGGCTGAAGTATTTTTTAGAAATTTGGAAATTACTTTTAGCCAGCCTCTATTGAAATAACATTGAGTAGGGACGGTCAAGTTCCCTGTATAATTCTGAGAGATTTATGTTTCTCGATTTTCTTATGAACTCTTTTCCTTCAAGATAAAATAATATAGTAGGTACGGTGAATATACTTTTCTGTGCTGCAAGACCTTTAACTTCGTTACAATTTACATAACCGAATTTCATTTCCGGAAAATCTTCATTCAGCAACTCCTGTAATTTCGGTTTTAGTACTTTGCAGACGTTACATTCGGGTGTACTGAAATATATTACCGCGCCGGAATTATCCGCTATAAATTGATCGAATTCTTCAATTGAATTAATATCGAATTGCATTTAATACAAGCCTAACTATTTTTTTTGACCTTTAATTTTAGTGTTTCACAATTATCGCAATTGCCGCAGGCTGTTTCATCTTTGAAACCAAAATAATCCGAGATATACACCCGTCTACAATCCTCTGTCCTAAAATATTGTACCATGGAAAGTAATTTCTTATTGTCGTTTAGTAATTTTTCTTTCAGCATTTCATCATCTTCAAGTTCATGAGGTAAATCACCGGTTAATATGAGATCTTTATTTTCAACATTTCCTTCAGTAATCCCGTATCTATCCAGCATTCCCAGGGCTGTTTCGATTCTAAAATCATTCCTGTTCTTGTAATTCATTTGTTCACGCAGAAATTCAATTCCAGATGAATTTACCGCATCAATATCTCTCTTTAGAATGTCGAAAAGCGCCGAGTAAAAATTTTCATCCGGATTGGACCATTTTATGAATTCCATCTGCGTATAAAGATCATCTTGATTATATAATAATAAACAAAGAGAATCTTTCCCGTCTCTTCCCGCCCTGCCGATTTCCTGGTAATACGATTCGATGGAAGATGGGACCTCCGCATGAATTACAAATCGAATATCCGGCTTATCAATTCCCATTCCAAATGCATTAGTTGCTAAAATTAAGTTTTGGTTTCCGCTTATAAAATCTCGCTGCATTCTTTTTCGCTCTTTGTCGCCTAATTTCCCGTGATACACTCCGTGTTTGTAGCCTTTATCATACAGTATTTGAGAAAATTTCTTGAGGGTCTGGATTAGGGAAAAATATATTATCCCTGAACCTTTATATTTATCCAGCACATTTAATATTGCTGATAGTTTTTCTTTTTCATCGAAAATATCAATCGCTTCCAATCTTAAATTCGGTCTTTCGATACCCTGGTGAAATATCTTTATTTCGTTGCCATCAATATTTAGTTTTTTGATTATATCTGTTTGAACTTCGGCTGTAGCAGTTGCTGTTAATGCCACAGTTAGGGGGTTATTCAAAATTTCACGAAATTCACCTATTCGGGAATAATCCGGTCGAAAGTCGTGTCCCCATTCCGAAATGCAATGAGCTTCATCAACGGCAAGCAGTGATATTTCTACTTCCTTTATTTTATCCACAAAATCTTTTCTTCTGAATCGTTCGGGAGTTACATAGAACAATTTAATTTTGCCCTCGATAAATTCAGTCAGTCTTTTATCTCTTTCTTGCTTTGATAGTGTGGAATTAATAAATCCTGCGGGAATGTTTTTTCTTTTTAGTGCATCAACCTGATCCTGCATTAAAGCAATCAAAGGACTTATCACAATAGTCCCTTTTTCAAAACACATAGCGGGAATTTGGTAGCATAAAGATTTACCGCTTCCTGTGGGCATTAAAACCAAACAATGTTCTTGCTTATTTACTATTGTAGTAATTATTTCTTCTTGTAGTCCTCTAAATGAGTCAGAGTTATAATATATTTTTAGAATTTCTTCCGGTCTCAATTTCATACAAATCCAATTTAAGTCAGCAAATTTAGAATAAAAAGATAGGTTTATATAATTAACTTAGTAAAATGAAGGAAATTAATTTCTGCAGGGAGACACAATCTTTTTTCATTAATTCTTAAAAGCACACAATTCGTTGTTTTTATTGTATGGATTACAACAGAACGAAAGTCTACGTTTTTAATTGAAAATAAAAAATTCAGTTAAAAAAATTAAATAAAAAGCAAAAATTATAAATACAGTACAATAGAGATAAATCTGACTTCTATCCTTTCTGCCATTTGTCCCTATACCTTTAATTCTTTACATGCTTATAATTAACAAAGTTCCAACAAAAATATTCAAACTTATTTTTCAATTAGCTCTTTTGTGATTTTTCAAGAAACGGTTTAACAAGATCGATCGGTACAGGAAATATAGTAGTCGAATTTTTCTCAGAAGCCACTTCTGCTAATGTTTGTAAAAATCTTAGTTGAAGTGCAATCGGGTAATCGCTAATTACTCTTGCTGCATCGGCTAATTTTTGACTTGCCTGGAACTCTCCTTCGGCGTGAATAACTTTTGCTCTTCGTACTCTTTCGGCTTCCGCTTGTTTAGCGATTGCTCTCTGCATCTCAATCGGAAGATCAACTTGTTTTACTTCAACCGCCGATACTTTTATTCCCCATGGTTCTGTTTGCTGGTCGATTATTTGCTGTAATCTTTGGTTTATTCTGTCTCTTTCCGCAAGCAGTTCATCCAGTTGAGATTGTCCTAATACACTTCGTAAAGTTGTTTGTGATATTTGAGATGTGGCTGCAAGGTAATCTTCAACTTCAACAATTGCTTTTTCAGAATGTACCACACGGAAATAAACAACGGCATTTACTTTTAGAGTAACATTATCTTTTGTTATTATATCTTGAGGCGGAACATCCATAACGATAATTCTTAAACTGACTCGGATCATCTTATCGACGATTGGGATCAGGAATATTAAGCCGGGACCTTTGGCTCCTATTAATCTCCCGAGCCTAAATATTACCCCTCTTTCATATTCTTTTAAAATCCTAATTGCACTGGATAAAATAAATAATACAAAAAGTATAATAACCGTTATGTATGCAGATATTAACTCCATAGCAGCCTCCTTTAGTTAATGGATTCAAATTGTCAGATGTTTAACTTTTAGTTTAAGATTTACAACTTCTGTAACAATAATTTTTGAACCTGCTTTAATTTCACCTTCAGTGCTTTCGGCACTCCAGATTTCACCGTGAACCATAACGCTGCCGTCTGGTTTTAAATCTGAAATTGCTTCTCCCTGCATATTCAAAATTCCCTCCGCTCCAGTGGTCGGCTTTTTTAATTGCGCCTTTATTGCTAAAGAAATTGCGAATACAAAAAATAAAATCGTAAGAACTACTACAAGCGCTATTACTTGCCAGGATATTCGTACCACTTCCAGGGTCGAATCAACATCAATTAACATTATTGAGCCTAAGATTAATGCAATCACCCCACCAATTGTTAATATTCCGTGACTCACTATTTTTATCTCCAAAACAAATAAAATTATTGCAAAAATTATTAAGGCTAACCCTGCGTAATTTATGGGCAAGGTTTGCATCGAATAAAATGCAAGAATCAAACAAATTCCCCCTACCACGCCAGGAAATATTGAACCGGGATTGTAAAGCTCAAATAGGAGACCGTAAATTCCTAGCATGAATAAAATGTATGCAATATTGGGATCACTCAAGATATTTAATAGTTTATGCTGAAATTTCATATCGAGGTTTATAATCTTTGCATCTTTTGTGTTAAGTAGTACATTGCCACTCTCCGTTTTAATTTCTTTACCATTAATTTCTGTAAGGAGATTATCGATTGTCGGAGCGATGTAGTCAATAACATTTTCTTTTAAGGCTTCGGTCTCGGTAAGGGATAAGCTTTTTCTTACTGCGCTTTCAGCCCATTTCATATTTCTTTTCCTTTTTTCACTGATTGTTCTAATGAATGCGGCGGCATCATTAGTAGCTTTCTCGGTCATTGTGGAATCCATTTGTCCCTGGAGTGAGACGGGATGAGCGGCTCCTATATTGGTTCCCGGAGCCATTACAGCGATATGTGCTGCCATTGTTATGAAAACACCTGCGGATGCTGCTCGAGCTCCCGGTGGTGCGACGTATACAATTACCGGTACCGGAGACTGTAGTATATTGGAAACAATTGTTCTTGTTGATTCTAAAAGACCTCCCGGGGTATTAAGTTTTAGGATTAAACATTTTGATCTGTTGTTCGCAGCATTTTTTATCCCGTACTTAACATAATCTGCTGCTGCAGGATTAATTGTTCCGTTTAGATTAATTACAGTTACTGTAGCTTTTTGGCTGAAGGATGTGGAGAATAGAACTAAAAGCCATGCGGTTAAATATATTAACCTGAACATGATTTTCCCCTTTAAATGTTCACATTTTCAACTTATGGAAAAATTATCTGTTAAGCAATATTGAGAATAATCAAGAATTTCAAGAGAACCTTGAGAAATAGTTTATATGATGTGAGGAAATTATCAATTTTTATAAGAAAAACGAAATACATTAAATAATTTAGAGGTTTTCCTTGAAGATAATTTAATAAACTTTTAATTTGGCAACCTTCAATTGACAAGGCTTATAAAAATAAAAGCGGATCATTATTAAAATAATGAAGTTTGAACGCAGAGATTACTCAAATGAACTCTTAACGGAATTATACGTAGCATTACTAACTCCCCGGGTAATAGAAGAAAAAATGATAAATCTAATCCGGCAGGGTAGACTAACCAAGTGGTTCTCAGGTGTGGGGCAGGAAGCCATTTCCGTAGGATGCGCTCGTGCATTGTATGGTAATGAATATATCTTAACAATGCACAGAAATTTGGGTGTATTCACCGCGATGAATGTGCTTTTAAAAAAATTATTCTCACAATTTCAGGGGAAAGCAGGCGGATTTACAAAAGGAAGAGACCGTTCATTTCATTTCGGGTCAAAAGAACATTACATTATCGGTATGATTTCACATCTCGGTCCGCAGCTTGGAGTTGCAGACGGAATTGCATTGTGGAGCAAATTAAAAAATGAAAGAAAAGCCGTACTTGTTTTTACTGGAGAAGGTGGTACTAACGAAGGTGATTTCCATGAAGCTTTGAATGTTGCCGCCGTATGGAATCTGCCGGTAATTTTTGTAATCGAAAATAACAGCTATGGACTTTCAACTCCAACTTATGAGCAATATGCATGTAAAAAAATAATTGATAAAGGTGCGGGTTACGGGATAGAAGCAAAACAAATTGACGGTAACAATTTACTGGAAGTTTATTCTACAATTAAAGATTATGCGGAAGAAATTCGTAAAACTCCGAGACTTATTTTGATTGAGGCGAATACTTTCAGAATGAACGGTCATGAAGAAGCTTCAGGAACAAAATATATCCCCAGACATTTATTTGAAGAATGGGCGAAGAAAGATACAATTGTTAATTATGAACGCTTTTTGTTGAAGGAAAAAATTATTAATGAAAAAATGATGAATTCCTTCCGAAACGATATTAAATCTAAAATAAATGAGGAATGGGAAGAGGCTGTGAACGAAGAGGAGATTAAGCCGAACGCAGAACAAGAGTTAAACGATGTTTATGCGCCGTTTGAGCAAAATATAATTTCACCCAAAAGAAATACACTATCTAAAAAGAAATTTGTTAATGCAATTACCGATGCTTTAGAAGAAAGTATGAAAAAATATCCTGATTTAATAATTATGGGACAGGACATTGCCAAATACGGCGGAGTGTTTAAAGTAACAAAAGGATTTGTTGAAAAGTTCGAAAGGAGAGAGTTAGAAACACTCCATTGTGTGAATCGGCTATCATCGGGGCGGGACTCGGATATTCTATATGCGGTGGAAAAGCAATTGTTGAAATGCAGTTTGCAGATTTTGTGTCATCAGGATTTACACAGGTTATTAATAATCTGGCTAAAACAAATTATAGATGGTGACAAAACGCCGACGTTGTTATCAGAATGCCCACCGGGGCTGGGGTTGAAGCAGGTCCGTTTCATTCCCAATCGGAAGAGACATGGTTTACACACACTCCCGGTTTAAAAGTTGTTTATCCTTCTTCACCATATGATGCAAAAGGATTGTTAAATGCGGCAATCGAGGATCCTAATCCGGTAATGTACTTCGAACATAAAGCACTTTACAGATCCGTTTCGAAAGAAATTCCTGATGATTATTATACGGTAAAAATTGGTAAAGCTAATTTAATTCAAGAAGGCAGGGATATTTCAATAATTACATACGGTATGGGAGTTCATTGGGCAAAGCAAGTGATAAAAAATTTCCCAGAAACTGATTTTGAGATTTTGGATCTAAGGAGTCTTCTTCCATGGGATAAAGAAGCTGTGGAAAAAACCGTTAAGAAAACCGGGAAAGTAATCTTATTGCATGAAGATTGCCTTACAGGTGGATTCGGAGGTGAGATTTCTGCCTGGATTGTCGAACATTGTTTTGAATGTTTAGATGCACCGGTGATGCGTGCTGCCTCTCTGGATACACCGGTGCCTTTCATAAAACCTCTTGAAGATAATTTTCTTCCCATAAAACGATTGAAGGAGAAATTAATATTTTTAATTCAATATTAATTGTAAATTCAAAAATTAAGTCAGGTAAAAAATTTCCTATTTGAATTGATCTTGCTCAGTCAATGTGGATTAATTCTGTCAGCTAGTTTAAAAGCATTTATTATATCTTAAATGATATTTTTTCAAAACTGATTTTAAATCTAAGCAGAAAAATGACTGGGGGCAATTACATCAAAAATGTAAAATCGTTAATCTGTTTTCTGAAATTAATAATTTTTGGTGGATGGCGATGCTTAGTCACATATTGTACAGTTCTTTTTATCAACAAGATTAACTATCTTAATTTCTGTAGATAGCTAATTTTTGAAAGTTGTGAGCGAAAATATAACAATTAATAAAGTGAACTGTTAGATTTGTTCATAATGCACTTTCAACAGAAATTGAAGGTAAATTAAAATAATATACTTATTAACTAAATATTTTTCATCGGAGGGCAAGAATGAAAATATTTACATATTTGGCAGCGCTATCTCTCATCTTTCTAGTTGCCTGCTCGTCATTAATACTCAAACCGGCAGACTTTGCATGGCCTATTGAATCTGTAGTGAATGTTGAAAATAATGGCAATGCAATTATTAAACGATATTCAATTACGTTTAGTACAAAAGAATTATTTTTAAAGAAACAGGGGATTCATTGGGTTATCAAAAGAAACAGCTAAGGATCATAAGAAATTCACAAGGTTATTACTTCGTGGTTGCAAACAATTTTAAAAACGTGTATGTGTTTAAGGCGATTGACGGTTCGTTTAGATTAGATAAGCGGATTGAAATTTCGGATACCACAGGGATTAAAAATCCAGATTTCAATCAAAGGTCTCCTTATATTCAACTGGTGTACGGTGATAAAAAAGTAAATTTAACCGAAGACGGTGTAGTAAAGGATGGTGAAGGTAAATGAAAAAGTTAAGTTTCTTACCCGTTTTAATTTTGTCCCTGTTACTCTCATATAGTCAAATCTATGCACAGCGGGATTATCAAATAGTCCAAAATTTTAAAACTCAGTACAATCAAATTAAAGGCTCTATTAAAAGTGCCGATTCATTATCTCAACTCACCCAAATATCAAATCAAATTAATAAATTGAAGAATGATTTTGCGGATCATAAAGAGCTCCTGGATAAAAGTCTTTATCCCGATGATTTCGATACAATGATAAATAAACTGGATGAAGATCTGACGCTCAGGAAAGGTGACTTTACACAAATTACCATACTCAAAGCACAAGTCTCCCAATTAAATGTTCAAATTGAATTATTGAACAATAAAAACGCTTCGCTGATAGATCAAATTCAGCAGTTTCAGGAGGAAAATAAAAAAGATAAGGGAACTATAGCGCGGTTAGGAAGAAGCATATCCGAACTTAGGAATTCGATACGTAAAAGGGACAGACTTGTGATGACTTTGATAGATAGCTTGCTTCCTTCTTCATATAAAGAAAATAACAAGCTTAGTAAAAAAGAAAAAGAGCAAATTTTTTCGGAAGCAAAGAAGGCAAACGTTATTGAAAATATCAAAAACGCCATTAATGATAATATAAAATTTCTGGAACTAACTACGCTCACTCCCAGTGATATAAACTCCATAAAGAAACAACAAAGTGAATTTGAAAGAGTTTGGAAAAATACCGGTCCCAAAATTATAAGTATTTATTCCGCACACAAACAAAATATGAAAAATATTAGAGATATTGATTCCGCTTTTTCTATGTGGAACAACGCTATAGTGCAGGAAGCCTGGAAATCAATAGGTCAGAAATTTTTAGATTACGGAATAAATCTTGAAAAATTTTCAAATGGTAACGAGTTTACCCGGACAGTAATTTCTTATGCAGATGATGCTATAAAAAATGCGAAAATAAAAGGGAATCCGGCAGCAAAAAATTCATATAGTTTGTTTGTCGATACTCTATGGTACGGTAAAATAAAACCGAATTGGGTGCCTTATTTAAAGCAAAACAATATGTTCACGCAGGCACAACAGGATACAATAGAATCAAAATTAGCCGAATGGAAAAATACGGTGATACCGTCCGGTTTTAACTGGTTGTATGTCGTTGTCATAGTATTGGGAATAGTGTTAATCATATTGCTTGTAACCATAATCAGGTCATCTAAAAAGAAAAAATCTGTTGAGGATGGCAAATCAGAGGATAATGAATAGGCTCGATGATCCTAGTTATTATTGAATTAGATAAATTTTAAAAAATTATTTTTTTCATAGAAGGGTAAGTATTAAGCTTATCCTTTTTTTTATAACATTAAATAGAAATTATAACCAAGTAAGATAATATGAATTAGAATATTTTTTTAATCATGACTGAGGTTTTTAACGTAAATCAGAAATCCACCTTCAAAGAAAGTAGATCCTTTAATGGTGAAAATAAGAATGTATGCAAATATTCCTGCGGATTGTTTAATATCAATCTTACTCAAACTATTAATTATCCGGATTGCAGTGCATGTTTATTAAGATTTTGAGATTATAATATTAATGTTTAATAATCCCTATTAACTCCCGTTGACATCCACATATTCCGTGGTGGTTTTGAAGGTCAGCAATTTTTCAAGTTGTTTCTTTAAACTCTCTTTAGCCGGTTTTGCCTGTTCAAAAATTGATTCATGCTTGGAAAAATCAAAAACGCGTACATCAAAAATTTCCGGGCGTATGTATATGTCGGGATTAATAAATTTTAATTTTTGCTGACTGATAGAATTTTGCATGATTTGGTATGTTGTGAAAATTGATTCAAAAGTAGGAGGGTACTCTTTCCCGTTGCTCGTTCTGTAAGCCGTAACATCTATTGCGACGGTCAAATCACAATGATTTAAAAGTATATCGAAAGGAAGGGGGTTTACTATACCGCCGTCGACGAGTATCCTGTTATTAATTTTAATCGGGGTTAATAGTCCCGGTAAAGAATAACTTGCACGAATTGCGGGCGGAAGTTTGCCTTTATCGAAGATTACTTCTTCTTTTTTCCAGTAATCCGTGGCGACTAATTTAAGAGGAATTTTTAATTCTTCGAAAGTGTTAACACCCAGCTCAACCTGCAAAAATTTTTGGAATTTTTCTCCTTTTATCAACCCGCTTTTTAGAAATTGAGGATCAAACATTGTAAACATTTTAACAATATCCGATTTCCAGAGGAAGTCAAAAGGTTTATCATTTCTGGGGAAGAGTAACCGCTGGAGCATAGCTTTTAATTCTTTTGCTGAATAGCCGGCAGCATAAAAAGCGCCGATTATTGCACCGATGCTGGTTCCCGAAATCAAGGAAGGTGTAATTCCTAATTCTTCAAAGGCTTCAATCATTAAAATGTGAGCTAAACCCCTGGCACCTCCGCCTCCGAATGCAATTCCGATTTTTTTCATTTTAATAAAGTATATGAGTAATTAATAAAAGAGTTCCTTGATCCTTTTTATAAATAAAATAGCTTTATATGTAAGTTACTAAAAAATAATTAAAGCTTTAATGCAAAATATCATTCCGTAACAATTAAAATTCTTTACTTAATTACCTGAAAAACAGAATCTAAAACAGTTCCATCCACCCATTTAATAATTGCAACTACCTTTTCTTTATTTATCTTAGGTTTAGCTGGTGAGCCTCCGCATAACTCTTGAACCTCTGCTTTAATTTCTTCAATTTTTCTTATCGGCAGGGATGAACCTTTTAACGTCTTTATTAAATCCTTTCTTCTAGGATTAATGGCTATTCCGCGTTCAGTTATTATAACATCGATTAATTCGCCCGGACCGCAAAGTGTTGTCACTTCATCAATAATTACCGGTATTCTATCCCTGAAAGAAGGAATTGCTAAAATAGTGCATTTGGAATATAGGCAATTCTGCCATCCTCCTATTCCGTGAAGAAGATAACCGTCAGAATGACTTACGACATTTGCATTGAAATTTATATCAACTTCGGTTGCCCCGAGTACGGCAACATCTACCATAGAAGCAAAATTTCCTTTACCGTGGAAATTGTAACTCGTGAACGGACTGGTATTAACATGATTCGGATTTTCTCTCATACTTCTGACTCCTTCCAGATCAAAAGTCTGTCCATCGAGGATATAATCTGTTAAACCTTCTTCAAGCATTTCAACGAGATATTTTGTACTTCCGCCGCGCATAAATCTGGCTTTAACACCTTTTGCTTTCATTCTTTCTTTGAGATAAAGAACAAAAGCAAGATTTGTACCTCCTGCTCCTGCTTGAAGAGAAAAACCGTCTTTCATTATTCCGGCTTCATCAATAAATTGAGCCACATACTCTGCAATTAATAGTCTGTCGGGTGACTTTGTTACCTCTGTTGTGCCTGAAACAATTTTTGCGGGATTGCCTAATGAATTAATCTGAACTACAAAGTCCACATTATTGCCTTGTATCTGCCAGGGGATGCATGGGAATGGGACAAGGTTATCCGTAACTACAATTACTTTATCAGCATATTCCGAATCGGCAAGAGCAAAACCTAAAAGTCCGCAAGCTGATTTTCCTGTAGTTCCGTTCGCATTTCCAAACGGGTCCGCAGTAGGAGCAGCAATTACAGCAATATCAATTTTAACTTCACCATCCTGAATTGCCTGGTACCGCCCGCCGTGAGACCGCAATACTCCCACACCATTCATTTTACCTTCGGAAGTAAACTTACCCAAAGGACCGTTCATACTTCCTTCTATGTGGTGAATTGTTCCATCTTCCAAATATTTAATTAAATGTTGATGCACAGGGAAGGAAGCACTCGGGAACCAGCGGATGTTTTTAATTCCCATCTTTTTTATTGTATCAAAAAGAATATTTGTCAACACATCGCCGTTACGAAGATGATGATGCGTAGAAATAGTCATACCGTCTTTCAATCCGGATTTAATTTAATGCTTCCTTCAAATTCTTTATAACCTTATTCCCATCCATAGGAAAATCGATACAAGTTTTAACAGGCGGATTTGCTTTATTTCCGGTAGGTTTATATTTATTCACTCCTTGAAACCGAATTTGCTTCTCTCCGTTGACTTTCAAAGGGATTAATCTGTTTGCTGCGTTTGATATTAATTTCATTGTCTAGTTGTTCTATTGTTTAATAATTCAAATTAAATTTTTAATTTATATCTTTTAAAAGATCTTGTAAAATAACTTTTCTTATTCTTGCTTTTTCATTCCAGTCCAAAGGTTCATAAATAGAACCGGAACTATAATGAAAAAATTTTATTTTATTTTTTTTAAAATACCTGCCAAATCATTCGGCAACATTTGCTGAAATTGAATCTATGGATCTTACAAATTGTTTACCGACAGGATCTTTAGAAAAATAATCTCAATAAGCAACAGTATCCCAGACATAATTGCTTAAATTGAAAGAGACTTTATATGATTCGATACCATTTAATTTTAAATATCTTTTATCTTCCATTAGTGGCTCCCAAATAATTGTTAAAAGAAAATTTGGTTACCACTTAAAATAAAATAATTTAACAATTAAATTTTCTCCCAATCATCATTCAGCAGATTATTCAATATTGCCAAATTTACGGTTCGCTGTGCACGTTTTACTACCGGTGCATCTATCATCTTGCTGCCGAGCGAAACAACACCTATCCCTTTTCTCTCTGCTTCTTTAAATGACAAAACAATTTTTTTTGCTTTATCAATTTCTTCTGTCGTTGGTGCAAATGCTTTATGAATAACCGGGATTTGCCGCGGATGAATGCAGCCCTTACCATCAAACCCTAGTGACTTTGCTTCCACAACGCTTTGATGTAATGCATCCATATCACCCACATCGGAGAACACAGTATCGATTGCCTGAATGCCGGAAGCTTTTGCTGCATTCACTATCATTGACCGGGCAAAAAAACTTTCTTTGCCTTCATTAGTTCTCTGAGTTCCTATATCGGCAGTATAATCTTCCAAACCTATTGCCAGAGCGCAATTTTGTTTTGAAGCGGAGGCTATTTCATAGGCATTAATTATACCGAGTGCGCTTTCAATAATTGGCATGAAATAAATTTCATTTTTAACTTTGAATAAATTCTTAAGCCTTTCAACCTCTTCTTCCACCTTCATTATTTGATCGGCAGATTCACACTTTGGGATGAGAATTACATGCACATTGTGCAATACAATAAATTTTAAATCATTGAGTCCCTGCGGTAACTGGTTAATCCTCACCATTCGTTCCGTTTTATAAAAATCTACGCTTCTGAGTGCATTTCGGACGAGAAATTGTGCCTCATATTTTTCCGTGGGCGCAACGCTATCTTCAAGATCCAGAATTACCGCATCCGGTTTATGCAGACCGGCATTGAGAAAAAACTTTGGTTCATTTCCGGGAAGATATAACCTGCTTCTGCGAAGTTTATCCTTTACTGTCTTGTAAAGATTATTTTTATTGAACGGCTGCAAATATTCTTTTTCATTGCTGTTCAAGATTTTCTTTACTGCTGCTTCAAACCGTGCGGCTATTACAAAAGGGAGGGCGCCGTTATCCTCTAAAAGTATGTCAGCATGTATTATCCCAAAAAAATCGCACATTTCATCAATTTGCATACGGATTGAATCACCGTAAAGGGTTTCTACTTTGCTCTTAAGGTTAAAGTTTATTCCGCCGGAATCTTTTAATTGTATCTCAACATAACAATCGGAGCGAACATTGTCGCCACGTTTACCGGCTGCGGATTTTTTATTTACTTCTTTCATTTTATCTCTCGCACTATCCTTTTGTATCATTGAAAAGAATATATTCGTAAGTAGTTTATCAAATTATTAAATAATTAATTTAGACATGAATTCCCTTGTGCTGTATTTTTCGCAGCTTAGAATCATTTCTTTAATATGTTCCTGTTTTTCAACCGGTATCAATCCTTCAGCAAGAGCATTAAATTTGATTGTGATGTCATCAATCGTCATAGGTTCACGCGGATCGCCTTTGGGATATTCAAGGTACTCCGAATATTCTTTCCCGTCTTTTGTTCTAATAATCACTTTTGAAGGCTGTTTCTCAGGGAACATTTTTTCGAATTCTTCGGAAGCTTCTCCCTTTATTTTATCGATGACTTCCCAAATCTTAGGATCATTTAACTTTTCGTCGCTGAATGATTGAGTTGTTATTTTGTGATCAACAAGAGCCGCCGCAATACAATAGGGGAGTGAATGATCGGCAGTCTCTCTCGACTCAGGGCGGTATTTATGCGGATCGAACAAAATATCACATGCTCTTGCAATTGTGGTGACCGTAACTGATTCAATTTGATCATAACTGATATTGTTTCCGGTTACAACTTTTAGTGCGGCACTTATATGGGTGTGGGTTAAAGCTTCGGTCGGAAAAGCCTTCATTCCGCATTCCATAATTTTATAATTTTTCCCTAAGTCCCCGGTTAGTTTTTCAATGTTCCACTTCCAATCATCCAGCCCATCTCTTCCCTGCATTTTCACCGGGTTGACGGATTGTGTTTTCGCATCCCATCCGAAAAAGCATTCCATGAAACCTTCTTTACCTTCAAAAACTGCCTCTGTCCCGGTATATCCTTTTTGTGCCATCAGAGCAGCAAACACGCCTGCTTGAACAGCCATCGGATCGACAGTGTTTTTCATCATCGTTAATTTGCCGGCTGTGGGACAGCCGATTGTATGATTGTGGCTCCCGTTTATTCCGATAGCATTAATCATTTGATCTACCGTTAAACCAAGAATTTTTCCTGCAACAACCGGTGAAACAAATTGAGTTAAAGTTGCATGATGCCATTTCCGCTCTCTTATTCCCGGTACGGCAAATTCACAAAGTCTTTGCTCAAATTCATAACCAAGCACAATTGCAACGATGACTTCTTCCATCGAAGCGTGGACCATTTCCCCGACTGCCAGGGCGGCAGATATTAGATCGGAAGGATGAGACGGATCTTCTTTCCAATAAATATCATTAAAATCCAATGCACGTATCATTAGTGAATTTACCAGCGAAGCATTAACGGCAGGGATTTTATCTCCAAATCCTATTAGAGTTGCTTCGGCTTTGCCGCCCATTTCCTGATAAATATCGCGAAGTATATTCACGTCCTTAGTTTTATAACCGCCGAATGCGCACCCGATTGAATCATATAAAAATTTTTTTGTTCGTTTAACAACATTTTCGGGAAGGTCTTTATATTTTAAGTTTACGGCAAATTCAGCAATTTGCTGCGAAATTGATTTTTCCATTCATTCTCCTCTGTAATAAATATTACTATGTTTCCTCAACTGATCTCTATATTTTTATCTGATGCAAATTCCTTCATCTTTTCTTTTACGGTTTGAACGTATAAGTAATCAAGGTAACTAAGATCGATTATTTTCTCAGATTCATCTTTCAAGTAGATCTTTATTTCTAAGACGCTTATATTAACCGACTTAATTTGTTTCCAGTTAACATTAAATTTTTTGAATAATGTGGTATGTGTAAAGATACCTCTATCGTTGATCGTAATATTATACTTGTTTGAAACTTTCGATGTAAATTGATAAACGAAAATCATAATTAATCCGCTGAATAAATAGAGATAGTAAAGAGTTTTTACTTTATTACTGAAGATGCCGATTAATCCTACCATGAGCCATGATGTACCCAACACTAAAGAATACCACTTTGTGCGATTTGTCCTTTTAGGCGATAAGGCATATGAGTTAACACTGAATTCTTCCATGAGTAGTTTCTTTTTATTTCCGGTTAATCAATTTTCCTTTTACCCATTCTTCTAATCCCTCGGTAATAATTAATTCCTGGGCAGCTTCCCCTACAGGATCGAACGAATATTCTTTTCCGCCAATATTGATTAATGAATCAACAAAATTAATTGTTGCTGTTATTCCCGAATCAACCGTAAGTTTTTTATTACCAAATTTATGTTTCAATTCAATTATGAGTTCAGGACATTCAATTAATAAAAACCCGTTATTTAATGCATTCCGTTTATATGTTTCGCTGAATGACCCGGCAATGACTAATTTTATTCCTTTATACTTCAATGCCGTTGCTGCCTGCTCGCGCGAGCTTCCGGTGCCGAAATTAAATCCACCCGCTAAAATATCGCTTTCGTTTGCTATCTCTTTAAACTTAGGATCATAATTTTCCATCACTACAGAAGCCTGCTGCTCCGGAGTGAAATCATCTATATAAGTATATTTGCCGGGGTAAATTCCATCGGTGTTCAGATTATCCTGGTAACAGAATAATAATTTCCCGCTCAAACTTTCGTGGAATCCGTCAATAATTTTCACTTTGGATTTTTTCGCATTTTTCCGTTTATTTAATCTAATATCGGCAAAAACATTCCCCGGACTGTATTCCCAAGCGTAATCGATTTTCCCTGCAACAGCTGATGCTGCCACAACAGCAGGCGAAGCCAGGTAAGCTTGAGCATTAGGCGAACCCATCCTGCCCTTAAAGTTTCTGTTGGTGGCGGAAATTCCTACTTCACCATCTTCCAGTAATCCGGTGCCAAGACCAATACAAGGACCGCATCCCGGCGGAAGAGGAATTGCCCCGGCTTCAATTAATGCGTTCCAATCACCTCGTTTTTCACTCTCTTGCTGAACTTCACTTGAAGCCGCAGCGATATAGAAGTTTACATCACCGGCGACTTTTTTCCCTCTCACTACGGAAGCGGCTTCAGCGAGATCATCAACTCTGCTGTTTACACATGATACCAGGTATGCTTTATTTATTTTAATTCCTTTTGATTTTAATTCCGAAATAGAAGCCATAGTTTTTACAGTATTTGGACCCGAAACGAAAGGTTGAATTGAGGTTAGATCTACAATTATTTCTTTAGGATAAAATGCATTATTATCTGCTTGCGGAATATCTTTTTCCAGGGCGGAGATTCTCCTTTTATTTAGCCGGGGATGCATTCCTTTCCCGTCTTCATCCGAAGGTACTCCTGCCAAACCTCTATCGGAAATTTTTTCTGCTCTTTCTTTCAGCCATTTTATAGTTACATCATCTATAGGAAATACTCCTGCTAACGCTCCCCATTCGGTTGTCATATTTGATATGGTAAGTCTTTCATCCAGAGTTAAATTTTTTATACCGTCGCCCACAAATTCAAGAACATGATTAAGCACTTCATCATTATTAAAAAATCCGCACAGCGCAATTATCAAATCCTTACCGGTAACTCCGGGTCTAAGCTTCCCTTTAAACTCGACTTTAACAATCGGGGGAACCTGCCACCAGGTTCTTCCTGTTGCCCATATTGCTGCAGCATCGGTTCTAACGATTGGAGTTCCCAAACATCCCAATCCTCCGTACATATTCGAATGACTGTCAGAAGCAACTACCATCGTACCGGGAAAAGCATAGCCTTCCTCGCACATAATCTGATGTCCTATTCCTCTCCCGGCAGGATAGAAATCAGCACCCATCTTCTTTGCAAATTCTTCTATTTTTCCATATTTGTCTAAATTTTTTTCGCTTTTATCCTGAACATTATGATCGAGCGTGCAGACAACCTGGCGAGGATTGGATAATTGTTTTGCACCGATACTTTTAAACTTTGGAATTACTGCGCCGGTATTATCGTGTGTCATTACATATGCAGGCTTGATGGAAATATAATCACCGCTATGTACTCCATTTCCCTTTTTTAATCCGACCGCATATTTTTGAGCAATTTTTTCTATTAATGTTTGTGGCATTATAACCTCTCTTTTCATTTCGTTAGCAATGCTGTTTTGAGCATTACGGACAAAATTTTTATAACCAATAAAACTGATAAGCTAAAACTAATCGTGTTAAAATTACTAATATCAAGATCAATCTACTTTAGAGTTAAATTGTTTTTTAGCTATTCAACGATTAAGCAATTCGTTTTTAAGAAAAAATTAAAATAAAGGATTTATCCTTTTGTTCTCTATTATTTTTTAAATTTTGAAAGGTTCGAAACTAACAAAATCAGCATGGTGAACAATTATTGATTCAACGGTTCGTTTTCCAAGATCGCCTTCCTTAGAATGCGTGCCTATTATATGTTGTACTTCCGCCGGAAGATCAAATCTCGCTGCAATTGCCAAACCACTGAAGGGGTGCCTGATCAACTTTCCCGCATCACTTGTAGTAAGATTATCATTTACGAGAGTGTATTCTAGGAGCTTTCCAACATCAATTAAAATAGCACCAGCAATAAGAATATCCATATTAATTTTAATTTCGCTATCAAAATTATTCTGCATGATCTTTGCCATTTCAACGGCAAGCTGAACCGTAGTACGCTTGTGTGTCATAAAAGAAACATTACAATCTTTTATCAACAATGAAAAGGGTATTTCTTCAAGGTCTTCCGCCGAAAGTACGCTGTTTTCAATGGCATATACCCAGCAGTCGAGCACTTTATTTCTTAAATCTCTATTTTCAATCCAATTTATTTCAGGCCAGATTTTTAGTACTTTTTCTTTCATGTATCACTTTACTTAATTATAAACAATATTTTTTTGATATTAAAATAGATTTTTAAATCGTCAGCCAGGACATCAGACCATGAAGTAATTAAATCATGATTCTTATAATCTCATCGGTCATTTGTTGAGTGGTGCATGCACCTTTTTCAAAAACATCTGGACCGCCTTTTAACTTAAGCATATCGTAAGTTTTCACTTTCCCTTCCTCAATCACTTTGGCAATTGCTGTCCTAATTTTAGCTGCTTTTTCGTTTTCACCGATGTGATCGAGCATCATACATGCACTTAAAATCATGGCGACAGGATTAACAATCGAGGGATTTAATTCCTGGTACTTTGGTGCCGAACCATGCGTTGGTTCAAACACAGCTACTTCCTTGCCAATATTTGCACTGCAGGCAAATCCTAGTCCACCGACCAATCCTGCAAATCCGTCACTAATAATATCCCCAAACATATTTTCGGCTACAATAACGCCATATATTTCCGGGTTTTTGGTAAGCCACATCATTTGTGCGTCGATATTTGTATCCCACAACTGAATACCGGGATAATTTTTCGCGATCTTTCTTGCTTCGTTAAGCATCATACCGGAGGTTTCTCTCAATACGTTTGGTTTTTCACAGACAGTTACATTTTTATACCCGAATTCCTTTGCGTACTCAAAAGCTTCAATAACAATTCTTCTGCATGCATTTCTCGACATTATCCTTGTCGAAATTGCCAAATCTTCCCCTGGAACACTTTTGAATGCCTTCATTTTGGGATGTGTTTCGAAAGCATCACGAACAAGTTTGGGCGGATTAGTCCATTCGACACCTGCATATAAACCTTCCGTATTTTGACGGAAAATTACAGCATCAACCATCGGTTCTTCAAATCCGCCATCTTTTTGCCTAATAAAGTTTAATGGATTACTTTTAAATGATTTACAAGGTCGTACACAAATATCTAAATTGAAATGCTGTCTAAGTCCTACAATCGGACTAAAATAAACGAAACCTTGATCCTGCAACGCACTATCTAATTCCATAGCAGCAGCATCTTTTGGTTTACTGGTGATTGCCCCGAATAATCCAATTTTATGTTCTTGCAGCAGGTCTATCGTACGCTGCGGAAGGGCATTACCTTCCTTACACCAAAATTCCCATCCGATATCAGCATGAATATAATTTGCCTCAAATCCAACGGAATTTAATATCCTAATTGCTTCGGGGAGAACTGTTTTACCGATTCCATCGCCCGGCATGACAACAATATTTCTGATCATTATTTGATCCCCTATAAATTGATTACTAATAAAGACAAACTAAAATTAAATAATATAAATGAAGCGTGCAAGGAAGTTAAGCTGTATGTCATCTCTAAATTATATGAAATGTTGTGCGATACTTAAATTGACGAAAATTCTTGTTGTGTTTAAAAATATTAATTGTTAAACTATAATTCTAATATTTTAATTAGAATGAAATTTAAACAAAGGGAGCGGGGGAAATATTTCTAAACATTGTGCGGATTAAAGTTTGGTAAACAAAATTAATATATTTTCTACAAAATAACTTCCGGAAAGAAAAATTTGTTTTACAGGAAGCTTGATATATTAAAATATTTATTCAATTTTATTTATAAAGTACCAATAATTGGACCTCATAAAATCAAATAACAAAACTAATCTTTACAAAGAGAATCTAGCAGAAATTGATGAAATAATGAATCAGATTGATTACCAAAATCTGCATGATTCAAAAAACGCAATCCTAATAAAAAGACTTACTGAATTAATTCAACCATTAATAAAATCCTACCAAGATTTTAGATTAATTTTTGAAACTTCGATAGATGTGATATTCAGCTTTTCACAAACTGGTAAAATCACCTTTGTTACACCTTCATGCAAAGATTTAATGGGGTATGAAATTGAAGAAATCATCGGAAAATCATTTGTTGAATTTGTTGTTTCTCAAGATTACCAAAGAGTAGTAAAAGTTTTATCCCAGTTCTTCCGTGATAAGAAGATGGAAAATTTCATAACAACCATTGTAAATAAAAACGGAAAATCGATACCGGTTGAAGTAAACGCAAAGATTATAAAGGTGGCGGGGAAATATCTTGGACAAGGAACACTTCATAATATCACTATGAGAAGAGAATCTGAACAAAAACTTATCGAATCGGAAAATACTTTTAGGACAATATGGGAAAATTCCTCCGATGGTATGAGATTAACAGATGAAAACGGTATCGTACTTTTGTGTAATAATGCTTATTCCGTCATGGTTGATAAGGAGACGGAAGAAATTATCGGGAAGCATTTTTCAGCGATTTATAATAAAGCTTATGCTGAAGAAATAAAAAGAGACTATGCCAATCAGTATAATACAGCCTCTTTTATGGAACGGCACGAAAGAATTGCTAAGCTATGGAATGGAATGGAGATCCATTTTGACGTATCAAATTCTTTTATAGAAAATATGACGGGCAAACGTCACCTGCTTAGTATATTCAGAGATATAACCGAGCGTAAAATAAATGAGCGGATGTTGAAAAAGAAAGATCGCCTGCTCCATGGTATTGCCAATTCCACTAAAACTTTAATCTCAATAAATGATCCGGATATTGGTTTTCCGAAAGCGTTAAAAATTTTAGGCGAAGCAGCGGATGTAGACAGAGTATATATATATAAGCACATGGTTGTTGAAGAAACCGGTGAAATGTACATAAGTATTATTTACGAATGGGCATCCGGTTCCGCGGAACCGCAAATAAAAAATCCGGCGTTGAAAAAATTATCTTACTCAAGGTTTAAATCCCTCGAGCTATTCGACAATCTTTCAGAAGGGAAATCGTTAAAATATCTAATTAATAAATTACCGGTTGAAGCACGAACAATTTTTATCGACAATAAGATAACTTCAATAATCCTTGTTCCCATAATGATAGAAGGAGAGTACTGGGGATTTATCGGTTTCGATGATTGTACGACCGAAAGATATTGGTCGAAGAATGAAGAATCACTTTTAATTACAATGGCATCAACCCTGGGTGCAGTAATTAAAAGGAATAATATTAGGGAAGAATTAGTCTCTAAAAATAAGGAATTAGATCTTGCCGTTTTACGAGCGCAAACAGCCGTTCGAGCTAAAAGTGATTTCTTAGCCCTGATGAGTCATGAGATTAGAACTCCTATGAATGGTGTAATTGGAATGACAGGTTTGTTGCTTGATACCGATTTGGATGAGGATCAAAAAGAGTTTGTAGAAACTATTAGGTTAAGTGGAGATCAACTTTTAGTGATTATAAATGATGTACTCGACTTTTCAAAAATTGAATCGGAAAAACTTGAACTCGAAACCCAGCCTTTTGATTTGCGGGATTGCATAGAAGACTCTCTCGATCTTATGGCTTCTAAAGCGGGCGAAAAGGGGCTTGATCTGGCTTACTTAATAGAAAATAATGCACCGGTCACAATAAGCGGTGATGTTACACGGGTTCGCCAAATTTTGACTAATCTCATCAGTAATGCTATTAAATTTACAGAAAAAGGGGAAGTATTTATTTCGGTTTCCGCCAAAAAACTGAACAACAGCGCTAATAAATTTGAAATCGTATTTGCCGTCAGAGATACCGGGATTGGTATTCCGGAAAGTAAAATGGACAGGTTATTTAAATCCTTCAGTCAGGTCGATTCTTCGACTACACGAAATTACGGGGGTACGGGGCTTGGACTTGCCATCAGTAAAAAGCTAGCGGAAATGATGGAGGGAAAAATGTGGGTAGAAAGCAAGGAGGGTGATGGTTCTACTTTCTATTTTTCGATCATTAGTGACTCGGTACCTTCTATGTCAAAAGTTTATTTGAGAGGTCAAACGCTACGTCTTAAAGGTAAAAAGGCGCTTATTGTTGACGATAACAAAACCAACAGAAGGATCTTAAAACTTCAAGCAGATTTATGGGGAATGCTTTCAAGAGTTACGGAGTCACCTTTAGAAGCAATTAATTTGATTTCTTCCGGTGAGGTTTTCGATATTGCAATTTTAGATTACCAGATGCCGCAGATGGATGGGATAACACTTTCACGTGAAATCAGAAAATTTGAAAGCGGGAAAAATCTTCCAATCGTAATCCTTACTTCCATTGGCAAAAGGGATGATCTTAGTGAATATAAAGAACTGAAATTATCAGCATTCATAAGCAAACCCGTCAAACATCTACAATTTTATGAAAGTCTGGTTTCAATACTCAATGGCGGTGAAACTTCTAAAGCTAAAAGAAAAAAGATGCAGACAAAGATTGATTCCGAATTCGGACATAGGATGCCGCTGCGGATTTTACTTGCCGAAGATAATGCAGTAAATCAAAAAGTTGCTTTGAGAATATTAGAACGAATGGGTTTTCGAGCTGACGTTGCAGCTAACGGCTATGAAGTTATCGATGCTGTCAGAAATATTCACTACGATATCGTACTTATGGATATCCTCATGCCGGATATGGACGGTTTTGAGGCTACTCAATTTATAATAAATGAATTTCCGGAAAATAACCGTCCGGTTATTATTGCAATGACGGCAAACGCAATGCAGGGAGATAAAGAGAAATGTCTTGAAGAGGGAATGAATGATTATGTTGGTAAGCCTATTAGGGTAGACGAACTGCAGAAAGTTTTAGAGAGATGGGGCGAAAAGATTTATCAGGTTAAAGATAAACAACTTGAAAAATTAGAAAGTCAAAAAACTGCTCCTCAAATTATTGAAGAATCCAAAATTACCTTTCTGCAGGATATACAAAGTAAAAACGACATTGAATTCTTTATTGAACTGATCGATATTTACATAATCGAATTTCCGAAAATAATAAATCAAATTTCAGAATCTGTAGCGAAGAATGATCCTATAAAACTTCAATTTTATGCACATAAATTGAAGGGGAGCAGCCTTACCATGGGAATAGATATTATTTCAGAAAAAGCACATCAGCTTGAGACAAATGCAAGAGAGAATAATTTTGCTGAGGATACTAAAGCAATAGTTAATGGTTTAATCATTCAATCCGAAATAATTATTAAAGAATTAGAAAGCATCAAAAATAAATACACTCACATGGCTTATAAATAATTTATTTTTCCCGGTGCAAACAGCTTATCAATTTCCCGTACATTAGCCTTTAACATTTCCATTTATGAAATGAATATTGTAATTTTGATTCGTTTTATTTTATTAATACAATTGACGGTGAAGATACATAAATAGAACACCGGAAGGTTTTGCTTGAAAAGTAGAATCGGTATGCTTCACTTTGGGATAATCCTTACATAAATCGGGTATCCGGATAAAAATCCAGCAGATTGTCTTTTTGGGAAAACTCCGCTGTAATTAAAATTGTGATCGACTAAATTTATTACGGTCTCTGCAAAATAAATATTTCACTTAATTGCTATTTCAACCAAAGGTAGGGATCTTTCAATTCTAAAAGATTTGCAACATAGTCGCACATGTCTCAGTCGATAACTGCTTCTAATTGACAATTAAATAGTATGCAAAAAATCTATTTCCTATTCTGGCAAAATTTTTTTGAATTAAATTTTAGATATTTCAATGAACGATACTGCTTCTAAAAAACGGGCTGGTTATAACAGGACGCTCTTCCTAACTCAGGAGGAAATCGAGACTTATAAAAAAAAACTGGTAAAATTGAACGGTTTAGTTGGCCAGGAGATGATTACCAACAGAATAATTAATGATAATCTTTATGATATTTTGAAATACTTGCCCAATATGTTTATTGACTTACTGTTTATAGATCCTCCATATAACCTCGATAAAAAATTTAATAGTAACAAATTTAAGGAAATGAATGCGCATGAATATGAAAGTTGGATGGAATCTTGGCTGAGTAAAATGATCAGAATGCTGAAGCCCAATGCATCGATTTATATTTGTTGTGATTGGAAGTCTTCCACCTCGGTGTTTAATGTTGCGAAGAAATATTTTAAAATTCAGAACAGAATTACGTGGGAAAGAGAAAAGGGTAGGGGAGCAAAAACCAACTGGAAAAATTGTACCGAAGATATTTGGTTTTGTACTGTTTCAAATGATTATAAATTTAATGTAGACGCAGTAAAATTAAAGAGACGGGTATTGGCACCTTACAAACATAGTGACGGCAAACCCAAAGATTGGGAGAAGGAAGCTGACAAAAATTTTCGAGTTACTCACCCGTCAAATATATGGACTGATATTACGGTACCTTTTTGGTCTATGCCCGAGAATACCGATCATCCCACTCAAAAACCCGAAAAACTTTTAGCTAAAATAATACTGGCAAGTTCAAATCAGGGCGATTTTGTCTTTGATCCGTTTTCCGGATCCGGTACTACAGCCGTAACCGCAAAAAAACTGGGCAGAAAATATTCCGCTGTTGATATAGATGAAATGTATTGCTGCTTGTCGGAAAAAAGATTGCTGCAGGCTGAAACAGATAACTCAATTCAAGGTTATCATGACGGTATCTTTTGGGAAAGAAATTCGTTAAGCGACCAGAAGAAAGCAGGAAAATAAATAGAATAATTTTTAATTTGATATAAAGGTAAAATTTTTCAATCTTTGTATCCTAAAATTTTGTTTTTGTATTATTTGTTTGGACACGTTATTCCGGGTGCCGGTTAACGAGTTAATACCCAACTCCGTCAGGTCCGGAAGGAAGCAGCGGTAAGTATGAAGCTTGTGTAGCCGTTCACCCGGATTTTATTTGAATATGTTGGGTGGAATAAGAAATTCAAGTATTCCCCTTGATTGCCTAATCTTACCGGGAAAATTAATTTTTGCGATAGCCCCTTTATTAAACACAATATTTGCACCTGATACCGATACAAGATTAGCGAGATGTTCCGAGCAATCGGGTTGATGCCCGACTATTGCAACGTGCTTTAATTCTAATTCATTAGCGATATCTATAATTGATTGTGTTTTACTGCCGGGAGATAATCTTTTATCTATTATTATTTTTTCTTCAATTTCAAATTTACCGGCAATAATTTCAGCAGTTTGTTTAGCTCTTATTAAGGGGGAGGAAACAATGTAATCAAAAGACGGAATTAAATTTTTCCAAAATTCCGCTGAAATAATCATAGAGTTTTTACCTTGAACGGATAAGCTTCTTTCAAAGTCTCTGATTTTTACGGATGCCTTTTCGGCATCGGCATGTCTAATCAAATAAATATTCATATCTGAAATGTTCATTTTTACACATTAATTTTCAAGAAATTTGTCTTTCCCCTGAGACTATAATATTATTTTATTGTATTAATTATTTGGAATTATTAGTCCTGGTAGTCAACAAAAATAGCGGTGATAAATTTATGAAATTCCATCATATCTTTATTTAGAGCTTTGCCTTCCGCTGTATTCATCATTTGGTTCCACTCGTCTTTAGAACCCGCTGAGATTTCGCAAAAAAAACTGTACTTTTCTTCCAGCAGCAAATTACTGTCAACCGCAGCTATTTTGATTTCTTTACCTGCTAAGTCGCTTAAAAATTTTACGGTATATTTTTTAAAATGATTTATTACATGTTCATCTTTTGTCTTTTTTAGGAATAGCAATAGTTTATACATCAGCATTCTATAGAAAATGAGTTAATAATATTTTGAAATAATGATTTATACTTATCATAAGTATTTTTAGATGCGGAAATAATCATTAAATATTTTTTATTTTGACAGGAGTACTCAAAATATTGGACAAAGTCTTGTTGTATAGGAATTTTATCGGAATATCTTACAAGATATTTGCCGCCGGAGCTATGAATAAGCTTAGATCCTATATATTGCTCAGCCGAATCTTGCGGGGGAATCATCACTACTGTAATCTCCGAACCGATTAGATTATTAATATATTTTGTTCCAATAATTTTTTTGCTCAAAAATCTAGTGATTGTAATTCCTTTTAGTTCTTGCCAATCATTAGTTAAAGGAATAGAGAATCCGGAATGATTGCGGGTGTCTCCTGTTCTAGCGGTTATTGAGTCGGGATTTATTCCCACTGACATAAGGGCGGAATTTCTATCGATCAATTCCGGCTTTTCAGGTTTTCTTTTGAATCTATCTATTATCTCTTTTATAGATTTATAGAATATTTCATCTTTGCTGACATATTTTTTAAGAGATTTATCGTATTCAAAAATATCGGCTTTATTTTTTAACTTGCTAAATTTTGAACTTTTAAGTGTTGTTTTTATCCTGTCACCGGTAATTTCTTCTACAGTTTGCGTGTAAGTAATCTTAGGCTCTTCCAGTTTCGTGAAAGCCCGGAAAACCAAGTTTGCGGAAGTACCGGAAATTTGATAAAGAGAAATTCTTTCTAATTTTAAGATATCTTTGGTGAAAAATTGTTCATTTAGTTTTAAAAAATTTTTATCATCCACTTTCATAAAATTCCCTGCCAGATAACCGTTTAAGGATTTGTCTATTAAATATAATTTCAGCCTATTATTATATATTGCTAACCTGTTGTAAAGCGGATTCGGATAACTCAATAATACTGTATATAATTTTATCCCGCTATTTGTAACCAGACTGTCTATTATAAATTGATTAAACTGATTATTGATAGGTAAAGTTAAATCGACTAAATGATGCAGCTTTGCATTGACCGACGAATCACCGTTGACAGCTTTCAACACCAACTGCTTAATGCTGCCGGAGTCAAATTCAACCGGTTTTACTTGTTTCGGTTTTCTTCCACAACCGGTAAGAATAGACAAAATTATTATAGCGTTAATAAAAATAGTTTTCATAGCTAATCTCAATCAGTAATTTACAAAAAATAATAATTATTCATAAACCTTATCGGTAACTTTAATTTTACATATGCATAGCAAATATAAAACATCTATAATTATTTTAATTACAAATATAACTCCGGTATTGTTTAACCGCCAACTGCAGCAAATCCGGCAGATTGATGAATGTTAAAATAACCCGATATAAACAAAATTACCGCTGCCGGGAAATCTATTATAATCGATCAAAAAAAATCTCTCTTTTCTGCTCAGTTTTTATTAACATTAAATTTTTATAGTGAGGTATCGACTCGTAAACAAAGTTATGGACAGAACCGGTGATCTGACGCTTTAATATTTTCCTTGAATCACCTGTATCCAAACCGGAGTGTAAAACATTAATCTTATCTATAAATAAGGCAGTTCCAGGTTCAAGGAAAAACCTTCCGCTGTACAAGGCATTCAGTCTTTTTTGCAAAGTACGGCAAACTACATTATAACCCAAAAAGAAAATTCGTTGATTTAGTTTTGCAAAATCTATAACGACAACATTGTGCCCGCTGTGTATAATTACAGGTGTGCCAATATCAATTATTTTATATAATTTTATTGACATTTCCCTGGAAATTCTTATACAACCATGTGAACTTTTTCGCACACCTAAATATCTGTAGTAGCCATTCGACGGAAGTGAATGAAACCCTATTCCAAAATTAAACCCGATCCAATTAAGCATCTGGGTGCTGTCGAATTGTATAGAGTACCACTGGGGCAATTTAGATTGTACAGTAAAAATACCCTCTTTAGTTTCAATCGCATCTTTTATACGGGAATTGCCTGTTGAAACACCAAAGGAATCAACAGAGCAGTCCCGTTTGTGCAGATAACCTGTTTGAGTAGATAGATTTACTTCAAGATAATATTCTCTTAATGTATAAAGTGTATCTCTTAAATATGAATAGTTGGTAATAGAATTTTGTTTTAAATGGGAAAGTGGAGAAATATTCGGAATCTGACAGAATAAATATTCAGCAGCTAATAACATGAGTGCTAAAAATATTAATGTTTTCTCCTTATGCATTATAATTAATTAGGACTAAAAAATTTTTTAATTATTTCGGCTTTACTTTTTCCGACAACTTCAGAAAGCTCATCGACACGGGCATTTTTTATCGCAGTTAAACTTCCGAGTTTATTTAAAAGCCGGTTTGCGGTAGATGAGCCGATGCCTTTAATTTCGGTAAGCTCCGTAGTAAAAGTTCTTTTACTTCGCCTGTTCCGATGAAATGTGATTGCAAATCTGTGCGCTTCATCTCTAACTTGTTGAAGCAGCTTTAACCCGGACGAAGTTTTGGGGATTGATTCGGGTTCGGGCTTACCGGGGAAGAAGACCTCTTCCAGTCTTTTTGCAAGTCCGATAATATTAAAGTTTTTATATCCCAGTTCATCCAATATTTCAACTGCACTAGAAAGCTGACCTTTACCGCCGTCCACCATAATTAACTCCGGCAGGGGTTTGTTTTCTTCTTTTAGTTTTGAATATCTTCGCCTAATCACTTCCTGCATACTTAAAAAATCATCCGGTCCGTTCACTTCCTTTATAATAAATTTTCTATACAGGCTCTTCTTCGGTTTTGCATCCTCAAAGACCACCATACTGGCAACGGTATCGGTACCCTGCAGATTTGAAATATCAAAGCACTCTATCTTTCTGGGTATTACTTTTAAGCGTAAATCCCTTTGGAGTGCTGATAATATGTAAGGGACTTGACCTTCCTTTTTCATTTTTTGGATCTGAATTTCCTTTAGCTGCAGGGTTGCATTCTGCCTACACATTTTAAGGAGTGAACTTAAACTGCCCCGTTTAGGGATGGTAAACCTTACTTTTCTGTCTGTCCGTAAACCTAACCATTCGGTGAGCAGTTCCAAATCAATGGGTTCAATTTCAACTACTATATCATCCGGAATTTCGACAAACTCGCTATAGTAAAATTTAATTGCGGCTGAGTAAATTTCCCCCGGTTCCTCTCCTTCCCGTATCGTCAATCTTTGTTGTTTTTTACCCACTAGTTTGCCGTTTCTGATATTGAAAATTGAGCAGGCAGCTTCCTTATCCTCAAAAGCTATTGCAATAATGTCCCGGTCTTTAAAATCATCGCTTACCACTTTTTGTTTGTTAACAATAGCCTGGAGCTGATTTATTTTATCCCGTAATTCTGCTGCTTTTTCGAACTCAAGAGACTCAACCTCCCGGTTCATTTTTACGGTTAAATCTTTTATTAATTCATCGGTCTTTCCCTTGAGAACTTTGATTACTTCCGAGACCATTTCGTTATAGGCAATCTCGGAAATCAAACCTTCACACGGTCCGTCACATTTTTTTATATGATAATCAAGGCATACTTTAAACTTTTTCTTATCTATACTTTTCTGATCAATATTTAACTTACAGCTTCTGATTTTGAAAATTTGATTGATCATCCGCAGCGAAGCTTTCATATTTTTAACATCGGTGTAAGGGCCAAAATATTTGCCCCCGTCCTTTACAACTCTCCGAGTAGGGAACACTCTGGGATAAGGTTCTTTGGTTACTTTTATGAAGGGGTAAGATTTATCGTCTTTTAAATTAACATTGTAGCGAGGTTTTAATTGTTTTATCAGATTATTTTCAAGTACAAGCGCTTCTATTTCATTGTCGGTAATTATCAGTTCGAAATTGCTAATCTTATTAACGAGGGCTAATGTTTTAGGTGAAATTATATTATTGTGGAAATAACTCCGTACTCTGTTTTTCAAATTTCTGGCTTTGCCTACATATATCACTTTCCCTTTTTCGTTTAGAAATTGGTAAATCCCGGGTTTATCGGGCAAATGTTTTAATTTTTCTTCTAAATTCGGATTCATAAAAGGACGAAAATATTAGTAATAAATAAAATATTACCGAATAATTCTTTTGTATGAAAGATATGATATTTTCAAAAACAATAAAATGAATTAAAGTGGAAATTATTCTCCGATGAAATAATGTATGAGGTTAAAATTATTCAGGCAGAACTTGATTTTTCCCAATCACCACTATACCGCTGTCGGTAACAGTGAATTTTTTACGGTCTTCTTCAAGATCAAACCCTATTTCATAGCCTTCAGGTACCTCAACGTTCTTATCTATTATGGCACGCCTTATCCTGGCATGTCTTCCTATATTAACATTATTCATCACTATGGAATCGGTAACATAAGAAAAGCTGTTTACCCGGACATTCGGTCCCAGCAGTGAACGTTCAACTAAACCGCCGGAAACAATTGAACCGTCGCAAATTAATGAGTTCAGCGTTCTTCCCACTCGTTCACCCTCGTGCGAAACTGTTTTAGCGGGCGGAAATTGATATTGGTAAGTTCTAATAGGCCAGTGATTATCGTAAAGATTAAACTCGGGTGTTATACTAATCAAATCCATACTGGCTGAATAATAACTATCAATTGTCCCGATATCTTTCCAATGAAGGTTGGACTTTTGATTTTCGTCAATAAACTTATATGCACAAACTCTTCGGCTTGATTTTACCATATATGGCAGTACATCTTTTCCGAAATCATGACTTTTTATTTTTTTTGCTTCCATCTCAATTAAAACTTCACGTAATGCAGTGGCATTAAAAACATAAATTCCCATATTCACAAAACTGTATCCGGGTTTGTCAGGTATTTCGGGAGGATTGGACGGTTTTTCGATGAATGAATTTATTTCATAATTTTTACTGACTCCGACAATGCCGAATCTGTTGGCTTCGTCACGGGGTACTTCGATGCATGACATTGTAAGATCGGCTTTTTTATCTACATGATATTGGAGCATTTTTAAGTAGTCCATCTTATAAATATGGTCGCCGCTTAAAATCAGCACCCATTTAGCTTTATTATCGTTCGAGAATAAATTTATATTCTGATAAGTGGCATTTGCGGTTCCAAGGTACCAATCATTGTTCAACTTTCTCTGCGGAGGGACTGTATAAATAAATTCACTTAGCTCGGGATTAAAGATACTCCACGCTTCCAGCAAATGCTGATTCAAAGAATCCGATTTGTACTGTGTTAATACGTAAATCTTCCTTAAACCGGAATTAAGGCAATTTGATAGTGCAAAGTCGATTATTCTGTATTTACCGCCGAAAGGTACTGCCGGTTTGCTGCGAAGTGCAGTAAGAGGAAACAATCTTTCACCTTGTCCGCCTGCCAAAAGCATTGTAATTGTATTTCTCAAAATAGATGAACCGGGAAAAGGCATAATCCCTCCTATATTATAAGTAATATATTCAAATATGGATTGATTGACAAATAAAGGAATTGTTAATTTTAATTATTAAAAATTACTTTATATATTAAAATAAATGCATTTATGAAAATTGCAAATTGCTATGGCAAAAAACACATTTTTCCTAATTTTTGCACAATATAAGTAAACTATTTCTAATCTTAAACAGTCCAAAAATATAAATATATGAATCTTAAAAAGTCTTTTCTTCCGTCGACCCTGCTGGTACTTTGTTTCCTTTTTACAGGTTGGCATTCTAATCTTTCAATTACAAAACAAAAAGTTTTTAACACGGGTAAAACACACGGAAATATTAATCTTCGAAGATTGTCCGGAGAGCAGGTAACTGCACCCTCACAGTATATTTCGCAGAATCAATATAAAATTGATATACTTCATTATTATTTAAATATAGATTTACATCCTTCCAAAAAAATATTAAAAAGTGATGTAACCATAACCGGAATACGTCTTGATAAAAGTTTGAGACAGATTGATTTAAATTTTTATGATAATTTTAATATATCAAAGGTAACCCTTAATGGCGTTGAGACTAAATATACAAACAAAGGTACACAATTATCGGTTCCCTTTAGCAGTACACAACCAGATACTTTTAAGATTAAGGTTGTATATGAAGGTACTCCGAAAAAAATGGGATTCTTCGGATTTGTATTTGCCGAGATGAACAATATGTCGGTAGTATATAATTTAAATGAACCGGAATATGCCTCAACCTGGTTCCCGTGTAATGACATCCCTTCGGACAAGGCACTTGTTGATATGAAAATTACCAACGATTCTTCACAAGTTTCCGCTTCCAACGGCAAACTCATAAGCATAACCACTACCGGAACCAGGCGTACTTATTATTGGAAGACTATCTATCCTATTTCAACGTATTTGGTCTGTTTGTATTCTTCGCGGTATGCAGAATTCAAGGACAAATATATCGCACTAAACAAAGCTGATACAATGGATATTGACTATTTTGTTTTTCCTAAACAGATTAACGCAGCAAAAATTGATTTCAAGGAACAACCAGAAATGATCAAATTCTTTGCAAAAAAATTTGGAGAGTATCCCTTTATTAAAGAAAAATACGGGATTGCGGAATTTCTATGGGAAATGGGAGCGATGGAAAATCAAACATTAACCGGGATAGGCTCTATTTTTGTCAGCGGGCATAACTTCTTTAAAGATATATATGTGCACGAACTTTCACATCATTGGTTCGGCGACGCTGTCGGTCCCAAAACATGGAAGGATATCTGGCTGAACGAAGGCTTTGCGACTTATTGCGAAGCTTTATACGCAGAGCATGAAGGCGGTTCCGGTGCACTGCAGTCAAGCATGATGAGTAAATTTCAGAATGATTTTAAAGGTACGCTTTACAATCCTAACGATATTTTGGGAACAACGGTTTATGATAAGGGCGCGTGGGTTCTTCATATGTTAAGATCCGAAGTGGGGGATTCTATCTTCTTTGGTATATTACGAAACTATTTCAATAAATTTAAGTATAAAAGTGCGTCTACTGAAGATTTTAAAGAGGTTTGTGAAATTGTTTCGCATAAAAATTTCAATCATTTTTTTGATCAATGGGTTTTTAAAGGAACCGGAATAATTAAAGTCAGTTACGATTGGAGTGTATTGCCGTATCAAGATAAAAATGAGCTGGAAATACATATTAATCAAACACAGAAGGGTTATGATGATTATCATTTCCCTCTACAAGTTGAAATTAAATATAAAGACGGCGGCAGTCAACTCAAAACGTTTGAGGTTCGGAAACGTCGTACCGTTATAAATATTATTACTGCCGGCACGCCCGTTCATATTACTTTCGACCCGGATAATTGGCTGCTAGCAGGGTTTAAAAAGATACAGAAAAGTAACGAATAAATTTTTATATTTGTTATCAATACTCCAATCATTTTTTGTAAAAGAAATAGGATCTAGTGAACAAAGCTTATCTTTTTATTTCCGATATACACTTAGGATTGCAATCTCCGGCAATCGAAAACAGGAAAGAACGCTTACTGGTAAAATTTTTAAATTTTGCCGCCGGTGCCGGAAGTGAGCTATTTATCGTCGGCGATCTTTTTGATTATTGGTTCGAATATAAGCGGGTATACCAAAAAGGTTTTTTCCGGACTCTCACCGCGCTGCAAGATTTGACGGAAAAGGGTATTAAAGTTCACTACCTTATCGGAAATCACGATTTTATGCATCGTAATTTTTTTAAGGATGAGATCGGCACAATGATGTACGAGGAACCGGTTTCCGTTATTTTAAATGATAAAAAATTTTTCATCGGGCACGGAGACGGTCTGATTAAAAATGATATCGGGTACAATATTCTTAAAAAAATCTTAAGAAATAAAACGCTGCAAGGAATTTATTCCTGGCTTCACCCTGATATAGGTGTTTCCATCGCAAGCAACACCAGTAAAAGCAGCAGGTCATATACTTCAGCTAAAAATTACGGTGAATCGGACGGATTGTTTGAAGCCGCAAAAGAAAAGATTGACGAGGGTTACGATTATGTATTATTCGGGCACTTACATAAAAAATGTTTTTTAAAGTATAACAAAGGTATATATGTTAACCTTGGCTCCTGGCTGGATGCGCCCTGCTACGGAATATTCAAGGATAATAAGTTTGAAATAGTAGATTGGAACTAAGATGGCTAAACGCAGGAAATCAGATATTGAATATAAAGAATATTTTAAGAATCCTTCTGCCCGTAAGAAAAGAGGTTCACGCAAGAACGGAAAGAGAATCAAAAGATGGCTGATTATTACCGGTATTCTCCTGGCAGTGTTTGCCGGATTTATGTATTATGTTATCAGCGGATTGCCTTCCCTGGAGGAATTAGAAAATCCTAAACCACAATTAGCTAGTAAAGTTTTTACATCAGACGGTGAGCTGCTTGGAAAGTTTTACATCCAAAATAGAAGCGAGACAAAATTAGACAGCTTACCGCCTTATGTAGCCGAGGCTTTAATTTCAACAGAAGATAGAAAATTTTATCATCACTGGGGGGTTGATTTAAACCGTGTTTTCAAAGCAATTATAAAAGATGTGTTTACTTTTTCCCGCGAAGGAGCCAGCACTATTACACAGCAGCTGGCAAAAAACCTTTATCATTTTAAAGTAAGAGATGAAGCATTTTATCAAACTATAATTAGAAAAATAAGAGAATGGATTACAGCGGTTCAAATTGAAAAAACTTATACCAAGAAGGAAATTCTTCAATTATATCTTAATGTATCCTATTTCGGTAGAAGTGCCTATGGAATAGAATCTGCGGCTAGGGTTTATTTTAACGAAAAAGGGAAATCTCTTACACTTCCGCAAGCGGCACTTTTTATCGCACTGCTGAAGTCGCCCTATTACTATGATCCGGTAACCCACTATAAAAATGCAATCCAGCGGCGGAACCTGGTAATGTATAATATGGTGACAAACGGGATGCTTTCGAAACAAGAATATGAGAAATTGAAGAAAGAACCCATCGAATTGGCACCGGAAAGTGCTACAGCCGGTCATTCTATTGCTCCATACTTTATGGAGTTTATCAGGAGAAAATTGGTCGCTATGTCTGATAAATACGGTTTCGATATTTACAGGGACGGATTAAATATTTATACCTCTTTAGATTACAGGATGCAAAAAATTGCAAACCAGGTAGCGGCTGAACACCTTAAAAAATATCAGGCTTTGTTTGATAAACACTGGAATTGGAACCGGCATAAAAGTCTGCTCGCAAGCATGGTAGCTGAGGCGATAAAAAATACCAGGGAATATAAAGATGCTCCAACAACGCAGCAAAAAGCTATAATCTATAATAAATTGAAATTCGATAACTCATTTGTTGATTCCGTAAAAAAAGCGGAAACTACAGTTCAAGACGGCTTTGTTGTAATCGATCCTAAAACCGGTGAAATTAAAGCAATGGTCGGTGGAGAAAATCAAAAATTCGGTCGAGGGTTAAATCATGCAACCAGTATAAGAAGACAGCCGGGCTCTGCTTTTAAACCGTTTGTATATACCGTTGCAATAGATAACGGGTATTACCCGGCTTATACTTTACTGAATCAAAGGTTTGATTATAAGGGATGGTCGCCGGAGAATTCGGGTGGGGAGTACGGCGGATATGTAACATTGCGTGATGCGCTTGCACATTCAATAAATGTTGTGGCGGGAAGAATGACTATAAATAACAACATCGCACCTCCTGCCCAGGTCGTAAAGTACGCACACAGGATGGGAATTGAATCACCACTCGATCCTGTGCCTTCTATTGCACTCGGTACGTCCGGAGTTACTCCGCTGGAAATTACTTCTGCTTACGGTACGCTTGCGAATAACGGTGTTCATGTAGATCCGATTGCGATACTTAAAATTGAAGATCGTTTTGGGATATTAATTCATAAATTTGTACCGAAAATTACCGAAGCTATTTCTCCTCAGACATCTTCAATAATCACTAATATGATGGAAGATGTGATAAACTACGGAACAGGTATTGGAGTGAGGAATTATTTTCAGTATCCTGCCGCAGGTAAAACCGGTACCACTCAAAAATTCTCTGATGCGTGGTTTGTGGGCTTCACCCCTCAATTATCCGCCGGTGTTTGGGTTGGGTTTGACGATCATCGTGTTAAGTTTACTAACTGGTATGGACAAGGTGCTCAGGCGGCATTACCCATTTGGGCAATGTTTATGCAGAACACTTATAAAAAGCTAAATCTGCCTGTAGAGTATTTCAACCTTGCACCCGGAGTAGATTCGGTTAAATTCTGTAAAGAAACTATGGATCTCGGTGATCCCAGGCTTGCAACACCGAATTGCCCGACTACGGTTACGGATATTATTAATGTGAAGAATTTACCTCCGAAGTGTGAGATCCATACCGGTGAACCTAAGATTAAGAAAGAAGATAAACGCGGTGATTCGGGATGGTAGGTAATTAACAAATTATAATTAAGAATTAACAATTATCTTATTGATTGTATAACTGCTGAAATAAATTAAAATAGAATATTTTGCAGATAAAAAAAATCTTTAATAATCATAGAAAGTAGTTTATTAATATTGTAATTTTGTAAACGAGTTTTCTATTTACCGATAGAATTAATCTTTACATGGTTGATGTTCAGTTCTTTAAGTGATTGACTCAAAATTGTTAATTGTTCATTTTTAATTATTTAAGCCCGGATGGTGGAATTGGTAGACACGCTAGGTTCAGGGTCTAGTCCATGTACGTGGGTGGGGGTTCGAGTCCCCCTTCGGGCACCATTAAAAACCGTATTTTAGCTTAAATTTGCTGTTTTTTTTGTTTCCTGAATGAACAAGTGTTCAGCCATTAGCTCGCCAAAAAAGCCACTTTTCACACAAGTCACGATACAAAATACTATACAAAATTTTGTGTGTCTTTTGTTAGGAAGGAACGAAAAATGTACCTAGTAAAACTGGAAAATTTTATCATCTGTTTTATGAGGACTCAGATAACTTAGTTCGTAGTACAACAACCAAGTGCAAGACTAAATCCGAGGCAAATAATTTTGCACTTCACTTTCTGGACGAGCTTAAAAACAAAAAAAATCCAGTGCGCAACTATTCTTTATCTGTAGACCGAAGCTCTTACGCCGAAAATACAATAAATGAACGCAAGTTCTGGTTTAACATGATGATAAGTAAGCTTTTTAAGCCTGTCGATAGAACCGAGTGGGGCATGACGCCGCAGACATATAACGCTTATTATATTCCTTCCAATAACGAGATCGTTCTGCCCGCCGCTATTTTCATAGTTCAGGGCGTTCCGGATTCGCTCCACGACGACGTGCATTACTCCTACGCGGGCGCTCCGAAGAACGCCCGTATGCCTTAGAGGATTACTCAGAAATAATTATTTAACTAGGTTCATCTTTATTGCCTGAGTAAATTTACCTGATTCAATACGCGCAATGTAAACGCCGCTGGCGACTCTTCTGCCGAAACCGTTCTTGCCGTCCCACTGCATTCTGTAATTTCCGGCATTCAGATCATCGTGGTTAACCAGCGTCTTAATCAGCGTTCCCTGGATATCATAGATAGCCAGATGAACTCTTCCAGGACTAGGCAGAGCGAAGTTAATTGTGGTACTGGGATTGAAAGGATTTGGATAGTTCTGCTTCAAGATGTAATCCTGCGGAATTCCCGAGCTCTGAACACGCGCATCCGTTGCAGCATGCGGATCGCCGTGGCAAGGATCGCAGCTCATCTCTGTCATTACTGCGTATTTCTGCATTGCTGAATGGCATCCGAGGCAAGCAGCTGTAGCAGAATCTCTAGTGTAGCTCGCGCTGAATGTTCCGGCGAACTGAGCATTAAGAAGTTCTACAGTCTTCGCCGCAATATCGCCCGCTAATCTTGCGCATCTTTCTTTTCTTTCCGTACTGCCTACGGTCTTATCGGCAGTTACGCACCAGTCAGTTACGGATTGATGACACAGTACGCCGCCAGCTACGCTCTGCGGGAGCGCGTCGTCAAATTTATGCTGAAGATATTTACCCTGTGTCGCAAAATCGTTTGCAGTATCCGACGGTAATTTTTCTGTCGAATACCATCCCCACAGCTCCTTAACAAGCGCGCCGTATGTGGCGCTGTCGCAGACCAGACTAATCATCGCTGCGCCGCCGTTAAGAGTACCGCACAGAGATCCCCAGCCTGCTCCGCCGCCGCCGCCGAAAAGCATTATTTCCATAGGCATACTTGTATAAGGATCGCCTACTTTTACCTGAAGAAGCTGAAGTACTCCACCGAATACTCCCGCGCAGCATGCTTTTCCACTGTAATACAGATTGTGCGCGTTAATTCTCGCCTGATCTGCATCTAGCTGAACGTAAGGCCACGGCCAATTGGTTCTTGTTCCCGCTTTGGTTGAAGCGGTTGTAACCAGACTCGAAACGCTCGCCACCGCGGTTACTCCTACTGCGGCTTTCGATGTGTTGACTAGAAATTGTTTACGTGTAAGATTCTTCATTACGCATCCTCCGTCTTCCGTTTTTTTGAATACGAATAATTGATTTTTATTATTTTGTTGTTTAACAGCTTAAGTATCTTGTTTATGTTTTTATTACCCGGTTCCAATTTCAGCGCTTCGTTGAAAAATATTTGAGAGCTATTTAAATCGCAGTACGAGCTCAGCATTCCCATCACGTAATATTTTGTAAACAGGTTCTCGTACTTCACAATATCATATTTTATTCTGTCGATCAGCTCAAAGCACGGGCAGTCTTCCGAAGTCGGGTCGGTATGAATTATAAAATCGAAATCAGACTCTGCCAGCCTGACGAATAAATCTAGCGCTTCCTTGGGCTTGTTTATCTGTGTATAACAAATGATGAGCTTTTTGATGAGCAACTTGCTTCCGTCGGATGTTTCGAGTGTGTGCTCGAGTTCCTTGGCTGCAAGGTTGTACTTTTTGAAAAGGAAATATTGATTTGCTAGCATTTCACTCATAATGCGGCGGTAAAGCAATAGAAATGCCAGCGGAATTAACAATTAAAGTTATTGTTATTTAGTGAGTTAACTTGAAGGGTGTTGCGTTGCGGTGTTGCGCGGCGCAACGGTCTGCGGCAGACCGTTGCGTTTATTCAAATCCGTAGTTTTTTAAGCGTCTCCATATGGTCGATCTGTTCACGCCGAGCTTTCTGGCCACTTCACTCTTGTTCCACTTGTTCTTTTCAAGCAGCTTCAAAAGCTCGTCTGCTTTAACGGCTTCTAACCCTGTTTGATTTTTTATATCCGAACAGTTCTTCGCTTCTCTCAGAGCGGGCGGAAGTTTGCACAAGCATAAAGGACTGCCGGCCGGAGTTCTGATAAAAGCGAACTCTATCGCGTTTTCCAGCTCTCTTATATTTCCCGGCCAGTTGAAAGACATAAGCGCGTCGAGCGCCTCCTGGTCTATCTCGTTTATTTCTTTATTGTAAAGCATGTTGAATTTTCCGAGAAAATATTTCGCGAGAAAGAAAATATCTTCCTTCCTTTCCCGCAGCGGCGGAACCTTAATAGGTATAACGTTCAGTCTGAAGTAAAGATCCTCCCTGAATTTTCCTTCCTTAATCGCCTGCTCAATGTTCATGTTGGTCGCGGCTATTACTCTTACGTTTACCTTTCGCGTAACAGATTCACCGACCTTCTCGAACGTTCCGTTCTGTATTACCCTCAGCAATTGCGACTGCATCTGCGGCGGCATCTCCGCTATCTCATCCATGAATATCGTACCGTTGTCCGCAAGTTCGAACCTTCCCGTTCTTTCCTGCACCGCGTCCGTAAACGCTCCTTTAACGTGCCCGAATAATTCGCTCGCCAATAAAGTAGGAGGAAGAACCGCGCAGTTCACCTTTACGAAGGGTTTGTCTTTTCTTCTGCTTGTAGCCTGAATCGCGTCGGCAATAAGCTCCTTGCCCGTTCCCGTTTCACCCGTTATTAATACGCTCGCGTCGCAGTCTGCTATTTCTATAATTAAGTTGAAGATATCCGTCATCGTCTTACAGAAACCTACGATGCCGTAAAACTGTGTGTTTTTTTTGAGATGTTTTTCAATGTTTACAAGAGGTTCTTTTTCGCGGAAGGAAATAACTCCGCCGACCGGCTCTTTCTTGTTGTTCTTTAAAAGAGTCGCGTTAAGCCTTATCGCTTTTCGTTCGCCGCCGAGCTCAATAACCGAGTCCATGTCGTAAATCGTTTTACCCGATTCGATTACGCACGAGATCGGGCATTCGTTCGCGCACACTTTAGTCTTAAGCAAGCTCTTGCAGAACCTGCCTACTACTTCGTCGCGTTTTAATCCAGTTATTCTTTCGGCAGCCTGATTAAAATATTTTATTCTGAATTCCTTATCGACTGTAAAAACCCCTTCGGCCAGCGAATCCAGTATCTCAATCTGATGGTCTTCCGGAAGGTCCATAAACTTCACTTATCTTTGTTGTTTAATAAGTTTCCTTAAAGTTTACATCGTAAAATTACAAAAATTTTTTATCAACAAGAACCATCAAAACTGCATTAAAATGCTCACTGCGACTAATCATTTAATTTTTATGGACTTAAGCAGATAAAAAATTATTACTTGTATCGTATCTAAATATTACTGGTAATTTCCTATCTTAGAAACCGGTTACAGCCCGGAATATAATCCACTCATTTAATTCTTTAAGCCATTTGGAAATAAATCTCTTAAAATATTTTACGTTAAATAGGGCATTAAATGTTTTAAAAATTATTATTTCATTTAATCTCTCTAAGTTATTCAAAAGACACGAATAACTGTTCGGCATATTCACTCTCATGGTGTTTTTACTTTCCTAAAACTGCATATGAAGTTTATTACAGCGGGAGCGTAGGCGTATGTGGTTCAAGGAAATTAGATGATATTGCGGGGAGTATTATTGCAGATACTGACGCGATGGCAGTTAAAATATCTAAATTAGTTAAAGAAATAAAGTAACTCAGTGCCCTCGAAAGAGGGCTAAATTTTTTATAGATTTTTTATCCCATAAGCTATTACTCTATTTTCATCTAAAATGAAAACTAAATAAACTAAAGTAAGCCAAAGGGGATTAGAACCCCTACGCCTTTTGGCAATATTTTCCAAAGTTCATACCGAAATATAAATTTTGCAAAACTATCACGCCTACCAATTCCGTCACCGACTCATTATTATAATTTAATATACAATTTTCCCCAACTTTTTTTAATTAATGCTTAGGTGTGTGAAATATATAATTACGTATACAACGTCAAACAAGAATACCAAAACGGAACAACCAACCCTAAAATTTATAAATTGCCGAAAGCGAAAATGTCGTCGCCTTGAGCAACTGGTTATAAGCGTTTTTAATATTTGATTTATCTAGTTCATAACGTTTTATGGTATGGTGTCGTGCGGGATTACGAAGCTACTTTACTATCAGTTTACAAGTACTTTTTTTTACGAGCCACAAACCTTGCTAACCCTCTGAAACCCGTATGCACTATACCATGTGTTGTGCCCAGTTGTTTTTATTTTATTCTTTCATTATTTTATTTGCGGTTCTACCACTGTTCAAATCCAGAAGCCCTGTTACATTTCCATCAGAATCATGTTGAAATCTCATATTACTTTTAAATTCTGATATAAAGAAATCACTTGGCGAAGTAAAATAAAGCTCCCATGGACAATCCTCAATAGTAAATAATTTGTTGTTTCTCTTTAAAATAGAAATCTTTTTATCACCAAAAAGATAATCCCCAACATAAGAATTAAGAATGGAATCTGGAACTGAAATTATATTTTTGATTATGGGTTTATAAAAATCTTTCCAATGATATGTAACCGCAACACTGTTAATTATCTCAGAGACAATCTCAACATTTGCAGAATTTGTCATTACAACAACTCCGTTACCATTCCTAATATCAGCCCAATAGTCAGATGTAAAACCATAGTTTCCACCACTGAATTCAAAATATTTACCTTTATTACGAATATAGACTCCCAATGCGGAATAGCCATCAAAAGGAGTAAGCCGAATCTTAGTCATTTCAGGAGAGAGAACTTTTGATGATTTTCCTAACAAAGAAAGTTGCGTTTCAACAATATATTTAGCTAAATCTGTTGGTGTTGTCCATAAGCCACCTGCTGCCAATTCAGGATAATTGCAATATTTCCCGGGAACTTCGCTCCCATCTCTATTATAGGCGGTAGCCAACAATTCTTTTTTTTCTAAAGGAGGTGGCTGTATAAAGAAGCTCTCATTCATTCCCAACGGCTTTAAAACGTTATTTTGCATATACTTTTCAAAGGGTTGGTTTGTAACATCTGTCATAATCAACTGTGTAATACATATACCTCCACCAGAATATTGGTACCGTAATCCTGGTTTAAGTTCAGATCTGACGGCAGGTGTCTTTGATGGTGATTTTCCATCAAGGATTTGGAGGATGGTCGGAATCGAATCAGTAAAAAAATAACCCGGGAATCCGCTTACGTTTAATCCAGCCGAATGATTCAGGAGATTCCTCACTGTAATATTTTTACCTTTTGTTACCGAATCATAGGGGAATTTCCACGAACATAAATATTGATTGATGTTAGTATCAATATCTATTTTTTTATCCTCAACTAATTTCAATATCCCAATCGCACTAATCGATTTGCTGATTGAAGCCGCCTGGAAAAGAGTATGCGGTGTTACTTTTCGCTTTTCAGACACGTCTGCCCAGCCATATCCTTTAGCCCATTCGATTTTAAAATTATGAATAACTGCAATACTCACTCCCTTTACATTGTGAGATTTCATCCGTTCTTCAATATTCCAACGCAACAAACTATCCGGAGTCTGGGCCCAATCCATCAATGAATTTTCTACTTTTTTAATTCTATTGGAAACATCTGCTGAATACGAATTTACTTGTCCATAAGTCAATGATGTAACTCCAAGGGCTAAGATTATTTGACAAATAATAAGTTTGACTTTCATAAATTATATATTTCCAAAAATAAAATTTTCAATATGACAATTAGACTCTGTCTTTGGTTACAGTTGGGCACAACGGTTGGTACATGTTGTCGGGGCGGATTTCGGAGAGCGTTCCTGTCCGAAGGACACGGAACTGCGAAACGGTAATCCGCAGTTGGCGTACCACCGAACCCCGCCCTGCAATATGTACTGTGTTAGCGTTAGTTTTTTATTTCCTTTTTTATCAATTTTGTTATAAACTCAGCTTGATATTCTAATTCAGGGAACATTTTGTTTCTTGTAATCCCTATATATTCTAATTCTTCTAATATTGCATCTTTTCGGTTTGACGGGATACGCAAAAGTTTAGACGGTTTCCAAAACTTTTCAATGTTGTTGTCAAAATCGATAGTTTCAAACTGGTAATATATTTTATTTAAATTGCCGGGATTATCACTTTTTGTAATTTCTTTGACTTTCATCCCAAACAATAGAAATGAGCCATCTTGGTTTAAAATTCTTGCATTATTTAATGTTGGCAAAACTGCATAAAATGGAACTTTTGTCAGCGGATATAATACATCTGAAGAGTTTTTATATTGTCTTGAATACGAAGTATAGATTTCTTTTGAATTAAGAACATCTTGTGTGAAACTTTCAATGTCAAGTTGTAAGCCGGAATATTCAAATATATATTTCATTATGAGTGAAATATCGTTTAACTCTTGCTTGAAAACAGGAAGATTTGGGAATATATAAACTGAACCGTCATGTGATTTTTGATTTTCTCCATAGCATGCAAAAAACAAGGCAACAAGGGGATTGAGTGTTGTATCTAATAATCTTGTAGGGAGTCCGTAATGCTGCATTTTTACTAATGTGTCAAAATATCCAAGGTTTTCAAAATGCTGCGGTGCAACTCTCAAAAATTCAGAAATCAAAACTCTTTCTTTTTCAAGTAAATTGCCTCGGTATAAACTGGGTTCTAATCCCCACTCAGAATTAGATTGTCCTCTATAGAAACTAATGCTACTAACAGAAGGCGAACGCATGACAACTGATTTTTTATTCAATTCAAATATTCTTTGAATGAATTCTGAAACGTTATTGATTATGTTGTCATCTGTCATATTTCTCGATTTAAAATTAACGCTAACGTTTTTGCGGTATGAAACGTTTGGGAGAGTGGGCTGCATTCGTATCCACGGTTTCAGAAAGTTGACGCGTGGTAGGATGCTCGAATAACCACTTCACGCCAAATGTTTTATGACCGCATGTTGTGCTTAGTACTTTTTGTAATTACTTTTTTTGTAGCTCTTTATCATTTTTCCAAAATCCTTGTCTTTCTTACGTTTTTCAGCAACAGTTGATTCAAAGTGCTCTTTTTCCCTTTCCATTTTCAAGAAGTTTTCGTAGGACGATTTGTCTATTTCACCTCTTTCAACAGCCTTTAAAACTGCACAGTCAACTTCGGTAGTATGTGTACAATCTTTGAACTTACAGTCTTTGGAAAGTTCAATTATTCTGCTAAATGTTATTTCTAATCCATCCTTAGAATCTGCAATTCCAACTTCTCTCATTCCCGGATTGTCTATTAGAATCCCACCATTTTCAAGAACTAATAATTCACGGTGACTTGTAACGTGTCGTCCTTTGTTCGTACTTGTACTAATCGCATTGGTTTTCATCAACTGTTTACCCAATAAGTTGTTCAATAAGGTAGATTTTCCTACTCCTGATGAGCCTAACAAACAATAGGATTTACCTTTTTCAATACTCTCTTTGAGTTTTTCAAATCCTTTTTGAGACTCATTGCTTATGGGAATTATCGGTACTTGTTTTATCCTTTCTTGAACTTTACTAACCAACTCTGATAATTCGCTATCACTTATCAAATCAATTTTATTGAGAATGATAATTGGTTTTACGTTGGATGTATTGCAAATGGTCAAATATCTTTCAATTCTGTTAATGTTAAAATCCCTGTCAACAGCTTGTACAATGAAGGCATAATCAATATTTGTTGCTATAATTTGTTTTTCTCCTTGTTTTCCAACGGCTTGTCTTTCAATAATCGTTTTTCTTGGGAAGACAGAATGAATAAGTACTTTATTGTCGTCATATTCAGAAATTGCGACCCAATCGCCAACAGCGGGGAAATCAGACCTATTATGTGCTGTAAAACGCAAGTTTCCAACTATTTCACCATCATATTCTTTTTCAGGGGTTTTCACAACATATCTCTCCTTGTGTTCTGAGATAACCCGTCCCACTCCAAAAGAATCCAGATTTTGGTCCTTTCTGTAGTTTCCTAATTCTAAATTATATCCTAAATCCTCAAATGTCATTTATCTTCTCTTGTATTAAGCACAACGTATGTGTAAATTCATTGTTCTTATCCGCCTAAATTGGGTGTATAAGAACAATTGTTTATATATTTCTTTTAAATATAATTATTCCTGGTCAAAAAAATCATCAACATGATTCTTTATCTTATTAATAGCCTTTTTTGAAACTTGGGTATAAATCTCTGTTGTCTTGGAGCTATTATGACCTAACAACTCTTGAATATACCTTAAGTCTGTACCCTGTTCAAGCAGGTGTGTTGCAAAGCTATGCCGCAACATATGTGGTGTCACATTTTTTGTTATCCCAGCTTTTTGAGCAGATTTCTTCAAAATATTTGCCACACTGGTTGGCGAATATTTAAAACCTTCCATGCCTTCAAAAAGATAAACCTTAGGTTTATAACTTTTATAATAAACTCGTAATAAATAAAGAGTATTTTCTGATAGAAGAGAAACCCGGTCTTTTTTACCTTTAGCCCCTTTAATATTTACGACCATTCTTTCAGAATCAATATCAGGAATTTCTAAATCGATTAATTCACTTCTTCTCAAACCAGCAGAATATATCAACATTAAAATACAGCGATGTTTAATATTATTACAAGAATCAAAAATCCTTTTCACTTCATTTTTGCTAAGCACCTTTGGCAATTTATATTCTTTCTTTGGCCTATACAATGAATAATAATGTCTTTCCAGTCCAAGTATCTTTTCATAATAAAATTTAATAGCATTTATTCTTTGGTTTTGCTGGCTGATGGAGATGCTTTTTGTTTTAATTAAATCCAGTATATATTCATTTATTTGTTCTGGTTTGATATTTTCCAGTTTGGAATCCTTAAAATTATTGCGGAAATCCTTAAAGTAATTACAATAAATATCTATTGTGTTTTGACCATACCTCTGCTGAATTAACCTATTATTATATTTCTCCAAAACTTCATTCATCAGATTAAACTTACTTTGATATTAAGTTTATAACGGCGTGGCAACTAACTTGCCGCCAGAACAAACGGCTAAGTTATAAAGACAACGCCAATAATATTTGATATTTTCGTTAGCAAGACAACGCCTAACAACAATGTTTACATATTTTAGAAAAACCAAGAACTTAAATAAAGCCAGCCAGAATCCGCGGTCGGGTTTATTTGCTTGTTATATTGCGTTTAAATAATAAAATATCTCGGCACTTTATTTTTGTAATCAATATATTTTTCACCGTGTAACAGTTCTAAATACTTTTCTTCTTTAATAATCATTTTATGTATTGACAAAACTGAGGCAATAGATGAAACTAGAAGAAGTATATTTGCAATTAATAGATTATAGGCAATGAACATTATTATATATGATAGGAAATATGGATTCCTTGATAATTTGAAAATCCCATTACTTATTAGTTCGGTTTTTTCTTCTTCTTTTATACCTACTCGCCATGAATCTTGTATTTGAACTAATGTAAGAAATGAAATTAATAGATTAAGTAAAAGTAAAAATATACCGACTGTTGTAAAGTAATTATTCAATGGTGAAGTAATTTGGATGGGAATAAATATTTTATTTACATTTTCAAAAAGAATTGATGAAATAGCGATAATAATAGTAATTAAAAACAACAAAATAGAATTTGATGATTCTTTATTTTTACCCCTAATGTTAACATTAAGTTTTTTTGATAAGGCTATGTTTTTAACTAAAAACATAGATTGGAAAATAAACAAATGTAAAATTATTATTATTTTTATCATATTTTTTAGAATTTGTACGGCAACATAACGGCGTTGCTTTTCACCCGTCGCCCCAGAGACTAACGGGCAGATTAGAACCGAAAACGCTGTCGCCTTGAGCGCACTTGTTTTGTGCGCTAATATTATCTGTGTCAATTCTAATTGTTAAAAATATTTTAATCCGTGTGAACCAATTATATTCACCTCAACATTAATGTCTTGCCCCTTAAATGATTCTATAATTCTTTTTAATTGTTTTTTATCATTATTAGTTTTAATTAAAATTTCATATTCTTTCTCTTCTCTTGAATCAGCGAATTGAATTAATAAATAATTATTATTACCATAAAATGTTGTTAAGATACCAGCAGTACCAAAATAATCTAAAGTTAATTTTTTCACTTCCTTAATTGAAATATCAGTAAGGCTATTATTCAGTTTTATTCTAATATGATCGGAGTCCAAGAATATTTCTCCGACTTTTATGGGCTTGTAAAAACTTTTTTGCAAAATAAATACTAACCCAATGAGATACACTAATAATGTCGATATTTTAAGCCAAAATGGTTCAGCCTGTCTATCGAAACCAAAAACACTTGGAATAAAAACGAACAAAGTAGCGATTATATATATTGCTGCAAAAAGTATATATAATGGATCCCTTCTGTTCAATACTTTTGATTTAACAATACTTGTCTGAAATGTTTCCATTAATATCTTCCTTTAATCACAATGTATAAAAACTTATTTAGCACATAACGGCGTTTTGGCTAAGGCGCAGCCCAAAACAAGTATACCGAATAGAACCACAACTGCTAATGATTAAGCAAACTGTGCTTAATTTTCATCTTAAGTGCAGTTTGTAAGTTTATTAATTAAGTAAGAACACCTTGCACAAAATCTTTAACAAAAAACAAAACGCAAAAAATTATAAATCCACCGAACTAAAACGGCGGTCGGTGTTTAGGCTCTGGTTAGGCAATATTACAAATAAATTCATTCATTTAAATATTTTTTATTCATAGCAGTTTTTGGTAATTCGATCTTAATAACAGTAAATTTTTCTGGCATATATTCACAGCCATGAGTCAAACCAAATTGAACACTCACAAAACTATTATTTATTGATGTAATTGCATATGACACTAAGAGATTCTCAAAACTTATCTCACAACCTCCATCAAGAGATCGGATAAATTCCGATAAGTTTTTTGTATGTTTTTCTGTTAGATATTTAGTGAAGTTTGTATCAGTAGATAATTTCTTATAAATGACTTCTGAAGTGAATAAACTATCTAATGATAAATCATTTTTTTTATCAATGTTTATTGTCCTATACCATCTACCTCCTATGGGATGAAGTCCTCCAGAACCATTGTAACAATATTCATAAGATAAATAAGAACCCACTATAGATATTACCTTATATTCACTACTAAAATAATAACCAATAGCACTCGAATCGTTTGAGTCTGATTCGTATACATTTTTAAATATCGTATCTAATTTAGTAGAAAATGAGTTTTTGATAATGGTTACAGAGTCGTTCTCAATAAGTTTCCATCGACTTTTAGAATATACTGGAATGTCATTATCTGCAATTTGTGCAAAAGATGAGGAGAAGAAACTAAACAAAATTAACAATGGCACTATTTGCAAGTATGAATCGGAATATTTTTTAGTCATTGGATTTTCTAATCGTTTTGATTGCCTGACGGCGTTGCGGCTAATGCGTCCGCCCAGAACAAACGGGCTGCAAGAGCACAACTGCCAAGTATTTTTTTTACTCTCGCCGAGGTGCGTATTTTTCTTTTCACGCACCGAAGGCAAGCTTGTTTCGCAAACTCGTGATCTGATTAATCTTTGTAGTTCGTTGAACAAAATGCTGCAACGGGGCTGTCCCATCTAAAATTTGTAAAATGCCGTATGCGATGTTGCTGT
>CAVVVS010000060.1:0-6045 GCA_963751355.1 uncultured Ignavibacteriales bacterium | reverse complement strand
TCTGTGCGCCTCTGAAAGTAACTTTCGGTTTAATCGATCATAATTCAAAATTTTCTTAAGTAGTGAAATATTGGTGATATTTCGAAGTGACCCCGAATTCTTCATTTGTTGAAAAGTAGCATCATTTGAAACATATGCATAATCTGCACCTCCCCAAAGCCCATAAAAATATAATTTCCCGGTAGGTATTTCTTTTAGGTGTTTTGATAATAACAACCCATTTAAGGAATCAATGTTTTCAACCGCCAGGGAATAATATGCTATAACATCCTTTAAATTTGTCGTATCGGATTTGAGGTCTTCAATCATTGAAATCGCAAATTCCCTGGTCATTTTGTTCTCTACAATATCTTCCCGGATATTTTCAGAGATAAAACCAAGTACAACAGCAATGAAAATCATCAAACCCTCAAATAAGTATTTATTAAAACCTGTACGTTTGGATTCAGAAGTAATAAATTTTTTATTATTTTTCATTTGTTCACATATTTTAAAGTCATCGTTAGCATGACGGCCGTCGTTTTACAATATGAATCGGTTGAGTTTTCGGAGTGCGTTTATATACACCGTTGTTAAAGTTGATTTGAAAACCAAACGCCCACAAATTGATAAACTCCAGATGATATATTATTGTGGGTGACTCTCTATAAAACCGTGATGAAGTTGGAACGGGCTAAAACCACCCAAAAAATGCACTTCACCGCTTTTTGCTATATTGCGTGTTATATGTTGTATCTTATTAATTCCGTTCATCTGAAATATTCGATAAAATTTCAATTCCGCTCTTTTTCATAAGCTCACTAGCATTAAAATCATTACATATACCTGGATGAAGTTCATAGCTAAAAATCATAGAATTATCTTTAATCTCACTATTAAAACTATAATTTGTAACCAACCTTTTATTCCCCGATAGTTTTGCAAGTTCAATATCGTGTGTTGCAATAATTCCTGACGTTTTGAGCTTACTTAATTGATTAATCAATGAAAAACCTCCTTTATGTCTATCTTCTGAATTGGTACCTTTAAACATCTCGTCCAAAAGAAAAAAAGTGTTTTGATTACTTTCAATTAGTTTCAGCATCTTTTCAATTCTGCTTAATTCTGCATAAAAAGAAGAAACTCCTTCCTTCAAATTATCCTGGGTTCTCATACTCGTAAATAATTTCAGGTTCGAAACCTGCCCCTGTATTGCACAACAAGGTGCACCAGCAAATGCTAATACAAGGTTAACGCCTACAGCCCTTAAAAAAGTACTTTTCCCTCCCATATTGGAACCGGTAATCAGAACAATATCACCTTGTCCCTCTGAGTGAAAATTATTACATACCCGTTTATTAGAATTTATTAAGGGATGCCCCAGAGACTCAAAATGGATATAGTTATCTTTTTCAACTAACTCAGGAAATGTATAAGATGGGTTTGAATAGCAAAAACCTGCAAGACTATTTACTACCTCAAACTCACTTACTACTTTAGACCAGGATTTTAAAACCGCCTTATTCTTTGATTTCCATTTTTCTATTCCAATAATCAGGTAAATATCCAATAGCAGGAAACTGTTTAATAGAGAATAAAAATAATTCCCACCTACTGATATAAATTTTGTTCTTAGACCTCTTTGCTGAGAGAATTCCAATAATTTGCACAACCTATTAATTTCATTGTATGCGGAATATTTGCCTTTTAGTATGGATTGTAATTCGCATAATTTATTTGACTCGAAACTTTCACATTCAATTTTATTGATCAATGTCCGATAACCTCTTAACGTGTCAATATTCTCTTGCGAGATTTTAACGATATCATCAGCTATGGGTTTTAATTTTTTTAAAATTCTGCTCATAATAAAATAAACAGTCATAAAGGGAAGTAAATAAATATACCAGATTGGTGAATCAAAATGGGGTATATAAAAATATAAGGCAAGAAATGATAGTCCCGAAAGGATTATTGCAACTGCCAGATATATTCGTCGATGTTTTAATAAAACGACAGGTGCTGCTACCCAATCCAACAATTTATAATAATCACTTTTTTTATTTTGAAAGTGCATGCCAGATGCCTGAAAATCTTGCCTCCAATCCAAATTTTGAGCGATTTCTTTTATGGCCTTTTGTCTGTCAAGTATCTCATTATTGGGTGCAGGTTCCGACAGCCATTCCGATAACAGGATCATACCAGACTCTGTCGTTGTTCTGTTGAGCAATTGAAAAATGGAATGTTGCCCAAAAATATCTAAATCGGAGGTATACGGGTGATTTTGATTGATAAATTGATGTCCGGTATCAAATTCTTCCAGATTACATTTTTCTCTTAAAATTTCGGATTCATTAATGCCTTTCAGAAATGCTGTGTGTTTTTTCAGGAAAGCTGTTTTGTGATGATATGTGATTGCAACGCCAAAACATAATATTGATAGAGGGAAAACAATCAGAATCGGAATTAATAAATTGAATCTAAACAAGTATATAAGAATGATACTGGAAATGACAAAAATAAGTAACCTAAGATATGAAATGCGATTTAATAACTTACTTAGCTTAAGTAATTTGGCATCATACAATTTTATATTATCTCTATAAATCTTCATTGTTTTTCAATCACTGGTGTCCGGTAATAATCTGGCGATATAGAAAAAAGGGCTGGTCAGTTAAGACCAACCCCGAATGGTTATCTTTGAAGTTACGACACTAAAAGATTGACCATGAGTAAAAGTACAAATTTTACCGGACGCCAGTGGTTTGGATTCAGAATTAGTAGTTTTTTTATTATCGTTCATCTCTTGCATATGAGCCGAATAATCCAATTGACTTGATTCCATAGCTGGAAATCTCACTTTCTTTGGACTTTCTAGTACTCAGTATTTATTCCTTGTTTGTCCTGTTACAATCATTTATACCAATTTAATAATCTTTTGTCTGTGTGAAGGTTATGTCTGGTTAATATACAGGCAACGATTGGGCTATTCGTAGTGCGGGCTTTCGCTGCATGTACCCAGGTATTTGGCACACTTGTGAGACGAAAGCCGGGTCATCATTCTCAAAGTTTCAACAATAGCTTCTTTAGTGAGATAAAGTGTAACACCCGTGCAGGAAACGAATGTTTTTTGATGGAGGTCAAAATTTTTTTCGATAGCCCATCCCACCATGATGATGTTTCAAAGTCAACGGGAACAAAATGTAGATTTTCAGAAATAGGCGAAAACAAGCAATGATTATAGTCATTTATTGGGGGATCGTTGTTTTTACCCTATCATTTTTTCGGTTCATAGTAAAGAGTTATTGCACCACCGCTAAAGGTTTTAGCCTTTACGAGTTTAAGAATAGTCCTGTCGTTAATGTCTTCAAATAATGGCAAACCATTTCCTGCAATAACCGGATGAATGCAAAGCTGGTATTCATCAATCAGATTAAGCTTCATTAACTGAATAATTAAACTGCGGCTACCAATAAAAATATTTTTACCTGATTGTTGCCTGAGTTCTAATACTTCGTCTTTTAAATCACGCTTTGCCATTGTCGCACTTTTCCATTCAACATTATTCAGCGTATGGGAAAAAACAATTTTCGGAATCCTGTCAATAGCCAAAGCAAAGTCATTCATTGATTTTTCTTCTGATGGGTTTTCTAAAAGTGTTCGCCAAAACTCCATAAGTTGGTATGTTATTCTGCCATATAGAATTACGTCTCCCTGCCCTAGCAGTTCTGTATAATGTTGATGTACTTCCTCATCAGGTATTACGGCCGTATGGTCGCAAAACCCGTCAAGTGTCATATTTATTGCTGCAATTACTTTTCTCATACTTCGTTCGAATTTTTTTGTCAGATAAATCTTCTACCTTAAAAATTCAAGGTTCTGTCGGGTCGTGGTTGCAACGAACCCTTCGGTATCGAAAGCTCACCGGATAATTGAGAATAACAATTTACTTTGATGAAGGATCAAAGTCTGGCGCCGGGCAGGACAGGCACTGCAAAAACTCAATTTCAAATTCAATTTAGCTTTTTTATGTTTCAATATAACGACATATAGCCATAGAAATTTTTATTATTGTCCGGGAATGAATTTCAGTCCGGAAAATCTAAAAGCAAAATATGGGCTAAGAATAAGTCCGTTTGGATCCACTGAATCATACAAACATTTATTCTACAATGCTTTAATGAGTTTTGCGGCTCCAGGTATTGAAATGCGACGGCTTAAATTGAATCCGATAAACATTAGACCAGCTTCTCCGGGAACCTTTTCCTTACTTCGGACAAGGGTGAAAGTGAACCCACGTTGTCGCTTTAAAGTACCAAAGGGATGCTCGGTGACCTGCGGGTGTAGGCGGTAGTAATCCGGATTTTCATTAATCTTTCTGGCATCGGCTTCTGTAACATCGGCATATTCACTTCGATCAATGTACCTGCCGTTTTTACTTTGAGTGCATTTCTGTCTGGTTTCACAAATCTTTTGCCGCAATTTATAGATAAAAGCTTAATTTAGGAAAACGCAGTTGCTGGGGCGGATACTTACAGAGCACCGTAACAGAAGTGGGCATATCCGGTGCATTACACACCGGCCTTAGCTTTCTCTGTCATTCCTTTACCCGTATGGTGTTGTGCTGTCCTTACGGAGAGCCTGTCCCTGTGAAGTCACAGGGAAACTATACGGGCTTACCAAGTTCCGCTTATATAACGAACCGGGTTAGGTTCTGCCTCTTTGCCGGGGGAATCGTAATCCATGTAACAGGAACCGCAAAGCCTGTTAACTATACCCTTTACCTTTTGGTCATAGCGTGTCATCGTCTTTCGCTATTTTCACATCACGACATTTATCAGCAGTTCACCTTTGTTAACCATACCGGTTGAGCCTAACTCCCCTGTACTTGACGATGGTACAACAACTTTCCCTCACAGGATCGCTTTGTGGGCTATATTGTCCGGGCAGCTTCGCACAAATCAGTTTATTCCCTTAGGTCATGAGCTTCACTTCGTTCAGGTTCCCGATATGCACGTGCCCGTAGGCTACTTGTGATGGAACACAAGGTTTAATCATCCACCCGTAGGTGGGTGTTAAACAGTTATATTAAGCGACTTCTTGTCGCACTACAGTGGTGTGAGAGGTGTACTGGCGGACTTTAGTCCGTCAGCCGCCTACTCGATTGGCTGCTGCTAATTTATTTTTAATCCAATATTTATTCTAAAGTATCTGTTAAATATATCATCTTGATACGAATACAACTTATTAATCTCGAATTTATAATCAGGTTTTACAATTAACTCAAATCTTGATATTGGAATTCGAATACCGAGTCCAAAATAAAATCCAACGGCATTTGATAATCCTGCTTTTTCGTCAATTTCTGTCTCGTTGTAGTTAATCTGATTATTTTCATCTGGCAAATAGGTATGAATTGTTCCAGTCCGTTTTGAGCTGATCACTAAATCAGCAAATCCGCCTGTTTCAATGAATACTTTTGTTTTTGACCCAGCATTTAATCTGAATCCAACTGGTATTGAAAAACAATTTAGATTATAGGTCAAATCAGTAGCATTTGCAAAATGTCCTTCATACATTGTTTTTTTAAATTGACTTGTTCGGTTATATTCAAATCCAAATACTAGATTTATTTTTTTATGCGGCATGAAAGAGTGGTAAGCTCCTAATCCAAATCCATATCTATCTTCTGTATTGTCATTCTGTAAAGTTGTCCGATTAATAGATACATTAAACTCATCAAAAAAGAAGTCATTCGAATCTTGTCCATTTGACAATTTACTCAAAAAACAAATCAAACCAATTATTAGAATACTATGCTTCATCTTGCAGTTCGTTTTAGTTGCAGCCAACGGTGGCAATATGCGGAGGCCGGGATTTCGAAGCTCCAACTTATCAAACCGTTACAATTTTGAGTAAATGTACAAAAGTTTAAATTACCCACATCCCCCGGCTTACGTATATTGCGTGTTACCGCCTGGTGTTTATTTAGGTCATTTCTCTTTTTTGCTTTTTATCTCCTGTTCAAGTTTTCTTAATTCCTCTAAATCCTCTTTATCAGCCTGA
>CAVVVS010000059.1:0-13681 GCA_963751355.1 uncultured Ignavibacteriales bacterium | reverse complement strand
TGCAAACGTGGTGAGAGGATTTAATTTAACAATTACTTTTAATCCCACGGATGTAATCAGATTGGACGGCAGGGTGAACATGTCATTACGTAAAAATCCAATTACCAAAAAATGGATAATTACAAGATGGATAGACGAATCTAACTTTTAATTTCGTCATATTTAAGTTAATATTGTAATATAAAAATAAATTCACACATATATTATTTCGAAGCATGTTTTTTTTCTGGATAAAGGAATCATTTAAGTTAATCGGCAGGGCAAAATCCTCTTTTTTCCTTTCCTTAATTTCAATGAGTATTTCCGTTACATTAATCGCTTCCTCTATGGTATTAATTAGGGTTTCAAACAAACTGCAAAGTAAAATTAAAGACAATTTAAACATTAACGTTTTTCTAAATAATGATGTAAATAATGAGAATGTAAGTAACATCAGGAAAAAACTTCAGACAGAGGTGTATTTAAAAAAACTGAATTATATAGATAAACAGCAGGCTGCACAGAATTTTATAAATCAAACCGGTGAAGATTTCAGAAAAATATTGGATTACAATCCGCTTCCTGCGTCCTTCAGTATCACTTTAAAAGAGAATTATGTTCAGAAAGATTCACTCGATAAAATTATCAAGCAGATCTCTAATTTCGAAGGAGTGGATGAGGTAGTATTTCAGCAAAAATTTGCTTATCAAATTTTAAATGATTTAGCCAATTTGAAACAGTATGTTTTTATTATTACAGCTGTTCTATTATTGATTTCATTGTATATCGTATACAGTACAGTAAAATTGATTACACGCTCCAAATATAAAGAAATGGAAACTATGAAACTTGTAGGCGCAAAACTTTCTACAATAAAAATACCTATCGTTTTAAATGCTGCTTTGGTAGGATTTTTCGCAGGAATTGTTTCATTAGGTTTAATAGGATTATTTATTTTTCGATTTAAAAACACTACTACATTTACCTATTTATTCTCGATCCATGATTTAGTTTACCTTGCTATGTTATTAATTGTAGGTCCGCTCATAGGTATACTGGTTAGTATATTTTCTTTAAGGAAAGTAACCTTAAAGATTTGAAGTGATTATATTATTTCATAATTTTTATGATCAAAATACGGGGAATTTAATTCGAGAATTAATTTTGTTCATGAAAAGTAATTAATAAAGATAAAGAATTTGAAGCTTACCAGAATTATCTCAACAGCATGTACGGTATTGCTGCTTAATATCATTATGCATGCTCAAAATTTACCGACTTATAGTGAAAGAGGATTTTCCAATCTTCCCGATACCACTGCTGTTAAAAGCCATTTTTATTCCGGAGGGGAAGGCAATGTAAATCCACAAGAATATATTCTGGGTCCGGGTGATAAATTATTCGTATCGATAAGCGGACTTCAAGATATTACATTAAATCTTATTGTCGATCAGGAGAGCAGTATATTCATTCCGAAGGTTGGAGCAATAGATTTAAAAAATCTAACCCTAGTAAATGCAAAACAGAAAATAACGAAGACCATCGATAAATATTATAAGAATGTTGATGTTTTTATTTCATTAATAGGATTCAGGAAAATAAAAGTAGCACTTCTGGGAGACGTTAATAAACCGTCAACATACATAATTTCCGGTAATTCCAGATTAATGGATTTGATAGCCGCCTCACCCGGTTTAACAAAGACATCTAACTACAGAAATATTAAGGTAATGAACAAAGACAGCGTGTTGGGATATTACGATTTATTATCTTATTTGAGATTCGGCGATAAAATGAATAATCCACTACTTCGCGGCGGTGATGTGATATTTGTTGATAAAGTGGACAAAACAATATCGATTAACGGAATGATCAAATATCCCGGTATTTACGAATACTTACCCGGGGAAACGATTTCTCATTTTATACGGCTTGCCGGGGGATTTTTAAGTAAAGCGCGAAAAGACAGTATTGAGTTGGTAAGTTTCGCTGCCGATGGAAAATCACAATTTAGTGAATATTATTCTTACGACGAATTGCTTAATCAAAAGATTGTATTGCATAACCAGGATATGGTGATAGTAAGGGAAATTCCGGAATATTATATTGACAGATTTGTTGAAGTACATGGATATGTAAAATATCCTGGATATTATAAAATTGTTAAGGGCAAAACAAAGTTGACCGATATAATCAAAGAAGCGGGAGGATTTTTAGAAAATGCTTCATTAGAAGATGCTTCCATCACCCGGAATCAAGGTACTGTAGAATATGACCCTGAGTATGAACGATTGAAAAATATGGACAGAAAAGACATGAGTGATGATGAATATGCTTATTTAAAAGCAAAATCACGCGAAAGAAAAGGACGTATGGTTGTAGATTTTGTCCGGTTATTCAAGGACCATGATAGTCAAGAAGATATTATTCTTAAAAAAGACGATTTTATTAGTGTACCGGAAGCTAAAAATTATATTATTATGCTTGGACAACTTGCCAAACCGGGAGACTTAATTTTTAACAAAAATTTAAGTATAGACGATTATATAAAACTTGCGGGCGGATACGGTTGGCGAGCAGACAAAGGAAATGTAAGGGTTATTAGAGCTAATACGGGCGAATGGGTGGATGCCGACGATGCTGATTCTTTAAACCCGGGTGATGCAATATGGGTACCGGAAAATCCTCCTCCTCCAAGATTTTGGGATGTGTTTACTACTTCTATGCAGATTTTCGGTCAGGTAGCCTCAATTATTGCGGCTACTGTAGCAATAATTGTTGCAACAAGGAAATAATAAATTGACGTATCACGATATTTTAAATATAATTATTTTCAACAGGATTAAGATTATAAAAGTTACCGTACTGGCTACAATTTTTATATTTTTAATTTTGTCTTTTGTGTATCCGCAAACTTACCGTGCCATAGTCACAATTTTACCTCCGGAAGGCAGTTCTCACATGAATGGTTTTGCCAGTGTATTGGGAGGACAAGATTTTTCTGATTTAATGATGGGCAGCAATACCAATGCGAATTCACAATTATATATGGAAATTATAAAAAGTAGAACTGCCGCATTATTCGTTGTAAAAAAAGACAATATGGAAAGTTTTTACGGGAAAAAGAATATTTACAAAGCCGCTCTTGAACTAGATAAAAATCTAAATGTTGAAGTTTCAAAAGAAAGGATAATATCACTAAGTGTGAATGTATCGACTTCATTATTCCCCATTTTTACAGGTCAAAGCGATTCAATTAAAAATTTAGCTGCTTCGCTTTCAAATCATTTTGTGCAGGCTTTAGACAAAATAAATAGGGAAAAATTAACTTCAAAAGCTAAAGATACACGAGTTTTTATCGAGCAGCAATTGGATTTAACAAGGAGCAGGCTAGATTCTGTTGAAAATGCCTTGATGTTATTTCAGAAAAAAAATAAAGCGGTTTCGCTGCCGCAGCAAGTGAGCGCTGCAATTGACGCTGCAGCAAAGTTAAAAGCAGAAATAATGAAGACCGAAATTGAAATCGGTATATTGGAGCCAAATCTGCGAAAGGATAATAAATCTCTTATTCTACTTAACGAGAAACTTAAACAATTAAAAGGTCAGTATTCAAAAATGGAAATGGGAAGTCAGGATTATTTATTAACATTCAAAGATGTACCTGAACTTGGAAAAGAGTTAACTAACTTATTACGTGAAGTGAAAATTCAAAATGAAGTTTATTCTATGCTTCAACAGCAATATTATAAAGAGAAGATTCAGGAAAGCAAAGATATTCCTACGGTACAAGTATTAGATCCTGCCATTCCTCCGTTAGCTGCTTCAGCTCCTAGAAATTTATTCTCATCTGTTATGGGCGGAATTTTTATATTTTTATTAATGTGTTTAATTAGTGTTATAAGCGAAAGTAAAACTTACCAATTCAGGAAAAAAGTTTAGATTTTCGGTTTAATAGAAGAAGGAGTAATTATTGTATAAACCAACTGCAGTTGTAACCGGCGGTGCCGGTTTTTTGGGCTCACATTTATGTGATAGACTTTTAAACGAAGGATTTAAAGTCATTTGTGTAGATAATTTGATAACGGGTAATGTTAATAATATTGGTCATCTAACAGGAAATGAGAATTTTTCTTTTGTGAAACATGATGTTACCAATTATATCTTTCTCCCCGGAAGAATAGACTATATTTTGCATTTCGCTTCTCCAGCTAGTCCAATTGATTACCTGAAGTTACCTATCCAAACATTAAAAGTCGGCTCCCTGGGAACTCATAAAGTATTAGGATTGGCAAAAGAGAAAAAAGCCAGAGTATTATTAGCCTCTACATCAGAAGTTTACGGAGACCCGGATGTTCATCCTCAAACGGAAGATTATTGGGGAAATGTTAATCCCATTGGTCCGCGCGGTGTATATGACGAAGCTAAAAGATTTGCCGAAGCGATTACTATGGCTTATCATAGATATCACGGCGTTGAGACAAGAATTGTTAGAATATTTAATACTTACGGCCCAAGAATGAGATTGGATGACGGTCGCGCTCTACCTACTTTTGTCGGACAAGCATTGCGTGGTGAAGATTTAACAGTATTCGGCGATGGTTCACAAACCAGGAGTTTCTGTTATGTCTCCGATTTAGTGGATGGTATTTTTAAGCTATTAATGTCTAATGAAACTGATCCGGTTAATATTGGAAATCCTGCCGAAATAACTATTAAACAATTCGCAGAAGAAGTAATTAAGCTTACGGGTTCGAAGAGTAAGATTACATATAAGGAATTACCGGAAGACGATCCAAAAGTCAGGCAGCCGAATATCGATAAAGCTAAAAGGTTACTTGGTTGGGAGCCAAAAGTAGATCGCTATGAAGGACTTAAAATTACATTGAAATATTTTAAAAAAGTCATCAATCAAAAAGATTGATTAAATGACCAAAAAATTTAGTTCCACCGTTGCAGGCGCTTCGATCCTCATAACTACTGTAGGTTTGATAGGGAAAGGATTAGGATTAATCAGAGAGGTTGTGTTTGCCGGTTTTTTCGGATTGAACACACAATATGATCTTTACCTGGTTGGGGCTGTCTTTCCACTAACTATTAACACAATCATCTTATATCTCGGTCAAAATTATTTTATACCCAATTATAATAAGAAAAAAAATGAAGCTCCCGGGGACATTCTTGCCTTTACAAATTCAACCTTTTGGTCTTTTACAGGTTTCGGATTACTACTAACACTTATTCTTTATTATTTTTCCAGTTTTATTGTTAGACTTTATCTTCAAACTGAATCTCTTCCGGAGTTCCTCACAACTTTAAATATATTTAGAATTTTTATTCTGACTATTCCATTGAATTCGGCATTTGCTGTATTAGCTGCCTTTTTACAATCGGAATTTGAATTCAAATCTCCCGCTGTTGCACAACTTTTCTTAAATATCTCAATTATTGTACTGGTAGTAATATTTTCTAACAAAATAGGTGTTTACACAATACCATTTGGTTATGTAGTTGGGAGCCTCGCACAGTTGGTTTTTCTTGTGGTTAAATCCTTGAAAAAAATCAAGCTTAATTTGTTTACTTTTATAAAAGGAAGCAGAACTCGAAGTATAATTAATAATTCTCTAATTATAACTATTTTAATCGAATCAATAGGTCAAATTTATTTGCTTGCTGACAGATATTTTTTTGGGTCGGTGCAACAAGGTGGAATTGCAGCACTTAATTATGCAATGAATCTTTATCTTCTTCCTATTGCCATTATTTCAACCGCTGTTTCAACAGCTATCTTCCCGAGTATTTCACAGTCGCTTATTTCAAACCTTAAAGAAGATGTACAAAGGAAACTTGACAATTTTTTTTGTATTAACCTTTTCATATTTATTCCTATAAGCTTGATTTTATTCTTTTACGGTAATGTCTTAATTGAAATTTTATTTCAGCGGGGAGAATTCAGCCGAAATGCCACAAATATGACTTTTGAGGTTCTAAAATATTATTCAATCAGCCTAGTGTTTTATTCAACATATGCTGTAATAAATAAATTATTGTACGGGGCAAATTTAATAAAAATTCTTTTAGCTATTACAATCGCCGGCTGTGCATTAAAGATTGGTTCAAACTTTTTGTTAGTTAATAAGTACATGCAAAACGGACTGGCAATGAGTACATCAATTAGTTATTTTTTCTTTTTTATTTCAGGTATTATTGTAATAGTACATAAGCTTAACTTAAAAATAGTATATTTTTTAAAAGAATCTTCTATCGATATACTTAACGGAATGATTAGCTTTTTGATATCAATTGTTTTGATCCCAGGAAAATTGTTCTCAACGGTAACAATAGGTGGATTTATAAGAATTACAATTTTTATTTTAATATATATCCTTAACTCGAAGCTGATTAATCACAAAGCAATAAAGCTTTTCGAAAATGTTATAGGGTCATATAGTTCATTTAAGGTCAAAAGAAATTAGAGAATTTATCATGCTCTTAAATTGTATATCATTCAAATAAAAATAAATTTAAATGGATAATAAAACTTTACCTAATGATGATTTCAGAATGAAATTATATGAGAAATACGATTCAAATTTTAAACAATTTATCGGTAATGAAGATATCCCTGGTATTATTTCTAATTATAATGTATATAGAAAAAGATACTTACCAATATTAAAAAATTTTAACAGAGATTCGAAAATTATAGATATTGGGTGCGGTTCAGGTTATTTTTTACAGTTTCTCAAACAAGAAGGATTTAACAATCTGTATGGTATCGACGTTTCGGGACAGCAAATAGAAAAAGCCAAACTGAAAGGATTAAATGTAGATGTCAAGAATATTTTTGAATTCTTTCAAGAAGAGAGAAACTATGATGTAGTTTTTGCATTAGATTTCATTGAACATTTTGAAAAAAATGAATTATTTGATTTGTTTACTGGAATAAATAAAATTATGAAGAATAACGGAATTTTAATTATTAGAACTCCAAATGGACAAGGATTAGCAGCAAATAAATTTATTTACGGAGACTTAACTCACTTAACGATTTTTAATCCTAATTCACTTATACAATTATTGAAGCTAATGAATTTTAAGGATATCAAATTTTATGAAACACCGCCGGTCTCAATAAATTTAACTGGTTTTATAAGGGCTATATTGTGGAAATGTATTAAAGTTATGTTTAATTCAGTAAGAATTATCGAATCAGGAGATAAAGAAAAAATTCTTACACAAAATTTTATTTGTACCGCCCGTAAATAATATAATCAGTAAAAATAGGTAGAAAAATTTTAACAATTTTAATGATAGATTTAAAGACTGAAGATTAGTATAAAGATAGTTAATTCATTTTAACATTTTCTGCATTTTGTTAATTTATGGTTAAAAACAAATAAAACTTGATTAAGATTTTAATATTATCAGATCCGAATTCTCCTCATACCGTAAAATGGGTAAAAAGCCTCGCAAATGAAGGTATTAATGTTTATCTCTGGGGCTTAACTCCGGTCGATCATAATTTATACAAATCGAACGGTAATATTACTTTTTCGTCTTTGGAGATGAGATTAAGCGGCGATGAAATTTCTACTAGTAAAATTTCAAAGCTAAAGTATTTAAAAGGTATTAGACAAATAAAAAGAATCATTAAAACATGGAAACCGAATTTAGTACATGCTCACTATGCTACCAGTTACGGATTGTTAGCGGTGCTGGCAAATTTTCATCCTTTAATTATTTCAGTTTGGGGATCCGATGTTTTTGAATTTCCAAAAATTTCATATTTGCACAAATCTTTGTTTAAATATATTTTATCAAAACCGGATGCATTATTGTCTACAAGTAAAGTGATGGCAAGCGAAACTTCAAAATATACTTCAAAGAAAATAGAAGTAACCCCATTTGGTATTGATTTAAAATTGTTTAAGCCAGTCTCAACTATAGGCTTGTTTAACGACGATGATTTGGTAATAGGCACAGTAAAAAACTTAGAAAAAATATACGGGATTGATACTCTTATAAAGTCGTCCAAACTTTTAAAAGATAAATATCAGAAGGCACCTTTAAAATTATTGATAGCCGGAAGCGGAACCCAAGAGATAAATTTGAAGAGATTAGTTAAATCATTAAATTTGGAAAAAGATACCATATTTGCAGGAAAAATTGAAAACACCGAGACTCCAAACTACTATTCCATGATGGATGTTGCAGTTTTTCTTTCATCAAGTGAAAGCTTTGGTGTTTCGGCACTTGAAGCTTCAGCATGTAAAATTCCGGTAGTAGCCGCTAATGTAGGGGGTTTTACAGAAATAGTTGAAAACAATGTTACAGGTTTACTGGTCGAACCCGGAAACCCCGCAGAGGCAGCCAGGGCTATTGAACGAATTTTGTTTGAAAAAGATTTGGCTGCTTCATTTGGAGAATCCGGAAGACAAAAAGTAATTAAAAATTATGATTGGAAAAACAATCTAAACCAAATGATTTCAATTTATAATAGGTTTGCCGCTGATCCGAAGATTATTATCAATGCATGAAACGTTTAATTATTCAAATAACAAAATATCTTTTCTACTTAGTCAGAAAAATTGTTAAGACGAAAAAAAAGAGAAAAGACAAGGTTGCGATAATTTCATTTAAATTACTCGGTGATACTGTATTCACCATTCCGGCAATAAACTATATTAAAAAAAATTCTCCCGGCAAAGAAATCAAAATTTTTTGTTACCCTGAGAACAAGTCTATTTATAAGCTGTATTTTGATGATGTCGATTATCAAACATTCAATAAACAGCAGGTTAAATTCGATACGCGGAAACCTAATATCTTTTTAACTCGTGAAATCAGAAAATATAAACCTAACCTATTATTTGACCTATCCTGTGAATACATATCGGCTGTTTCATCGCTTTTTAGCGGGGCTGATGAATTGATAGGATTCAATACCTTTTATTTTGAGGGAGTTTTCGACACGTTTTCCTTAAAGAGGGAAGACCCGCACTTATTTGATATGTATTTATATCCCGTATTAAAATATTTCGGTAATGATGATAAAAATGTAGTAAAGGAATTCCCGTCGAACTTTGATTCCGGGGAAGAATCATGATTCATCCTTTTGCAGGATGGAAGGCTAAAGAATGGGGATTGCATAAATACATTAAACTGGCGAGTCATCTGAGTAAAGATTATGATGTTGCAATAATATGTGAATCGCATCTTTTAAATGATAAACAAATATCAGAGATCAAAGTGCATGATGTGGATTTGATTTTAACAAAATCGATAGAGGACTTAATTACTGCAGTCAAAGATAGTTCTGTGATGATATCAAACGATACAGGCCCGATTCATATTGCTAATATTCTCGGTAAAGCAACATTTACTATTTATGGTCCTACTAATCCTAATTTCCATTTACCGCGGGGGCAAAAACATGGTTATATCAGAAAGGAAATATCTTGTTCGCCGGGAGAAAATGACAAATATTGTTTTACATATGGGGGAAGATATTGTCAAACTTTTGAATGCATGAAGTTACTTGAATTCGATATTGTAAAAAAAGAAATTATACAATTTCTTAATTCCGTTGGGATCAAAAAAACAAAGAAAGAGTCCGTTCTAAAAGATTAATTTTTCAGCAAGCAAGTCAGTAACAAAAAATCGGTTAATGATTAAAAAAATATTATACATAAATAATGGGATAGTCTTTTTATCTTTATTATTGGCATTGCTGGCTGTACTAATATCACCGTATCAAATCTATCTTATCGGTATTGTTATTATATGTTTTCTGCTTTTTAGCTACAGAATAAAATTCTTAATCCCTTTTACTATTTTTACATACTTAACCGTCTCGAGTGATATCAATGACAATATAAGGATCGCATTAAATATTTTTAATCTGGGTGCGTTGATATATGTTTTTGTTAAAGAATACGGTCTAAGCATTAAAAAATTTCCGGATGTTCCCAAAGAGATCAAATGGTTTTTTATATTAACTTTCTCGTCAATGATTTTTTCAACTTTATTTTCAAATAGAATAAATGTCGGGTTGAATGAAATAACGAGAGCACTTCTTTTTACAATAATAATATATGTCCTTTATTCATTCATACATAATGATAAAGATATTTATGCATATTTTAATGCATTTTTAATATCCGGCCTTATTATTTCTTCCTCTCTGCTAATCGAGTTTGTAAGATCCAACAAACTCATTTATTTATTGATGACTACAGGCTATGTAACTATTGGAGGATTTTTTTCAAATAATGCAGCAGTGGGAGGATTGTTAGCGGTTTCAATAACGATAAACTTAATTTATCTCTTCCTGCCTGATATAAAAAATAAATGGGTTAAGCCTTCTTTAAGCATACTTTTATTTCTGCAGATAATTGCATTGTTGTTGACTAATTCGCGGGCAGCAATTTTTGCCGCTTTTGTGAGTATCATATTTATTTTATTCCATTTGAAAAAAAACGCATTAAAAAAACTAATCATTCTCCTTGCTGTGGGTTCCGCGATTTTATTTTTATTACCTCAATTCGATTGGATTTTCGATCATTATTTCAGGACTAATAGAATAATAGATAATCCCCGCTATCCTCTCTGGTATATGGCATGGCAGATGATTATCCACCACCCTATATTCGGTGTTGGACCGGGTATGTTTCGCTATTTTATGTACACTTATCTCCCTGTACCTATTGGAAGCTGGGCTGAGCAGGAAATTTATTTGCTTCAGCGCATTGCCGCTAATCCGGCACATAACTTTTTCTTAACAAGAACTTCAGAGTTGGGAATTTTTGGACTAACGGCTGCGATAGGTCTGTTTGTAATATTTTTCAAATATGGTTTTAAAGTAATCAAAAAGTCAAAGTTTCTTGATCTTGAATATCATGTCATCTCGGTTGGGATTGTCGGAATTGGTCTGGGATTATTATGCCGCTCTTTCTTTGAATCTACGGGTATATTTACAAATGGATGGATAACCCGTGATTTGCCGTTTTGGCTGTTATTTAGTGTCCTTATCTTTATGAATAAAAAGTTGAAGGAATTTGATTCATCTAAGATAAAATCATAACTATTTGAATGAAAGTTTTATGCTGCTTATGATATTAAAAAAAATATAAATATAAAGCTTTCAAAAAGGGGATATTTTCCCTGGGAAATAGAACGCGGATGATACCGATTCAACAGATTGTTAAATTATAAATTACCTTAATCTCTCCTTTCTGATAAATGTATATATTTAACCTACAATTAAATTGAATGATATCGGAAGGAGTATTGCCAAATTAAAAGTTAAGTATTCATTATTTTTTTCATAAATATAAACGTGCGAATATTTAAAATAGTTAGAATCTTAGAGGAATACGGTGTAATATTATTGTAGTATATTTGATAAACAAAATTCAAAAATAAATTTATATCTGAATTGATTATAATAAAACTTATGTTATGCAGTTACAAAAATTTTTAGATTTATGGAATAAGGGGATTATATTCTTTAACCCACGTGCAGCAAATTATTGGCATATGGTTACTCCATGTTTTGTTTCACTTAAGCCGGAACGACCGGGGAGATACTATTTGGATTTTACTAGTAAAGCCAACTATGCTCAGGGATTTGATAAAAACGGCATACCGATGTTTAAATATCTGGACGAAATACCGGCAACGTATCATCCGACCGCAATTTGTCAATATGCTTTAGGATTGTATGATTGTCTTTTTGACTCTAATTTTAAGAATGGAGAGATTAAAAGGAAGTTTTTAACACAGGCTGATTGGCTTGTTAATAATAAAACCATTAGAAACGGAATGGCTCTTTGGTTATTCCATTATCCGGATAAAACTTATAAATTATCACCACCCTGGTATTCCGCAATGACTCAGGGGGAAGCTATTTCCGTTCTTTGCAGAGCTTATACTCTAGATGGTGATGAGAAGTATATTAGTACTTCCGAAGAGGCGTTAATCCCTTTTGAATTACCTGTAAGTAAAGGAGGGGTAATTAATCGATTTCAGAATATCCCGGTGTATGAGGAATTTCCCGTACAGAAAGTTACCGGCGTGTTAAATGGAGCCATCTTTTCATTGTTTGGTTTGTATGATTTATCATTAATTAATAAAGATTCCAATGCTCGATTTTTATTTGAAAACGGAGTTGAAAATATTATTCAGCTTCTAAAATTTTATGATCTGGGTTACTGGTCACGCTATGATTTATATAATTATCCAATAGTAAACCCGGCATCATATACATATCATAATCTTCACATTGAACAATTAAAGGCATTATATATATTAACAGGCAGAGAAATTTTTCGTGAATATTCGGAAAAATGGTTTAAACAAAATCAAAAACTTGTGAATAGAATTAGAGCTCTGATTAATAAATTAATTTATATGAAAAATCATTAATTATGATTTGAAATATGATTATCTGATAAATCTTATTATTCAAAAAATCGTAAACATTAATACTCATATGAACGCACCCTTAATTTCAGTAATTATTCCATGCAGAAACGAAGAGAAATATATTAGTAAAACAATACTATCGCTTCTTAATCAAAAGGGAATTGAAGACGACTTAGAAATATTGGTTGTTGACGGAATGAGCGACGATAAAACAAGAGAAATAATTTCAAAAATTCAAAACGAATATAGTAACTTGCGGTTGATTGAAAATAAACAAAAAGTAACGCCTGTCGCTATGAACCTTGGTATAAGAGCCGCTAAAGGGATGTATATTGCCATCATGGGTGCACACTCTGAGTATGAGCCTGACTATTTGTATCATTGTATAAAAAATTTTGAGAAAAATCCGGAGATTGGTTGTACCGGAGGTACAATTATAAGTGAAGCTGAAACTAATTTTGGAAAAGCGACGGCAATCGCAATGTCTCATCCAATCGGAGTTGGTAATGCCAAACACAGGTATCCAGATTATGAAGGATATGCAGAAGGAGCTTGTTTTCCTGTATTTAAGAAATCTGTTTTTAATAAAATAGGCATGTATGATGAAAATCTTGTAAGAAATCAGGATGATGAATTAAATCTGCGACTGACAAAGAATGGGCTGAAAGTTTTTTTGTCACCCAAAGCAAAAAGCACATATTATGTGAGAGAAACACCCGGAAAACTATTTAAACAGTATTTTGACTATGGTTACTGGAGAGTTGCGGTATTAAAGAAACATAGGATGCCAGCTTCGTTTAGACAATTAGTGCCTATTTTATTTGTCCTCTCAATTTTGTCCTTAATAATTATCAGTCCTTTTATACCGGTTGGTCCTTTTTTAACATCTTTTATTTTACCAATAATATATATTGTTGTTTTACTATTTTTTACCTTCAGAGTAATTTTTAAAAACGGTTTTCGGATCGGAATATATTTCCCGTTATCTGTCATCATTCTACACTTTTCTTACGCTTTCGGGTTTATAAAAGGCTGGTGGCATTTTATTATTAAAGAATGATGTCCTATCTAATCCACAAGATTGCATCTTAAAATAGAATTATGGTTTAAAACCGGATTTTTAAAGGCTACCCATCCAAATGTACATTTTTACGAAAATGAAATTTTGATTATGAATAACCATATCAATTTCCTAAATTTGAGAAGCTAAGTATAAGATATTTTGTAGTAATCAAACATAATTCCGGTACTATTTTTGTTATACATTTTGCAATTA
>CAVVVS010000058.1:0-6916 GCA_963751355.1 uncultured Ignavibacteriales bacterium | reverse complement strand
ACGATACTCATGCTATATATTCATGAACAAGTTTAATTGCCATTGCTCCTTCTCCAACGGCGGAAGCTACCCGGTTCATCGCTCCTGCCCTTACATCCCCCGCAGAAAAAATTCCGGGAACGCTGGTTTCAAGCAGGTAAGGATCACGCTCGAGTTTCCAGATTTTTTTAAGATTTTCATATTTAAATAAATCTCTGCCTGTTTCAATAAAGCCCTTTGAATCTTTAAAAATATTTAGTTTAATCCAATCTGTCGCTGGTCTTGCACCGATGAAAATAAATAACGCCACCGACTCACTGACTTTCTGTTCGCCGGTTTCAATATTTTTTAAAGTAATACATTCAAGCTTGTTTTTTCCTTCGGCTTTTAAAACGATAGAATTGGTTATTACAGAAATATTATTCGTTTTTTTAATTTGTTCAATCAGATACTGTGACATTGTTGAATTAAGAGAGTTTTTCCTGATTACTATAGAAACATTTTTAGCAAAACCGGAAAGATACATTGCAGCCTGCCCTGCAGAGTTGCCTCCGCCTACTATAAAAACATTTTTATCTTTGCAGGAATGTGATTCCGCTGTTGTCGAACCATAATAGACTCCGGCACCTGTTAGTTCATTTATACCCTGTGCATCTAGAGTTCTATAATCAACACCTGTAGATATTATGACTGTACGTGTTTTAATTTCCGTTCCGCTGGAAAGAGATAAAATTTTATAACTCTCTTGTGTTTTTATATCAACAACCTGAGAGGGCGAAAGAAGCTCAACTCCAAATCTTAATGCCTGGGTTAAGGCTCTCCTTGTCAAATCGGCACCCGATAGCCCTGATGGGAATCCGAGATAATTTTCAATTCTTGAACTTGTTCCCGCCTGACCGCCGGGAGCCTTCTTTTCTATCATTAATGTTTTCAATCCCTCCGTACCGCCATATACCGCGGCAGCTAAACCTGCCGGTCCCGCACCGATAATTACCACATCATAAAGTTCTTCTTTTGCGGTCGATTTCAATCCGATCTTTTTTGCGATATCAATTTCGGCAGGACTCTTTAACAAGGAACCGTCCTCAAATAAGACCGCAGGTAATTCGGCGGATTCTATTTTATGAAGATTAAGTAAATCCGCAGCTTCTTTATTTAATTCCACATCTATCCATTTGTAGGGAATTAAATTACCTGTTAAAAAATCTTTAATTCTATGGGATACCGGGGACCATTGGTAACCGATGATTTTTATTCCTGTAAATTCAGGTATAAAGTTATTCTGCCAGTCATCAAGGAGATCGGTTATAACGGGATAAAGTTTTTCTTGCGGCGGATTCCACGGCTTAAGCAGGTAATAATCTAATTTTAAAGTGTTAATAGCTTTTATTGCCGCTTCAATATCCGAATAAGCCGTTAGCAAAACTTTTTTTGCTTCGGGAAAGATACCCCTTGCAATTTCCATGAACTCCGTTCCTTCCATTTCCGGCATTCGCTGGTCGGAGATAAAAAGTGCAACAGCTTCATTTTTTAATTTTAATTCTTTAACAGCTTCAAGCGCCTCCGCGGCCGATTCGGTTGCAAGTATTCTGTACTCCTCACGGAATTTATTCCTCACATCCCGCTGGATGGCTCTTAGCACTTGAATATCATCATCAATGATTATAATGAATGGCAGTTTCATTCTTTTTCCGTTTCTGTTGATAAATGTTGAGTAATAGGCAAACTAATAATAAATTCGGTTTTGCCTGCCACGGAGTTTACTTTTATTTTCCCCTTGTGCTTGTTGATTACGTTATGTACTATATCAAGCCCTATCCCCGTTCCTTCTCCAACTTTTTTTGTTGTAAAAAAGGGATCAAATATTCGGGATAAAATTTCTTTAGGAATACCGGAGCCGTTGTCTGTAATCCGCACAGTTACATTTTTTTTATCACAGTTTGTTTCAATTTCAATTTCACCTTTCTGCGGTACGGCAAAGATAGCATTATCAATAATATTAGTCCATACCTGGTTTAATTCCCCGATATAAACTTCAACTTCCGGCAAATCTTCACAGAATAATTTTTTAACAGTGATGTTTTTTTCACGTATTTTATATCCGAGAAGTATAAGAGTATTTTCTATATCATGATGAATGTCTGTATAATGAAGATCGCCTGATCTATCCATATGAACGTGAGATTTAATAGCGCCGACTAACATTGTAATGCGTTCTGAAGCATGCTCAAGATCTTTTATTAACTGTTCGGAACTCAGTAAATTTTCAAGCCAGTTAAGGATATTTTGAAATGCTTCATTGCCGGCGTCTTTACTAATTATTTCCAAATCACTTGTTGAAAAACCTGCCTCGACAAATGTTTCTGCTATTTCATTCCGGCCATTAAATCCTTTTTCATCCAGCCAATCATTTAGTTCATCTTCTTTTTGCATACGCTGAAGCGGCGTGATTTTAGTTTGCGCGGAATTGTTATTCTCTTTATTCTGTGCGATTTCCCGGATATTCCGGATAAGTTCGGGAGTAATATTATATTTCAGCAATCCTTCAGTAAGCTCAACATTTAGTTTTAATCTTTTATTAAACTCTTCAGATATCCTGTTGATTGCGGCCGCAGGATTGTTCATTTCGTGCGCAATTCCGGCAGCAAGTTTCCCCAGGGCACTTACTTTTTCCTGCTGCAATTGTGAAGTTGCAAATACGCGGGCTCTTTCGGTCATATAACCAATTAAGCGCTGGATAAAATCCGGGTTAAGCTGTTCCAGTTCATGAAAATATTTTTTATGAAGTCTAATCACACGCACTTTTCCTACGGCAAAAGAATCACCGGGCGATGTTTTCATCCTCGAGTACGGCAGAAGTCCGGCTACACTTCCGGAAAGTTCATTATTCTCAAAACTGAAATAATACACAAGCTTCCCTTTTATGTTCATATAAAAGTTAATTTTTCCCTCCAATAGGAAATACATATGATCAATGGGCACACTCGTTTTAAAGATTATATCTCCGTCCTTGTATTCTACATAATCCGAGTGAGCTAATAGCCATTCAAGATGCTCATCCGGCAGATCTCTCAGTGCAATAATATTTTTTAATTCATCAATTGATATAGCCTTGTTCATAAGGTTACCTAATATGAGTATATGAGATTTTAGTTAAAAATAAGGAGTAATTTCCCCTTTATTCCGCAATAAAAGAGAAGTGATCAAAACTGGAAATGATGGATAGTATTTATTATTCTATTTTAATTTATAATTAAACAGATTTACTGTAATGATGAGAATTTTAATTACAGCGTGTTGCTCTTTGACAACGGATTATTGCTGCTATCAACTTTTGGCAAACATTTTTATTAGATCTACAATGAACCTGGTTTTTAATTTAATATAAAAATCAGAAGAATGCTAATCTTTTAAAAAGTTTTGGTTTGAATTTTATTTTTGAAAAATGCTAAATAATATGACGGAGTAAAATAAAAGACAATGAGTTTTGATGGGTTAATTTAAGATTTTTATTTAATGCTCATTATTTTGAGGAAATATTAGACAAAACATTTTATGCTGAATATAAATTGATTGACTTTTAACATTTCGGATTAGTAATAATTTGCAACGAAGATGTCAATTCTGATGATTCAGATGTCAGAAACTTGAAAATTAATTTGAAATTGTTTCCTATTTACGGGGAAATATTTTTGGATTCTGACAACATTTTGAGTTCGATTTTTAGAGCAAACAATAAGACAACTAAATAAGAATGGATGAGACTTAAACTATTTGGTATTTCAGATTCAAAAGTTAGACGGACTATCGAAGATATGTGCTTACAAAAAATGATTTTTGAAAAAGATACTGGGTTAAAGAATTCTAAATATTATTCTTTTACAGATGAATTTTCTGAGTTGATGAAGATATTCGAATGAAGTTTAGTTTTCCCGTTTTTTACATATAGTTATATTGAATGGGGTATGTTACAAAAACGGAAATACTGTAAAGCATCATATATCCTTATTTATATTTCTAGGTCGTAAATAAAAATCGTATAATACCTGGAACCAAATCATTTGTTATTCTTTAGAATTAACCACATGTTTTTTCAATTTTTATTTGATAAAGTGCATTATTAACTCTAGCTTTAATAATTGATTATATAATTTTCAAAATTAGATGAAACTAAAGGGAGATATCCTTAATGCCCGATAATCTAGAAACTTTACTTCAAGTTTATTTGGATTATTTCAAAGGTAGAGAAGATTATATAGCTTGCCAAGGAGAAACATACTATTATCCTATTAATCAAGAACTATCCGAATCCCTTATCATTCAACATCTTAAAAACCTAATGACCTATGGTATCTATGTACTAAACTCACAAAGTAAATGTAACTTTGTTTGTATTGATATTGATATACCAAAAGATGAAATAAAAGATGAGCATATACAAGACCTAGATAAGAAATTTCAATTTTTAAAAGAAAGATTATTTAAGATTACAGAGACACTATATAATGAATTGAATATTGATAAGAAACAAATTTTGTTTGAAGATACGGGTGGTAGAGGTTATCATATATGGATATTCTTTGAAGAACAAATCGAAGGGACAGAAGCATTAAGATTAAATAATATCCTTAAGCATTTCATCGACTTTGATTTTGAATTTTTCCCCAAACAGCCAGACCTGAATCCCAAAAGAAGATTTGGCAATTTAATTAAACTCCCCCTTGGCAAACATCAGAAATATAAAAATAAGAGTCGTTTCTTCCACTTAAAGGATAACAATTTATTCATTATTAATTCCTTAAGAGAAAACTTTAACCATTTAAAGCATATTGAGAAAGTACCACACAGAATAATTGAACAAATAATAGAGAAATTCAACCATATCCCAATAAAAGATTCACCATTTATTTATGACAAAGAAACGGAAGTACACTTTAACAGAACCATGTATGAAGCCAAGTTTGGATACTTATTAGAGAAATGCTCTGCATTAAATTCATTAATTATCAAAGCTAATTCACACAAACAACTAAACCGCAAGGAGCTTTTTCATTTAGCAAATACTTACTTATCAATAGAAAATGGGAATGATTATATAAAAGATTTATTAAAAAGATTTTTCGGAGATAATTATAGTGAGGAAATTACATCCCGTGAGCTTCAAAGGTTACTTCAATTATATCCAGCATCTTGTAAAAAGTTAATTGATGATAACATCTGTACTGGGTTTTGTTGTCCTGAGATAGAGCGTAGAACTTTAGATCATTTATTGACCAATCCAAATCCATTGTCTTTCTGGTTAACCACTCGCAAAGATATTGATACTCGAAGCGAAAATGAGATTTATGATAGCTTAACAAATTATCATAGTATTATTAATACTTATAATAAACTTAAAAGATACCACAAATACGAAGACGTTGGCTTCTTTGATGAGTTTGATTATGAAGAATATGAAAAAGATATAGATATAAATTCAAGATATCTAAGCATAATACTAAAAGAGCAAAGGGATTTCCCATTAATAGGATATCAAAAGTATTTGGTTCCTAAGAAACTAGATGATAACGATGGATTAAAATATAGGCAGATGGTATATTCGAATATTCATGATCAAGTTATGATTCAATCTATATTCGGAACTTTATCATATAAATTGGAAAATGATTTTCTTGATTGTTCATATGGTTATAGAGTAGATATATCTAGTGATAAAGATATTTTTAAAAGTTGGAAAAAATATTATCCGAAATTTAGAAATTGTCTACTTGGTGCTTTACGTAAAAAGGAAGTAAAATATTATATCTGTTGTGACATTGAGAAGTTCTATGATAATATTAGGCATGACATTCTAATTGAGCAATTGCGAAAGTACGTTGACTCTCCATATTTATTAAATTTAGCAAAGGAAATAATTAAAATTTATGATTATTCAGAAGCTGAAAAAGGAAAGGGTTTACCACAAGGTCCTGCTTATGCAAGAGTCTTAGCTAATTTATATCTAAATGATTTTGATAAGGGAGTATTTTCTTATTGTTATGATTATTATAGATATGTTGATGACTTTTTCATTTTCTTTAATACAAAAGAAGATGCTGAAAGAGGGTTACAAAAGATAATAGCATCACTTAATCTTTTAGGATTAAATCTTTCAAGTGATGAAGAAAAGAAGCCAATTATTTTAGAAAGCTCTGATGAAGAAATAATTATATCAAAATTAAAGAGTTTACAGTACGGAATATTTGAAGAATTTAAATTTATTCCTCATGTCAGCCATGAAAAAGTTAAAGATTTCTATGAAGCAATTCACCAACATAATGTAACCATTCAAACTAAAAAAGAATTGCTTGATATAAATAAGATTGTACCATCATTATTATATATTCATTCTCATCAGTTTAATGATATTAAGGATTTTAGATTAAAAGTAATTGCAATCATTAATTATTTAATAGAAAATAAATTTTTTTATCCTAAAAGATTAAAAATAGTGTATTTAAGATTAATACCTATTCTTAAAGAACTTGAAATGTCCTTGCAAATCTTTTATACAAAGCTGGATTATTCGCATAAAATTCATTTTTTGCTTAACCTATATATATTATTTAAGAAGGAAGAAAAATATAGAAATGATTTAGTTGATATTATTAGGATAGGGTTAAAAGATTCTAATAGCTTTGTTTTAGGATTTAGCATAAAGATATATTTCTTAATTATTGAATCGTCTAAAGAGGAAATATTATCAGCTCAGTTTTTAACACCTATTCTTGGGAATGATAGTCATTTTCTCAAACTTAAATTATTAAGTAGTATTAATTACTTTGACCAAAGTAACGAAATAAGAGAAATACTCAGAGATAATATAAATGCGAATAATATATATTTAGAGAAGAGGTATTTGCTTAATTCAAGCAAAGTATCTGTCTTACGATTATAG
>CAVVVS010000057.1:0-42758 GCA_963751355.1 uncultured Ignavibacteriales bacterium | reverse complement strand
CCCCCCCCCCCCCCCCCCCCCCCCCCCCCCCCCCCCCCCCCCCCCCCCCCCCCCCCCCCCCCCCCCCCCCCCCCCCCGAAAAAAAAAAAAAAAAAAAAAAAAAAAAAAAAAAAAAAAACATGGCCGGTTTAATAAAAGTCATGCTGTTGCGTATAGTTTCGTTGCATATCAAACGGCTTATTTGAAAGCACATTATACTCCGGAATTTTTAGCTGCAAACCTTAAAAATGAATTTGGGAATACTGACAAAGTAACAACTTTTCTGGAGGATTGTAGAAAATTAAAAATTCCCGTTCTCCCTCCGGATGTGAACAGTCCTTCGGTTTATTTTGATGTGGAAGATGGTAAAATCCGTTTTGGTATGTCGGCAATAAAAAATGTTGGTATTTCCGCTGTTGAGGAGATGATTAAAGTTCGTGATTCTTTGGGCAGAAACTTCACAAGTATTTTTGACTTTTGTGCTAATGTTGATACGAGAGTTGTAAATAAGAGAACTCTAGAAGGTTTGGTTTTGGCGGGTGCTTTTGATTCTATTAATAAAAATAGAGCCGCATTGTTTGAAGCGGTTGAATCGAGTCTTGATTTCGGAACAAAAATAAAACACTCCGCTCTTTCATCGGCTGATAGTCTTTTCGGCGAAATGGAAGAAGAGATCAAAATATCTGAACCATCCTTACCTGAAGTTGAACCTTGGTCTGAGGTGAATAATTTGGCAAAGGAACGCGAGGTGATAGGGTTTTATATTTCGGGGCATCCGCTTTATAAATACGAAATAGAATACAATTCCTTTGCTTCGGTACATTTAGGCGAATCGAATAAATTGGAGGATACGGACGTCGTACGGGCATGTGGAGTTATAACATCTCTAAGAGTAAAGATGGACAAATCCGGAAGAAACATGGCCTTTTTTACACTTGATGATCTTTCCGGCTCGTGCGAATGTTTAATGTTTTCCAAGATATTCGAAAAATACGGGCAATTCGTAAAAGAAGAAAAGAGTGTGTTTATTGTCGGTCGTTCCGAAAGCAGCGGAGATGCAATTAAGCTGCATATAGAAGAAGTCGTTCCCCTGGAAGAAGCTACCGGTAAATTTACTCAAAGTGTAAAAATTATTCTTGATAAAGAAAAAAATAATATTGATCAGATTTATCAATTGAAAAGCCTATTTGAAGCACACAAAGGTAATATGCCTTTGTATATTCACCTTGCCGAAAATGGAAATGAACCCCGTTTATTTTTCCTGGAGTCTTACAGGGTTAAAATCACGCATGAATTTCTAGATGCAGTTGTAAAAGTACTAGGAGAAGATTCAATTAATCTTGGACAGAAATAAATGTGAACAAATTATTTATGGTGATGTTTCTATATGATATCATTCACACTCCGAAAATTTTGCATAGAAAGCTTGTGAATAATATCTAAGTTATGTTGTTTCACTAACTTCTATTTTGTAATTTTCAAACCCTAATCTAAAAAAATAGCAAAAGGATACGAATTAAAGATGGAAAAGAATGAGAACAACAATTACTGGGCATTAATCCTCGGTGCTTCATCGGGATTTGGGGAAGCTTCAGCAATACAATTGGCAAAAGACGGATATAATATTCTTGGTATTCATCTTGATCGTCAAGCTACACTTACTAATGTTGATCGAATTAAAAATCAGGTCCAATCATTTTCCGTCCAGGCAAAATTTTATAATGTTAATGCTGCCGATGAAGAAAGAAGATCTGAAATTATCAAAGATATCATTTCTTTTTCAAACGGTAAGCCTGTTGTTAAAGTTCTTATTCATTCTTTAGCGTTCGGAACCTTAAAGCCGCTTATTCCACTGGGAGGTGCTCAGTGTTTGAAAAAAGCTCAGATGGAAATGACACTGGACGTAATGGCTCATTCTCTTGTATATTGGGTGCAGGATCTGGTTGCTCATAATCTTCTGGAAAGAAAGTCTCGAATTTTTGCTATGACTAGTTCAGGAGGACACTCCGCCATTCCTTTCTATGGTGCTGTCTCTGCTGCAAAAGCCGCTCTTGAATCCCATGTCCGCCAACTTGCAATGGAGCTAGGTCCAATGCAAATAGCAGTTAACGCAATTATGGCAGGAGTAACGGATACACCGGCTTCCAGGAAAATTCCCGGCTTTGCTCCGATGATAGAAGTTGCGAGGAGAAAGAACCCGACGAATAGATTAACTACTCCCGAAGACGCAGCTAAAGTGATTTCTGTTTTATGCAGGGACGGCGGCGAGTGGATATCCGGAAGCGTTATTCATGCCGACGGCGGCGAAGATATTGTACAGTTTGTCGGTCAAGGCGAAGCCAAATTAAATCTTTAATATTAATCAAATTTAAAATTCAGGAAAAATATGAAACCAATTACTCTAACAGATGAAAATTTCGAGGATGAAGTTATAAAATCGGATAAACCCGTACTTATTGATTTTTGGGCAGTTTGGTGCGGACCTTGTAAAATGATTGCTCCTATTGTGGAAGAGCTAGCCGAAGAATATGAAGGGAAAGTTAAAATAGGTAAGCTAGACGTGGATGAAAATCAGCAAGTATCAATTAGATTTGGAGTGAGAAGCATCCCAACCCTGTTAATATTTAAAAACGGTAAAGTTGCAGATACTATTATCGGTGCAGTGCCTAAAGTTCAAATTGTTCAAAAGTTAAAAGCAGTTTTATAATATTTTAACATGAACCGATAATTTTCAATCCTGAAAAATGATGGAGAAAAATGAAGAAAATACTAATAACGGATGCTGTAGATAAAAAATGCGTAGGGGTGTTTGAAGATAACGGATTCGAGGTTAATTACAATCCTAGAATGCCGAAAGAAGAAATAAAAAAAGTTATTAAAGACTATAATGGACTGGTTGTAAGAAGCGATACTAAAGTTACGGCAGATTTGATAGAACTGATGGACAATATGGAAGTGATTGGCCGCGCCGGTGCGGGTGTGGATAATATTGATATTGAAGCAGCAACCCGTAAGGGCATAATTGTGATGAACACACCCGGAGGTAACACGGTTTCAACTGCCGAACATACGATGGCGTTAATTCTTTCAATGTGCCGGAATGTTCCGCAAGCAAATCAATCACTCCGTGAAGGAAGATGGGACAGAAAAAAATATAAAGGCTCTGAGCTTCAAGATAAAATTTTGGGAATAATCGGGCTTGGCAAGGTAGGTAGAGAAGTTGCTATTAGAGCAAAAGCTTTCGGAATGAATGTAATTGCTTACGATCCTGTCCTTTCCGAGGATGTTGCAATTAAGATGGGCATTCAGCTGCTTGATCTTGATACTATCTTTTCACATGCAGATATTTTGACAGTGCATGTTCCCCTTACGGATGAAACCAGAGACTTGCTTTCGGAAGAAACAATTAAGAAGTGCAAAGATGGAGTTAAAATTATAAATTGTGCACGCGGTGGGATTGTTAACGAGCAGGCACTTGTAACAGCCCTCAATTCAGGTAAGATTTCCGGTGCTGCCTTTGATGTATACTTATCCGAACCGCCTGATTTTAATGGTCCATTAATTCAACATCCAAAAGTTGTAACCACTCCTCATCTGGGTGCTTCAACGGAAGAAGCGCAGGAAAAAGTTGCAATCCAAATAGCAGAACAAATTGTATCCTTATTTGAGAAAAAAGGTGTTAGAGGAGCAGTAAATGCTTCGGCAGATATCTCTGACGATAATAAAGAGCTTGCGCCTTATGTAAAGCTTGCTGAAAATCTGGGTATACTTCATGCTCAGCTTAGCAGGGGGCAATTAAAAGAAATAAATATAAATTTCAGCGGCGAATTATTACATTCATCAACATCTCTATTATCTACGGCTGTATTAAAAGGCTTTTTGTCTAAAAAGCTTACCGAAGGAGTCAATTTTATAAATTCACCGTTCTTTGCTAAAGAAATGGGAATTGTTGTTAATGAAATTAAATCCGGTGCAAATTCAAATTATACAAATTTACTTGCCGTCAATTTTGTTACCGATAAAGAAAGTAGATCTTTAGCCGGAACAGTATTCGGTAATAGAGAAATAAGAATTGTCGATATGGACAATTATCATCTTGAGTTGAAGCCCGAAGGATTCATGCTGTTGTATACTAATATCGATAAGCCTGGAATGTTAGCTACGGTGGGGAAAATTTTGGCCGAAGCAAATATCAATATTGCGGGACTTTCATTAGGACGGCTAGATGTAGGAAAAGAAGCGTTAACGGTTATTAATGTGGATAGTGAAATCGAAAAGAATGTATTAACCTCTATTTCATCAATCAGCGGTGTGAAGAACGTTTATTCAGTTAGATTATAATTTCCTAATATAAGGAGATTGACCATCAAGTAATTTTTTTTCGCATTAACCATTCGGATTTAATGGATTATTGCCGGGGATAATTATTTTTTGGTCAATCTCAACCGCTGTAAATAAAATTTGATCCATGTACCCCCATCAAATGATAATCGGCACTCAATTATTAATAATCCTTTTCAACGCTCTACATTTTTAACTTGTTCAATTCAATAGACCATCTTTTGTGAATATCGAAAAATGAATTCGATTTCAATACCCTTCAATATAGCACTGACAAAAAATGAAATTTGGAATCTCAAGAAATTTAATAAATCTGTTGAGATGCTTTATTCAATCAACAAAATTAATGATAACCGATTAAATATAATCCTTAACAAGTGAGATATTTTCTTGTTGCTGGTGAGTTTGTCGTAAAGATATTACTTGACAAAAGAAAAGGGTTGTGCTATTTTGACCCGGGAGATTCATAATATATTATACTATGGGGTTCAAATTATTATCCTGTATTAAAACTTACATTGCAATTCTCAAAATACGATAATAATTTTAGTTGGATAAACTGAAAATTCTTATTTTAAACAAAAATCTAAGTGAATGATGAAAAAACTTACCACTTTTGCAATATTCGTTTTTTTTAGTTGTGCATTAATAAATGCTCAAAATAAACCAAAATTCTTATTTGACTTTGATTATGCACAATTCGGTTATGATTCAACTTCAAATTACGTTGAATTTTATTACTCATTCAACCAATCGTCTATGCAGACAGTTAAAACAGATTCTTCTACGAACTTGGAAGGTTACTTGTATATAACTATTCAGGACACGGCTACCGGGAAAGATATTCTCAACAAACATTGGAAAATCTCTCAACAATCGGAAGATTTACCACAAAAATCAAACAAGAGTCTGGTCGGTGAACTTGGCTTCGTTATAAACAAGGGCACCTACCGTTTAATTGTCGGAGGAAGCGATACACTTAATTCGGAAAATAAAAAATTTATTAAGGACTATTTAAAGGTGAAACCCTTTATCAGTGAAAACGGTATTAGTGTAAGTGATATTCAACTTGCTTCAAAAATATTGCAGAATAGTCCGAATAAAAAATCAATTTTCTATAAAAACACTTATGAAGTTACCCCTACTCCAATGGAAATTTTCGGTGAAAATTTACCTGTGGTATTTTATTATTGCGAAGTTTATTCAAATGGAAATTCGCGAAAAGATTCGGTTCTAAAACTTCAAACCATAGTTTTTAACAGTAAGAAGAAAATTGTTGATAATAAATTAAAAACAATTTACAACAATGTTTCTGCAAGAGTTGAAGTTGGAGCCATTCCTGTTATTAAATTACCGACAGATACTTATACAATTCTAGTTTCCATAATAGATACTGCTGAAAAGATCAGGATTTCATCATACAAAACTTTTTATGTTTATAACCCGAAGGTTATACCCGAAGAAACAGCAGGGGTGAAAGATGGTGGCGTTATATCCAGCGTGTTCGGTGTAATGAGCAAAGAAGAATGCGATAATCTTTTCAGTAAATGTAAATATATAGCTACCGGTAACGAAATTTCTCAATACTCTAAGATTGATAGCCTCAAAGGGAAAAGAACGTTTTTATATAATTTTTGGAAAAGCAGGGACCCTAGTCCTGCTACAGCACAAAATGAAGTTTATAGTCAATTCTTAAAGAGAGTGGATGAAAGTGATAGGAAATTTGGAGCTCTAAATCGTCCGGGATGGAAAACTGACCGCGGAAGGGTGTTAATAAAGTACGGTGAACCTAGTGAGATCGATAGATATCCGAATCAGATTAATACCAAACCTTATGAAATTTGGCATTACAATGAAATTGAAGGCGGAGTAATATTTGTATTTGCCGATTTAAACGGATTTTCGGATTATCAACTTGTTAATTCAACTAAGCGCGGTGAACTACAGGATAATAACTGGCGAAGTCGAATTGGTCAATAATAAACAATTGTATCCTTTGGAATATTTGAATCATAGGTTTTTGCGAAGGGAAAGGATAGCAATTAAGTAAGAAAAAAGCGATGAGACGAGGTGTTATTTGAAAAATTTACGTATTGGGTATTAATAAAATAATCTGACAATACTATAATTATATTTAAAGTGATACGACTAATTTCTCTAAAAATTAAAAATCAATTTTTATGCCCGGGTTTATCAATTATTATATTTTCACTAAAAATTTAACTATATAAAGAAATTTCCATTAATGATATCATTTAGTAAATTTACTGCTTTAGAATAAAAAACTAATAGAATCGCACAAAAGCAGCATTAATGGTTGATAAACTCGAATATATATTATTTATAGGTTTCAGTAAGCTCTTTAAACTTTTCGGTTTACGTTTGTCACGCAAGTTTGCCTTTATACTTGCATTCGTCTTCTATTATATTATCCCTATCAGAAGAGAAACGGTATTAGAGAACTTAAAAATAGCATTTCCTGAATACTCTCAAAAAAAAATAAAAGAAATCAGCTTTCAGTGTTATCTTAATTTTGCTATTTCATTAGTTGAAATTTTATATGCTCCTTATATGTCGGATAGTGATATTAAAAGTGCGGTGAAATGTAATAATCTTGATTTCATATTAAAAAAATATGAAGAAGACCATGGTGTGATTTTGCTTTCGGCACATTTTGGAAATTGGGAGTATATGGCGCTTTCGATGGGTTATCAACTCAACAAATCTTTAGCAGTGGTTATAAAATCACAGAGAAACAAGTATGTTACTAATTGGCTTAATAAGATGAGGATTACTTGGGGTAACAGAATAGTACCTCTCGGAATTTCAATTCGTCAAATTTATAAAGAATTAAAAGATAAAAATATTGTAGCGATGGTAGCCGATCAGCGCGGGCCTGAAGACGGAATACGAGTAGATTTTTTTAATAGGAAAACAGCTGCTTATCCCGGTCCTGCAATGTTGTCTCTTAAAACTAAAGCTCCCATACTTTATGGTATCGCCATAAGGCAGCCCGATTATTCTTATGTAACTGAATTTGTCGAAATTAGTCAAGATAATTTACCCGAAGCCGATGAAGAAAAAGTCATCGAATTAAGCAGAAGGCACATGGCATACCTGGAAAAGATCGTTCGGGAATATCCTGAACAGTGGTTGTGGATGCACAAACGATGGAAATATTAACAGCAGAAGACAGAAAGAGCACGGCAAGTAGAGAAGAGCCGAAAAGTGTTGATTTCCGGATGATTATAAATAAAGAATAACTCTGAAATGGAAAAGATTTTAGTAATACAAACCGCTTTTATCGGAGATGCGATTTTAACATTACCGATGATACAAATGCTTAAGCGAAAGTATCCGGAAAGTGAGATAGATGTTATATCGATACCAGCAACCGCTGAAATCTTTGCTGCTTCGCCATCTGTCAAGAATGTTATCATCCTCGATAAACATGGTCAGCATAAAAGATTGAATGCACTGCTTAAATTTTGTAAAAAAATTCGGGGGAAAAACTATTCAAAACTTTATTCGCCGCATCGTTCCATGAGAACAGCCTTAATAGTTATGCAATCGGGAGTTAAAGAAACTTATGCGTTTTCCAACAGCAGTTTGAAGCATGTTTATAAACATATTGCTGATTATAAACATGATGAACACGAGGTGCAGAGAAATTTTGATCTTATAAATTTTGAGTACGGGGCACAAGATTGGAGAGTTTTACCCGAATTAACCATACCTCGGGAGGCTGAAGAAATAGTTGATAATTTTTTTGTAAATTATGAATTGAATAATAAAGTTTGTGCGATAGCCCCGGGAAGCGTCTGGAATACTAAAAGATATCCCGAAGAATATTTTGAAAAGGTAATAGAATTTTTTATTAATAATAATATGAAGGTTCTATTGATAGGCGGGGATGAAGATAAAAGCTTATGCGAGGAAATTGCAATTAAGTTTAACGACGGTGTAATCTCAACCGCAGGAAAATTTACTCTATTAGAATCTATCGAAATTTTAAAAAGAGTGAAGATATTAGTCTCAAATGACAGTGCTCCAACTCACCTGGGAATGTGTTCAAACATTCCGGTGCTTACATTATACTGTTCGACTATTGCCGATTTTGGATTTTATCCCTATAATAACAAAAGTCATTATCTTAGTTTTGATGATTTAACTTGTAAGCCATGCGGTATACATGGATATAATGAGTGTCCCCTCCATACATTTGATTGCGGATTTAACCTTTCTCCAGGTAATGTTATATCAAACATTAAGGAAATCTTAAATGATTAGTACAAAGTTAGCTGAAATGATAAATGTAGATAACAATTTTGAAAATGCAATACAAAAAGCAAAAAAATTATATTTGCAGGGAACTGTTTTCATTTATCCAACCGATACTATCTATGGATTTGGGGCAAACCCTTTTAATGAAGAAGCTGTTTTAAGAATAAATGAGATCAAAGGAAGAGATCAGAATAAGCGTTATATACTTCTTATTGATAACATAGAAACCTTATTAAAATATGTGGATATTCAATCTGAAAAACATATAGATTTTTTAATATCAATTTGGCCGAATCCGGTTTCGGTTGTACTGAAACTAAATAACAAAACAAGAGATTTATTTGGTTTTGAAACTTCAGCTTTCAGAATTCCACATCAAAGGTTCTGTCAAAAACTTCTTTCGGAACTTAAAATGCCATTAATATCAACAAGCGTCAATAGAAAGGATAATCCGCCTTTGGTTGAATCCGGTATTATTAAGGATGAATTTGCTCACGAAGTAGACACTATCTTTTATACAGAGAAAAAATCATTTTTCCAGGCTTCCACATTAATTGATTTAAGTGATAGCAAACCTGCCTTGCTTAGGCAGGGTAGAATTAAATTTGAAGATTTATTGGAAAAATTTCATTAAGTTTTTTTTATATTAAATAAATTAAAAATCTTGAAAAAAGTTAAAAGTTACTCAATAATAATTCTCCCTGAAGGTGTAAGTTCCGGAACAAAATCGCACAAACTAACTCTAGGGAGAGTAATAGCATTAATAACGGTATATTCTTTGTCCATTGCAATAATAGGATATTTTTTCTTTATGATTACAGGTATTGGGCCTTATATATACTCAGAATCATCCAGGATGAATAAGGAAGAACTGAAACAGGTTAATGAATTAAATAAAAGAGTTTTATTTATGACGAGGGAACTTGAAAGTTTGAAGTCAACGAACCAACAGCTTAAATATGCTATCATGCTCGGAGACTCAACTCTTTTGGATTCAATTTCTATTCAAGATGATTCAACCAAGAATATTCCTCAAAAAGCATCGGGTGCTAACCTGCTAGCAGTCGTTCAAAAATTGGTTTCGGAGTTTACGTATAAAATCCAAAAATCTTCTTCTATGTTATTTACTCCTCCGGTAAATGGTTTTATAAGTAGAGGATTCGATCCTCAAATTGGTCATTTTGGCATAGATTATGTTGTTAAAAGCGGGACGTCAATCTATGCATCCGCCGGCGGATATGTAATTTTTTCCGGTTATACTGTGGCTGACGGTAACATGCTTATTATACAACATAATGACGGTTTTACTTCCGTGTATAAGCATTGCTCAATTTTATTAAAAAAACAACGGGAAGAAGTTCATGGGGGCGAATTAATTGCGTTAAGCGGAAATTCTGGAGAAACTACAACAGGTCCCCATTTGCATTTTGAAATATGGAAAGACGGCAAACCGGTGGATCCTAAGAGTTTATTAATTAACTATTAACTAAAAGTGAGGTAAAATTTGAAAACTAGGAGTGAAGAAATGGCAAACGATGAAGTTACTATTATTGGTGCTGGGGTTATATTGGAGGGTAAACTTGAGAGCAGTGGAAACGTCAGAATTGACGGTAAGGTTAAAGGAAATATTAATGCCAAAGGTAATGTTACCATTGGGGAAAATGGAGACGTTGAAGGAGAGGTCGTTGGTAAAATTATAACCGTTGGAGGAAAAATTTCAGGTACCGTAAATGCCGGCGAAAAAGTTATCCTGGAACCAAAATGTACAATGAAGGGAGATTTATCTTCCAAACTATTAGAAATTCAAGCAGGTGCTAAATTTGACGGTAAAAGCATAATGAGTTCTCAGGAGAAACCAATTCGACCTGCAATGCCGCTTCCTTCGTCTGAAATAAAACCTAAATGAATTTATTATTCAAAAAGGGAAATAAAAATAGTGCGGATAGAGGATGGGTCAATTATTTAGGACTCGGGATGCAGCTTGCTGCAACGGTCGTTATAATGATTTATATCGGTGTATGGCTCGACAAAAAATTTGATTCTTATCCAATCCTTTTTATCGTTTTTTCATTCATAGGAATCACTTTAGGATTGTATAATTTTATAAGAACGGTTTTAAAATCCGATAAATAACGCATTTCTAAGAAGGGCAATATTAAATTATTTAATCAAATTAAGCTCTTTAGAAATCATATTTTAAATATGAGTCCCTTTTCTGCGGAGCTTGTTCTATGAAATCCGAAACAAAATTATTATTTATAAGTTTTGCAATCTCTTTTACGATTGTTGTGATTTTGATCCTATTGTTATTATTTAATTTAATTTCGGCAATTTTGATTAAATCAATTTTAGTAGCTGCAGCAATCTCCGTCTTTAATTTTATACTCACAATAATTTCTATAAAAATAGCACTTCGGAAACATAGTAATTCCTTTTTCAACATTTACTTAGGAGGAATGGGTATCAGGCTTTTTTTATTAATTTTATTAATAATTATTTCTATAAGTTTTTTGGATATAAGTAAGATAAGTTTTATATTTTCAATCTTAATTTTTTACGGTTTTTATCTGATTTCGGAAATTATTTACTTAAATATTATAAGACATTAAGCCTGATTTTATGCCATTTACAGAAGCTATTAAGGGAGTAGCGGATACTGCCGGTCATGTTGTTAATAAAAACCAAGATCCAAGCTGGATAATTCATCATGTACTTGATGCTAATTTTGTTGATTTTGGACCCTTCGGCAAGCTGTATCTACCGCATTTGGAGTTATTTGGATTCGATATCTCAATAACACGGGATATATTTATCATGTGGGTAGTTGCAGCATTCCTGGTGATAGTTAGTATTTTGATAGCAAGAAGATATAGAAAATCGCTTATTCCAAAAGGAATAGGTAATCTTTTTGAAATACTAGTTGAATTTGTACGGGATGAGATTGTAAAACCTTCGATTGGAAAAGGTTATGAGGCTTACATGCCTTATCTGCTTACATTATTCTTTTTTGTTCTCTTCATTAATTTGTTTGGGTTAATTCCCACACCTAATTTAATTGTTCCGACCGGCAACATTGCTATAACAGCATCTCTGGCTTTTATTTCATTTATTGCCATTCAGTACGGTGGTATAAAAAGTCATGGATTTGTGAACTATTTCAAAGGGTTAATCCCATCGGGAATGCCCTTTTTTATTATTATATTAATAATCCCTTTAGAAATATTAGGGTTGTTTACAAAACCGTTTGCGTTGTGTATTCGTCTTTTTGCTAATATGATTGCAGGACATATAGTAATTTTTTCGCTGCTTGGATTAATCTTTATAATGCAGTCAATTTATATTTCACCTGTTTCAGTAGCATTTACTTTGTTTATTGAGCTTCTTGAAATATTGGTCGCAGTAATTCAAGCTTATATTTTTGTAATGTTAACTTCCTTGTTTATTGGTATGGCTAAGAGTTCAGAACATTAATTTTATTGATTATTGAATCAATTAATTTAAAACATAAAGGAGATAAAATGGATCTAGGTTGGTTAAGTGCCGGAATTGGTGCCGGTCTAGTAGTAATAGGAGCAGGTTTAGGAATCGGTTTATTAGCCGGTAGAGCTATGGAAGCTATGGGAAGACAGCCTGAAGCAATTGCTCCTATCAGAACCGCGATGATTATAGCAGCGGCTTTGATTGAAGGTGTTGCGTTTTTCGGACTGGTTATTTGTATCCTTCTGGCATTTAAAGCTGTGTAGTTAAATTATAAAATTTATGCTTATTGCATAAACTAAATTTATTTAGGAATAAATATTATGCTAACTGGTTTTAGTCTATCGGTGATAGCGATGACATCCGAAGCTGGCGGTGGAAGTATAATCGACGTAAATCCCGGTGTCGTCTTTTGGACAGTTGTAACCTTCATACTCCTTTTGTTGGTGCTTAAAAAATTTGCATGGAAACCAATCCTAACAGCTTTAGATCAGCGGGAAGCAGCAATTAAAGAATCACTGGAAAAAGCTGAGAATGCAAAAAAAGATGCTCAAAGAGTGCTTGATGAAAACCAAGCAAGTCTTGCAAAAGCCGAGGATGAAGCAAAAAAAATTATAAACCAAAGCCGCGAATATGCCGAAAAGATGAAAGATCAAATAGTAAAGGATAGTAAGGAGCAAGCTAAGAAGATTGTAGAGGATGCGTCTGTTGAAATTACTAGAAAAAAGGAGGCAGCATTCAGTGAATTGAAAAGTCAAATTGCTGAGATTGCCGTACAAGCAGCAGAAAAGATTATACGCGAGAATCTGGATAGCGAAAGTCAGAAGAGGATTGTAGATAAATATATTACGGAAATTACAAAGAATTAAGTATGAGTGATTATAATGTTTCTATACGGTATGCGTCGTCTCTTTTAGATCTTGCAATCGAAAACAAAAATCTGGATGCGGTTTCAAAGGATATTAGCTTAGTTGCTGAAACTTTAAATGCGTATCCCCAACTGGTTAGAGCTTTTTCTAGTCCGGTTGTTAAACCAAAAGTAAAACTTTCTATTCTTGAAGAAGTTTTTAAATTGAGAATCAATTCGGATTCGATGAACTTTTTAAAATTTGTGGTTCATAAGAATCGGGAAGATATTCTTAAAAGCATTGTTGATAGTTTTTTACGTTTACATGACGACCGCTTGGGTATTGTGAATGTTCAGGTGAAGACAGCTGTTAAATTTACCGCTGAACAAGAGGATCAATTAAAATTAAATCTTGAAGATTCGCTTGGCAAAAAGGTTAATATTAAAATCAAAATCGATGCCGATGTGATTGGCGGATTTGTTGCAAAAGTAGACGATACCGTATACGATGCATCTTTAAAACATCAATTGGAACTGCTGAAAAAACAGTTTTTATTGGGCGGAGTTTCATTAAATTAAAGCAAAAAGAATTTAAGAAGGACTTAAGAAAATGAGCGAAATTAAACCGGATGAAATTTCTTCGATTTTAAGAAAACAATTATCTGGATACGAGAATGAAGTTGATGTTTATGATGTAGGTACGGTGCTTCAGGTCGGTGACGGTATTGCCAGAGTTTACGGCTTATCAAAAGTTATGGCAAGCGAGCTAGTGGAGTTTCCCAATGATGTCTTCGGAATGGTTCTAAACCTGGAGGAAGATAGTGTCGGTTGTGTGCTTTTCGGTGATACTACATTGATTAAAGAAGGCGATACCGTAAAACGAACAAAAAGAGTTGCTTCTATGCCTGTTGGCGATGAAATGCTCGGCAGAGTTATAACTCCTTTAGGTATTCCGATTGATGGTAAAGGCGCAATTAATTCTACAAAGTTTTTGCCAATAGAAAGAAAGGCACTCGGGGTTATACAAAGACAACCGGTTAAAGAACCTATTCAAAGCGGGATCAAGGCAATTGATGCTATGATACCGATTGGAAGGGGGCAGAGAGAATTAATTATAGGTGATCGCCAAACAGGAAAAACTGCCGTAGCTGTGGATACAATTATTAATCAGAAATTTACCCACACCGAAGAAGCTAAAGCGCTGGGTGTAGCACCCGTCTTTTGTATATATGTAGCAATAGGGCAAAAAAGTTCCACAATTGCTCAGGTAGTTGCTAAATTACAAGATCACGGAGCGATGGATTTTACTACGGTTATCTCCGCTGCTGCTTCCGAGCCTACTCCTTTACAGTTTATTGCTCCTTATTCGGGTGCAACATTGGGCGAATATTTTAGGGATAACGGTAAGCATGCACTTGTAATTTATGATGACTTATCTAAACAGGCTGCCGCTTATCGTGAACTTTCTCTTCTTCTTAGAAGACCTCCTGGACGCGAGGCATATCCGGGTGATGTATTTTACTTGCACTCAAGACTCCTTGAAAGAGCATCAAAATTAAGTGACGAATTGGGCGGCGGAAGTTTAACCGCACTTCCTATTATCGAAACACAACAGGGAGACGTTTCTGCATATATTCCGACGAATGTAATCTCAATTACTGACGGTCAGATTTATCTTGAATCAAATCTCTTTAATGCTGGTGTAAGGCCCGCTATTAATGTTGGAATTTCAGTATCCCGTGTTGGCGGCAATGCTCAAATAAAAGCGATGAAGAAGGTAGCAGGTAGTTTAAAACTTGATTTAGCTCAGTACCGTGAACTGGAGGCATTTGCTAAATTTGGCTCCGATTTGGATAAAGCTACCAAAAATGTACTTGCCCGCGGAGTGCGGCTTGTTGAGCTATTAAAACAAGGTCAGTATTCACCTGTTCCTGTTGAAAAACAGGTGGTTAGTATTTATCTCGGTACTAAAGGTTTTTTAGATCAAATTCCTGTTTCGGATATTAAGGAATTTGAAAAAGAATTTTTAGAATTTATAGAAGTCAATCATGCTGATATTTTCGATTCCATAAGAAAAGAAAAAGTATTGAATGATAAAGTTGTTGAGGAGATTAAAAAAGCCGCAGAGGAAATGCTTAACGTATTTAAGACTAGTGCTTAAAAATTGAGATAATAAATTACACATGGCTACATTAAGAGACATAAAATCCAGAATCAAAGGCATTCAAAATATACAGCAAATTACCAAAGCTATGAAAATGGTAGCTGCTGCAAAATTGAGAAGAGCTCAGGATAATGTCATTAATTCACGGCCATATGCCGAAAAAATTTCTTCCATGCTTTCGCATTTGGTTACACCCGAATATCGCTCTTCAAACCCGTTTTTCCGTCAAAGAGAGATAAAAAAAGCATTACTGGTAGTAGTAACTTCCGATAGAGGTTTATGCGGTGCATTTAATTCAAATATAATTCGCGAAGCTAATAGAATAATAAAGGAAGAATTTGTAGACGAAAAAATTGATTATGAGCTATTTTGTGCCGGGAAAAAAGGATTTGACTTTTTCAGCAACCGGGATTTTAATATAATCGGGAAAAAAATAGGAATCTTTTCATCGCTGCAATATGAATTTGCACTTGAAATAGCAAATTATTTTATATCAGGCTACCTAGAAGGTAAATTTGATAAAATAATTGTTGTTTATAATGAATTTAAATCGATTATTCAACAAAAAATCGTGAGCGAGCAATTTTTGCCAATTCCGATATTAGATGAATCAAAAAAAATTAAAAAATCTTTTTCCGGTTATATTTTTGAACCTAGTCAAAAATATATTTTCGAATATCTGCTGCCGAAATATTTAAAAGCACAAATTTGGAAGATCTTATTAGAATCAAATGCTGCTGAGTTTGGAGCAAGAATGACAGCAATGGATAATGCGACTACAAATGCTAAAGAAATGATTAGAACTCTTCAATTAAAATATAATAAGGAGAGACAAGCAGCAATTACAAAGGAAATCCTGGAAATCGTTTCGGGAGCGGAGGCTTTAAAAGCCGGCTAATTTTTTTACCTATTTGATTAATTGATTTTAATAACGATATTTATTTTTTAGAATAGATCGGAATGTTAGAAGAATTATCTCTTAAACTTGAAAAATCTCTAAAAAAAGTTACTGGGCAGGGAAAACTGTCCGAAAAAAATATTTCAGATACACTTAGAGAGATTCGACGTGTTCTTTTAGATGCTGACGTAAATTATAAAGTTGCAAAAGAATTTATTGCTAATGTATCGGAAAAAGCGCTTGGAAAAGAAGTTCTATCTTCAATTTCGCCCGGACAGCTCATCACAAAAATTATATATGATGAACTTACTGAATTGTTGGGCGGAAACCAGAGTGAGCTGAAAATTAACGGTTCCGGTATTACATCCATTTTGGTCGTGGGATTGCAAGGTTCCGGTAAAACTACATTTAGTGCCAAACTTGCTAAACGACTGAAGACTAAGAGTAGAAAAATTTTATTGGTTGCGGCTGATGTATACAGACCGGCTGCAATCGAACAATTAAAACTTCTCGGTTCCAAAATTGAAGTCCCGGTTTTTTCGCTTGAAGAAAAAGACGCAAGAAAAGTTGCAAGCAAATCACTAGTTTACGCAAAAGAAAACGGGATTGATTTTTTAATTATTGATACTGCCGGACGCCTTCATGTTGATGAAAATATGATGGTGGAAGTTGCTGATATCAAAAACATTATACAGCCGGTTGAATCTCTGTTTGTAGTCGATTCTATGACTGGGCAGGACGCAGTTAATTCTGCCAAGGCTTTTAATGAAAGAGTCAATTATGACGGGATTGTTCTTACCAAATTAGACGGTGATGCACGCGGAGGGGCGGCTTTGTCAATTCGGTCGGTAGTTGGAAAGCCGATCAAATTTATAAGCAACGGTGAGAAACTGGACGCTCTGGAATCATTTTATCCCGATAGATTAGCATCACGTATATTGGGAAAAGGCGACGTTGTATCACTCGTTGAGAAGGCACAACAGAGTTTTGACGAAACGGAGGCTTTGAAGCTTGAGGAAAAATTAAAGAAAAATAAATTTGATTTTAATGATTTTCTTAAGCAAATTAAAGCTATAAAGAAAATGGGTCCTCTGTCATCCCTCTTGGGAATGATACCAGGTCTCAATTCTCAAATGAAAAATGCGAAAATTGACGATAACGCTCTTGTTAAAGTTGAAGCGATAATCAACTCAATGACTCAAAAAGAGAGGGAAACCCCAAAAATATTAAATGGGAATCGTCGAAAAAGAATAGCTAGAGGAAGCGGTACATCAATACAGGATGTAAATCGCTTAGTTAAACAGTTTAATGAAATGCAAAAGATGATGAGCCGGTTATCGAAAAAAGGATTCAGTGGTTCATTACCGACTAATTTAAAATTTAATTGATATAATATTTGGAGGTTCAAATAACTTGGCTGTTAAGTTAAGATTAAGAAGAATGGGTAAGAAAAAGCAACCAATCTATAAAGTGGTAGCTGCCGATGCCCGTTCACCCAGAGATGGAAAATTCATTGAAGCTATCGGTTTATATAATCCTTTAACCAATCCGTCTACCGTTGAAATAAAAGAAGAAAGAGCTATGTATTGGTTGGATAATGGAGCACAACCCACCGATACGGTGAAAAGTTTGCTAAGCCAAAAAGGAATTATCTTAAAGAGAGAACTTGCTCGCAAAGGTTTATCTGAAGAAAAAATACAGACTGAACTAGATAATTGGCAAAAGTTACGTGAAGCAAAGGTTAAGAGCGGAGCTTTAAAGCAAGAAAAGACTGATGAAGTTATTCCAAAAAGTGATACAGGACAGGAAGTTGAAAGTAATGAAGAAAGTACAGCAGAAGTAAAGGGCGCTGCTTCTGACGAAAATGGTGAAGAAAAGAAAGAGGAGTAGAACTTACTTTTCAAAACATTTTTTCTGTACGTTATTTCTAAAGCTCCCTTTCTCTAATATAGGAGGCTTCTATACATGAAAGAGTTCATTGAATTTATCGCAAAACACTTGGTGGACAATCCCGATAGTGTAGTAATTGACGAAAAAAATCCCGAGGAAAACAAGGTTGTACTTTCTTTGAAGGTACAGGCGGATGATGTTGGGAAAGTAATCGGAAAGCAGGGAAAAACCGCTCAGGCCATGAGAACTCTTTTAACTGCGATTGCTGCAAAAGAGGGAAAAAGAGCAATTCTAGAAATATTAGACTAGTGTTTCAGGGTTGTTTCACTGGGTGAAGGATTATTTCTTAATTGCTAAGATTATTTCCATTTCCGGTAAAAACGGATTTGTACAGATAAGATCTTATTCTGATTTTTCAGATAGATTTTTCAGTTTAAAAAAAGTCTATTTAGATTTTTTTGGTGATAAAAAAGAATTTACCGTACAAAAAGTAGTTCAACATAAAAACTTCTTTACATTAAAGTTCGTTAATTTTGACAGTGAAGAAGAAACTGCTTTTTTAGTAGGTAAAGAAATTTTCGTTGACACTGAAAATCTGGTTAAGCTTCCCGAAGGATATCATTTTATACATGACCTAATTGGAAGCGAAGTATTTAGAAATGACGTGAAGATCGGAATATTGAAGGATGTGCTTGAGCTTCCCGTTAATGATGTATATGTCATTGAAGATAATACCGGCGAGGAATTATTAATACCTGCTGTCTCTGATTTTATTGAAAGTATCGACGCAGAAAAGAAAATTATAGTTCTTACACCGGGAGATAGTTTTTACGAAGATGATGAGGATTGATATAATTTCTGCCGTTCCGGATTTGCTGCAAAGTCCTCTTAATATAAGTATATTAAAGAGAGCTCAGAGCAAAGGAAAGGTTGCAATTAATATTCACAATCTGAGAGATTATGCTTATAATAAGCATAATCAAATTGATGACAAACCATTCGGCGGTGAACCGGGAATGGTTTTGAAGCCGGAACCGTTTTTTGAGTGTATTGACAAGCTTCACCAGGAAATAAATTTTGATCATATTATTTTTACTACACCGAAAGGTAAAATTTTTGATCAGAAAACGGCGAACAAACTTTCTCTTGCTAGAAATATATTGTTTATCACGGGACATTATAAGGAAATTGACGATAGAGTTAGAGAAAGATTTGCAACCGATGAATTATCCATCGGTAATTTTGTCCTAACAGGCGGTGAGCTTCCGGCATTAGTAATTATTGATGCTATTGTTCGTTTAATTCCCGGTGTTCTTAATGATAGTGAATCGGCATTGAACGATTCTTTCCAGGACGGTGAAAAAATAGAAGCGCCTTGTTATACACGACCGGCAGAATACCGGGGTATGAAGGTTCCTGAAGTTCTCCTTTCCGGCAATGAAAAAGAGATTAAAAAGTGGAAGGAAATGCAGTCGCATAAATTAACAGAGAAATGGAGAAATTATAATAAATAGTGGAGAATATAATGGTTGACATAAACAATATATTACATGAACAGACAACAAATGAAATCCCGGTTTTCGATTCCGGAGATCATATCCGTGTACATGTGAGAGTTATCGAAGGTGACAAGGAAAGATTACAGCCATTTGAAGGTGATGTAATTAGTGTTAGAGGTTCCGGAAATAATAAAACATTTACTGTAAGGAAAATTTCGAGCGGAGTCGGTGTCGAAAGAATTTTCCCTTTTAACTCACCCAAAATTGCGAAGATTGAGTTGTTAAAGCAGGGTGATGTAAGAAGAGCAAAACTTTATTATCTAAGAAATCTTTCCGGTAAAGCCGCAAGAATTAAAACAAAAAATTAAATCTGTTATTCATCATATCAGCAGATATTAGGGCGTATTTTCATGCGCCCTTATTTTTTGCTGTTTATTAAAACAATTAAACGATAATTTAAAATGAAATATTATTTTCCCGAAAATATATTTACCAAAATTATAACTTCGAATTTGCCTAATGAAATAAAAGATAATATCGAATTCGTTTCTGCATCACTAATATCTTCCCGGTTAATGAAAGATGATAATGCAATCGGGTTAATCCCCACGCTGGATTTAATTCATCACAAAGAGTTTAATATCTCAAAGTCATTTGGAATCTCTTTTGAAGAATCCCTTTGTAATACATATCTCTATTTCTTTGGTAATAAAAAAACGATTACCGATCTATATCTTGCCGGCGACATATCTTCATTAGAAGTTATATTGAGTAAAATATTTTTTAAAGAAATGTATTCTACAGATATTGAAGTCCACGTGTTAACAGAGGTTACCGATCTAAAAGACAAGAATGTGCTGATTACAGGTGATATTAATTTTAAAAATGAAATTTATAAATCAGGTATTTCCTTTTCCGAGGAAGTTATAGAAACTCTTTCTCGTCCCTACGTTAATTATTTATTGGCATCTTTGAATGCATCTCTAATTGAAGAATTCAACCAAAAGGTAAAAAGTATTAGTGCTAAATTATATTCTAACGTAGAAAAGGGAAATTTCGGGAGCGAACTCGAAGCCTCGACTAAAAAGTTTATACAAAATAATATTTCATCATTAATCTGCGAATTCGATGAGCAAGATATTGAAGGGTTAAAACAGCTACTTCAGCTGCCTTATTTCCATGGCGTACTGGATGAGATTATTGAAGTAAAACTTGTTTAAAAGTTTAAAAACGTGAGATTCGCAATTAATCTAATCTCACGCTTAAAATAAATTCCTCTTTGTCTAATTCCGAAATCTTATTACAAAGTTATAACGCTTTATTACGGCGCATGACTTTTAAGTTGTACTTGAGATGCTGAATTCATTCTAAGCCGGGATGACAATTTCAGCATGACAAGTAAGCAACACGAGTTAATAAGCAATGTGCGAAACGCTCAAAACATCAGGATCCTTTTTTATATTGCCTAACATTTCCGTCGGTAGATCTGTTCTTAATTTCATTGTACAACAAGCTACAACACCACCTTCAAAAATAATATTTTCTATTTCTTCGATGTTTATTTTTGCTTCTCTTATAACATTTAAGATAGAAGCAAGTACGCCTGGTTTGTCGTAATGTTTAACAACTAATTGATAATGTGTATCACTAATTTTTGCTCTATTCACCCAATGAGCAATTACCCCGCTCACAACGAACTCTTTAATAATTCGGACAGTTTCGGCAGCAACTGCATTTTGAGCTTGCTCAGTAGAGGCACCAATATGATGAGTAACATACACATTGGGATTTGTTTGCAGAGGAGATTTAACTTCTCCTGTTTTCTGTTCAGGTTCATTCTTAATCACGTCCAGCGCTACTCTGATATTTTTTGTTTTTATGGCTTCGATCATTGCTTCTTCATCAATAATATCAGCCCTTGAAGTATTGAGTAGTAATGAATTCGGTTTCATATAATCGAACATCTCTTTATTGAAGAGTCCTTTTGTATGAGAAGTAGCAGGAAGATGAATTGTAACAATGTCACAAAGAGGAAGGAGCTTATCCATCTCGGAGAAATCTTTGATAGGAACACCTTCAATTCGGGAAATGTCTTTTCCATAGACGTTCATACCGAAAGCAAGCGCACGTTTGGCGACTTCCTTACCTATATTACCTACCCCTATTACTCCGAGAGTTTTCCCTTTTAAACCTTCTGCTTTAGAATATGCGGCTTTATTCCACGTTCCGCTGCGAAAATCGATTACGTTATCGGGGATTCGGCGATCAAGCGAAAGCATCAATCCCATAGTCAATTCAGCAACTGCTACCGCGTTCATACCGGGACAATTGGCTACGTATACTCCCTTCTTGTTTGCGGCAGCAATATTTATATTATTAACTCCCGATCCGGCCCTGATAATTAAGTTTAAATTTTTACTTGAATTTATTGTTTCCTCGTTCACAACAGTTGAACGGACGACAATTATGTCAACATCTTTGGCAGCTTCAGGTAATTCTTTTTCTCCTAATTTAGGAGAATATTCTACCTCAAGATCCAAAGCTTTCATCTCTTCAATATATTGTTCAGGAAATTTATCTGCAATTAATACTTTTACTTTCATAATTTACCCTTCGATTTAGTTAACATGGGCATATTTATTCCCCATTTATTTGCATTTTCTACGGCCCTGGAATAACCCGCATCCGCATGCCGTACAATTCCGAGTCCAGGATCGTAATTTAACACTTTCTCTAATCTTTTTTCAGCTTCCCTGGTTCCATCCGCAACAATAACCATCCCGGCGTGAATAGAATTCCCTATGCCAACACCGCCTCCGTGATGAACCGATACCCAGCTTGCACCGCCGATTGAATTAAGTAAAGCATTTAAAATCGGCCAATCCGCAATTGCATCACTTCCATCTTTCATATTTTCGGTTTCTCTGTTAGGCGATGCTACCGACCCGCAGTCTAGATGATCTCTTCCGATAACAATGGGAGCGCTGATTTTCCCTGATGCTACCAGATCATTGAAAATTTTTCCCATCTTTGCACGTTCGCCGAAGCCCAGCCAGCAAATTCGTGCCGGTAACCCCTGGAAATGAACCTTTTTTTGAGCTAAATCAATCCAGTTACAAAGAGCTTTATTTTCGGGGAAAGTAGTCTTTATTGCCTCATCTGTCACGTAAATATCATCTGGATTGCCGGATAATGCTGCCCATCTAAAAGGTCCTTTGCCGTCGCAGAATAAGGGTCTAATAAACTCCGGCACAAAACCCGGAATATCGAAAGCATCTTCCACCCCGTTTGCTTTAGCCTCTCCCCGTATGTTGTTACCGTAGTCAAAAGTGATTGCTCCTTTTTTCCGGAACTCGAGCATTGCTTTTACGTGTTTGGTTATTGTATACTTCGCAAGTTTTATGTACCTCTCCGGATTATCTTTTCGTAACTGCAATGCTTCCTCAAAACTCATATCCATGGGTACATAACCGTTAAGAGTATCATGGGCTGAAGTTTGATCAGTTAAAACATCGGGTATTATATCCCTTTCTAGTATTTGCGGAAGAATTTCCCCGGCATTTCCTACTAAACCAACTGATAAAGATTTTTTATCTTCTTTTGCCTTTAACACTAAAGCTAAAGCCTCATCCAAATTTTCGGTTAAAACATCAAGGTACCCTGTATCGATGCGTTTTTGAATCCTTTTTTTGTCAACTTCAATACCGAGAAAGGCAGCACCGTTCATAGTGGCTGCCAACGGCTGAGCGCCACCCATACCGCCCAGTCCTGCCGTTAATAAAAATTTTCCAGTAAGATCACTTTTAAAATATTTTCTGGCACATTCCGCAAAAGTTTCATAAGTACCTTGAAGAATACCTTGAGTGCCGATGTAAATCCAACTTCCGGCAGTCATTTGTCCGTACATTGTCAAACCCATTTGATCAAGTCTTCTAAACTCATCCCAATTTGCCCAATTCGGTACTAGCATTGCATTAGAGATTATAACACGCGGTGCATCCCTTTGAGTTCTGAATATACCGACAGGTTTTCCGGATTGAATCAGCAGAGTTTCATCGTCTTCCAATTCTTTGAGGGATTTTATAATTGCTTCATAACTTTCCCAATTTCTTGCGGCTTTTCCGCTTCCTCCGTAAATAATTAATTCCGCAGGATTTTCTGCTACATCCGGATCAAGATTATTCATCAACATTCTCATGGCTGCTTCCTGTATCCAGCCTTTGCATGATAATGTTGAACCGTGAGGAGCTTTTATATTTGTTCTTTCTTCTTGTAACATAGCTAATTCTCGAAATGATTTTCTAAAATATTTTCGTATTGATTAAGCATTGATTTATACAACCATTTTTTTATAAACCAGCTATTTGACATTTTTTTCCTCAGATAGTTCACATTTTCGGTAAGTTGGTGTTTGAGCTTTATTCTTTCTTCTTTTGTGAATTTTATAATTTCATCATCACCTTGTAGTTTATTCAGAATTGAATTGAAAGCTTTGTTCTCTGCAAAATACCTGTTATCTCCCTCGGTTTGTTTTAAAGTTTGGTTACAAAATGTTTTTAACAGTTTTTTCTCATTTTTATCGAATTCGAAATTATAATTTGTGAATAATTTTTTCATTTTCTCCTACATAAGTTTTGAATGAAAGTAATTGGTCTCTCATAGCCTGAAAGCCAGGTTTAATAATGTCATAAATAAAAGTAAGTCTTTCTTTATACGGAATAAATGCCGATTTCATTGAATTAAGAGTGATTTTTTCAATATCGTCAAGGTTAATATTAAAATGTTCTGCGGCTACCATGAATTCTTTAGTCATGTTGGTATTGCTCATAAGTCGATCATCGGTATTTATGGTGACTCTAAATTTCTCCTTAAATAAAATGCTGAAAGGATGATTATCAATTTTATCGACGGCGCCGGTGTGAACATTACTAAGAAGGCAAATTTCCAAAGGTATCCTTTTATCGAGTACATATTGAGCCAAATCTCCAAAGCTTACTGCGCTCTTATTTTTATCAAACGAGATATCTTCAATGAGATGCGTGGCATGTCCTATTCTGTGAGCACCGCACCATTGAATTGCCTGCCAGATTGATTCTTTACCGAACGCTTCTCCAGCGTGAATCGTAATATTAAAATTGGCTCTTTGAATAAATTGAAAAGCTTCAATATGTTTTTTGGGAGGATAACCGCCTTCTTCCCCGGCAAGATCAAATCCCACCACCCCTTGATTCCTGAAATTGACGGCTAGTTCGGCAATCTCCAGGGTGTTTTTCATATTTCTCATACCGCAGAGAATCAGTCCGTAACCTACACCAAAATCTCTTTTACCTCTTTCCAGCCCTTCCAGGACGGCTGTAACAACATCTTCATGATACAACCCTTTGGAAGTGTGGAAAACAGGGGCAAACCTTGTTTCAACATAACACACACCATCTTTTTTCATGTCCTCCATCATTTCATAAGCAACTCGCTCCAGCGCTTCCTTGGTTTGCATTACAGCACAAGTATGTTGAAAACCCTGAAGATATTCCACAAGATTTCCTTTATTAGCTCCGCGGTGGAACCATTCACCTAGTTCGGCAGGGTCTTTTGTAGGTAATTTATTATACTTAATATCTTTAGCTATTTCGATAATTGTTGAGGGGCGCAAGCCTCCGTCAAGATGATCATGAAGTAAAACTTTAGGAACGGATCGAATAATTTGTTCAGTAGTCAAAACATCCTCACTTTTACTTCTAAAAATATTCTTTTTAATTTCTAAAATCAATTTGATTAAATGAATAAAATTAAATGATTTAATAGCTCTTAAAGGGGACTACCTTTTAAATGAAAAGAATACCTTCTCTGGTGTAGTTTTTACTACTGTTCGAATTAAAAAAATCTTGACTATAGAAGCTTAAAATAGTAAATTTAAAAAATAAATAAAGATAATAAATGGAGAAACGATGCAGCGTTCAAAAATACTATTTGGGGTATTAATTTTATTAGTAATGGTTTTTTCTGGCTTTCAATGCTCTTCTACTGAGTTGACTAGCGCAAAATTGTACATACAGCAAAAAAATTATGACAGAGCTATTGAATCCCTTAAGAAAGAAGTGGCTAAGAATCCTAAAAGCACTGAAGGTTATTATTTATTAGGCGTTGTGTATGGTGAGAAGGACGAATATGATAATATGCTTGGCGCTTTTGATAATTGCTTAAAAATAAGCAACCAATATTCCAAAGATATTTCGAAACAAAAAAGATATTATTGGGCACAATTATTTAATAAAGGCGTAAATTATTATCAAAAAGGTACGGGAACCACGAATAAAGATTCTAGTAAAATATTTTTAGATAAGTCTATTAATTCTTTTAACACTGCTATTAAACTGGAACCCGATTCAGCCGATTCTTATAAAAACCTTGCTTTTGTTTATATGGGTACTCATGAATTTGATAAAGCTGTTGAACCTTTGAAAAAATTAATCGAAAAGAAAAAAGAACTTGACGGTTATAAATATTTGGGTGAAATATATTACGACAAAGCAAACAAATTGAAATCTCAATACAAAAGTTCCGGCAATGTGCAGGACAGCGTAGATGCATTGGATTATTTTAACAAAGCTATTTCTGTTTTACAAGAAGGACGAAAAAATTTCCCGCATAATGCAGATTTGTTATTAATCCTTTCAAATTCTTACATCGGTGCGGATAAAACTGACGTTGCTATTGATGCATTTAAAACTGGAGTAGAGGAACAGCCCAACAATAAATATTATAGATATAACTACGGTGTACTATTACTAGGTTCTAAAAATTATCCGGCTGCCGTAGAGCAATTTGAAAAAGCCGTTGAAATTGATTCTACATATCAAAATGCCATTTATAATCTAGCTGTTACGTACGTTAAATGGGGTACGGAATTAAGTCAAAAGGAAAATGAAAAATCAATAAATGACCCCAATGCAAAGATTGATACTACATATAAAATTAAATATAAACTGGCACTGCCTTATCTGGAAAAAGCAGTACACATAAAAGCTGATGATGCTAATATGTGGGAACTTTTAGGAAAAGTTTATACTGTGCTTGGCTACCAAAATAAGGCTAAGACAGCTTTTAACGAAGCCGATAAACTTCGAAGATAAGACAAATAATTTTTTAAGTTAATGATTAAATTAAAACACTATTATGGCTCAAAATAATCAAGGGCAAGGACAACAAATAAATATTGAATTAGGTGAAAAGGAAGCTGAGGGTATATATTCGAATCTGGCGATTATTACTCATTCGCCGGCTGAGTTTATCATCGATTTTACACGTATTGTACCAGGTGTTCCTAAGGCTAAAGTTCACGCACGAATTATAACTACTCCACAGCATGCCAAGATGCTCTTGAAAGCACTGAAAGAAAATATTGAAAAGTATGAAGCAAGGTTTGGGGAGATTAATATAGAATCTCCCCCAAACCAGCACTTCGGCTTCGTACCAGTTAAGAATGACGAAAAAGTAAACTGATTATTTTCTTTCAACCCTAGTGCTATATAAAAACTAATCTATTTTCAATTTATAAAAAATACGAAGAGTTTTATACTCTCCTTATTTCTGAGTTATATAATTATAATTTGGGGATAAATTTTTCAAATTAATATTATCGAGGAGGTTTACTTGATATGAAGAATTTCGTTTACATGGTTAGTCTTGTTCTATTGGGGATGTTAGTACAAAACAATTTTGTTTATGCTCAATCTGTTCAGGATACTGTTTTTTTGAATCTTTCCGTTCACTGTACAAAGGAAGGTGCAGTTCAATTTTCGCCCGATACAGTGGTGGAAGGTCAAACGTATACCATGAAATCACGTACATTACCGTCTAGTTATTCTTCTGTTCAGGGGCTCTACGACGCACTGGTAGGCACTCAATTTTATTTCCAAAACGGATCATTAGACAAGAATATTTATGTATATTTTATACTTTCCGATATAAATTGCGGAACGGGATTATATGACTCCGATGCCAGTACCGGTGCTAAATTCTTTTTTCATGCCGTATTTGAAGTAGATACCATAGGCAACGGCCAGGGATTTGTTACTGGATCTTATCACTTTAAGAACGGGAAATATGCCGTACTCAAAATTAAACGGACAACCAAATTTAATAACTTTGTTGAAAAAACTGGAGTTGATTTAAATAAGGCACTAAAATTTGTATATGTAGTAACCACCGGAGATTTTACAAGTTCGGGAATAACTACATCTGAAGATACGAGCTACGTTACCGCAATGATGAGTCACTTTTCAACAGTTGCAGGTGGTAATCAATCAACACTAACAGATGTTAAAAATAATGATATTGATAACAACGTACCTGCAAATTTCGTTTTAAAACAAAATTATCCGAATCCGTTTAATCCTTCCACAACAATTCAGTACGCTCTTCCTGAAAAAACTTATATTGAATTGAATGTTTATAACATTTTAGGTGTTAAGGTTGCTTCATTAGTCAAAGGAATCCAAAGCGCGGGAAATCATTCTGTTACTTTCGAGGCATCAAATCTTGCATCAGGTCTTTATTTTTACGAGTTGAAGACAAAGAATTCATTAATGACTCGTAAAATGCTTCTATTAAAATAATTTCTCTTTTGTATGCGGTTGTTTTTGCAGCCGCATAATATTTAAACCTTACATTTAATTTTAGATAAGGAACGCAAATGAAAAAGGTGTTTTCCCTTATTTCTATTTGCCTGGTTATCTGTTTTTCTCTTTTAAAACTGGGCTGTATAAAAGCTCCGAATGATTTGATCCTTCCGCAATGGGATGTAGATCTAAATATACCTTTTTTTAATACCACTTATAGTCTTAGTGATATAGTGGATATTAACAAAACGAGTTATATTTCAATTTCCGAAACATCGCCGAATGACAGTATATACATTTTTCAATCGGATAACTATACCCAAGAGGTCGGAGTTTCACAATTTATTAAAGCAATAGATTCAACCTCTTCAGAAAACCAAATTGTAAAGGCTTCAAATACAAATAGCACTATCCTATATCTACAATTTCCTAACCATGTAGAATTAGACAGTGCAACTTTTCAGAGCGGCACATTTGCATATACTATAAAAAATCCCTCAGCTGTGCCCGTTACCGTTATCCTTACTATTCCCGGTATTTCATCTCCGGATGGGACGGTTTTATCGATGAAACGCGAAATACCACCTTTAATGACCATTGACTCGGCTATTGATTTTTCCCATTTTAAATACAACCTTCCCGGGAACCAACCTCCGTTCTATAAGAATAGCCTTCAAATAGTAATGGACGTTCAAGCTCAGGTTACGGCCGGGACATCTGTAGATGCAAGCTTTTATGCCCATGATTTTTATTTTGAATCAGTTAGCGGGTATTTACCAAAAAAATCATTAGGAAAATATAGAAGAGGTTTTGCCATTAATTTGGGTGATGTAGTAGATTATAGGGACAAAACTTTTCTTGGGGACGCAACTTTAAACCTGGTAGCAGACTATATAACCGCAGTATCGAATCCGTTTGATATTGGGGTAAATAATCTAAATATAATTGGCAAAAGAAATGACGGTTCAACTTTTTATCTTAAAGATAAAACGGGTAATCCGGATATAAATTTTATTTTCTCTAACGGACATTACCTGGCGTCTTTTAATAAAAGTAATAGTAATATTACAAATTTCATTTCTTTTCTACCGGATTCTGTATTATTAGTGGCAGACTATGTTATGAATCCGGATAATAAAACAGGTTCAGCAACTATACATGATACGGTAAAATTCAGCGCTAATTTTAAAACAGACAGTCATTTGGCTTTGAAAAAATCTACTATTACCGATACAACAAAAGTAGATTGGACTCCCGATGAACGGGATAAAATAAGAAATGGTAGAGAAATCAAAGTTACAGTTGAAGTTGAAAATGGAATTCCTTTAACCACTTGGATGAACGTTTCTTTGGTTGATTCAAATTATAATCCCTTATTCACAATTAAAAATCTGGCAAGCGGTACCGATTCGCTTTATTTTTCGGGTGCTGATGTTGATCAGAATGGGGATGTAATTAAAAGCGTAACAACAGATAATAAAGTTGTGCTTGATTTGAAACAAATTGAGCAACTCTCTCATGCTGCTCATCTAATATTATCTGTTAGTGTTAGGTCAAAAAATGCATTTCAGACTCCTTCTCCATTTGTTACAATTCGACCAAATGACACAATTCATATAAGAGTTTTCGGAGGCGTTAAATATCATTTAAATCCATCAAATAGTAATTAAGGAAGGAGTCAAAAAAGATGAAAAATTATATAGCGTTTATCATTTTGGCTCTTTCATTTTCCGGACTTAACTATGCCCAATACGGCTCTTCCGGCGGTGTGGATGCAAGAAGTATGGGGTTTGCAAAAACGTACAATTCCACTACAAAAGGAGTTTATTCTATTGGTATTAATCCTGCTAATTTGGTTTACTCACAGAATCATTCTATCGAAATTTCTTCAGTACTGCCGCTGCCTTTTATCTCTTTAAGAACCGGAACTAATTTCGCTTCTATTAACGATATAAATTACTTCTTCGGAAAGGTAAACGGTCAATCACGTTATTTAAATAATGCGGATAAACAAAGATTTAATGATTTGTTTAATAACGGCGGGCTGATTTTAGCAAATATTGGAATGAGCCTTTTATCTTTTAGCTATAAAGCCGGTCCTGATATAGGCGCATTTGCTTTTTCTATAAACGACGCAGTTGCTGGTCGTGTTAATATTCCCAAAGCACTTATAGAAATAGGTCTAAACGGTAACCCTGTGGGAAAAGAATATGATCTGAGCGATGGTCAAGCTAAAGCTTGGTGGATAAGAGATTATTCTCTATCCTATGCAAAAAATCTTAAAAATGTGTTTTCAAATATATTCAACAAATTTTCGGCAGGTGTTACTTTTAAATATGTGAACGGCTTTGCTTATGTTTCGACAGACCCCATTAGTACAACTTTAACTACGGAAGCTAACGGTACTATTTCGGGAACAGCAGGATACAGGGCAATAACTTCATTTTCAGACAACTTTGGAGTTAAGTACGATTTTGATAAGAATACATCAAATAGCTCATCTAATTTTAGCCTATTTCCTACTCCCTCAGGCAGCGGTTATGGATTAGATATAGGATTTGCAGGTTCTATTGACCATACGTGGAGATTCGGTTTTGCGGTTACAGATATCGGAAACATTAAATGGACGAAAAATGATGCACAATTTACTGCCGAAGGAAAAATTACCTTTACCGACATTACAGATAAAACTCAAACTAACAATTTTAATGATAAAATAACTGGTGTAAGCAGCAGACTTGCCGAATTTACTACCGATTTGCCCACAGCTTTGAGGATGGGTGCGTCGTATTATCTTGATAAAGAACATAGCCCAATCTCCGGTACTTTGTTATTAGCGATAGATTATAACCAGGGATTGAATGATTTGCCCGGAAACAGTAAAAGTCCTAGATTCTCACTCGGGGCAGAGTGGAAGCCGGGAGATTGGATTCCTTATTTGAGAACCGGTTTGTCTTTTGGCGGCAGGTTCGGATTTCATTGGGCTGCTGGTATTGGAATTGACGCCGGAATAGTGGAGTTTAACCTCTCAACGTCTTCTTTTCAAGCTGTAGTTGCGCCTAACTCGTCCCGGTATATCTCGATTGCCTTCGGATCTCTGTGGAAATTTTAGTTTTTATTGCCTGACTTTAAATAAATTTACAATCGCCCCGGCAAAGAATATTATATTTGCGGACCAAGCTGTAAGAATCGGGTTTAATGCCCCGTTTTTTCCGAAAGCCTGGCTTACTTTCATAAATACTAGGTAGATAAACGTAACTAGAATATTGATACCTATTTGTACTGCAAGGCCTCCTTTTCTCTTGTTCGCTGAAATCGGCAAACCAAATAATACTACGATTAAACTTGCCATGGGGAATGAATATCTGGAATAATAATCTATTAAAGTACTTGTGGGATCAATTCCGGCTCGTTTTTGAGTTTCTATTAATTTATTTAATTCACTCAAATTCATCTCTTCCGGTTTTTGTTGTTTCGTAGAAAGTTCCTGGGGAGTAAAATTTAAGTTGGTTAATTCCAATTTTGTGAAACTCTCATCTTTCTGTCCCTTGTCGTCAATAAAAACTCTTTTTATCCCGTTATACGCTATCCAGCTATGATTTTGTGAATCGTATATCATTTTAAGAGCATCGATTCGCGATGTCATTCTTGTTAAATCATTCTTATTAAAATTTTCAATACTAACCCTGTTAGCCTGGTTACGAGATTCATCAAAAAATGAAATATTAACAATCCTGGTTTTAGAGTCTTGAAAAAATAAATTACTACCGGCAAAATCATATCCCCTGTTCAAATAATTCATTTCAATATTAACCTTAGTTTTATTTGCCATGGGTACAACATAACCGGAAAAGTAAACCGAAAAAATACTGATAAAAACTGTTGTTACTATAAAGGGCGTCATGAACCGGTACATGCTGACTCCGCTGGATTTTATTGCAGTCAATTCGCTTAAGTTAGCCATTTTACCAGCAGTAAAAAGCGCAGCAAACAAAACTGCAACCGGCGTCATTAATTTTATAATATCAGGGCTGAAGACTATGTAGTAATGGAACATGATATGAGCGGGAACATTTTGATCTATAAAATCATCCAGATTTTCCATCATATCTATGACAACAAATATCAAAGTAAAGGCAAATAAGCCGAAAACTATGGTTTGCAGAAATTGTTTTATTAAGTATCTATCAAGAATTTTCATTTAATTCATCTTCATTTTCAAAACCACGCCATTGTTTAGGGACAAGCTTTTTAAGAAACCCGAAGTTAATCTTTACACTTTCTTGTACGGTTTTTGAAGTTAATATTATTCCCGCTATACTTAACAAAACGTTGGCAGACCACATTCCCCAAAACGGGGATAAAAGATCTCTGTCAGCTAATTTTTCTCCCCCTATTAAAAATGCCCAATAAAGTACAAAGAAAAATAAACTAATACTGGCTGCAACTCCAAAACCACCTTTTTTAACCATCACCCCTAAAGGTGCTCCTATCAACACGAATACAATACACGCGACCGGGATTGCATACTTTTTATGAACTTCAACCCAGTATTGGCTTATCTCATCGTTCATGGCTTTTACCATTCTATAGTTTGCCAATACAATATTTTGCGCAGTTCTTATTTTAGCCAATGCTCTTATATAAACTAATTCTTTGTCTTTCATCTTTGACGAAGGTGCAACAGCCGGTTGCTCTTTGGTAGTGTCAACATACATGTACTTGTTAGTTGCTGACTCAAGAGAACCGACAGATTTCCTTTTGATGTTGTCCAGGCTGTCTATAATTTTGAGCATGGCGTTGGCGCTCAATTCCCTGTCGCCGCGAGGACCGCCAGGACTGGTTTGCTGAAATGAAAATTGTTCGGCATCCATTGCTATGCGATGTTTTGAAAAGATCAGTTTTCTGTAATAATTAGGATGGATCAAATCCGATTCGTGAATTTCTCCGTTCCATAGTTCCATTATCAGTTTTGACTGATCCTTCGAAAAATATATCTTTCCCTTTACTGCGGTAACAATATTTAACTTTGAAGGATCCGAAAAATCATAAATAAGCACATCTTTTAGTTCATTCGTATTTTTATTTATGCCATGGACAAGTATGGCGTAATTAGAAACCTCCTGTGAAAATACTCCCGGTTCAAGCGATAATGTGGGCTTTTTCCTGGAAATGTCTCCCATCAAAATTTTAGCATGATGGTTTGCATCCGGCAGCACATCGTTATTAAAAAGGAGAAGCAGATACCCGACAAGAATGCTCATCAAAAAAGGTGCAACCATCATTTTATATAAACTTATACCGGAAGATTTTATAACCGTTATTTCATTATTCTGAGACATTGTACCAAATGCCATAAGTGTAGCCACAAGTGTTGCCATCGGAATAACAAGCACGACCATCCATGCCAAATTATATGCTACTAACTTTGCAATAACAAATGCCGATAATCCTTTTCCGACCAGCCTGTCCGCAAATTTCATCATAAATTGAAGAAGAAAAATGCACATTAATGTAATTATCGAAAAGATAAACGGCACAAAGTGATTTTTTAATATGTATCTATATAAAATCATATATTCAATATATGAAAGGGATAAAAGTTTAACAAGCAAGTGTTAACATAATTATTATAATTGAAAGATTTTGCTATATTTGTTTTAGGAATTTTCTTGTTAAATAATCCAAATTATGATTAAAGCACTTTTACCGGTTTTATGTGTATTTATTTCATTGAATTGTTCAGAATATTCCGGCAGTCGTGAATTACATATTAAACAGGACCAATCTTATCCGCGTTGGTTAAAAACCGGAATACAAAGAACATCTCAAACTTCCGGCATTGCCTTTTTAGGAATTGACAAAAATTATGCAAAGTCATTTCTTCTTGCTGATGATATGGGGGAACTTCACCATTTAAAAATTAGCAGTGATACTTTGTTTAACATTTCACCTGTAGTTTTTGAGAATAATGTGAAAAAATTTTTAGCACCTTTCCCGAAAGCGGACTTTGAAGATTTGGCTTACGATAGATCAGAAAATAAAATGTATCTTTCTATTGAAGGCGATGGTAAAGATTATCAAAAATTTGCGGGTATTTATCGATTAGAATTTAAAAACGATAATGTATTTGCCGATACCGTTATAAATATAAGCAGAGTGGACATAAAACCCGATCAATTGTTTTATAAATTTGTAAAGAATAATATTGGTTACGAAGGTATTGCGGTTGATGAAAACTATGTGTATTTAGGTTTAGAAGGTATAATTAATGAGGGTGTGTTTACCGATAGCACCGTTATTTATATTGTTGACAAGAAGAATATGAATATTGTCAAGACACAAAATACAAAACCATTGAATATTCATTCAATCAGCGGATTATTTTCGGACGCAAATTATTCCGTGTACGGTATTGACAGGAATTTCAAGGATCTTTTTCATATAACCTTTGATAAAAATTTTAATGTTAGGGGCCTCGCACATAAAAAATTAAAAAGTGAAATACCCGGATATCATGAGTTTAATTATGTTGCAGCATTGGAATCAATAACCATGGATAATTCCCGGAATATTTACTTAACGGATGACCCATGGAAAGAATTTTTTGTCCCTTCAAAAGAAATTTTAAATAAATTGGATAGTACAACGGTTCAAAATTTTAAAACATATGTTCCGATTATTTTTAAATATAAATTAGAAAAATAAAAAGGAGTAAGATTTTGCAAGAAGTAATCAAATACATTGAGGACAACATTGAAAATTATATTGGGGAACTCAAAGAGTTTCTGAGAATACCAAGTATCAGCACTAGTTCCGAAAATAAAACAGATATAAAAAAGTGTGCAAAGTTTGTTTCCGAAAAATTGAAACAGGCGGGTATGAACAGGGTAAAAGTAATTGAGACGGAAGGTCATCCATTGGTTTATGCCGAATGGCTAGGTGCCCCGGGGAAACCGACGGTATTGATTTACGGGCATTACGATGTCCAGCCGGTCGATCCTGTTGAATTGTGGGATAGCCCTCCATTTGATCCGGTTATTAAAAATAATAAAATATATGCCAGGGGCGCTACTGATGATAAAGGCCAAATGTTCATGCATATAAAATGTGTTGAGGCATATTTTAAAACTTACGGCAGTCTCCCGTTAAATGTTAAATTTATTATTGAAGGCGAAGAGGAAATAGGCAGTGAAAGTCTTGAATCTTTTATAAATCATAATACGGATTTATTAAAATGCGATGCCGTTCTTTTATCGGATACCGCGTTATATGCCAAGGGAGTACCGACTCTTACATACGGGCTCAGAGGTTTAGCTTACATGGAAGTTGAAGTTGTGGGTCCGAATAGAGATTTGCATTCGGGAACTTTCGGCGGGGCGGTTGCTAATCCTATTAATGTGCTTTCTAAAATGATCGCAAAACTTCAAAATATAGAAGGCAAAATTACTATCCCGGGCTTTTATGACAATGTACTGAAACTTACAAAGAAAGAAAGAGAGAACATCAAAGCACTCAAATTTTCGGAACAAAAATATGCAAAGGAGTTAGGTGTTAAAGAACTGCAGGGCGAAAAAAATTATTCAACATTAGAAAGAACATGGGCGAGACCCACACTTGATTGTAACGGAATTATAGGGGGATTTACCGGGAAAGGTGCAAAAACCGTAATCCCTTCAAAAGTTACAGCTAAAATAAGTATGAGACTGGTTCCTAATCAGGACCCTAATAAAATATCAAAAATGTTCACTAAATATATTAAGAGCATTGCACCCAAGTCGGTTAAAGTATCCGTAAAAGATTTACACGGTGCCTATCCAGTAATTACTCCTTTAGATGATAAAGCAACTGTTTCTGCTGCCAAAGCAATGGAAAAAGCATTTGGTAAAAAGATAGTTTATATGAGAGAAGGCGGTTCCGTTCCGATTGTTACTGTGTTCTCCAAAAAATTAAAAGCCCCAGTTGTTTTAATGGGACTTGGATTGAATTCGGAAAATTTACATTCACCCAATGAACATTTTGATCTAAATCATTTTAAACTAGGGATCATGAGTTCAGCTTATTTTATCAATGGGTATGCTGAATAAGTAAATGCCTTATTCTTAGATTGATAATTTTAATCTGAAAAAATTTGTTTACCCTTAAGATAGCTAATCATATTTGTGCTTTCATCTTTTGATTTTTAAACAAAATATTAGCTGTCTTTACTATAAAGTAATGGCATAAAAGTTGTTTTATATTAAAATATATATAAGTAAATTATGCCGTTACTAGTAATGAATATGACATCTAATATGAAGAAAGTTGTATCGTATTTATTCCTTATTATTTTTGCAATGGCTCTTGTATCTTGCGGCAAAAAAAAGGAAACAACATCAGAAACTACCGGAGCTGAAGAGGGTAACACCGGCTATTCCGTAACTCAAGATTCCAGGCTTCAGCAATATAAACTGGAGCAATATAAAAAAGAGTTGAAGAGAAGAAGCCCCTGCGATACCTTAAATCTATTAGAGTACGTTTTCCATAATTATCCGCCCGGAACGTATGTTGTTAATTTCGATAAAACATTGACATTCAACGTACCCAAGCCGGCACTTATATATTACAACCACAACGGCACTTATATTTTTGCTGTCATAGCTATGTCGAAACCGGGTGAAAAATTGATTAAACCGAATAACGTAGTCGGTTATGATCAAAGTTTTATCGATCTGGATAGTACGAAACTCGGAACGGCATTCTTTTATTTAACTTTGTTTAAGTGCGAAGATAGCACATATACGCGGGAATGGGAATATCCCATTCCGAATCATGGAGGTTTTAATTATTTCCAGATGAAAACCTGGAAATACAATGGTACTCCCTATATAAGGGTGGATTTTCATTATGCCCGGGGAGTCGGACACTTCGATTATAATTATTTTCTGCTGAACGGTATAACATCAAGACCTCATCTTTTGCTGACTTACGAAGGAATTGATTTTAAGAGAACTATTGCAAACGTTAATAATGATAGATACCCTGATTATTATGAATATCTTTATTACAATCTTCCCAACAGAATTTATGCAAAAGATTCGGTAGCTTTTATTTGGGATACTAAAGATAGCCTCTATTATAACACCCGGAACCGGAGACAAACCCAGCCTTATTAACTCCCTTATTACTGACTTAAAATTTTCGTATCTTTAAATATCGACGTTTATTACAGTTTAAATTATAACTGAAATAAATTTAATAATGAGTTGAAAAATAAGTAAACTTATTATTATTTTTGAACCGATAAAATAAATTACGAAACTCATAGTTTAAATTTTGAAGTAAATTTAATAGTTTTATCTTTTCTTAAACTTTAGTAGAAAAAATATAGGAGCTTAGATGATTGGAATTGAAGATAAAACAACGCGGCTTAATGAATATTTTGAATCGTTAGGTAACAATGTTTCGGTTGACCCGGATGATCCAAAAATAGTTAAATATTATACTAATATTGATGATGAGATTCATGCTATTTGCAAGGGCGTTGGCGTAAGAAATATTTCTCACGAAGGAGTAATTGAATTAAGAGGGAATGATGTGATCGATTTCCTTCACAGGATTACTACAAATTCTCTGAAAAATATTGCTAAAGGCTGCGTGCTGGATACAATTTTTACTTCGGATAAAGGCCGGATTATTGATGTTGCATCTATTCTAAATTTTGAGGATCACCAGTTGCTTTTATGTAGCGGGCATAATAAATCAAAAGTTATGAGCTGGATCGATAAGTATATAATTGCAGACGATGTGGAAATATCTGATTCGGCCGGGAAATATGTAATGCTGCAGGTTATGGGTCCGCAAGCAGATTCATTCATGACCCTGCTCATTGGAAGTGTAGTTAATGAAATTGCTCCGGATACTTTTAAAGTAGCCAATGCCGACGGTATAATGTTCTTTCTCTTAAAAAGGCTGGATAAAAAAGGACACCACAGCTTTATTATTATTGCCGATTCTGATAACGGGCTTGAACTAGTTAAATACATGGAGAAAAATAAAGGACCGTTTGATTTCAGTATGGTTGGCGAGGATGCATATGATTTATATCGAATCGAACAAGGGATCCCTGCAGCTCCTCAGGAAATAAGTGATCTTTACAATCCGCATGAAGCCGGGTTAAGAAATTTAATAAGTTTTACTAAAGGGTGCTATATAGGACAGGAAGTTATTGCACGATTGGATACTTATGATAAAGTTCAAAGAACATTGAAACGAATTATATTGGACGATATGGTTGAGAGTAACAGTGATTATAATTTGTTTGATGAATACGATATGGATGCCGGCAAGATTACTTCATTAGGATATTCGAAAAAATTAGGAAAGCAGATTGGCCTGGCTTATGTAAGAAAAGCCTACACGGAAGGTGGAACCAAATTAATTGCAAAAAATTCAAATATTGAGCCGGTTGGAGTTACGGTACAAAACTTACAATCCAAAAAATGAAAATTTATACTAAAACCGGCGACAAGGGTGAAACCGGCTTATTCGGCGGGGAAAGAGTCCCCAAAAATTCCGAAAGAATAGATACATACGGAACAACGGATGAATTAAATTCGTTTATAGGGCTCGCATTAACCGAAGTAAAAGATGAAGATGTGAGATTCTTATTGGAAAAAATTCAAAACCAGCTTTTTACTGTCGGAGCCGATTTGGCTGCACCGGATACTCCAAAAAATAAAAAATTGAATATTGAAAGAGTCCCTGAAAAATTTATTAAGAATCTGGAAGATGAAATAGATAGATTTGAAGAGAGACTGGAACCGCTGAAGAATTTTATACTGCCCGGGGGTTCAAAAAGCAGCGCCGTATTACATATATGCAGAACGATTTGCAGAAGGGCGGAACGAAAAGTGGTTTCGCTGAGTAAAACAGATATGATTAATAAAAACATAGTAATCTATTTGAATAGATTAGCCGATCTATTCTTTGTTCTTTCACGTTTTGAGAATAAAGTCTCCAACGTACCGGACGTAACCTGGAAAAAATAAAAATTTTCCGATGGTTATTACCAATATTAAATACCCAATTGGGGGTGAATTTTGGTTTCGACGGGATTGAAGAGGCATTGAACTGCACACCGTGTTCCCCGAAGTACACGTAAAACATTTGGGACAAAACTATAACTGGCGAATATAACTACGCCTTAGCTGCGTAAAAAAAGACGCAGCCGTTCTTCAAGTTTTCTCATACCGGGATTTGAAAGAACGTCGTTTAGGTATGATAGCTGAATCTATCGCTCTTATAGAGTAGGCGAATTCTTTAATGAGCAAGCTTAAGGTGATGCGTGTTTGTCCGGTAACTTTAAGCTAAAACAACGGCAGACTAAGTGTGTAGAGGTTCTTTGGATCTTAATTTCGGACGCGGGTTCGACCCCCGCCACCTCCACCAGGCTTCGTTTTGAGCGAAGCGATGAAACGAAGCCTGCAGCGGCGAAACAAAGTGAAGCCGTGATATTAATTTTACCCAAAATTCAATCTTCGCTCAAAACTACGCCCCGGCAGGCCAAAACTAAGATAGGGAAGGGGATCGTAATGTATTATTACGTTTATATATTAAGAAGTATAGATTATCCCGAAGAATACTATACAGGTTTTACCAACAATTTAAGGGAGCGATTAAAAAAGCATAATGGAGGGGGCTCACCACATACATCAAAATATAAACCATGGAAAATAAAGAATGCAATTGCCTTTGAGGATAAAAAGAAAGCAATAGATTTTGAGAAGTATCTGAAGAGTCACTCAGGCCGAGCATTCGCTAAAAGACATTTTTAAATCGACGATATAGAATTAGTGAAATAAAAGAAATATTGTATCGTAGTAAAATTAAGTTGTGCATATCTTTCAAAGATCCAAAAATATTTATCAATTACATTTTTGTCAAATCTAAAATTCAAAATAATAATTCTTAGCTTCATAATGTTTTAATGCTGAAATTATTTTCAACCATTCGATTTGATCAAATCACAGCCGAACAAAATTAATCCAAATCTTTTCGTATTAAATAAAAATTCATTAAGTTGTTAGTTGTTAAAAACTTACGATATAAAATATGGGGCATCTACTTAGTAAATCATCTTTCTCAAAAGGTGTGCAGTGTGATAAGCAGCTTTACCTTTATAAATACCATTATAATTGGATGGACAGAGTAAGCGAAAGTCTGCAGGCTGTATTCGACCGCGGGACTAATGTCGGCATTCATGCTCAAGGATAATTTCCGGGGGAAAAATTGCTACCAATGATCCAAAAAAATCCGATGATTCTATTAAAAAACTAAAAAAAATTAAACAATTTTCCGAGAAAGCTAATTTCCCGGCTATATATAGTTCAAATATTTTTTATTATTTAAAAACAAGGAAATTTTATTCGATTTAAAGCAGCATATCTAATTTTTATCTTGAGTCTTTCAGCTCACCGAAAGTTTTAACTAAAAAAAGTTACAAATTTCGCTCTATAATTACTAATTAATACAGAGGAGTATAATGAAAACTAAAATGGTTGCATTTTGCACGTTGTTCTCTGTTCTTATTATTACTGCCGTTCTTTATCCCAAAGGAGGCATTAAAAATAAGAATAGAATTGCAGTGGTTTCAGCAGATTCGTCAAAAAGTCTGATCGATATTAATAATCTTACCTCATGGGTAAATAGTGCCGGTTTCCGTCCGGCACTTGTTGATAATGCATGGAACGGAAAATTTCCCAAAAGTGTGGATGCTGGCTTGATTTTTCAAGAAGGAGTTGTATGGGGAGGTTTAGTTTATGACGGACAGAATCCACAACTTAGGGTAGGGGGTAACACGTATGTCAGCGGGACCACACCTGTAACGCGATTATTTAGAGTGCGTACCGATTATAAAACAGCAGATCTAACTGACGATGCAGCTAATTTCTTTATGGAATCTTACTCTCAAGTTACCTTTACTCAAATAAGCCAAATTAAAGATCAATACGCAAAAGATTGGAATGACTGGCCTGCCGATAAAGGTGCTCCCTATAAAGATGTAAATAATGATGGTTCGTATGAACCATCGGTTGATATTCCCGGGGTACCGGGTGCATCACAAACTATCTGGATTGAATATAACGATGATAACGCATCACACATAGCCGGTTCGCCTTCAATTGGATTAGATGTGCAAGAAACAATTTGGGCATATAATATTTCCGGTGCGCTTGGTAATACTATCTTTAAAAAAGTTGATATACTCTATAAAGGCACATCAACAACTCCCGCAGGTGCACATATTGACAGTATGTATATATCCCAGTGGGCGGATCCGGATAACGGGAATTCTGTGGATGACTTCAGCGGCTGCGATACATCTTTAGATCTAGGTTATGCATATAATGCTTCAACCAAGGATGCTATTTATTCAAAATTTGGTATCTCGCCTCCTGCGGTTGGTTATACATTTCTGCAAGGAGTTTCCGAATATACGGGTAATCCTTCCGATAGTGCTCTTTTTAACTTTCATTGGAGGAAAGGATATAAATATGTAAATGCCAAACCGATGAGCGGATTTACATATTTTGCTGCCGGCGGAACATGGAGTGACCCTGATTTGGGAGCATACTCCGGGACGGAACAATGGTATAATTTAATAAGGGATTTACCAAGACCACCATATCCTAATGCAGAATCATTCTCGCGTCCATCTCAATTCGGAGGGCCTATCGGTGGAGCCGGTACATATTTATTAGATGGAGATCCCGTTTCCGGCAGCGGCTGGGTCGATGGGATTGTTGACGGACCGGGAGACAGAAGAATAGAAGCAACATCCGGTCCTTTTTCGATGCATCTGGGTGACAAAGTGGAAATTGTAACTGCTGAGATTGCAGCAGAAGGAAACAGCAATTTAGCAGCAGTAGGTAGTTTAAAATTTTCTACAAAACAAGTGCAATCCTTTTATAAAAATATGTCTGATGTATCAGATGTAACTCCATTACCCGTTGAATTAACTCAATTCACTGCTCATTGTTCAAATAATAGTGTTGTATTAGCATGGTCAACTTCAACCGAAACAAATAATAATGGTTTTGAAATTCAAAAAAGCATGGATAAAATGAATTTTGAATCTATAGGTTTTATTCAAGGCAATGGTACAACGACAGAAAAACATTCCTACTCGTATATAGATAAATCGGCAGGTATCGGCATTAGTTACTACAAGCTGAAACAAATTGATTATAGCGGCACATATAAATATTCAAAGATTGTGGAAGTAAACATTACTAATGTGCCTGCCAAGTTTGATCTTTCTCAAAATTATCCCAACCCATTTAATCCAACCACGGTAATAAGGTATGCCGTTCCGAAATCAGTTCATGTGAAATTAAACATTTATAATTCAATAGGAGAAAGAGTAAAAACTTTAATTAATGAAAATAAAAAAGCCGGTACTTATAACGTAACTTTTAGCGGTTCATATCTTCCCAGCGGAGTGTATTTCTATCATCTTCTAGCCGGAGAATACTCCGCTGTTAAAAAATTTGTTTTATTAAAATAGTTTCAAATAACATTCAATTTAAAGACCGTTTCAAGTTTTTTGAACGGTCTTATTTTTTTGACGGAATATGGTATTTCTTTTATCAATCGGAACTTGCCAATAAAAATGAGTCAACCAATATAACTAAAACTTATAATTAATTTTTCTCTTTATTTATAAGCAAATATTGAGTTCTTAATGGTTAGATTTATTTTTGAGTCAATGACTTATTCT
>CAVVVS010000056.1:0-24671 GCA_963751355.1 uncultured Ignavibacteriales bacterium | reverse complement strand
AATTTCATCTTTTGAGATCTTTAGTCCCGGTCCCATAGTACTTGATAAATACAGGCTTTTTACATATTGACCTTTAGCTGATGAAGGTTTCATTCTTATAATTGTATTCAAAAATGCTTTTGCATTTTTCTTCAAGTTTCGGGGCGTCAAAATTTAATTTTCCGAGTGAAGTATGCACGATACCTGTCTTGTCTAACCCGGAATTCAATTTTTCCGGCTTTTACTTCCTGAACTGCCGTAGCTACATTCGGTGTAACCGTTCCACTTTTGGGATTAGGTATTTACCCTTTTAGGACCGAGAATTCTACCCAATTTACCCAAATCAGCCATAGTATCGGCGTGCAAATAATAACATCAACATCTGTCCATCCGCCCTTAATTTTCTCCAGGGTAATCTTCATAACCGGCAGGATCCGCTCCGGCATCCAAAGCTTCTTGAATTTTTGCACCTTTCGCTATAACCAAAACGGTAACTTTTTTACCGGTACCATTAGGTAACGATACGGTTCCTCTAACCATTTGATCAGCATGCCTGGGATCTACGCCCAGCCTAATAGCACAGTCCAGAGATTCTACAAATTTTACGCTAGTTTTGTCTTTAAGCATCTGTATTGCTTCAAGTATAGAGAACTCTTTGTTTGTGTTTAAATTTTCAAGAATTGCTTTATTTCTTTTAGATTTTTGCATCACTACACCATCGAATATTCAAATTATAAAATTACTCTTCTACAGTTATGCCCCATGTTCTGGCTGTTCCCGCCACCATGCTCATTGCATGCTCGACACATTGAAAGCATCCCCGGGCATTTTCAATTCTGCAATTTCCTTTACCTGTGCCTTATTAACTTTACCTACTTTATTCCTGTGAGGTTCAGCCGATCCCTTTTCCAGTTTTATTGCTTTTTTTAACAAAACGGCCGCAGGTGGGTTTTAGTTATAAAAGTAAAAGATTTATCGGAATATACTGTAATAACAACAGGTATAATCAGCCCGTCTTTGTCGGATGTTTTGGCGTTAAACTGTTTAACAAAACTCCATAATATTTACGCCTTTTTGACCGAGAGCCGGTCCAACAGGCGGAGACGGATTGGCTTTTCCGCCAGGTATTTTGTAATTTAATATATCCGCTTATTTTCTTAGCCATATGGTTTACCTATACAATATATACTTAATTTATTTTTCTAATTCTGCTTGAACAAAATCAATTTCAACAGGGGTTTTTTTCCAAAAATAGAGACCATCACTTTTATTTTCATTTTTTCTTTGTTCACTTCCTGAACGGTTCCGTTGAAATTGTTAAAAGGACCGTCAATAATTTTGACAAGGTCACCATTTCTAAAAATAGTTTCCATTCTTTCGCTGGTTTCATCCTGTGTAATACGACCAACTACTCTTTTGACCTCTTCGGGCTGCAACGGATTGGGATTATTTCTAGTGCCTAGAAATCCCATCACCGAGGTGTATTCAGTATAAAATCTTTAACTGAGATTATCGAGGTCAGCCTGAACTAAAATATATCCGGGGTAAAAGCTTTTGTTCTTGCTTTTTTCTTCCCGTCTTTAACCTCGAAAACTTTTTCCATTCGGGACTAATATATCCGGTACTTTAGCACGCAATGATTCATTATCTGCAAGCTCAGAGTCAAGCAGCGTTTTAACTTTATTCTCATGTCCCAAAACTCTGAACTACGTACCATCTTAATTCCATAGCAAAATCGACCTAAAAAATTCCTTTAAAAACTTGAGTAATGATCATATCAACAACATAAGTAAAAGCTGATAGTATCAGACAAGAAACTATAACAACGTTAGTAGAATCTTTCAACTCTTCTTTAGTCGGCCAGGTAACTTTTTTCATTTCCTTGACCACATCATCTACAAAACCAACTATTTTTTCTTTCATAATATTAAGCTCTAATTTATAAGCAGCACGTCAGGAGGGACTCGAACCTCGAACCTGCGGTTTTGGAGACCGCTGCTCTAGCCAATTGAGCTACTGACGTAGCAAAATTATTTAGTTTCTTTATGAATAGTGTGCTTCCTATCCCAGCGGCAATATTTTTTATATTCTACTCTGTTGGGATGGAGTCTTTTATTTTTTGTTGTGGTGTAATTTCTTCTTTTACACTCGGTACATTCTAATGTTATTATATCTCTCATAACGAATTTATTATTATTTATTTTTAGAGCTGACGACCGGCATTCCAACTTGTGACCTCATCCTTACCAAGGATGTGCTCTACCAACTGAGCTACGTCAGCAATTGATTATTTTTTTTTAATTGCTTTCTCAGGTAGTACCGGTCAAGCTGATGAACATTCCTTAAGTAAGTATTAGGATGTCTAACAAAATTTCAATTCTAATTTTTATCTCGCCGAAAATTACTCTGAATGCAAATTCAAATTGCTCACTTGAGCGGGAGACGGGACTCGAACCCGCGACCAACAGCTTGGAAGGCTGTGACTCTAGCCAACTGAGTTACTCCCGCTTATTAAATAAAATTTCCCTTTTAACGGAGTATTTATTTATGTTTTCTTAGAACATTTCTTAAAGAATCAACAAAATATTCCACTTTAAACAGGATTGCTCTAACTCAGTGAGTATTTTTATTTCACACAAGTTGAAAATTTTCAATCTAAAAAGAACAAAAAAATAAGGGAATTAAAATCAAATAACTTATTGTAATATTCCCTTTATTATTTCAAACATAAAACTTATAATTAACAGTGGGCGGCGAGGGACTCGAACCCCCAAAGGCGTCAGCCAACGGATTTACAGTCCGCCCCGGCTCTCCAACTCCGGCGTCCGCCCATATTTATAAACGAGCAACAAATATATCCCTATTTCCAGAAAAATGCAAATAAAAAAGGTTGGATTTTTGTCATAAAATAAAAGTTTTCAGCTAAATTGGAAAGTTATCTCAAATTAATCTCATTAATAATAGCCACTATTGAGAAAAAACTTAATGCCAAAAATAATACCCTAATGATAATAAGTACTCTCCAAAGATTAAAACATTTAGCCGAGTGCTCATTCTCACTGCTAATGAGTCTACAAGTGAGTCCCCATAATATCTTCCCATAAAAAGAATAAAAATAGGATTCCTAATCTCTGGCAGGCAATGTTTATTATCGGCAGTCGAATTTCTAAAATTTCAAACATATTTTATTCAAAGATGTTTTACCGATTCTTGTATAAGTTCTTTCAAAATCAAGTTCGCATCACTTTTATAAAAAATGTTGAATAAAAATGGACCTAAGGAAACTATTCTTCTATTAAAAATAATTCAACTCAAAAAGTAAATGCATTATATAATTTCATAACAGTACGAAAATAATATCATATAATTTTAATTTTTTTTCAAAATAAAATAAAGTTCACTATTTTAAATAGTGATTTGAAAACTTTATAATAAATACCACAGAGCATCAAATCCGGAAACGGGGATCATACTATATACCAAGCTCAAAGATTACAGCATAGACGTTATTGTTCCTAATTGTTATGTTCAATAATATAATACCAACAAAACCAGGGAGAAATAAAATGAACAGAATACTATCTCTTATTCTACTGTAATCCTTTTTACCTCTATTCAAATGATTGCACAGGTACCGGAGAAAAGCGATAAAAACTCTGTTGTGTCAACTATTAAAAACGAGGAAAATCAAAATTCACAAGTTATGGAATTGCTAAGCTTCCTCAGCGATGTTTATGGACCACGGCTAAATTATTCGCCTGAATATAAAGAAGCCGCCGAGTGGGCAAGAATGAAATTGAAAGAATGGGGTTTACAAAATATTCATTACGATAAATGGGGACCCGTCGGGAAAGGGTGGAGTTTAAAAAAGTTCAGTGCCGAAGTCATTTCTCCGAGAACAATTCCGCTTATTGCATATCCCAAAGCATGGTCACCGGGGTTTGATAAGGTTCAAAAAGCAGAGGTTGTTTACCTTAATGTAAAAACTCCGGATGAATTAAAACAATACAAAGGCAAATTGAATGGGAAATTTGTGCTGCTCAGTGAGCCTGAAAATATACATCCTCACTTTACACCAGACGCTCAGAGAATGACCGACTCGGTATTGTTAAAATTAGCTAATGCATATAAAACTCCTAAAAGGCGCGGGAGGATGAGATATCCGAGATTTACGATGGATAATTTTGATTCGGTATATACTTTCATTAAAAGATTTGTGCCTAATATTGATTCGGCAAGGGTAAGAAGATTTATAACTCAAAGAGTGTTGGATCCCCAAAAATTAGAGATGTGTCAAAACGAAAAAGCATTAGCTGTACTTGAAGCCTCAAGGGGTGATGACGGAACAATTTTCGTTCAGCAGGCATCTGTTCCCCAGCCACAACGGAATGGATTTATGAATAGAGTGAATGCATACGATCCCGACGCTCCTTCTATAATTCCCCAAATTGTTGTATCATCCGAACAGTATAATCGTATGGTAAGAATGATTGAGAAAGGTGAAAAGCTGACAATGGAGATAGGGTTAAATGTTGCATGGACGAAGCCGGATTCAGGATTCAACATTTTAGGCGAAATTCCCGGAACAGATCTTAAAGATGAAATCGTGATGATAGGCGGTCATTTCGATTCTTGGCATTCCGGAACTGGCGCCGCTGATAATGCTTCCGGTTCTGCGGTATGTATGGAAGCTATGAGAATTATTAAGGCTCTCAATTTGAAACCGCGACGAACTATCCGTATTGGACTTTGGGGCGGAGAAGAAGAAGGATTAATCGGATCAAGGGAATATGTATCCGAAGTATTTGCAAAAGCCAAAAGAGGTAATCCCTCTACTGTACTAACAGGCGGTGTTGAATCCAATTTAGAAAAGACAGCCGGGTACGATAAATTTTCTGTTTATTTTAACGATGATAACGGTGTCGGCAAGTTCCGGGGAATTTACCTTCAAGGCGACGAGGCTGCAAGAGGAATATTTAGAGACTGGATGCATGAATTCAACGATCCCGACGCACAGACAGTATCAATTTCAAATACCGGCGGAACAGATCATTTATCTTTTGATGCAGTCGGTTTACCGGGCTTTCAATTTATTCAAGATCCGCTTGACTATAGTTCTCGCGTACACCATTCTAATATGGATGTTTATGATAGAGCACCGGAAAAGGACATGAAGCAGGCTGCGGCAATGATGGCATTCTTTGCATATAAGGCAGCTATGATGGATGCAAGGTTTCCCAGAGCTACGGATGAATCAAAAACTGCTTCAAAAAATTAGAGATTTACTTTATATATGATCTATTTTAAATCCGACATGTAAATATGAGGGTCATAGTCTTTCAAAAAAAAATACTATGGCCCTTTATTTATGATGCCCTCCATAGTAATTATGCGTACTGAAATCAAACACTTCAACTTCAACGAAAGAACTAATACAATTTTTTCCGGTTATTTAATCAACATTAATTTTTTAGTTGCGCTAAAATTTCCTGCTTGAATTCTATAGATATAAACTCCGCTAGGTAAATTTGATGCGTCGAATTTAATTCTGTAATCACCGGCTGGTTTCTCCTCGTTAACTAAACTCGCTACTTCATTCCCTAACATATTATAGATTTTTAATTTCACAAAACTTTCTTCCGGTATGGTATACATAATTGAGGTGACAGGATTGAACGGATTAGGATAATTCTGATCTAATTTAAAATCCGAGGGAGCATTGCTCTGTAAATCAATACCGGTCGCTGTTTCGGCAAAAGCAAGATCATCCAGTATGAAATAAGAGCCTACATGAATAGAACCTTGACTGGAATTGCCAATTGCAATTTGAATTATACATGTATCCGGGATGGTATTGTCAATATAAGATACTTTAACTTCAAATTTCGCATAAGAGGAGGCAGGGGCTGGCTGAATCGCACCGGCTCCGATAGCCTGCTGATTTTTATACATAACAACCGTAACGTTTAAGGCATCATTGCTGATAGATGTGAATTTATAGTAACCCGTCAGATAATTATGCCTTTGATTTACTCCGAAACCCAATGCATCCGAGCCGGATTGAATAAGAGGAGGGTATGGACCTGACATTAAATTAATTACTTCTCCTTTTATTGCAGAAGTACCGGAATGAGCATCCGATGATTGTGTAACATTTGTGGCCAGTGTCGGTAAGTTGGAAGTAAGCCAATTATCCGGTAATCCACCCGTCCAATTTTCAAATCCGGCATTAGGAATTTGGGCGAATATTGGATACGAAATGACCAATAAGAACAATATAAATTTTTTCATTTTACCTCCTTCAAAATGACAAATTAAATTCTTTGTAGATAACCTAGTACTTAAAATGTTAAAAGATTACTTGTATTTTAAATCTATACTAAATTACCCGTTTGGGGTAAATTTTTAGAATAGCTTTTGTAATCGTAATACCTCCAAGAACTTCTTTTTATAGTAGATACCGTTTTCTATATAGGTTTTGTGCCGCCAGGTTATAATGATATTTCCGTTATTAGTATAAGACAATTTTCAAATGTTTGCTATTTTTAAACCGTATACATTCTAAAGTCAATGAAGAAACATTTTATTCTTTAATACCTTCGAAACAGCTTCCGATTTTGAATGTACATGCAGCTTCTCATATATGCGCTTTATATGTGAGTGGACGGTGTAAGGGCTAATAAATAGTTTTTCTGCTATTTTTTTAAAACTCATACCGTCAACCAGTAATTGCAGGATTTCCATTTCCCGCGAAGTTAAATTGAAAGAATCAATCTTTGAGATATTACTAAAATCGCGGATAAAGCCTAATACACGCTTGGCAACAGCAGCACTCATGGGTGCTCCGTTTCCTATTTCAATAATAGCAGAAATTAATTTTTCCGGGTTCTCATTTTTTAAGATATAACCAGAAGCACCGGAATATATTGACTGAAATATTTTCTCATCATCGTCATACACCGTTAAAACAAGTATATCAACAGAAGGATATATTTCCTTGACCCTCTCGATTCCTTCAATACCGCTAATTCCAGGCAGACCAATATCCATCAGCATGACATCTACCAGCAAATCATTTATTTCGCTTAACATGGCTTCGCAAGAATTGTAGGCGCCTACGCATGTCATTCCATCGGTATCGTTTATCAATTGGACGTAGGATTCTCTTATTTTAATATCATCTTCTACAATTATTATTTTTATCAAAGAATCTGATTGTTTGTTATTTTTAAAATTTGAAATCTTCATAAAATTTGGAAGTGAACCTGCCCTCTTTTCATCAGACAGATTCACTCCCCACTCCCTGTCAATTAAAAAATTACTCAATAAAATAATCACATGTTTTACACACAATGATTTATTTCATTCACAAATAAGATACGAAATCAGAAGTATACACAGATTTATTTTAGTGCTTATTGCATCTATACGAATACAATTTATAAACTAAAATTTATTATTTAGAGAAACCCTTTAACTATTCTATCAAGTAACCAAAACTTATAATTTAAAGGCAACTCCAACGGTTATATAACCGACACCATAACCGAGCTCACCAAATAATGCAATATTAGGATTAAAAAAGTATCTTAATCCAATATGAACTCCAAAAACCATATAACTTCCACCCGCTGTGTAATAGCCGCTATACCCGTTAGGTTCCGAAAAACTTGCTATCGCATATCCTAAAGTAGCTCCTGCATATCCGTCCATATTTTCCGAATTTTCAAGGAAGTGATACTCTCCCCTCGCACCGATTAATATATAAGTATAGGTCCATGAATAATCTACTCCATTATACCTCCCCAAATCATACGTTGAAGATGTATATCCGAGTATTCCACCGATTGAAATTTTTTGCTCTATACCGTATTGAAAACCTAAACTAATTGGAGGAACCGATGTGGTACCGTATATTCCGGCAAAACCGTATCCGATACCTACCTGACCTAATTTAGTGCCCTTTTCGAAAGGTGATTGAGCGAAAAGACTTGTAACGCAAAAGCTCGAAATTAAAAGTACCGAAAAACAAATTTTTAAAAGAAATCGCATTGGAACCTCCATGATGATAAATAGATAGAATTAATTTATTAAGTATTCAACTAAGCCAGAAGTTGTGCTGATTATCGTGCCTGCATTAATTCACCGAATAAGGCTTCCGGTCAGCACATCAAAATAATTTACCGTATCAAATAAATCTCAGGTATCTCACGAAGAGATGCCTGTTTCAGAAACTCGTGTGGTATTGTCCGAAATTACAATAAGGTTGAATTTTTATCATTTTGCATATAATAACTTAATTATATCAGTACAATTAGTATACTCTAAACGTATGATAACTAGGGAGTAGAAAATAGAAAGCCATCATCCCCGCTATGTTTGGGTATCGAAGTTATATCCGTATACCAGTAAGAAAGTTACCAAGATTTAATTAAAAACACATACCCAACTTAGGGTATTTTTAAAGTCACATCCAACGACGTTCCCTTCCCGGGAATAGATGTAATTACGGAATTTCCGCCGTATGAATTAGCCCTTTTTTTTATATTTATCAGCCCATTGCCTTTTGACCTACCCTCAGCCGGGAGACCTGCGCCGTTGTCGTGAATCAAAATATTGATGAAATTTTTCTCTTTATATATTCTTATTTTTACTTGAGTCGCATTGGCATGCCGTATGATATTGGAAATCGCTTCTTTGTAAATTAAAAATAAGTTTCTTCTCATATCCATCGGAAGAGATATAGAACTTAATGTGTTATCAAATTCAACTTCATAATCTATATCATTCAATTCCATAAATTTTGTGGTATAATCTTTCATTCTCAATGTTATGTTTTCAAAAGAATCATTCCTCGGATTAACCATCCAAACAATGTCACTCATCGAACTGATTAAATTTCTTGAATTCTCGCCTATTTCCACCAACAGTGATTTCATCTTGTTTAATGAAATAATGTTTTCGTCTTCCAGTACGCTTGTATTAAGTTTTTCAAGATTTCGTAATGCTGTATCGCTGAAAAGAGAAATCCTCGTTAATCCGGCTCCAATGTCATCATGAAGATCTATTGCTATTGTACTTCTCATCCTTTCAAATTTTAATAATTGTCCAAGACGGTATCGATAGATTAAATATAAAAGCAATAGGAAAAGAATGGCTAACGAAACAAAAAACCACCATGTTTTCCAAAAGGGCGGAATGATAATAATTTTCAGCTGAGTTTCTTTCGGATTCCAAATGTTATCACCGTTTGAAGCTTTTACTTTAAATGTGTATGAACCGGGAGATAAATTTGTGTAATATGCTTTTCTCCTGTTTCCTATAAACGACCATTTATCATCGTACCCTTCCAGCATATAAGAGTAATTATTTTTATCAGAACGGTTAAAATCCAATAATGAAAATCCTATCGCAAAATCATGATCAAAATATTTCAGAAAAACTTTACCTGAAGGAGGGATAACAATATTTTTTGGATTGTTTGTATTAAAAACTTCAAAGGAGGTAATAACCAGAGGAGGTTTGTTATTATCAACTTTAATGCTGTCAGGATAAAAAAGAGTCAATCCATTGATACCTCCAAAAATCATTAGTCCGTCCCTGCACTTTGTAAAACCGCGGCGAAACTGCGCGTTATCCAGGCCGTCTTTCACGTTGTAAATTATAAACTTACCTGTTTTTGGGTCCAACCTTGATAATCCGTTACCTGTACTTAGCCAGAGAATCCCGTGCTGATCCTCAAGAATTCCATAAATCACATTATTCGATAATCCTTCAGATTCTGTATAATTACTGAATCTATTAGATTGCGGTAAAAATTTATTAATTCCACCTCCCCAGGTTCCGATCCATAGGGAATGATCTTTATGTTCGTGTATTGTGGTTACATTATTATTACTTATAGAATTAATATCTTTTTTGTTATACTGGTACCGGATAAATTTTTGACGGCTGTAAATAAACCTATTTAGACCTCCCGCATTAGTTCCTATCCACAAGTTGTTTTTACTATCCTCATAAATAGAGGTTATCAAATTATTGCTTATGCTGGAAGAGTCAGCCTGATTATACTGATATCCCGTCAATTTCTTATTCTGTGTATCGAAGCAGTATAAACCTCCCCCCCAGGTACCTATCCAAATATAATCTCGACTATCCTGGTATAGTTCTGATATATTATGATTTTTAAGCAAACCGGAATAGAATGGCGGATTTTTAAATTTTTGCAATTTTTGATCAAATATTTTTATTCCCGCATAAGTACCGACCCATAAATTATTCTCTTTATCTTCGAGAATCGACCAAACTATATTATTAGGCAGGCTAAATAGATTTGCCGGATTATGAATATATTGCTTAATAGTTGAAGCTTTCCTGTCAAACCTATATAATCCATTATCCCAGGTTCCTATCCAAATTATTCCGTTATGATCCTCGGTAACTGCATTAATCTCCGCTGTATTCAAACCTAATAATTTTTTGGCATCGTTACTAACATGCATGAAATACCTGGTCAGTGGCAGCAGTTTATCAATACCTTTTCCCGTTCCGCACCAAAGTACATCGTAAGGATCATTATATAAAGCCGATATCCAGTTATCACTAACTCCGCCGGGATTAAAAGATGTTTGTAAATAATTTTTAGATTTTCCAGTGGAAGGGTCATAAATATATAAGCCATTATTATGGGTGCCAATCCACAATTGCCCGCGAGAGCCCTTAGTTAAAGAAAGAATAGAATTTTGATCAGGATAATCAGTTGTTATGCCACTCAACTTAATAATCTCAAATGAACCAGTTTTCTTTTCAAATTTTATTAACCCATTCCTGGTTCCGAGCCACAAGGTATTTTTATCCTTATAAATAGATTTAATAAAATTATGTGCATTTCCCGGTGAACCGGCATTTCCAAAGAAATAGTGCTTAAATTTTTGTTTTTTTTTATCGAATTGATCTAATCCACCTCCCCATGTACCCAGCCACAAAATCCCTCCATCTTCCTCTGAGATGGCATTCACTGCATTGTTGCTCAAACTGTTAAGATTATTTTTAACGTTTTTATAATGCTTAAACTTTCCTGTTTTTTCATTGAAGAGGTCAAGACCGCCGGATGTACCTACCACGATATTTCCATCCTTCAAGGCTAATATTGCCCAAACCCTGTTATTAACCAGCGAATTATTATCACCGGGATCATTCCGGTAATTAGTAAACGTTTCATGTTCCGTGTTGAACTTAAAAATACCGCCGCTGTATGTTCCTATCCATAAATTATTAGATGTATCTTCCGTGATACACTGAATCCAATTATCCGAAAGTGAATTAGAATCGAAAGGAACTGATTTGTAAACCTTAAAATTGTAACCGTCATATCTATTTAATCCATCCTGCGTTCCAAACCACATCAGACCTTTTTTATCTCTGTAAATACAATTAACTACACTTTGAGATAATCCGTCCTTTACGGAAAGATGATCAAATTTGATTTCACTAACCTGGGCAATAGATACGGAAATGGCTAATACAATAATTAATAAAGTTATCTGGAAAATAGACCTAAACAATTTTGAAAAATAAAAAGTCAATATTTTCATTTAATCTATTTTAAAAGATTTAATAAATCAGTCAATGATTAAAAATGCCGAAATATATAATAAGTTTTTCAAGATCCGCAGCCGCTTTGTGAAAAAATTCGCTTACAATAAGTTCCAAAAGAAATCAGACAAATTAAATTCAATGGAGAAATCACCCTAATTTATTTATCTTCCCTGAGAATCCCATTTTAATTTTTTCTAAGCTATCGGAAATTATTCAAAAAGTCAAAATTTTTTCTTACTAATAATTAAGTTCTATCCGTAAAAGGTACCATAATAAAAAATTTAATTGATAATCTACAGAATATTTTATTTTTCAATTCGAAGAAGTCATCAACTGAGACCTGTGCGCCTATGATGCAAATCTTTTAGAATTATGAATTTTTTCCTTTTGGTTGAAATGAAAATTAAGTTAGACCTTTATTTTACAGAAACTCCAATGTTGTCCCTGAATAATCACCGGAAGTTAATATAATATGCTGAAATATTTAAGAATAACTAATGTTTTAAAATTAGATAAATATTACTATATTTCTGATTCATTTTTAAAATATTCTTAAATTTACGCATACAAAGAGAGTAAATTGCGGAACCGGTGAGAGAATAAAAACCGGAAATTTTAATGTTTCATAAATTCAATACGGAGAGATGGCAGAGTGGTTGAATGCGGCGGTCTTGAAAACCGTTAAGGATGCAAGTCCTTCCGGGGTTCGAATCCCTGTCTCTCCGCAACAAAAAATAAAAGCTCGATAATAGCAAGTATAAGCTGTTTTCGGGCTTTTTGTTTTTTTTATTAGTTGATGTAGACGCCTTAATAGACTGTATTTGATGTGGCATGGTCATTTTTTGGTCATTGAATTCTTTTTATAAAATTCAAAATTCTCTGCGACATTGGAGTTTTAACCACCTCTGAAAAATGCAGCTTTTTCAACATAAAATCGTAATAGGATGGATCTCTTAAATTGAATCTTACCACTAATTCAAACAAGTACTCATAGAAATTTTTCTACTAATTCCACGATAACTTATTAGCTTCATTTTAGTAAGACTTAAGAATCTATCTAATATAGAATAATTTAGATGCGGAAAAATAACACATCATCTCTTACAATAGAAACTCGAATACTAAATATTGACCAATTAAAATTATTTAGTCATCAACTTTCAAAACTCTGCAAAAACCAAATGAAATTAAGGGCATCAACGACTCCCCCCTCTCCGCACAAGAAAACATCCTGACTTAGTACAACCATGACAGTGAAAGATAAAAAAGCCACGGCACAGCCGTATCAATCCGGGAAAAATTAGCTTAACATTTTATTGATATTTTGAAGGAATTTGCTGATTATTGATTAGAAATGTTGTGGATTAACGGTCTTGTATATTAGTAGTAGCGGATTTCTACTCACTACCATTTCAGTTTTACACTGACTTTTGTTTTATCACATAACCCGCGATTACTTTTGCACATTGTTACCTGTCGTTTTATTTTTAATCGCCATCTTTTGTAGGGCTATCCTCGTTGTCCATAGGTCACCTTCGGAGAGCGACGGGTAATGTGTGATTTTACTATTCCTTGATTGTTTTGTCCTTTTGAATTCTATCATAGTCATTCAAAGCTAGCTTGATACTTGAAATAACTGTTTCTGGATCATCTTTCATAACATTATGCCCGGAGTTGGAACAATAAAAGAACTTTCCATATTTCAAAGGATCCAACAATGCTATCCAGCGTTTCATCTTTAGGTTGTTATTAATTCTGAATAATTTCTGTTTATCAAAGATGGTTTCTCCTCTATCATCACCCTCAGTCGAATAACCTCCCGCCATTATAAAATGAACAGGCACATCGGGCAAAGGAGTGCTATCGCATTCTTTAAATTCATCTGCGGTTAATTGTATTGATATTTTCACTTCTTCAACATAAAAATTTGGCATTTCGGAATAAAGTTTTTCTTTGAAATCATCATACGGTTTTGCAAACATAGAATCAATTTGATGTTGAGTCAATCCAATTTCTAAATATGGAAGAGATCCATCTCCTTTCTTTTTTGTAAAATCTATAGGATCAACAAATATAAGTCCGGCAATTTCATCCGGGTAATATGAAGCAAAACTTCTTATATACGCTCCGCCGAAAGAATGTGCTACTAATAAGTATGGAGGATTAAGACCTTTGTCTAATAGCATCTTCCTTAAATTTTCTACAATATGTTTTGTGGTTGGGGGAATGCTATCATTTTCCGATTCACCAATTCTTGGTCGGTTATAAGAAAATACTGCTGATGTTTTCGATACTTCAGTAATCACAGTTTCCCAATAATCAAATTTGCTGGCCATTCCATTTTCGAATACAATTACTGGTTTATCCTTCTGGTTGTTCTCTAAACCAGATGTCAATATTTCAACCTTCTTTCCATTCACATTGATGAATTCTTTTTGTCCAAAACCAATACTGCTCAATCCCAAAAACATTACAATTGCCGATATTATTATTCGTTTCATTGAATTTTTCATTAACCAATTCTCCTTTGTTGATGTTGTGTGTTCGTGCATTTTCATTTATTTTCAAGTCTAATGTAAAATGGATAAGCGTAGTATTCTCTCTCTGCAACAGCCAATGCAACAAGAGTTCCCGATAATATATTTCCATTCTTATATAGTTTGAGCGACATAAATTGACTAAATTCTTGCCTAATGTCCTTAGAAGGTAGGGTTCCGGGAAACATTCCAAGAAACGATTCTTTGTTAATGATACCAGATAACAATATTGTTTTATGTGGAATAGGATTGTTCTGAGTAAAATATGATTTGTAAGTATAATCAATATATGTAATTATGATATTGCCATCAGGTTGAAATTTCATGGAGCATGGAATGTCTAAATTATCAACTTTAATAGTTCCACTCCAATCGCCAAAATAAGTAGAGTCAGAGGTGTATGATTTATAATTAGCTACTTCAGTTCCTTCATTGATAGGAGGCGCTTGATATTCGGGTAAAACTACTTTAATAAATTTGTTTATTATATCATTACAAACCTGTCGGTTTGAAGAGTTTATTATAACTGCAATTGCAATATTGTTTTCTGGTATTAGTTTAATAATTGAACTTGCTCCCATCATGTCGCCTTCATGCCAGACTACTTTAAAACCATTATCATTCAGTTTATAATACCACCCTAGAGCATAGATGGTTGAATCGTAATAATGATAAAGAGTATTATTGTTTTTATAATATTGCATTAAATCAATTTCATCGTTGTTAAAAATCTTTTTCAGATTATTTCCATCTTTTTCAAATCAATTCGTTTCTTCGTCTTTTAAAATGTAACCAATTGAAGTATGCAAGTAATAAGTCCAGTTATCTGGAAACCTATGTCCTTTTTCATGCAATACAATAAATCGATTTTTAATTTTGTTTTTCGAACCAAAGATTTCTTACTCTTCCATTTGAAACATAAATACCTAACACATCTCCTTTTTTATTCCTTTTATATTTGATTATATGAAAAGGCCATTGGCCTTCTAAAACATCTTGTTTTAAAACTTTTATTTTAAAATCACCGTGTCGGGCATGATGAGAATATAAAGTATCATTTTTTAAATATATTTTATAAGTTGCTTCAAGTTCGGGACTATAAAATTTGCCGGTATATGATAATAAATCTTTTGTAGTGATAGTTTGTGCTTCATAATTTTCAAAAATAGATGGTTTGCCATTATTTACTGTAACAAACATGGATTTTTGTTTTTTATCAATTACAAACTTAATTTTAAGATCTGCTGAATTAGTAATCAATTGAAATTCATTATCTCCAATAGGAACAATAGGAGTTTCATTATTTTCGGACCTGAAATATCGCAAGGTGTCATTCCTTAAATATATTTTTCTTGAATAATTTTCTTTATCATTCCAATAGTTTGCTTCATATTTTTTCAATTCATCGTTTGAAAGAGAAATAGTTTTCACAGAAACATTCTTTTTCACAGTTTCACTATTGTCGGCATCTGAACCTGTTAAGAGAATTTCATAAATTTGATTTGCTTTTGAATCAGACGAAGAAGAAGAAAAATTAGTTAGCACAACGACACTCAGTTTTTCTTCGGGAATGGTGCCAGCATAGGTTCTAAATCCTCCAATTGCCCCACCATGTTGAATTATTTCATGACCCAGGTATTTATTTATGAATACTCCGAAAGCATAACCATTATCAGACCCATCATTTAGTTTATCCAGCGTTTTTATTAGTCTAAATGGTTCTTCCCATTTAATCTGCGGGGCAGTAAAATTACTCAACCACTTGAGTAAATCATTCGTTGTAGAATGCACGTTTCCGGACCCGGTATATCCCCAATATTCTACCGCTCTCAGATAATTTCCGTCAATAAGTTGATGATAAGATGTGGCATTATTTGTCACAACTCTGTTGTATTGGTCTTCTACGTAGGTATGATTCATTCCTAAAGGATCGAATATATTTTTCTTCATCCAATCAGGAAATTTTTCGGCAGTAACTTCTTCTATAATTTTGACCATCAACATATAGCCGGTATTACAGTACATAAATTCAGATCCTGGTTTGAAATTCAGATCTCTTTGCATCTTCATAAATCTATAAAGATCTTCATTGGTTCTTGAATCGTCATCTCTCCATCCTGCCAGCCCAAGCATTGCATGCAAACTTCTTAACCCACTGGTATGATGAAGCATCTGACGTATCGTAATCGTTTCCCCGAAATCCGGTAATTCAGGTAAATATTTTCTTATGTCGTCATCTATTGATAACTTTCCTTGTATATGAAGTAAGACAATTCCCATTGCTGTGAATTGTTTCGAAACAGATGCTATATTGAAAATGGTCTCAGTTGAATTAGGTACCAGGTATTCTAAACTGGCAAGTCCATAAGATCGTGAGAAGACAATCTTGTCGTTTTTCAAAACACCAATAGCTCCTCCCGGATGATTCGGTTTGTTCCAATTAATAAAGAGACTATCTATTTGATTAATCTGTTCTTTACTTATCTGTGCGTTTACATTTAACGCAAAAATCAGTGCAATAAGTGAAACTAAATATTTAAGTTTCATATATGCCTCTTTGATTTAGTGATTTATTATTTCCAATCTAACATCGTGCTCTATCGCTTGTTGTATCTAATTAGTTTGTTTTTACAGGAGTTAAATGTTCATCAAAATCTCCAAAAAATTCGGATTCAACTCTTTTCATTATATCATGGCCATTATCTCCATTTGCAAACACAATGATACCACGTTTAGATTCTGGTAAAAGCACAACTTTTGTACAAGCTCCAGGATCATAACCGGTATGTGTTAATGCAGATTCACCCTGGTAGTAATTTTGTTTCATATACCAGCATAATCCATAAGAAACATTCTCTCTAACTATTGCTTGTGGTCTAATCATATCATTATATACTTCTTCTGTTAATCCTGTTTTTTTCATTACATTAACTGCGAATAATCCATAATCTTCGATTGTCGTAAGAACTCTATCTGAAGCAAGAGCATTTGTCGTTCTTTTCTTATAATTATAAGGTTCACCCTCTTTACTGTGTTCTTCAGCGTACCGCAATTTGTGAAAGTCTTCATCCCATAGAAATCTCGTATCATTCATCCCGTAAGGCTTAAATAGAATTGAATCTGCAAGTTCTTCAAAGGGTTTGTTAAACTTTTGTTCTATAGCAAGTCTGAGATATTCAAAACCTTCACCGGAGTAACTACATTGCGTTCCGGGTTTAAAATTAAAAGTTAATTTCTTTGATTTATTCATCCACCTCCAATTATCAAATCCGGTTTGGTGCGTTAATACATGACGTGTAGTAAGAATTTTAAGATAAGGGCTATCTTTTATATCCGGGTCAACCCAGTAATTATAAAGAGGTTCATCTAAATTCCAATCGCCATTACTAACCAATGTAAGTGTCAATAATGCTGAAATGGGCTTCGTTAAGGAAGCTATATTAAAGATTGCATTATAAGGAGCAGGAGTGTCTTTTTTAAGCTCCCCAAATACCATAATCTGACGCAGTTCTCCATCTTTAATTATTCCTATTCCTAAAGCCGGAATATTTTTTTCAAGCATTAATTTCTCTATATCATCTTGAAAACCTGTGGATGTTAATTTTTCCTGTTGTGCGAATAAACCATTGGCAGCAATAAGTAAAACAACAAATATCACAATAACCGAATTTATTTTTTCCATAATTTATTCCCCTTTTTTGATTCAAAGACGTAAAAGAAATCAAGAAGAGCAGGAAAACATTACCATTGATGTAACTGATGTTATGGTAACCAGAACCAATAATACTGCCTGGTTGCTTTTAATTGTTTGTTTACAAATAAGTAATTTGAACAATTTGTGTTTTCATCCTGTTTTAATTATAAGGTATAACAAAGGCCTTTTAATTGAGTTAACAAAGGGTATACGGATAAAAGGTCAATTAAAAGGATGAGCAAAAAATGCGTGAGATACTTAGTGTCAACCCGGACAAACTTTCCCTCATAACGGTTGGTGTAAGTGTAATGTGATTAGTAATTCAACACTTTGCGCTAAAATAATTCCTTACATATTATTGTTGGTATTAAAAATTAAAAGTCAGCTTTCGCAGATGGGCTTATAGAAGACTGACTAAATATTACTTAAAGTATGTGTAATAATAATTAGCTGCGCGGCACAACCATTTTTTTAAATAATAGTCTAAATAATAAACGCTCATAAAGTTATATACAGCATTTAATGATTATGATTGAATTATGATCCCCGGGCAATTATTACAAAAGAATATTTCGCAGGCGCGACATTGCATATTCTCCGGGTAATTATATTAGTGAATTTACCGACCAATTTAATAATCCAGCTACTTATACAGGCTTTATGACGACACATTACGCGCGAAAAACATATCGCGAATTTTCCAGGTGAATATAATTTAATAAACATCAAGGTCCATAATAGTATTATTCTTTATACAACCAGGGATGACGCTAACAGGCCGTATAAGATATATCGTCATGTGCTCGGTACAAATTTGTCTAATGATGAATTACTATATCATGAAAATGACAAAGCATTTGACTTATTCCTGTATAAAAGTAAAGATCAAAAATATATTTTTGCTCTATCGGCCACTAACGATACCAGGGAAATAAGATATATTAATTCCGAAGCACCCGGGTCTGAATTCAAGCTTCTCATCTCTCGTAAGGATGGTGTTAAATATTTTGCCGGTCATTTTGAAGATAAATTCGCAATAAGAAGCAATGAGGTTGGAAACAACTACGAAGTCTTCACGCTTCCGGTATCCAATCCGGTAATGGCAAACAAAAAAGTTTTAGTTCCGCGTCGGGATAATGTGTTGATTGAAAATGTTGAATTTTTCAAAGGTTATGCGGTTCTCAAACCCCGCGAGGATGGATTGGCGAAAATTCAAATCCTTGATACGGGTAATGGCGATACCCACTATATCAATTTTGATGAACCGAGTTATATGGTATTCGAGACCTTAAATACAGACTACAACAGTAAAACATACCGATACTCATATCTTTCATTAACAACTCCTCAAACTATTTTTGATTATAATCTCAAAAACAGGACAAGCAAAATTGTTAAAACGCAGGAGATCCCCGGCGGGTATAATAAAGATGATTACAAGACCGAAAGAATTTTTGCCAGGAGTTATGACGGCACAAAGATACCCATTACCCTGGTTTACAAAAAAGGCCTCGTGCGCGATGGAAATAATCCTACACTGATGTATGGTTACAGCGCATATGGCGCTACAATCGATCCCTATTTTTCCTCCGACAGGATCAGCCTGCTTGACCGGGGTTTTATCTGGGTGATTGCTCACATTAGGGGAGGTGGCTACCTTGGACAGGAATGGTACAATCAGGGGAAAATGTTGAATAAGAAAAACAGCTTTTACGATTTTATAGCTTGCGGCGAGTATTTAATAAATGAGAAATATACGCGCAGTAAAAAGTTCGCAATTGAAGGGGGAAGCGCAGGCGGTTTATTGATAAGAGCGGTGATCAATATGCGTCCCCGTCTATTTAAAGCAGTACTCGCGAGAGTTGCATGGGTAGATGTTTTGAATGACATGTTTGATAAATCATTGCCCGGAACAATGCTTGAGCATACGCATATAGGTAATCCTGAAGATAACGAGTTTTACTATTATATGAAATCATATTCGCCATATGACAACGTGATCAACCAGGATCACCCTACGATATTTACAACCTGCGGATTAAATGATTCCCGGGTTTTCTTCTGGGAACCGGCAAAATGGGTCGCGAAATTGAGAGCATTGAAGACCGATAACAATGTAGTTCTACTACAATGCGACCTGTCAAGCGGGCATTTAAGTTCTTCAGACCGTTATACCGAGATTCGCCAAAGATCATACAGGCTTGCATTTATAATGGATCAGTTAGGTATTAAGCAATAAGGGAAAGACAGAGAATAAAAGCCAAACGAAGTTGCAAATTACCCATCCGTCTTGCCTTTGGCTGCCGAAGCAGGTGCCCCGCTCCATCGTTCGTGTTGTGTCGCAGGTTATGTTGCCTTTTGCATAGCTTCAATTTTTAACAAGGGAATAAAAATTCCCGCACTAAAATTATTAGTGCGGGATTTACTTTATTTCTGCCAAAGTATATGAGAGACTTCTAATGGAACATCTACACCCGAAAAATACGGAATTATTCTTGGAGTGTAATCTTCTGCCGGACGATCAGCTGGAACCGAAGCACTAAAAACATGAATATTTATAGCGCCTGTTAATTTACTTTGATATTTCATTTCGGTACGAGCCAAATTAAATCCATTTACTTTGTCGGCATAAAGCTCAACTTTTACATCATTGCGGTTAAGATCATCAAGATACACTTGTACTTCAAAATTATGTTGCTTCTTAGTAGTTACAATCTTCAACGCAATAAAACGAAGAGCAGACCATTTTTGATTAAGGTTATTTTTCCACTCAATAATTTCCTCTGCCGCTTTACCATTATTTTCAGAACGCAAATTATAGGCAGTCGCAGCCGGTACATAATGTTGTTCTGTGTAGTCGCGCACTGCGCGGTTAGCCGAAAATTTGGGAGTTAAGCGCGCCATGCTTTCACGCATACGCGCAACCCATGCTGCCGGAATTCCTTTTTCATTACGGGTATAAAATTCGGGTATTACTTCATTCTCAAGTAAATTATAAAGAGCTTCAGCTTCAGCCGCATCAACATTAGGATCGTCACCGTGTTCAAGACCATCACCTAAAGCCCATCCTACTTCAGGTGAGTAAGCTTCTTCCCACCAGCCATCTAATTCGGAAATATTAATTCCGCCGTTTACAAGCACTTTCATACCGCTTGTTCCGCAAGCCTCCCATGGCCTACGAGGAGTATTTAACCAAACATCAACACCTTGTACCAAATGTTCCGTTAATTGCATATCATAATCGCAAAGGAAAATCACGTAATTTCTTGCTTCGGTATTGTGGATGAAATTTATCCATTGTTGAATCAAGTCTTGGCCTGCTTTGTCTGCCGGATGCGCTTTGCCCGCAATAATAAGCTGAACAGGACGTTTAGGGTTTGTTAATATTCTAAGCAGCCGCTGCGGATCATGCAAAAGAAGGTTTGGCCTTTTATAAGTTGCAAACCTGCGGGCAAATCCAATTGTTAATGTGTTCGGATCAAAAAAACGACTTACGCTTCCCAGGTTTTCCTCAGGTTCACCGGTTGCTTTTAATTGCCTGAATAACCGTTCACGAACAAACTGGATAAGAGTTGTGCTTGAAGAGTTGCGCATATGCCAAAGCTTTTCATCTGATATTTGGCGAATATTATTTTCATGCTTTTCAATTGTTCCGCGCCAGCGGTCTTTACCACATGCTTCCGTCCATAAATCATCGGCTGGCTGAGAGTCCCAGCTTGACATGTGAACACCGTTTGTAATGTGTTGAACAGGCACTTCATTTTCAGGCCATTGCGGAAATAAAGATGTGAAAATTCTTCTGCTAACTTTACCATGTAGCCGGCTGACACCATTAACAGCGCCGCTTCCGTGTATAGCTAAATAAGCCATATTAAAATTTTCTGATGAGTCGGCAGATTCTTGTCTTCCCAAAGCAAACAAATCCTCAAGTTTAATACCGAGTTTATTTTTTGCATAAGAGCCAAGATATTGTTCTATAAGGTAAGGAGGAAATACATCGAAACCAGCAGCAACGGCAGTATGTGTTGTAAATAAATTACCAGCTCGTGTAGCGGTAAGTGCAACGTTAAAAGGCTGGCGCGTTTTTTCCATAAAATCATGCGCACGTTCTAGAACTGCAAAAGCAGCATGACCTTCATTTAGATGACAAACCTCGGGTTGAATACCGAGAGCTGAAAGTAATTTCCATCCGCCTATACCAAGAATTATTTCCTGTTGAAGACGCATCTCCTGTCCACCGCCATATAATTCACTGGTAATACCCCGGTGAATTGGAGAGTTGGCTACATCGTTACTATCAAGCAAATACAAAATTGCTCTGCCGACTTTAACCTGCCATGCCCTCAGCAAAACTGTATTGCCAGGCAGATCAACTTTTACACGAAGCCACTCACCGTTTGTCTGGCGCAATGGCGTTATAGGCAATTGTCCGGGATGATTATAAGGGAACACAGCATGCTGCGCGCCGTATTTATCAATTACCTGACGAAAATAACCTTGCTGGTATAACAACCCAATACCAATAACCGGAACGCCGAGATCGCTCGCCGCTTTTAGTTGATCGCCGGCAACATTACCTAGACCGCCCGCGTATATTGGCAGTGCCTCATTCAACATAAATTCCATGCTAAAATAAGCAACGCCATTTAAAGGAGCTTTCGGATAAGTACGCTGAAACCAGGCTGGTTTTTCCGCTTTTTGTTTTTTCACATTTAAAAGATCATTGACTTTTTTATTAAATACGGAATCTTTTAGTAAACTTTTAATGCGCTCAGGGGAAACCGTTTGCAAGATGCCCCAGGGGTTGTGAGTCAGGTTCCATAAATCATTATCTATTTGTTTCCATATTTCGTCGGCTGCATGGTTCCATGAACAATGTAAATCAAGAGCAAGTTCTGCTAATGATTCGAAGCCTTCTGTATTGACTGCTAAAAAACTGTTTAGATTATGTTTATGTAATTCAAATTGTTTGCTCATTGTTTCTCCTAAAATAAAATCGAATAAATTCATAAAGTCTTTTAAAAAGTAAGTAGGTGTTGTAAAACAGTTAATTTAAAATTAATAAAGAGCGGCGATTTCCGCCGCTCTTAAATAATGACTTAACTTATAAGTAGAACATAAAACCTAATCTAGTATTCCAGTAACTTAAGTCATCTACGTTATATTGGTATTTTGTAGAAACGTCTAACCCGATCGATTGACTTAAAGGAATTTCATAACCGGTGCCAATGCTAAAACCCCATTCGGTTTTTGTTTCAGAACCAATACCGGGAGTACTGTTATCGATATTATAAAAATGAAAACCTGTTTCTACCATTCCGTACCATCCGCTAACAAAGTAAAGTTTAGTGCCAATATTTAACGGGACATAAGAATATGTAAGGTTATTACTTTCGGCAAAAGCGCCGTAGCCGGAAGTCACCATTCCGGTGAAACCTGCACCCATATTAAATTCATAACGCGCAGTTGTAGCCCAGCCAGTTGTAGCACCGTTAGATAAGCTGCTCATGGGAAAGTTTAATTCGCCTGCAACATCAACTGCCATCGAATGATTGTACTGTGCAAATGACATTCCTGCCATCATTAAAACTGCTGCGAAGAGTGTGACTAATTTTTTCATTTTTGTATTCCTTATTATATAAAAATTTTATTTTTCATTTTTCTTTAACATTCAGTTTGTGTATTAAAGAACTGTCTTTATTATTCAACAGTTGTGCCAAAATCAAACTAAAGGCTTATCATATTGTTATTAAAAGTTTTATAAGAATATTTGTTTTTAAATAAAATTTAGTGTGAAATGAGATTACGCTTTTTAGCTGAGTAGAAACCATTCACTATCAGTATCACGTAATATGCGAAACGGTTTTGTGTTATTGTAAGTTTGATGTATAAATTTTTTGGGAGGAAGAAAATTAATCTCTTATGCAAAGAATCATCTATAAGTTCCGGCTCATCTACAATAAAAATTTAAATACCTATGAGCAACGGTTTATTAGCTTCCGCGATAAGTTTTTTTGTAACACTACCGATAAAAATATCCTTTATGCTTTGTGAATGAGCACCAAGAACAATTAAATCAGAAGAATCAAAATAAGATGACTTCAAAACTTTCATAATATCTAACTGAGTATAATCCGTACTGACATTTATTGCTCCGTAGGAAAGGAGATAATCTTTAGCTCTTTTAATATTATCTTCTGCCCATGAAGAATCTTTAGAAGAAGTAACAATAAGAATATTCAAATCGGAAAAATTAGCGAGATGCACAAATCTTTGCAGCGCCCTTGAAGCAGAGATACTGGAATCATAAGCAATAACCACGTTATGAATGGCCCTAAAATAATTTGGGACAGCCAAAATAGAAGTTGCAGATCCCATAAGGATGTTTTGTAAAAATGAACTTCCACTATTCCCTTTTACTAAACCGAAATCAGATTTTAATCCGGTAACTACAATGTCGTAATAATTAGAAAGACGGGTAATTCCTGCACCGGGCATTCCTATTTCATTCTCAAAGGAAAATCTCACTCCTCTTCTTTCGCATCTTTCTTTGAAAATATGAATAAGATATTCAACAGTTGGTTTTGCCAAAGAAATTATTTCATCAGGTAAATCGTTATGCCAGTTAATTGTATTATCCTTATCAAAAGTGCCGAGAGACGAATTCACCTTTTCAATATCTATAAAAATTCCGCCTGTTACTACGGCATTTTGACGTGCAGCAATAAAACATGCATAATTTAGTGCCGCCATTGTATAAGGCGAATTTTCCAAGGGCAAAAATATTTTTTTAATCATTGAAATCTCCATATTTTATAATTTATTTTATTATAAGAGTAGGACACAGTTTTCAGGTTTGCCAA
>CAVVVS010000055.1:0-71471 GCA_963751355.1 uncultured Ignavibacteriales bacterium | reverse complement strand
AATCGCTGAAGTACGAATAAATTTAATGGGGGGAGTCAAATGTTAAAAAATTATTTGATAGTAGCAGTAAGAAACTTGTTCAGAAATAAAACATTTTCGCTAATTAACATTTTAGGGTTGGCATTTGGTGTAGCAGTCTGTACAATAATCTATTTATACGTTACTTACGAAAGAAGCTACGACAAGTTTAACGTTAATGCCGATAATATTTACCGCCTTGAAAATGTAAGATATTATAAAAGCGGAACAGACAGCAGTGCCGGTTGTACAGCCTTACTTGGTCCGGCGCTAAAAGAAGAAATACCCGAAGTTGTTGACTTTGCCAGAGTAAGAAAAGTATCAATGCTGGCGTCTGCTAATAATCATTTCTATGACGAAAAAAAAATATTCTGGGCGGACTCTTCTTTTTTAACAATGTTTTCATTTCCACTTATTGAAGGTAATTCAGAGAAAGCATTATCCGATAAATACAGTGCTGTTTTAACACAAAGTATTGCCCATAAATATTTTGGTCAGAATAATGCAATGGGTAAAATAATTCGAATAGGCGGAACTGATTTCAAGATTACGGGAATAACCAAAGATGTTCCGCCCAACTCACATATTAAATTCGATATTCTTCTTTCATTCAATACACAATTAAACGAAAGATTTTGCTGGGATTGCAATAATAATAACACATATATTCTGGTTAAACCGGGAACAAAAAAATCTGTAATTGAAGCAAAACTTCCGGCTCTCACAAGTAAATTACATAATAGAAAAGAAAACGGGTTTGACCGTGCATATTTATTACAGCCGTTAACTTATATTCATTTACACTCAAATTTGAGATTTGAAAATGAAAAGAACGGGAATGCGAAAACAGTTTATATCCTCTCGTTGCTTGCAGTTATAATTCTTTTAATTGCATGGAGTAATTATATCAATCTTTCAACTGCCCGTTCTGTGGAAAGAGCAAAAGAAGTTGGTATTCGTAAAGTTACCGGTGCCAGTTATGGGATGCTGGTTAAACAGTTTTTAATGGAATCATTTATAATTAATTTTATTGCTGTTATTCTTTCAATTATTGTAATCGAAATAACATATCCGTATTGGAGCAGGATTGTCGATATACCAAATATGTTGTCCGTATGGAAAAGTACGGAACTGATAGAATTATTATCTATTCTAATCTTGATTTGCCCGCTTATTGCCGGTATTTATCCTGCTCTTATTCTTTCATCATATTCGCCTGTTTCAGTTTTGAAGGGTAGTTTTAAAAGTTCTGCGAAAGGAATATTTCTTAGAAAAGGACTTGTGATTTTTCAATTTGCAATTTCAATAGGACTAATTGCTGTAATAATAATTTTTAATCAACAGTTATCATTTATGATGAATAAAAATCTCGGACTTGATGTAAAGCAAAAACTTGTTCTTAATGTTCCAAGATTTATAGAAAAAGGGCATGACAGATCTTCATCCTATGATGCATTTATAAATGAATTAAAAAACCATTCTTTAATTAGCACCGCAACATTTTCTTCGATAATCCCCGGGATGGAGAACGGTGATGTTAGCGGAGGTGTAAGACAAAGTAAACAAGGCATGGAACAGGGGAAGCAAATGTATTTTGTATACATTGCTCAGAACTATCTGAATTTCTTCAATATAGATTTGATTGCCGGTAGAAATTTTTATGAAAGCGAAAAAGGAATATTATATCAAAAAAAGGATGATAAAAGAGGTGTAATAATAAACGAAAGCGCTGCAGAAATTCTCGGCTTTGATTCACCGAAAAAAGCAATAGGTGTCCCTCTGGTTTATGACGATGCAAAAATTGGAAATATAATTGGTGTAATAAAAGATTATCATCAGCAGTCGCTTGATAAAGAAATAAAACCGGTAATATATAGTTGTGTAACGTGGGGCAATTATTTCATTTTTGATATTAATGCGAAAAATGTTTCGAAGAAAGTTGAAGCAATAAATACCTTCTACGCAAATATGTTCCCCGGTAATCCTTTCGAATATAATTTCCTTGACGAATTTTTTGATCGGCAGTACAAAAAAGATATTCAAACTGCCGAAATACTCAGCTTGTTTACATTCTTATCAATTTTCATTTCTTGCCTCGGTTTGATCGGCTTGTCATCGTTAATGACAATACAGAGAACGAAAGAAATCGGAGTTAGAAAAGTTCTTGGTGCTTCTATTAAATCCCTCTTGGTTTTACTGTCAAAGGAATTTTTGAAGTGGGTAATTTTTGCAAATGTTATTGCTGTTCCAGTTGCATATTACTTTATAAACAAATGGTTACAAAACTTTGCATATAGAATAGAAATAAGCTGGTGGGTTTTTGCTTTAGCCGGCGGAATAGCTTTCCTGATTGCATTTGTTACTATTAGCTTTCAGGCAATAAAAGCCGCAACCGCAAATCCGGTTAAGAGTTTGAGGTATGAGTAAGAAACACAAAGCGCTCAGTGCGAAGCGCATTTTATATTTAGCTAAATTTATCGTTCTTTTTTAAAGATAACTATAATCATTTCGCTATGCCCTTTGCGCTAAGCGATAAATACGGAGAAATCATGTTAAAAAACTATTTTAGAATTGCCTTTAGAAATCTCGTCCGCAAAAAGGTATTTTCATTCATTAATATTTTCGGTTTAGCCATCGGAATGGCGTGCACGATTCTGATCCTGTTGTGGGTCAGGGATGAGCTGAGCTACGATAATTTTCAAAAGAACGGAAACAATATCTACCGAGTAGTTTATGAATGGGGAAGTTCGCCTGATAGGTGGGCAACGTCTCCCGGGCTCCTGGCTCCCGAAGCAAAAAAAGTAATACCGGAAGTAGTTAACGCTGCCAGGATATTGAAGAGGCCGAAAATGCTTGTAAAGGCCGTGGGAAAATCATCTGACATGCCGGCTTTTTATGAAGATAAATATTATATGGTTGATCCCTCCTTATTCAAGATGTTTACATTTCCTTTTATACATGGTAATCCTAAGACTGCGCTGGACAACGGAGTCGTTATTACGAAAAGCATTGCGCTGAAATACTTCGGTACAACGAATGCCTTAGGGAAGAGATTAAATTTCAATGATTGGTTTGATGTTACCGTGACCGGAGTTATTAAAGATATTCCTCAAAATTCCCAGTTCAATTTCAATATATTCACGCGGCTGGAGGATTTGAGAAAATTTTTTCCCGGCGGTTTTACCTGGGGCAACGCAATACATCAAACTTACCTGCAGTTAACTCCCAGCAGCGACGTGAAGCGTGTTCAAGAGAAGCTAGTGGAATTAAACATGCAGCACAATCAATTTGCCGCCAAGAACGGAGTAAGAATTATTCTGCAGCCGCTGAGGGATGTATATCTTGATGCAGGAGTTTCGGGAGCGACTGTTAAGCAGGGCGATATGAGCTACGTTTATCTCTTCTCAATAATAGCTTTTTTAATATTATTTATCGGCTGTATAAATTTTATTAATCTTTCGACAGCTCAAACATCTGCGCGTGCGCGAAGTATCGGTATGCTCAAAATTATAGGCGCCGATAGGACCAGTTTGTTCAAACAGATCCTGGGAGAAGGTATTTTTATGTCGTTTCTCTCGGCCTTTTTAGCCGTTATAATTGTCGAGTTAACTCTTCCCGTATTTAACGGTTTTTCAGGAAAAAATTTATCTCTTTCCTATACCGATCTTTCACAATTGGCACTTTTCATACTTATGATCGTTATAACCGGATTGTTGGCCGGAATATTTCCTGCCGTTTATTTCTCAGGTTTCAGACCGATGCAGGCCTTCACAAGTAAATGGATAGGCTCAAGAACGGGCGGATTCCGCAAAGGATTGGTAATTACCCAGTTTACATCGGCTGTTATTTTAATAATCGTTACGCTTACAATTTCCGATCAGCTGAATTTCCTGAGAAACAAAAAGCTCGGTTTTAAAAAAGATAATATCGTTTGTCTGCCGGTTAAATCCAATGTTGGGGAACACTATCAATCGTTCAGAAACGAGCTCCTGAGGCAAGAGAATATTAAGGATGTCGGAATTAAAAATTCAATTACTACCGAAGGAATCAATCATACCGTTTTATGGTGGGAAGGCAAAGACCCGAACAGAAGAATTTCCGCAGAGATTGACGCGGTGGATTATAATTTTATAAATACACTTAACCTTAAAATTATTGACGGAAGAGATTTCTCTAAAAAATATCCTTCAGATTTAAATAACGCTTTTATTGTGAATGAAATGGCGGTCGAGGCGATGGAGTTGAAAAACCCCGTAGGCACTCATCTAAAGGCCGGCGGCAGGGACGGTTATATAGTCGGGGTTGTGAAGGATGCTAATTTTAAATCCTTAAAAGAACCTGTCCAACCGATGATATTCAACCTTACTGACAATTTCTCCGGCGATTTAATGAACTTATTCGGAGTCATTTATATCTCGATTAAACCGGCGGAAATATCTGGCACTGTAAAATATATAAAAACAACTTGGGACAAATTTAATCCCGGCTATCCTTTTGAGTATTATTTCCTGGATGAAACCTATAATAATCTTTATAATTCGGAGGCTAGGCTTGCAGATATTTTCGGAGTATTCACTTTCCTTGCCTTATTCGTAACAATCCTGGGCTTATTCGGTCTAGCATTATTTATGACCGAACAGCGTACTAAAGAGATAGGTATAAGAAAAGTGCTGGGAGCGTCGGTCATCAACATACTTTCTCTTCTATCCGGCAGTTTCGGCAAGTGGCTTCTTACGGCTAATATAATAGCATGGCCGCTGGCCTGGTTTATTATGGAAGGGTGGCTGGGATCGTATGCATACCATATAGAGATGGGAATATTTACGTTTCTTACTGCGGGTTCAATAGTTTTTATTGTCACTCTGTTTACGGTCGGAATAATAGCAATAAAAGCGGCAACAGCGAATCCGGTGAAAGCATTAAAATATGAATAGGAAAGAAATTAGGATTTGAATTAGGTAATCGGTTTTAAAACTCCGCGGCTCTTTGTGCATCCTTGAAATCTGTGTAACTATATTTAATTACACAGTGGACCACTGAGAAGGCACTGAGTAATCTTAAAAAACATTTTCTGTAACTATTTATACTATTAGGTAGTCAAATAAATATTAGGGCAGTATGAAGTAATGATTGAATATATTTTGTTCCATTTAAATTATGGAGATCCTTATGATAAGGAACTATTTTAGAATTGCAATCAGAAATTTAAAAAAATACAAAGCTTTTTCACTGATAAATATTATCGGACTCGCGGTTGGACTCGCATGCTGTATAGTTATTTCCTTGTATGTACGTGACGAATTGAGTTACGATAGATTTAATAAAAATGCAGATCAAATTTATAGGGTATATTTAAATGCGGAGATAAACCACCATAAATTACATTTGGCAAATACATGTGCTCCGCTTGGACAAGCTTTTACACAAAATTTTCCGGAAGTTTTGAATTATACCAGAATAAGAAACTTCGGTTATCCGTTACTTCGTTATAAAGATAAAGTTTTCAGCGAAGAAAAATTTTACTGGGCGGATTCAACATTTTTTGATGTATTCACGGTTAAGTTTATTGAAGGAAATCCCCAAACCGCTCTTTCACAACCGAACCAGGTTGTTCTAACCGAAGCCATGGCTAAAAAATATTTCGGTACCGAGAATCCGATGGGAAAGATTCTAAAAGCCGATCAAAAAAGGAATTATATTGTAACAGGAGTTGTGAAAGCATTTCCGCAAAACTCTCATTTTCACTTTGATTTTCTCGCCTCATTGTCAACGTATTCGGACAGTAAAAGTCACTTCTGGCTGAGTAATAATTATTATACTTATTTGCTGCTTCGCAAAGGTACTGACCCGGACAAATTTCAGAAGAAATTTAATGCTTATATAAGAAAAATTATTGGTCCTCAAGTTAAATTGGCGACCGGTGTTTCGTTTGATAAATTCTTAGAGAATGGAAGCAGGTATGAGTACAAGCTGCAGCCGTTAACATCAATACATCTGCATTCGCATCTGGATGGGGAATTAGAACCGAACAGTGATATAAGTTATATATATATATTTTCGGTAATTGCTTTAGCAATTCTTTTAATTGCATGTATAAATTTCATGAATCTTTCTACCGCAAGGTCCGAACGAAGAGCTATGGAAGTGGGAATAAGGAAAACTCTCGGTTCAAATAAAACTCAATTAGTAGCTCAATTTATAGTTGAATCAATTTTTATGAGCATAATTTCTGTCTTCCTGGCTGTCGGTATTGTGGAAAGCTTGCTGCCATTGTTTAATGATATTTCTGGAAAGAGTATCAGTCTTGGAATTTTTTCACATCTTTATTCAATCCCAGTTCTCATAATTTTTGCCGTAGTTGTCGGAATAATTGCAGGTAGTTATCCGGCATTCTTTTTATCATCCTTCATGCCGATGCAAGTGTTGAAAAAAGATAAAAGAAAAGGAAGTCGTAATTCCTTGCTGCGAAGCGGGCTGGTTATATTCCAGTTTTCCGTTTCAATAATTCTTTTTATAGGAACTCTGGTGATATACAATCAACTGCATTATATAATGAATAAAAATTTAGGTTTTAATAAAGAGAAAGTTGTTGTTATAAAGAAAACTGACGACATCGGGACTCAAATTGAGTCTTTTAAATATGCTTTGTCCGATAATAAGAATGTAATAAGTGTAAGTAATTCTACACAAATCCCGGGATCGGATTTTGGCGGCGGTACTTACAAAATTGCCGGTACGCCCAGTCAAAATAGTCAACTCATCTGGCGGCTTTTTGCTGATTATAATTTTCTTAAAACATATCAAATTAAATTGGACCGGGGAAGGGCCTTTTCTAAAGACCATCCTTCGGATACAATGGCGGTTATTATTAATCAAGCCGCAGTGAAGGCATTTGTACTAAAAAATCCCATAGGAAAGCAACTGGTTCAGTTTGGAAGTAAACCCGGTGAAGATGTTAATTATAAAATTATCGGAGTAATAAAAGATTTTAATTTCCAGTCACTCCATCAAAAAATACGACCTCTTGTTATTTTTCCGTTTCTGAAAGGACAATGGGGGAAATACGTTTCGGTTCGAATTGCGGGAGGAAATTATCAAAAAACTATATCTTTCTTAAATAATACATGGAAAAAATTTGCTGGGAATGAAGCTTTTGAATATAACTTTTTTGACCGGGATTGGGCGCATCTTTATGCATCCGAACAGGTAACCAGCAAAATAGCATCAATATTCTCGATTCTTGCTATTTTTATTGCGTGTTTGGGTTTGCTGGGGCTTGCAGCATTTGTTACGGAGCAGCGGACCAAAGAAATCGGGATCAGAAAAGTGCTCGGTGCAACTGTTACGGAAATTGTTTTCCTGCTCTCCAAAGAATTCACCAAATGGGTGCTGATTTCCAACATTATTGCCTGGCCGGTTGCTTATTATGTAATGAACAACTGGCTGAGCGATTTTGCTTATCGAGTAAATATCGGAGTCGGAATATTTGTGCTTTCGGGTGTAATTGCTTTGATGATTGCATTGTTTACGGTCAGTACGCATGCAATAAGAGCCGCAACTGCAAATCCTGCGAAGGCACTGAAGTATGAGTGAATCATTTACTCTATCCGCAATATTAAATAAATTTTATCTCAATTTTCTTTGCCCGGATTTCACCTTTTTGAATTCCGGGTTAATTTATTTTTCTTAAATTAAGCAGCATTCATTAAATTTGGATACTGAAATTATCCTGGCTAAACCAACGTAATGTATGAACAGATTTCGAATTAACATAATTATAAGAATATTCGTGATTATCGGTTTTATCCTTGCCGGAATTGCCATAATGGATGATTTCAGTTTTAAGGTTACTCCCATCTTCTTCTTCATAATAGCCATATACCTTTTTATTTCGCTTTTTAAATATATTGATAGAATTAACAGGGATTTAAAAAGATTTTTAACATCTATAAAGTATTCCGATTTTACACAATCTTTTCTGCATAAAAATTTCGGTGCCGTGTACAGTGATTTATATAAATCCATCGGTTCTACCTACGATGAAATATCATCCTACAGGATAAGAGCGGAAGAAAATCTCCAGTATCTTAAAACATTAATAGAACAGGTACCTTCGGGAATAATTTCATATAAAGAGAGTGGTGAAGTTGAACTAATTAACAAAGCCGCTAAAAGGCTGCTGAACGTAAAAAATCTTACTAATATAAATCTAATTAAAGAGGACAAGCATAATTTTAAACACCTTCTGGAAAATGTGGAAATCGGGAAAGAGAAGACCATAAAATTTTACAGCGGGGCAAAAGAAAAAAATATTTCGGTTTTTACTTCAAATTTCAAATTGGGAAATCAATTATACACGCTAATAACATTAAAAGACCTGGAGAGTGAACTTGAAAAAGAACGTCTTGAAAATGAAATGAACATAGCACAGAATGTCCAGGTAAGCCTGCTTCCTAAAGAAATCCCTATACATGAGAATTACGAATTTTCAGTTTTATTTAAACCGGCAAAACGTGTCGGGGGAGATTTTTACGATTTCTTTAGACTCGGAACTAATAAACTCGGAATAATAATTGGTGATGTTTCCGGTAAAGGACTCGGCGCGGCTATTTACACTACATTAATTAAAGGCATATTTCAAACGCTCGCTTTTGAGAGCAGCTCAACATCTGAAGTACTTACTAAAGCAAATTCGCTTCTTTTTCAAATGCTCGATAAAAAATCATTCATCACTGCGATTTATGCTGTTATAGATACGGATAAAAATACTTTAACTTTTTCAAGAGCAGGGCATGAACCATTGCTTATTTATGAAGGAGTTAAAAACCAGTTTTTGAATTACAGGCAGAAAGGTTTAGGCTTAGGATTAGACAAAGGAAAAATCCTTGGTGACAATCTTGAAGAGTATTCGCTCGATTTTAAAGAAAATGATTTTGTTTTATTTTATACCGACGGCTTGACCGACCTAAAGATTATGACAAACGAAAATGATTCACTGGGAAAGGTGAAAAATATTATATCGGCAAACCATAATGCTGATTCCCGCAGCATATTAAAAGAACTGGAATTCGATATAAACAATTTTACAGAAGTCAACGAACAATACGATGATATTACCATGATTATGGTAAAAAGAAAAAACTGACACAAATTTCACGAATTGTTTTTAAAATTGTTTTATCGCATCGTTCGTTATCGGACGCTATCGTTCAATTCCGCACAGCTACTATCTAACTATAAGATTTCAGAATATATCGGATTAGCTTAACCTTATTTAACTTATTAAATTTTAAGAGTTTACAAAATTAGAAATGATTTATAATATTTTGGAAACAATAAGTTAGTAAGAATATTACAGGCATAATAATTGTGATTAAGGTGGATACAGGGGTTATTTTACTTCTCAGCATTATTAGATAACACAGACATGTTAAAAAATTATATAAAAATAGCTTTTAGAAATATTTTTAGAAACAAGGTATTTTCATTCATAAATATTGCCGGACTTGCAGCCGGGCTAGCAGTATGTTTCTGCATTATAATTTACATTACTTATGAATTAAGTTATGACAAGCAGAATAAAAATTATGATAATATTTACCGCGTGGAGAGCGATTGGGCGGCGAATGACTGGCGGAGTTCGTTTACTTGCATCCCTTTGGCTGAAGCAGCAAAAGGAAATATTCCCGGCATCAAGTCATATGTGCGAGTTAGCCATCAGTATAAATATATTATAGTAAACGGCAACAAAAAATTAAGTTTTAAAGATGAATATTTTACGGATCCTTCAATCTTTGACGTATTTACATTTAAATTGCTTTATGGTAATCCTAAGTACGCGCTCACCGATATTTACTCGGTTGTATTAAGTGAAAAATCCGCACTTAAAATATTCGGCAAAACAGATGTTGTAGGAAAACTGCTTACAATTAAAGACGATAGTATTTCGATTCCAGTGAAAATTACAGCTGTATTTCGGCACGATGATAGACCGGCTACGATTAAACCGGATTTAATTCTGCCGTTAAAACTTCTTTATAAAATAAACAAACATGTTGATCCCAATGATTGGGTCCAAATACAGCAAGTAAATACATATTTACTTTTGAACAATAATCCCGATATAAAATCGCTTGAAAAACAGCTTAAAATGGTATACGATAATGGTGCCGGTAAAGAAGTAGTTAGTATGCAGGACCTAAAATTTCATGTGGTCCCGTTGTCGCAGAGTTACTATGTATTTAAAGGTTTATATGCTCCATCATGGATACCGATAATTGATAAGGAGCAACTTTATATATATTCTGCAATAGCATTGCTGGTTTTAATCCTTGCGTGTATAAATTTTGTTATGCTGTCGGCTGCAAAATTTTCGACAAGAAATATAGAGATTGGAGTTAGAAAAGTAATTGGTGCGAGGCGTAAGGATATAGCTTTATTGTTAATTTTCGAATCGACAATAACCACTATACTTGCCTTTCCAATATCTTTGCTGTTAGTTGAATTGTTATTCCCTTACTTCAAAGAAATAGTAAATACAAATATCTCACCCGGCTTTTATATTAGCACTTCATTCTTTGTTTGTTTTATTGCAATCAATGTTGCAGTAGGAATTATTTCCGGTATATATACTGCATACATTGCATCAAATACCAATCCGGTTGAAATTTTTAGAAAAAGATACGGCAGAGCTGGAAATAAGATAAATCTAAAAAGACTTCTTATTTCTTTTCAAATGATAATATTTATTGCATTGATAATTGCTTCAATAATACTGAAAGCACAAATGGAATATACTCATAATATTGACATGGGCTTTGATGTTAAGAATATGCTGATGGTTTGGTGCTACGGATTAGACGGCAAACAAAATGTATTCAAAAATTCATTGAGCGGTTATCCCGGTATTAAAAATATGGCTTTTACGCTAAACGTATTTCCTTATATACATGGTAACAGGTTCGGCATTAAAAGTGCGAATAATCCCGGACCGCAAAAATCTTTCGGAGTTCCGAATGTTGGTTATGATTATCCCCGGATGATTCATATGAAACTAATTGCCGGAGAATTCCCTACCGCCATTAATTATAAAGGAAAAACAATTATAAACGAAACAGCGGCAAAACAACTGGGATTAAAATCACCCGTAGGAAAAACAATTATTATTATGGACCGAATTAAAAGAAGAATAATCGGGATTGTTAAGGATTTTCATTTAAATTCGTTACGCGATAAAATTCGGCCGGTAGCAATGCATTTCGTAAACGATAGCTTTTATCTTTTGATAAGGTATTCACCGGGAAAAAGAGCTGAGACTTTGAGTTTCATTAAAAACAAATGGTCAAAGATTTCGGGCAAGCCTATTGATATTACTTTCTTAGATGAAAGGATTGACTACATGTATAAGGACGAATTACGGTTTTCAAAAGCCGTAGACTTATTTACTTTACTTGCAATTATTATTGCCGGGATGGGATTATTTGGTATTGTACTTTTTTCTACTCGGCAGCGAATTAAAGAAATAGGTATTCGAAAAATATTGGGTGCTTCGGTTTTTGAAATTATCAACTTATTCATAAAAGAGATTGTATTTCTACTTTGCATTTCGGCGATTATTGCAAGCCCGATTGCATATTATTTTATGCACAAATGGCTTTTAGATTTTGCTTACAGAATAGAAATTAAATGGTGGATATATGCATTATCTTTCGGATTTGCTTTGTTGATAACACTGGCCGCAGCATTATTTCAAGTCATGAAAGCGGCAACAGCAAATCCAGTTAAAAGTTTGAGATATGAGTGAGTTAGCTGTCTGACTCATTATGCAGCTATGAGTAAAAAATAGCATCGTTTTTCAATTTAAATTTAAAAACCGGAGGCTAACTGCTGAACGCTGCAAGCTTTCAACCAACAAGGATAAATTATGTTTAAGAATTATCTTAAAATTGCTTTTAGAAATATCGTTAAAAATAAGGTTTATTCCGTAATAAATATAGCCGGACTCGCTATCGGGATTGCAGGAAGTCTGCTTATTCTGGTTTATGTTGCGGGTCAGTTGAGTTATGAATCAATGCATAAAAACCGCAACAACATCGTAAGAGTATCTGTTAAATTCGGTTCGGGCGATGCTGCGATGACATTAGCAGGAGCTATGCCGGCACTTGGTCCGGCAGCGGCACAGCAAATTCCTTCAGTAAAATCCGATGTTAGATTTAAAGTTGATCACCACGCAAAAATAAAAGCGGGGAATAAGGAGTTTACAGAACATAATTTCTTCTTTGCCGATTCGAATGTATTTAATGTTTTTACATTTCCGCTGATTGCCGGAGACAAAGAAACTGCACTTGATAATCCATCATCAATTGTAATTTCCCAAGCATTAGCAAAAAAATATTTCGGTAATGAAAATCCCCTTGGCAAAACAATTATCTATAATGACAAATATAATTTTGTTGTTTCGGGCATAATGAAAAATATTCCGCCAAATACCATGCTTAAATGTGAAATTATTGCACCTTTTTCGAGAGCGGTGGAAATTCAAAAGCCGCAATTAAGCTGGAATACTTTCGGTGATACATATACTTATTTGTACTTAAAGAAAAATACTTCACTGAAAAAGCTTGATAAAAATCTGAGGCAATTATTACTTAAAAATACTAATGAGCATTTCGCTGCTATGTTAAAATTTATTATTCTCCCTTTAAAGGATATTTATTTCAAATCCGATGCAATGGGAGAATTAGCGCCAACCGGTAACTTAACTTCAATTTATCTTTTTTCATCAATTGCATTTTTAGTATTACTGATAGCTTGTTTGAACTTCATTAATCTTTCAACTGCAAGATCGCTGCGGCGGTCTAAAGAAGTAGGATTACGAAAAGTGATGGGTGCTCAGCGGGGAAGCTTGATAGGACAATTTTTCGGCGAGTCCGTAATGATAACTTTAATTTCCGTGATAATTAGTTTATTTATTTTTGAACTTGTTCATCCATTGCTGAATAATTATTTCAATGTACGTTTGTCAATAAATCCATTTGAGACTTCTGGTTTTTATTTGATTCTTTTAGGAATCGTTGCCTTCGTTAGTCTGCTTGCAGGAATTTATCCGGCTATATTTCTATCAAAATTTAAACCGGTTGATTCACTTAAATCAACAAAAATACCCGGCTCATCAAGTGCTGCTTTAAGGAAGTTATTGGTAGTAGCTCAATTTGCGATTACAGTCTTTTTAATTACCGGTACGGCTGCAGTTTATAAACAACTGAATTTTATGCGCAAGTCGTCCAATCTTGGTTTCGATAAACAAAATGTAATCATTGTAAATTATCCCGTATCCAAAGCCGGTATGCAGGATAAATATCCTGTATTAAAGCAGGCTTTCCAATCAATTCCCGGGGTTACCGATGTATCCGGCGCCTACACTTTACCGGGCATTAACAATAAAGAAACGGAAAGCGTCCGGTTGAAAGGAGCACCGGCAAATGATTATAAAATACTTCAAGCCATCGGGGTTGATTACAATTTCATTACTATATTAGGATTGAAGTTGACTGAGGGAAGAAATTTTTCGAAGAAATTTTCAACCGATATAGATAATGCCGTAATTTTAAACGAAACTGCAGTGAAGAACTTAGGACTAAAAAATCCTATTGGAACAGAAGTGTATCTTCCCGGTGGCAAGGATAAAGAAAGACCGGCGAAAGTAATAGGAGTGATAAAGGATTTTCATGTTGCTTCATTCCATAAAATAATTGAGCCGATGTTTTTGTACATAAATCCAAGGTACTTTTATAATATTGCATTAAAAATAAATCCCAAATACACTAACACAATACTATCTTCTCTTAAAAATGAATGGAATAAAATCGTACCCAACACACAATTTGATTATTCATTCTTATCACAGACCTATGACGATTTATATGAATCGGATGCAAAAAGCGGAAGTTTGTTTTCCATATTCTCTTTTCTGTCAATCCTGATTGCATGTATGGGGCTTTTCGGGTTGGTTTCGTATTCAATTGAAGTTAGGACTAAAGAAATAGGGATTAGGAAAGTGCTGGGAGCAGGTTTTTCGAATATCACAGTTTTATTATCAAAGGATTTTATAAAATGGATTTTGATTGCAAACTTGATTGCATTACCGGCAGCTTATTATGCTATTTCAAAATGGCTGGAGAATTTTGCCTACAAGACTAATATCGGTTTTGAAATTTTTATTATCTCTGCATTTATTGCATTACTAATTGCATTACTGACTATTGGATTTCAATCTATAAAGGCGGCTGGTTCAAATCCCGTTGATTCATTGAGGAATGAATAGCATCAGTTTGCGCAAAGCGAATAGCGAAAAAATTCTGCAGCTATTTGTCGATACCTGGCGTGTGCTATTTGAGATTTTTGTAAACAAGGTTCACTGAGCAGAATGGAAAACAACAAAGCGAAAACAATAAATTAAAAATGAACAATTATATTTTCTGTAATTCTCGGTACCTTTGCTATTGTTATTAGTGTAAATGATTATAATTACCCACTCACAAAAAGGGATTTTCAATATTGTATACGATGAAATCTTCTGCTGTATTCAGTTTATTATTTTGTCTTTGATTGGTGAGGGTACCTCATCGTTCGGAATCGGACACGGGTGTTGGAAACCGGACAGTTAACTCCAAATAATGCTGGGAAATGGTCTTCTTTTGTGGAAAAATATGGCGCTATTATTGATTATAAAAAAATGACCTAAATCATAGTCAAAATCAGGGTAGTCGTATGTATCCTAAAAATCTTCAGGTTATTACGATATATTTTGGGGGAAAATTATGCTAAAAAACTACTTCAAAATATCCTTCCGGAATTTAAAGAAGCAAAAGATATTTTCAATTATAAATATTTTCGGTTTAACAACCGGAATAACAGCAGTTTTATTGATAGCACTCAATATAAAATTTGAATACAGTTTTAATTCATTTAATAAGAACTTAAAAAATATTTACCGGGTATCCATAGCCCAGGAACGCGAGGGAAAAGTTGAAGGAGAATCTTATATTTTTGTTCCGCCTATTGGGCCTGCAATGTTTAAGGATTTTCCCGAAGTTAAAAATTATGTTAGGTTTTCCACTAACCGCACAGCTTATTTCACATATCAAAATAAATCTTTTAAAATTCGTAATATAACTTATGCAGATTCAAGTTTGTTCAGCATATTTTCATTCAATTTAATTTCCGGCAATCCCCGAAAAGCACTATCCGATCCTTACTCAATAGTACTCACACAAAAAACGGCATCTTTGATATTCGGACGCAGTGATCCGGTGGGAAAAACAATCACAATTAACAATCAATCCTATAACATTACCGGCGTGGTCGATAATCCGCCCCCAAATTCTGATATACAGTTTAACTCCATAATTTCTTTTTCAACACTTTACCGTAATCCGAATAACTGGATGGGATGGAACGGCGGAAATCAATATATCACTTTTGTTCAGTTAAGGAAGAATGCAGCGGCTGAAACGGTTAATAAAAAGTTCCAAAATTTCTTATGGACATATTTAAATAAAGATCTATCACGGTTAAATGTTAAATACAGTGCATACCTTCAGCCGTTAAGCAAGATTCATCTGAATTATAATGAAGATTCCGCTTCATTGATGGATAACATTAAGGTCTTTTCAATAATTGCGATGTTCATCCTGTTAATTGCCTGCATGAATTTTATAAATCTCTCCACAGCAAAAGCTAGCAGCCGGGCGAAAGAAGTCGGAATGAGAAAAGTGTTGGGAGCACATAAAACTTCTTTGATCGCACAGTTTTTGTCTGAATCGTTGATAATAAGTATCTCTGCATTCTTACTTGCGGTGATGCTGGTAGAACTTCTTCTTCCTTGGTACAACCGGTTAATTGATAAAAATTTGGATCTGTCAACTTTGGTTGATTCATCGTTCATGCTTTTTATTGCCGCCGTCTTAATTTTTACCGGAATTGCTGCCGGTTTATATCCTTCATTGTATCTATCTTCATATAAGCCTGCAAGCACACTAAAAGGAAATATGACAAAAGGAAAACCGAGACAGCTAACGCGTAAATCGCTGGTAGTTCTTCAGTTTGTAATATCGATAGTTCTCATCATTTCTACAATTATTATAAGCAGTCAGCTTAATTTTATACGGAACAAAAACCTTGGATTCGACAAACAAAATATTGTTGTGCTGCCTTTGGTAAATGATAAACTACGAACCAGCTACGATGTTTTTAAGAATGGATTGAAGCAAATCCCGGGTGTTGTGGATGCAGCCGCATCATCGGATGTTCCGGCAAACGGATTTACAAAGAACGGTTACTTCCCTGAAGGATGTAGTTCTCCGTTGATGATTAATGTAATCGATGTTGATAATAATTTTCTTAAAACGTTTGATATAAAAATAGTAAAAGGAAGGAATTTTAATAAGGATATAAAAACCGATACGCAAGCCTACATAATAAATGAATCACTTGCGAATATGTTAAACTGGAAAAATCCTTTGAATAAAATAATCAGGCGAAATGGTGCTCACCCGGTAATAGGAGAAGTTAAGGATTTTAATTACGCATCGCTGTATTATAAAATTCAGCCGTTAATAATTACAAATCATCCGTGGCAGAATAAATATGCTTATCTATCAGTTAAACTAAGCTCCGGTGATGTTTTTCAAACAATGAAATCCATCGAAACAGTCTGGCATAATTTTGCACCGTCAATTCCATTTGAATATAATTTTCTCGATCAAACATTTGATCAAATTTATAAATCCGATATAAAATTTCGTGAAGCCTTTTTAGTCTTTTCAAACTTAGCAATAATTATTGCTCTTTTAGGCTTGCTCGGATTAGCTTCTTATTCAATTGAATTAAAACGAAAAGAAATGGGTATTAGAAAAGTTCTTGGGTCATCCGTATCCGGAGTAATGTTTATGTTGACTAAAGAATATTCAAAGTGGGTAATTATAGCAAACATAATTGCCTGGCCGGTTACCTATTATTTGATGAGCAAGTGGCTTCAGAATTTTGCATATAAAGTGGATATTAATTTACTGGTATTTCTGTTGACAGGAATGGTAGTTTTTATTCTTGCTATGATTATAATTGGATTTCAGGTGGTTAGGGCAGCAACAGCCAACCCTGTGGAATCACTTAGGTGTGAATAGTTAATTCTCTGTGACTCAGTGTCTCCGTGGTGAATGATTTTTAACACAAAGGCACAGAGACACAAAGATAATATCTCTTTTAAATCGATGGGAAAATATTTATGATTAAAAATTACTTCAAGATTGCATTAAGGAATATCTTCAGAAACAAAGTATTCTCCTTCATTAATATTGCCGGACTTGCAGCCGGTCTTGCAGTAAGCTTTTGCATTATCATTTATATTATCCATGAATTAAGTTATGACAAACAAAACATAAATTATGACCGCATTTATAGAGTCGACAGCGATTGGTCTGAGAATCATTGGAGACTTCCGTTTACATGCCTGCCTTTAGCCGAAACAGCTAAAAAAACCATACCCGGAATAAGTTCTTATACAAGAGTGAAGTGGGCAAATGTAAATATCTTAAATAAGTCTAACCAAATCGAATTTAAAAATAAATATTTTGCTGATCCATCACTTTTTAATGTATTTACATTCCATTTTATTCAGGGAAATCCTAAATACGCTTTATCTAATCCGCAGTCGGTTGTATTAAGCAAAGAAGCAGCTTTAAAATGTTTCGGTAAAACAGACGTATTAGGTAAGTTTCTGACAATTAAGATGGACAGCATTTCAATTCCGGTAAAGATTACAGGTTTATTAAAGAAGGATAATCTTCCGTCAACTATAATACCTGATGTAATACTGCCGTTAAAACTCTTATTTAAACTAAGCAATTTTTATAAACCGGATGAATGGATCCAGATTCAAGCTGTTAACACTTATTTTATAATAAATCACAATGCGGATTTTAAGTTAATTACGAGCAGCCTTAAAAAATTATACCAAAATGGTGTTGGGGAGAAGGTAAGCAAAATTCAAGATATTTCATTTCATATTGTTCCGCTATCCAAAACATACTTTGTAAACAATGAATTTCCAGTACCATCGTACTTCCCGGTAATTAAAACGGATAATATTATTATTTATTCGGCTATAGCTTTTTTAGTATTATTACTTGCATGCATTAACTTCATAATTTTGACCATTGCAAAGTCCACTACTCGAAATATAGAAATCGGTGTAAGAAAAGTAATTGGAGCCGGACGGAAAGACATCACCTTGTTATTAATAGTTGAATCAACTCTTACTTCATTAATAGCTTTCCCCTTATCGTTATTAATTATAGAGCTCATTTTCCCTTACTTTGAGGGTATAATAAATAGGAATATTCATCCTGCCTTTTACGAAAATGTTTCATTCTTGAGCGGATTTCTTTTAGTAAGTATTTTTGTCGGATTTCTTTCAGGGCTATATACAGTTTTTTCTTTTTCAAGAATTAATCCGGCGGAAATAATAAGAAGAAAATCCGGTATGGAAAATAAAAAAGTAAATCTTAAAAGAGTGCTTATTTCTTTTCAAATGATTGTTTTCATAACATTGATAATTTCTTCTATTGTTCTCAAGTCGCAATTACAATTAACTCATACAAAAGATATGGGTTTCAATGTAAAAAACTTTATAACGATTAATTGCAATGGGATAAATGGAAAAGCAAAAGTATTTAAAAATATGCTCAACAGTTGTCCCGGTATCGTTGATATGGCTTATTCATTACATGTTTTCCCTTATGCCCGCGGGAATAGATGGGGAGTTTCTAGGGTTGATGACCCCGGACAAATGAAATCATTCGGAGTTCCGTTGATTGGGTATGATTATCCAAGACTTGTTAAAATGCATTTGATAGCTGGAAAATTTCCAACTGCAGAGAATTACAAAGGAAAAACAATTATCAATGAAACTGCTGCCGAAGAGTTAGGTTTTAAATCGCCGGTAGGTAAAACCATTTTAATGCTCAAACAAGTTAAGAAAAAGATAATCGGTGTGGTAAAAGATTTTAATCTGAATTCACTGCATGATAAAATAAGACCTGTGGCCATGTTACTGGGTGATTATAATTTATATCTCGTTATAAAATATTCTCCCGAAAAAATATCGAGTACCATTCCATTTATAAAAGATGCCTGGTCTAAAATTTCCAGTAAACCAATCGACATTACTTTTTTAGATAAAAAAATTGATAATATGTATAAAAGCGATCTTCGTTTCAATAAAGCGATAGACTTTTTCACTATCCTGGCAATAATAATTGCTGCTATGGGACTTTTCGGCGCGGTGCTTTTTTCAACTCAACAGCGAATAAAAGAAATCGGGATCCGTAAAATTTTAGGCGCTTCTGTTTTTGAAATTGTTAATCTTATTTTAAAAGAAATTCTAACGCTGTTATTTATATCTGCAATAATCGCAGCCCCGGTTGCATACTATTTTATGCATAATTGGCTTCAAGATTTTGCTTATAGAATTCAATTAGGCTGGTGGATATATGCATTATCTTTCGGCATTGCATTACTGATAACATTAACAGCTGCTTTGTTTCAAGTTATTAAAGCAGCAACTGTAAATCCGGTTGAGAGTTTACGTAATGAATGATGAATGCTTAGTGCGGTGAGCATAGGGCGAAGCGAGTATACTACCTATGTCATTGTAAATATTCTATATTTGACAGTATAATGAAAAAAACAAAAAAGATAGTATGCGTTAAAAATTAATTTTTATCCGATCTATAATTCACGACTTCAATATAATTTTTTGAGGTATCTATGAGCGATTTATGTATCCCCGTAAAAGATTTCGGTGAACAGCAAATTGCGGAAATAGAAATCAGGATTGGGAACAAATTTACCAAATATAATTTTAGGGTAGAGTCATTTAAATGGGATGATAACGGCGGGTCAAGAGAATCTCGTATCGAAAGGCTGAAAAAATCCATCGAAAGTTACGATAAGAATTTGGAGCTCGTTCAAATTTATAATCCACGCCCGGGATCAAAATATATTCAAGCGATGTTCCGGCATAGGGTGATAAATTAAATGTGGAAAATCAATCTCCATTTTTTTCAAGTAAAAAAAATACGCTTTCCTCATAATGCTAATCTGATTATCTTGAATATTAAATATCTTATACTCAATTATTATATTGCCTTTAAGTATAAAAGATTATATAATTATTAAAATTATGCATCTAAATTGAAGCTTCATATTTCAACTTCCTTTTTCATTACCTTAATTTTCAGGGAGTATCATGCGAAACAAATTATGTTGCAGTATCACTCAAACCAAAAAAGCGTCAAAACATTTAATTTATATCTTAGCCCCTTTATATTTTGCCGCTTCAGTTCTACTTTTTTCTTGTAAAAATAATCCCGCAGGACCACTTGCAAAAAATAATACATTCCCGCTGGATACAACATACATGAATTCTAATAATTGGCACGATATCAGTATACCTGTACAAATGAAGACAGCCACAAATCAAAGCTTCCAAGCATTGATGAATAATAAAGCAAGATTTAATTGGTTTAATATTGTTCCTTCCGATGTTCTTATTAGCTGAAGTTTTCGGGGATAGCGCTATTCGGAAGGCGATACACCGGTAATCAATTTTTATATATCAGCCTAATTTAAGAGGAAGTTATAATACAAATATTCATTATTCTCCATCCGATTCATCATGGGCGGGCGCTGCCTGTCTTCTCAAAAATAATGATATTTCATTTATTCAGGCAAATTTCGATTCTGTTTATTTGTATATGTGGGCATTTTTCGATAATGAATATCCGTCAAAATATTTAAATATTGATTTAGGTAAGATAAGTGAAGATATAATTCCAAATCGCAAACTGGATGCGGAAGATAAAAATCATAACGGGAAACTTGATGCCGGTGAAGATACAGGTATAGACGGATTACCGGATCAATCGGAAACAGGTTATAATTCTAAATCAAATCCGGATCCGAATCAAGATGATTATAAGACAGATAATTTTATAAATTATAATGCAGAATTAGATAACACGGAAAATAATAAAAAATTAGATTCTGAAGATTTAAATGGAAACGGCAATTTAGATTTAGTTAACAGCTATTATACATATAAAATTCCTTTAACTTATCAAAATAATCCATACACTGTTGGCGAAAAAAGCCGGGGCTGGTGGATTAAACTAAAAGTAAAACTGGTAGACTATAGCGGGGCGATCGGCAATCCTCAGAAAAATGGAATTGAAAAACTACGTTTATGGGTTGGCGGGTTAACAAAGCCTATAGAAATTAGAATTGCCGAAATTAAATTTAATGTTAAATAAAATTTTATTATTACTGCTATAAATACATAAGCATCAACCTAAATAAAGGTTATGTTAGCGTTACTAAATAGAAATGTCTGCGAGGACGCAGACGAGAGCATATTATTTTGTCCGGAGATTCATAAAAGATAAAGTAATTAATTATTTAAGGATATTCATTTCCGAAATTGTTGCTCACCCCGGCGTCTTACTAGAGCATCATAAGTTAAATATTCTCAACAATTATATTTAGTCATTAAAATTAAGCTAACCATCTGCTATTACAAATTTTGATAAAGACAACAAATAAACTATGTTGACGTCTGAGCACTGCAGCTGTATAAAGTAAAGAGCATTCGGTTTCAAGTGTGACTGACAGACATGTAATGATAAGCAACTGATAAAATCACCTAAATATTTATTTTAAAAAATATTTACTCAAAAATTTATTAACTGCTTTCCAGTAATGTTTACTCTCCTTGAACTTACTCCAAAGAGCACGCGACCCATGCTGTCCTTCGGATTCCGGTACAAATGACATTTTTTCTTTTGATGGAATAGCTTGGAAAATTTTTTCCCAATTTTCTTTTTCACTTTTTCTGGAAGTAATGAAAACAGGACAATGAATATTTTTTGCGGCATTTTTTATGTAATTTTCACCCTTTCCTTCTTTGACAAAATATTCACCCGGGGAAAAAGACATTACTCCGTCAAACATGCCCGGGTGGTCTCCTGCATTCTTAATTACTAACGCTGCGGAATAGGAACTGCCCCAAATGATAAATTTACCTTTTACATAATTTGTTTTTGCATATTCTACCGCTGCATCGATGTCGGGCAGTGCATTAATATAATCGGTAGCTTTATTTTTTTTAACGGCGTCTTTGTGAGTCATATTAACCACATCGTTTACCTCATTGCCGGAACGCAAATCGACAGCCATACAATTAAATCCCGTTGCATTTAATTTAGGAGCGGTCTCTATGTATTCTCCGCGGCTCCAGCCTGCCTGGTGAAATAATATAATAAAGGGAGCAGTCAAATCATGGGCGATATATGTATCAGCTGTAATTGTAACGCCGTCTCCTGATTTGAAGGTGATTGTTTTTTTTACTGAAGGATAAATGGAAATAAATGAAAAAATAAGGATAGTAAGAATCCAGGATAATAGCTTCATAAAAAACCTTTGATTTTTTTTTACTAAGTAATAATTAATATCAATGGTATATGGCTTTGTTCAAAGCGCGGCAGTTTTTTTAATACATTGGTCACAATATTATAATTCTCTTGACAATTCTGCTGCCCTAAACATCAGAATATACTAAAGAATTAAAAGAGATGCAGGGAAACTCCCCATAATAGTTTTCCTAATTGCCGGGATAGGATTAAGATGAGTGTAATACTTTGGTTTACGCCATATCCCTCCGGAGCAATTCCCTTATTGACTTGAATGAGTATATTTATTCCTTATTCTGCAACCTATTACCGTTTTAGATACTTTCCCGGTTTATCCGCTTGAATCTGCATGCGCTTTATCATTTTTGATGATTTTATAACTTTCGTATTATTGTGGCTGAGACATCACATTGATTCTATTAATATCAAGTAGGTTAGTTTTTGAGTAATTAAATCAATATTTTAACTAATTATAATTAAATTATTTTGACTCAGATATTGAAGACAAATGTGTGCAGTTTTTATGATGAATTTAAATGATTGGAACATTTATAAATTATTTTTGTCGAAATATAAAAGCAACTGATTTTTTTGTAAATATCTTAATTCATTAAAAAATATAATAAGAGAGGAAATAATCGTGAGAAAAATATTTCTGACATTAATAGTGCTGTCTATGTTCGGAACCGGGTATTTATTTGCCCAGGGAAGTGTTAAAATTGGCTATATTGATTCACAAACAATTTTAAAACAATTGCCTGAAGCTAAAAAGGCTCAGAAAGCTGTTCAAGCGGCTGTCCAAAGAGTGCAGACTTCCATGGATAGCTTGGGGCAGGTGTATCAGGAAGCAGTTCAAAATTATCAAAAACAATCTGCAATAATGCCTGCTGCCAAAAAGAAGGAAGCCCAGCAAAAAATAGCAAATATGGAGCAGGAATATAATTCATTAAGAGAAAAATTAAATGCTAACGGTGAAGTTGCACTTCTTAATTCGAAACTGATGCAGCCTATAATAGATAAAGTTGAAAAGGCGGCTCAAGAAGTAGCAAAGAAGCAAGGGATACAAATAGTGCTCGATAATAATGAGCAATCAAAAACTATTTGGTATGCTGATTCCACTTTGGATTTAACGAATAAAGTAATGGATAAGCTAATCACCGGCAAGTAATAAGATTTTTATCTCTTATCGTATGGTTGATTTGAATGTAAAGTGCCCGGAATACACCGGGCATTTTGCTTCATATAATTATTCACCTTTTCTAATAGTCCTGATATCTATCCCTAATATCAAGTTTGAAATGTGCATCGAATGGTTCCTTGATATGCCCAAATATTGGTGAAATTCATGATATTTTTATGCGTCTTATAAAAACTTAAAAGAATAAAATTAATGCTGCCTGATAGATTAAATAAATACTAAAAATTAATAGCAGAAATCCTAATAAGTGTATTATCTTATTAAGTAAACTTACCCTCAATTTTTTCCTGTATCTTACCAGCAGATGCGAATATATGTATAACCAAAAAAAGCTTCCAACCGCCAAAGGAAGCCCGTAGCTTATGCCTAAAAGTAAAGGATTTAAGGGGTTCTTTTGTCCGTTAATTGCCTCATTATTTTCTGATTTTACCGAAAAATTATTTTGTTTTGGGGTTTCGTTTGCTTCTATTCTTTTTAATGAGTTAACATTTTTATCAATTATAATATTTAAGCCGCCCGTATTAATTCCCAGTGACGAAACAAAAGAGAATATAATAAAAGTTGAAGTAAGCCATCCCAAGAAGAGAGATGGATTGGTAAGATTCACAAAAATTCCGGTTCTAAATCCTCCCTTATTTCGCATTTTATCGGTAATGATATTCCTGTCATCTATATTTTTAAGTTTAAGCTTAACCCGTGTAACTCTAATGCCCACAATGAAAAGAATTATGGATCCGGCGATTAGGAGGTAAGGTATAAAAGGTTTATATAATGAGTATAGAGACGAAATTCCATATACGATTATCACGATATACAGAAATTCTATAATTGATGAACCCAGGGCTGTTCTTATACAGTAGCGCAGTTTACCGCTCAAAGCATTTGATGTGATAATGACATTAATCGGTCCTGCTACCGGTATTGAAAAAATAAATCCTGCACAAAAACCGATAATTATGATAGTAAGTATAGCTTCCAATTTGTACAACCTTCAGACTGATTAAAGTAGTAACATTCAAGATATCATGCTTGCCCGATTCTAATATGCTTTACCCTATAAAATTCGCTATAGTAAAATACAATAGTGGCTATAATAATTTTATAAAATGATGCAGGCGCTTATTACTAAAGTACTATTTTTCTTGCTCTACCCCATGAGAAGTTTAATAAAAATCAGGTATACTTATAATGACATAAGGCTCAAAATATTTAGATAATTAGCATTACACATTTTATTCACACTACTGCATGGATTGAGAAAGTATGATATTTTCTGTAAACAAAAAGATAATATTACAAAGTTATTTTGGTAATGTAAAGTATTCTTGAATCTGAAAATTACCAATCCGGTTTTAGAAAATCTCTATCTTTCCTTGTGTAATGTCCCAATAAATATTCCGTTCCAAAAAAGACAACTTTCCTTAAAAACTCCCGATTTATTTTAATCGTATACGTTTTCAATAATTATCCTTTTAAAAAACTATAATAATAATTAATGCAATAACTTAAATGCACTAAATTGCAAAAATCTTAAAAAACATTGAGTTTCTTCATGAAATTTAAACTTAGTTCAAAATAAAATATAAATGTGCATGAAAGGTTGAGTTGAATTACTATATCTTTCAAGATTATAACTGTATAGTCGTCCTCTTTCATAATTCAATTATCCGTTATATTCCATTAAAAAATTCTTCTATTTTGAATCTTTTTCTGCATCGATATATTCAAGTATATCTCCCGGCTGACACTCAAGTGCTTTGCAGATTGCATTCAGAGTTGAGAATCTTACCGCTTTTGCTTTTTCAGTTTTCAGAATAGATAGATTAGAAAGAGTTATCCCAACCTTGTCGGCAAGCTCCGAAAGAGAAATTTTTCTCTTTGCCATCATTACATCTAGATTTACTCTTATTGCCATGATAATTTCAAATTGTTAATTCTTGTTCTTCACGCAGTTTTATTCCGAGTTTAAATACTGCCGCTAATAGTAGAGTAAAAGCACCGAAAATAAATGATAAATATTCGGCAAACATATTCGAATTAAGACTAAAAACACCGGGCCTGATTTTAGTATTTAACAGATGGTTACTAATAATTAACGAAATGTTCATAGCGTATAAAAAGTGCAAAATTAATGGAGTTATGATTAAAATTAAACCTACAATTCTTAACCGATTTACATTCTGTTTATCGAACGGATTATCTTCGAGTGCGCTAAAAATAATTTTTCTGAAGAAATAAATAAATGAAGTCACTGAAATCAATAATATTAAAAAATAACAATGCATAAAAATTGCTATTATATTGGGGACCTTAAAAAAGGTAACTAAAGAAGTAATTGATTCGATAAAAGCTTTATGATTTTGCACAATTCCTAATGTTTTAGGATCCAAAGGAACGGGTAAAGGAAAAGGAGGTGAAATATTGGTTCCGACAATGCTTTCGAATATAAACAAAAAGATTTCTAAAATACTGACTGCCACCAGAGTACCAAAACCGAAAGTGATTAGTGAATAAAAAGAAGTCATTACAGGGTGCCGGTCGAAGTAAAAACTCCAGCCTTTGAAATCATTTTTTCTTTTGAAAACGTGAAATGAAAATTTTTCCATGTCAAACTCCTTAATAAATTTCTAATCGAAATATACTTATAGAAAACCCGTTTGTCAAGGAAAATTTATTGAATATCAATAAAAATATATTGAATATCAAGATAATACAGATAAGCTTTTGAGTAGTAAAAATGAACGATCTTTGAAAAATAGATCATATGTTTTTAAAAAGACAAAGAATTTCATTCGGGTGGAATGTCAGACTACTATTTCCTCTTTTTCAAAAAACTAGAAATATTAAATTGAATCCCGCTGCCCTGGATAAATACCGCTGCAACAATAATGGCGCCTTTCAACATCAATTGAAAATCCTTCTGAATACCATGTAATCCTAATATGTTGCTAAGCAGACCAATAATCAGTACGCCTGCAAATGTACCTTCAATTGTACCTTTACCTCCCATGAGATTTGTTCCACCAATTACTACAGCCGCAATTGCATCTAGTTCGAACCCGACTCCGTCATTTGGGTTGCCTTGCAGTAATTGCCCGGTATGAATAATTCCTGCTAAACCTGAGAGCAGCCCTGCAAAAATAAAAGTATACGTCCTAATCCATTTTACTTTTAGTCCTGCAAGAACGGCTGCTTCCTCGTTACTTCCTATTGCATAAACGTATCTGCCTAATTGCGTTTTCCTGAGTATAATCAGAAAAATGATTGTTACCGCTAAAAAAATAAACACCGGGAAAGGGATACCGAAATAACTGGTTGTAAAAATTTTAAAAATATCGGGAGCAGCACCGGGACCAAATCCTATGTTTCGAGAGTTATTATTTGCGATGAAAAGAGCAAATCCTCTGGCGGCAGTCATCATTGCAAGGGTAACTATGAAAGATTGTATTTTCCCCCACGATGTAATTGCACCATTAATGAAACCGGCTGCGCTGCTAACTGCCAAAGCTATGAATACGGTGAGAACAAAACCGAGCTGCCAATCCATCAAACCAAATGCGGTAATGGTTGCGCTTAATGCAAGCACGGAACCGACGGAAAGATCAATTCCACCGGCAATAATTACGAAAGTCATTCCAATAGAAATAATTCCGTTCTCAGAAACCTGTCGCAATATGTTGGTTAGGTTTTCAAATTTCAAAAAAATCAGACTTCCCTTGGTACTAACCGGAGAAAATATTACGCACATTATAAAAATTATGAGAACTCCGAAAGCAGGTTTTAACCATTCACGGTCCGATAATTTTAATTTATTTTTCTTATTCATTCTTAACCTTCACTAAAAGCGTAATGTAAAATTTCTTTAGCGTTTGTATCCTGCGAATTAAGTAATGCTGTCGGCTTACCGTTAAAAAGTACCAAAATGCGGTCACAGATTCTTAATAGTTCCGGTATCTCCGAAGAACTGATTAAAAAAGATATACCTTTTTTACTCAGTCCGGTAATTAAATTGTAAATCTCCTCTTTGGCTCCAACGTCTATTCCTCTAGTCGGTTCATCTAAAAGCAAAAGTTCCGGTTCAAGCATCAATCCTCTACCAAGTAAAACTTTCTGTTGATTCCCGCCGCTTAATGTTTTAATTGGTTGAAATAGCGATTTGAGTCTTACGTTCAGGGATGTTGTTTGTTTTGCAACTGCGGATGATTCCTGTCTTTCATGTAAAAATCCCGCCGAAGAATAATTTGACAGAACCGAGATACTGCTATTTCTTATAATGTCGAGCCCTGAAAAAATTCCTTCGGATTTTCTGTCTTTTGAGAGATAAAATATTTTGTTTGCTAATGAGTACGTTGCAGATTTGGGGAAATAAACGTTATCTTTCCAGTAAATTTTCCCTCCATGCTTGGCTTTAAATTCGCCGAAAAGAAATTTAAGTAATTCGGTTTTACCTGAACCCATTAAACCTGCTAATCCCAGTATTTCACCCTTCATTAGTTCAAAACTAATATTTGAAAGGTAGGATTTCTTTTTATCAAATACACTCAAGTTTTGCAATTTGAGTATCGTATCAGTATGCTCAGATCTTTCAACCGATTTTATTCCGGATAACTTTTTCCCGACCATTTTATTTATTAGATCAGTTCGCGCGATTTCCTTTGAAGAATATTTCCCAATAAATTGTCCGTCCCGTAAAACAATAATATCATCGGCTATTTCATAGATTTCTTCGAGCCGGTGGGAAATAAAAATAATAATTTTTCCATTCTGCTTGAGGAGGCGAATTTTATGAAACAAAATTTTAATTTCGCTCTCGGTCAATGCGGAGGTAGGTTCATCAAGAATGAATATTTTCGCATCACTAGTAAAAGCATGAGCAATCTCAACAATTTGCTGCCATCCCACGCTTATATTTTTAACTTTAATATTGGAAGGGTAGGGGAAATCAAATCCCTTTAAAATCGATTCGGCATCTTTAAATAATTTGGAAAAATTTACAAATCCAAATTTTCTTACCGGTTCTTTACCTATGAATATATTTTCCGCAACAGTGAGATCAGGAATACAACTAAGCTCCTGGTGGATAATTGAAATACCTGCCTGCTCGGCTTCCCTGGGATTTTTAAAATATAACTTGCTGCCGTTTGATAATATGTCACCTTTATAATCAGTATGAACGCCACTGAGTATTTTCATCAAAGTAGATTTACCGGCACCGTTTTCACCCACTAGTGCGGTGACACATCCTTCATCGAATTCAATCGATACGTTATGGAGCACTTCAACACCGGAAAAAGATTTTGTAATAGTTGAAAGTTTGAGCATGTTAGTAAAATAATTGATCAGTTAATTCAAATATTCTTTAGCATTATCCGGAGTTATAGCAACCGTTTGGAGGGTAATATCCTTTGGTACTTTTTCACCATTCAAGATTTTTACTGCTGTCTGAATTGCAATTTTACCACCGGTTGGATAAATAAAAGTTGCATTCAATTCTCCGTTTGCAACTGATTGTATTCCGCCTTCTGCTCCTGGTAATCCGTCTATTCCTATGAAATACATATTTTTTGCCCTGCCAACATTTTTCGCCGCCAGATAAGCGCCCATTGCCATAGGGTCATTTTGCCCATATACCAAATCGATGTGTTCAAATCGCTGTAATGCGTTCTCCATAATCGATCTGCCTTTTTCGCGAAGCCAGGCACCGTCCTGCGAATAAATAATTTTTATTTGTGGAAAATCTTTTATGCCCTCCATAAAACCTTCGTGTCTTTCAATTGCAGGGGTAGATCCTTTTAATCCCCAGATTTCAACAACCTTGCCTTTACCGTGCAGAAGTTTAGCAGCAAATTTACCGGCTTCTTTGCCGATCAACTCATTATTTGCACCAATAAAACAAGTGTATTTATTTGAAAGGATCTTACGATCAATTACAATAACCGGGATTCCTTTTTCGTAAGCTTTCTCGACTACTGCAGTAAGTGGTTTTGCTTCGTTAGGGGAAATCATTAAAAGATCTACTTCACGTACTATAAAATTTTCAACATCAGCAACCTGTTTTGCATTATCCTGCTGTGCATCCGAGATAAGTAATTTTATTTCAGGATGTTTTGCGGCTTCGGCTTCCATTTGTTTGTTCATTGCCTCACGCCAGGGTTCGGCACTGTTACATTGTGAAAAGCCTATCACATATTTAGGAGCAGAGTCGTTTTTCTTACTTTTACCGCACGATGATAGTAAAAATGTTAGCGCTATCATAATAAATGGCAAAATAACAAATTTTTTCATGGCGTTTCCTCTTATGTAAGTATTCGTAATATTTGAAGGCCTTTATCTCAAGCTGCGGGATTCGTATTAATTAAATTCTATAGTATAATAAATAGTATTTATCTTGTTAATAATAATAAAAAGTTTATACAATTTAAAAATTATTTTTGGAAGATTTTTATTTTTAGTGGAAGTAGCGGAAAATCTTATTAGTGAAATAATAAATGCTTTATGGCTATAAAACTATATGCTGGATATTTGAAGATGATTGAAGACGAAATTCCTTCGGATGTCGTAGATTCGATATCTTCCACTACCGAATCATTATGCTGGATATTATCACAAAATTTAACGAACCTATAAAATTCCGGATTTATTGAGCAGGTTAAAGAAAAAAGATGCTTAAACTGGGATAGTTACAGTTTAAATCCCGTTTATCAAATAATATTAAGGTATAAAGATAATTTCACATATCTTTATACCCCAATACATTAAGTATCTATAAACCTAATTTTTCTCTTATGTCTTTGGGAATTGCATCTTTATGTACCAAAATTGCAATCGTCCGTAATTTTACAAAAGGTTCCGACATATACCAATAACCTTTATATTTTTTATCCTTTGTACCCCATGAATTTTTAGTGTAATAAAATATCGTTCCTGCCTGATCTTTAGCCATTCCAACTATGTGCATTAAATGATCATCGGTAGTTGTGTAATCATCATAAGCTTTTTGTCTCATCTGCTGTGTAACGTTTTTTTCTTTTTCAGGTCCGGTTTTTGAAGTATCGCCGTTAACTGGAACTACTGCATAATCAACTTTTCTGTAAAAATTGTCTCTCCCGACATCACCGTCCCAGGCAATTGTATAACCGTTCTTAAGAGCATTGTTCATAATAGTGATTAAATCGTTTAGCGGTACATTATAGTATTCCCCATCTTCCCAGTTATCCGGTACTTCGAGAATAAATTTTGAATAGAAGGGATGATGTGTATACGAAGTTATTTCCACATAATCTTTGGTATTTATTCCCAGACTTTTTGCCCATGTTAAGGGGGTGTATTCCTTTCCTTCGTATTCAAATTTCTGCGGAGCTTTTCCCAGATAAATATCACAAATTGATTTAACTATTTGCTTATAATGCTGCGAAATTTTTCGTCTTCCAACGATTGTTTTTAAAACAGAACCAAGAACCGCATCCAATTCGGAATTGTTATACACGGAATCTCCCGGTTCCATGCCGGGGTACACACTATGCGGAACTGCTCCGTATGTATCGAAGACTTTTAAAACATCATGGGCCTGTCCTCCCGGGCCAAACTGTGATTTGCCGTGATATCTTACATATCTTTCCGCTTTCAACGGGTATGTCTCTCTAACGTCAAACATTTCGGAAAGATTATATACCCCTTTACCCATTCTCAATAATTCACTTTCCAAGAATGATTGAGTTGCAAAATCCCAGCATGTGCCAGTCATCCCCTGGTTTTTAACCGATGTTGCACCAATATGATAAATCATCGTAAAATTGTGCCTGGCTTCTTTTTCATTTTTCTTTTCAGTATTCTGGGAGTAGCCTGAACTAATGAAAAATATGAATAAAATAATTGAATAAAAGAGAGTTCTAAATCTCATTTTTCCTCCGGTTTATTACTTATTAATTGGATAATTCCGGCAGATTTTCGTTCAGCCGGTTGAATTGATATTTTTATTTCTATGTAATAATAAATTGACATTAATTTTTTAGAACGCAAAAAAAGGAAAGAGAATTTCTTTCCGGCAGGTCTTTCTGTGTATGTTGATTTTTATGCAATTTATTTAGAATCGTGTATCTTTCAATCCGGAAAAAACTATCGGTCTTAAAAATAAACTAAATTTATTGTAATATAAAGATGAAATATGATAATTAATTTTGTTAATGGATGAGCATAATTTATTCGAAATTATGTTCTAAAATAATATTTTTTTATTTAAGTTTTATTTGAGAGATAAAAGTATCTCATAGAGTGCAAATTGCTCTCACAATGTAACTGGTTAATTGCTAAGATTATCAATAGTTATCTGCAGAAAAAATCCTAAAAGGGAATACATGCAATCCGAATATAAAAATTTATTTTGTATACTTTGTTTTATTCTAATTTTGTTTGCTCCTTCTATTTATACCCAACAGAAATTATCCAAAACAAAAATTGATTCCATCGTTGCAAAAGGTAAAATAGAAATTGATAATAAAGATTGGGGTGAAGCTATCGATACTTTCGGAGATTTGCTGGATTACGAGCCGGATAATCTTATTGCTAATTATTATTATGGAATCGGACAGAGAGAAACCGGTATCAGTAGAAATCCAATAGAGCGTATGATAAGATTGAATAGTGCGGAAAAACATTTTAAAAAGATAATCAGCATAGATTCATCCTATAGAGATACTTTTTATCAGTTGGCTGTTTTACAGTTTTACCGGCGAAATTATTTCGAAGCCGCCGAACTTGCTGAGCATCAACTAGGAATAAACAGAAATCTTAACAGTGCATCAACAGGGATCTTCCATCTATATGATATAATGCTGGTGAATGAAAATAATGATGAAGCGGAAAACTTTTTAAGATCCAGAAATTCTGATTACGATAAATATTTTTTAGGAGAATTTTACCGGCGAACGGATTCACTATCAAAAGCTGAATCAATTTTTAATACAATTATTACCGGGCATGCACAGATGTCTTTAATTCCGGTTTATTTATCACTGGTCAGGTTATATGTACAGGAAACTAAATATGAAAAAGCGGAAAAAACTTACTGGAAGGCAGTTGATGCTGTTTCCACTCTTACGGATGCACAATTATTGTTAAAAGATTTTGAATTTATTCTGAATAAAAGGGAGTATAAAATACTTTATTCACCGATATCCTTGGGTGATTTGAAAAAATCTATGAGAATATTCTGGCTTGAAAAGAATCCTCTTCCTTCCCTGCCGTATAATATGCGCTTGATTGAACATTACAAAAGGTTAATTTATGCGGAAAAGAATTTTCGATACGATGGTTTCAGGTTTAAAATTTATGACGCAAATAAGCTGGAAGTGATAGACCATCCGCCCTGGTATCGTTTAAATAAAAAATTTAACGACCGCGGACTTATATATATACGTTTCGGTGAACCGGATGATATTGTGACCGTCGTCTCGGAGAATCAATCCTCGAATATGTCTTGGCTTTATGAAAAAAGCAGTACTCATCCGCGGATGGTTTTTTATTTTATGGAAGATATGCATGCGCCTCCCGGATATTGGACACTTGTACCGATGATATTAATTCCCCAGGTTTTAGATGATCTTCAGATGTGGGACTCCAGATATCACTATGTAGATCCTTCGCAGATATCCACCTATAGTACTTTAATGGCTGAAGGAGCCAGAACTGCCGAAGCGGGATTGGTTACAGATGCTTTCAAATGGCCTAAAGAATTTAAGCCGCTTATTGCCGACATGACTCTAAACCAATTTAAAGAAGACGAAAACTCTAATTTATTATCTCTTGCATTCGCCGTACCTCTGGATGAACTGGAAACGGGAGTGGGTGAGAAGGACAGTATCTCATTGAAAGTTGATATTTCAATCTTTGACAGCACAATGAACCTGGTGATGAAAAAAGATTCCGATTATAAATTTACGAATTCCGATAAGCGAATTTATAAGGGGCTATTTATTCAAGAAAATAAATTTGTACTAAAAAGGCGTAAATATATAATATCAATGGATATACATGAGCCAAACAAGAATAAATTATTCGGAGTTTATTTTGGTTATAATCTCTCAAATTTTAATGACAGTTTATCGTGCAGCAGTCTCGAACAAGCCTTCAAGATAACTCCGATTAACAATGCCGATGGAAGGAATCGGAAAGATATTACAATACTTTCAAATCCAACTTTGAAATTTGACAATACTGAAAATGTATATACCTACTATGAAATTTATAATTTAACCTACGATAAAAACGGACAAACTAACTATTCCGTAAGTTTTAATGTACATCCTCGAGACACTTCAAAAAGTATCTGGGATTTTTTCACCGGTTTGTTCGGGAGCAGTGATGATTATAAAATTTCTATCATGAACAATTACAACGGCACCAAAAAAAATGTTTCAAATTACCTTGCATTCGATATAAGCGGTTTAAAGAGCGGCGAGTATGAAATGACTTTGAAAATTACAGATAAGATAAACGGAAAAGAAACTTCAACATCTTCCGAATTAAGTGTAAAATGAAATAACACTCGATTATTCTAAATTGGCACTCATTAATTTACAATCAATTAACCATGTCTTATTGAGAGGATGTCTCCGTCCTGCACAATATATTCTTTCCCCTCAAGCCGCCAGGCACCGTGTTCTTTAGCCTGTGCAAACGAACCGTGTTCAATAAAATCATAATAGTGAACTACTTCGGCACGAATAAATTTGTTAAAAAAGTCTGTGTGAATTTCTCCTGCGGCTTCCTGTGCATTCATACCTTTTTTGATTGTCCATGCCCTGCATTCATCTTCACCGACGGTAAAGAATGACTGAAGACCGAGTAAACCATAAGCTTCACGGATAATTCCATTTAGTGCAGATTCCTTTATTCCGAATTCTTCCATAAATGTATCTGCATCCGAATCACTTAGTTCGGACATTTCTAATTCTAATTGACTGCACAATGCCATCGCTTTGGTATTTTTATCTACTTTTGTCTTTACTAATTGATCAAGAAATTTGTCAGACTCCCCGATCTGATTCTCGTCCAGATTAAGAACAATGAGCATTGGTTTAATCGAAAGTAATTGATATGTTTTTAAAATATGCAATTCATCCTGAGAAAAGTCAGCGCTTCTTAACGCTTTTTCTGCTTGTAGAATTTCGTTGCATTTTTCCAATACGGCAAGTTCACGTTTAAGGAAATCATCATGAATTTTTAGAATTTGTTTGTGCAAATTATTAATACGCTTTTCAACAATAGATAAATCAGATAAGATAAACTCGGTTTCGAATGAAATTATATCTCTCATCATATCAATATTACCTTCCGGGTGGGGCACTATCTCGTTTTCAAATAATCTTACTACTTGAATTAAAGCATCATTCGTTTTCACGTTTGATAAAAAATTTGAAGTAAATTGTGTGGACCCGGTTTCGCCTTTCTGTAATCCTATTACATCTACAAATTCTATTGCTGCATTTGTTTGTTTCTTCGGATTAAATATTTCATTCAATTTGTCCAATCTTGTATCGGGGACTTTTATTACAGCGTGATGAGCTTCGGCTTTTACCAGTTGGGATTGGTCAAGATGTGTTTTTGTTATTGTTTGGAAAAGGGTTGATTTACCTGAAAACGGTAAACCCACGATACCGATTTGCATAATTCCTCCCCGTGTTGTGTTTACTATATTACAAATATAATAAAAGTTACGGCTAATATTGTAATGCAACATTTTGGTAATTATTAAAACATATCCAAATTTGTATATCAAATTTATTTCCGGGATAAAAGCATAAAGTTCTAAGGCATGAATGTATTTTTGCGAATCTTCTTAATTTCAATTATTTGTATATTTGTAAAAACAAATAGAAAAGTAAAATGAGTAAATGGTTAAAAATTACAATTGGTATAACGGCATCCTTAATAATTGTTTTGATTGCCGGCGGAATAATTTTTAATTCAATGCTTAAAAAATCACTTCCCGAATATACAGGAAGTATTACCGCAAAAAATATAAAAAATGAAATTAAAATATATAGGGATAGTATGGCTGTTCCCTATATATTTACAGACGATGATGAGGATGTAGCTTTTGCTTTAGGATATGTGCATGCGCAGGACCGGCTATTCACGATGGATTTAATTAGAAGAGCAGGTGAAGGAAGATTAAGTGAAATACTGGGTCCAAAAGTGTTACCGTTTGATGAAATGTTTCGTACTGTTGGAATAGAAAGAACAGCCGAAAAACTTTGGAAAAATATTAGTCCGGTTTCAAAAAAACTTCTTCAAGCTTATTCGGATGGTGTTAATCTCTATATTAAGAATGCAAAAGGTCACTACCCGATTGAGTTTGATGTTCTAGGTTATGATCCGGAAAAGTGGACACCTGTCAGCAGTCTGGTAATTATACGTATGATGGCATGGGAACTAAATATCAGCTGGTGGTCTGATATTATGTACACCAGGCTTGTCCAAAAATTAGGTGAGCAGAAGGTGAAAGAATTATTACCAAATTATCCGGAAAATGCTCCGTATATAATTCCCCCGGAAATTAGAAAGTATCCTAAAATCAGTGAAGCTTTTATAAAAACGGATAAGGCATTCAGAAAATTTATGGGGTGGACGGGTACTCACATTGGTTCGAATAATTGGATTGTTAATGGCAAAAAGTCGGTGAGCGGCAAACCGATAATTGCTAACGATACTCATCTTGCTTTCAGTGCTCCAAGCAGATGGTATGCTGCTGTAATTAAATCGAAGAATTGGGATGCAGCAGGTATAACATTACCCGGTGCACCGGTTATAGTTGTCGGGAAAAATAAAAGTATCTCCTGGGCGGTTACCAATATAATGGAAGACGATGCCGATTTTTATATGGAAAAGCTTGATTCTACAGGAACAAAGTATCTTTATGACGGTCAGTGGAAAAATCTTAATATAATTAAAGATACTATTAAAGTTAGAGATTCATCCGATGTTGTGATAAAAATATTAAGTACCGGTCACGGACCTATTATTTCCGGCATTCATCCGGATGGTTTTTTATTTAGTGACAAAAACTCATTACCGCCTGAAATTAGCATGCATTGGTTGGGCAATGAAATTAGTGATGAATTGTTCACATTCTATAAAATAAATAAGGCACAAAATTGGTCCGAATTTAAGGGAGCTTTTAAAACGTACAGTGTACCCGGACAAAATTTTGTTTACGGTGATCAAGAAGGCAATATCGGTTATGTTTTCGGTGCACATCTACCAATCAGAGAATCAAATAGTCCTAACTTTATTTATGACGGAACTACCAGTAAGTACGATTGGAAAGGCTTTGTCCCGGAGAATCAACTTCCGACATTGTTTAATCCATCCGACAATTTTATTGCGTCCGCAAATAATAAGACTGCTAAGGATTTCAAATATTTTATAACGAATACATGGGAACCCGGTTCAAGAATAGAAAGAATTAGACAACTATTAACATCTAAGCAAAAACATTCTGTTAAGGATTTTGAACATTATCAGATGGATTTTGTTTCTCCATATGCCCAAAAGGTGACAGGTTATATTCTTAATGCTTTTAAAGATGTCAAGGTTATTGATAAAAATTTAAATTTGGCTTTAGAACTGCTGAGGAAATGGAATTACAATATGAATCCCTACAGTCAAACTCCGGCAATATATGCAATGTTTTATGTTCAATTGTTGAGAAATGTTTACATGACAAAAATGGGCAAGGATTTGTTTAATGAATTTGTCTTTGTTGAAAATGTACCATTCAGAAGTGTACTTGATTTATTGCAGAATCCGAACAGTTCATGGTTTGACGACCCAGCAACACCTCAGGTTGAAAATAGAGACAATATTATCCGAAAGAGTATGGACGATGCATTAACCGCACTTGAAAAATCACTTGGGAATAATTTAGCTGATTGGCAATGGGGAAGACTTCACAAAGTTTTATTTAAAAATGCGTTTCATGGTTTTTCATCTATTATTGACAAGTATGTAGATATAGGTCCGTACAGTATAGGAGGAGACGGTACAACTATCTTCAACACCGAATATCCCTTCACCGTGGATTTGGATAAATATCCTCAATTCAGTCACAAACCTTTTGAAAATAACCTGGGACCTGTCATGAGATATATATATGACTTTGCCCAACCCAATAAAATATATTTAATATTAACAACGGGGGAATCGGGTAATATTATGAGCAAACATTATTCGGACATGACCCAAAGTTGGTTGAACGGGAAATATATGATCATAAAAACTGATTCGACTTCTATAGAACGAAATAAAAATCTTTTAAATATAGATAAGAATTAATAAGTCTTCTTTTTAAGGTGTCTTTCTTATGAAAAAGTTTTTATTTTTGTTCATGTTTCCAAATTCAATAATTAAAATTAACTTTATTGAGATATGTCTTTTAAACGAAAATGTTAATTGATTTAAGAAGTTTAATTTATTATATATTAAATCTGATATGTTAAAATAATTCAGGAAGCTATGAAAGTAATAGAACATTTAGAGAAAGCTAAAGAACCTTTAATCAGTTTTGAACTTATACCGCCTAAACGCGGAGGTGATATTAAAAGTTTATTGTCAATAATTGACGATATATCGAAATATAATCCTCCTTTCATTGACATAACAAGTCATGCTGCTGAAGTTGTTTATGAGGAAACGCCGAAAGGTATTCAGAAAAAAATTAAAAGGAAACGTCCGGGTACGCTTGGTATTTGTGCATTAATTCAAAATAAATATAATATTGATGCTGTTCCTCATATACTTTCGAAGGGATTTACAAGGGAGGAAACGGAAGATTTCTTAATTGAACTCAGCTACCTTGGAATTGAAAATGTATTAGCCATACGGGGTGATGATAACGGTTATGATAAGCCAATTCCGCTAGGAAAAAGTGTAAACCGTTATGCCGTAGATTTAGTTGAACAAATAGTTGCAATGAATAACGGGCATTATCTTGAAGAAAATTTATTAGATGCTAAAGCTTCAAATTTTTGTGTGGGCGTGGGTGGTTATCCCGAAAAACATTTCGAATCTCCCAACCTAGATACAGATATCCGGCATGTAAAAGCAAAGGTTGACGCGGGAGCCGATTATATAGTAACGCAAATGTTTTTTGATAACAATGCTTATTTTGATTATGTTGAAAGATGCAGAAAAGCGGGCATAAATGTTCCAATCATTCCCGGAATAAAAATTTTAGCTAACAAATCCCACCTGGTTACTATACCGAAAAATTTTTATATAAATATACCGGGGGAGTTGGTAGATCAGGTTTATGCTGCTAAACCCGAAGAAGTACTGGATATTGGAGTGGAATGGGCGGCTAAACAAGTTGAAGATCTTTTTAATCATAATGTACCTAGTGTACATTTTTACATTATGCTGAATTCCCGTCCTGTAAAAAAATTAATGGAGCGTCTTAAAATTCATAAACGGGCTATTTAATTTTTGTCTTTTATGATCTTTTAAAAAATTTAGAAACATGAATATCAATTAACATTTTTACTGTAAAGTATTATTTAATATGGAAGATGTTAAAAAACATAAAATCAGAAAATTAAAATGGGGAGTTGCAGGCTGCGGAAGATTTACTGAAACATCTTTCATACCTACTCTGCATTTATTAAGACGGAGCACACTGAATTCTGTTTTCAGCAACAGCCCCGCAAGAGTAAAATCCATTGCCGAAAAATTCGGAGTGCCCCGTCAATTTAGTAACTATGCAGAATTTTTAAAGTCAGATATCAACGCGGTCTATATTGGCAGTACAAATGCAGATCATTACGAGCAGGTGATTAAGGCTGCGGAAGCAGGCAAGCACATCTTATGTGAAAAACCCCTTGCCCTCAATTCATTACAAGCCGAGGAGATGGTAAAAGTATGTGAGAAGAATAAAGTTTTATTTGCGGTGAATTATGTTATTCGTTTCCATCCGCTTGTTATAAAAGCTAAGGAATTCCTGGACAGTCAATATCTTGGAAGGCTGGTTTCTATCAATTTGAATTTTAATACGGATTTCCCACCCGGAGGAAATTTCAGATTCGACAAAGAATTAAGCGGCGGCGGAGCACTTAGAGATATCGGTACGCATATGATTGATTTATTGAGATATTTCGGAGGGGAAATCAGCAGCATCAACGGCGTAGTAGATAATATTATTTATAAAAGCGATGTGGATGATTTTTCGGCTGGTATTGTTAAATTTAAAAATAGCGGTTACGGTTATTTTAATGTTTCTTTCAATAATAAAAAAGCATTTAACAGAATAGAGATATTAGGGCATACCGGTGCGGTAAGTATAGAAAATTTGATCGGAACTAAAGGTATACCTTCAAAACTTACAATCCTTCACGAAGGCGAAGCCAAAAGAGCATTCAGAAAAAGAGGTAATAAATTACATTATTTGCTGCGCTCGGTACAAAATTCCTTTTTGAAAGGAGAAACTCCCCTTGTAACTGGTTATGATGGTTTTATAAACATGAAATTAATGGAAGAATTAGAGAGTAAATGGCGGGCAGAAAGGAATTAGTTGAAATTTGTCATAGGGTCTTTGAAAAAGGATTCGTTTCGGCATATGACGGAAACATCTCGGTAGCAACACCTGATAATACGTTTTTAATAACACGCTCTGCGGTTCGTAAAGGTGATGTTACGGAAGATGACATATTGGAAATCGACTACGCCGGAAGGATAATCAATGGGAAAGGCAAAATATCTACAGAATATAAAATCCATCTCTATGCATATTCTAAACGACCCGAAGTAAATGCTGTTGTTCATTGTCATCCGGTATATGCAACTGCTTTTGCTTCAGCAGGAACCGGGATAACCGGTAACTATTTTCCCGAAGTGATTTTAACTTTGGGCAAAGTTCCGCTTTGCAAATATGCAACTCCTTCCACGGACGAATTACCCTTGAGTATGGAACCATATATAGAGCACTCCTGGGCGTTTTTATTTGAAAACCATGGTGCGGTAACTCTCGGTAAAACGCTGAAAGATGCGTATAATAAAATGGAAAAACTCGAACACACTGCTCAAATATTGCTTGCAGCAAAATTGCTCGGTGGTGCTAAAAAATTACCGCACGAAAAGATTAAAGAGCTTATCAGCATCTCTAAGGAAAATTACGGGCTGGACGTAGACGAGAGAAATATCTTTTAACACAATTAAATTAAACTATTTTAATACCGGATTAAATTTTTAGAAAGTTGGAATTGAATGACGGAAAAAGGTAAGACGAAAATTGCACTGGTACTCGGGGGTACTTCACCTGAAAGAGACGTCTCAAAATCGTCCGGCAAATCTATTTACGATGCACTCAAATCTTTAGGATATGAAATTAAGTTGATAGATCCTGCGTATGGTATTAATCAACCGGATGATGAGGATAAATTTTTTCATAAAGAGGACTTTTCAAAGATTTCAAATTACAATTATTTAAAATGTGTTTCTTCAGAATTATTTAACGACATAGATCTTGCTTTTTTAGCACTACACGGAATATTTGGCGAAGACGGTACCATCCAGTCGCTTTTTGAATTAAGAGGAATTAAGTATACCGGTTCTAAGGTGCTTGCAAGTTCAATTTCAATGGACAAAGTAATGTCCAAACGTTTGTTTAAACACTTCGGCATAAACACTCCGGATTGGATAGAACTGAATAAGAACGGAATTGAAACTGAAGAAGTAATTAAATTAATAAATGAAAAATTCGGATTCCCCTGCGTTATTAAGCCTAACGATCAGGGTTCTACTGTAGGACTCACAATTTGCCGGGATGCATCGGAAATTAAGGATGCTTTAAAACTGTCTTTTAAATATTCAAACAAAACTTTAATTGAAGAATTCGTTCCCGGGCATGAAGTGACGGTGGCTGTACTGAAGGATAAAGCATTACCGGTGCTTGAAATAAAGCCCAAACATAATGTTTACGATTATGAATGTAAATATACTTCTGGTATGAGTGAGTATGAAGTACCGGCAAAATTTCCGGAAGAAGTTCTAAAGGAAGTTCAATCGCAGGCGCTGAAAGCTTTTAATGCAGTAGGTGGTTCAATTTACGGTAGAATGGACTTCCGAGTGAGCTCCGATTTTATCCCCTATTGCCTGGAAGTAAATACATTGCCCGGCATGACATCGACGAGCCTTGTGCCTAAAATGGCAAAAGCAGTCGGGATTTCATTCGAACAGTTAATAGATACAATTATCAAATCAAGTATGTAAGTAAGTGCATTGAATAAAGGCAAACTTAAATTTTATCTATTTACAATAATATTTATTATAGGACTGGCATATCTGTTTTTTAACGAATCCGGTATTTTAAAATATTTAAAATTGAAAGGTGAGTTAAATTCTTTGAATGAACAGGTAACTACTGTTCAGAAGGATAACAAGAAGATGGAAACAGAAATTGACTCACTTCAAAAAAAAATTCCTGCAAAGGTTGAACGAATTGCCAGGGAAAAATACGATATGATACGGAAGGGGGAGAAACGAATTAAAGTAAATGAGAAGTAATCCTTGTATCATTTTATCTATAAATCCTGAATATTTAATCCGCAAGTTTGTTTACTTATTAAAAATACAAATAGATGAGCAATTTAAAACCACCCGAAATTCCGTTAGCCGAAAGAGCCAGACCTCTCACAATCGATGAGTTCAGGGGACAAGATGCACTATTGGGGAAAGGTAAACCCATCCGTTTAATGATTGAAAACGATACTCTTTCTTCTTTCATCCTTTGGGGACCTCCGGGCTCAGGAAAAACCACTATTGCCCGAATTATTGCAGGGCATACAAAATCGGAATTCTACCAATTAAATGCAGTCTCTTCCGGAGTAAAAGATGTCCGGATTGTAATAGAGAGAGGTAAAAAGAATAGAGAACATAACATAAGAACAATTTTATTTATTGATGAAATACATCGCTTTAATAAGGCACAGCAGGATGCTTTACTAAATTCTGTGGAAGCAGGCATAATCACATTGATAGGAGCAACTACCGAAAACCCTTCCTTTGAGGTAATTCCTGCTCTTCGTTCCAGGGCAAGGGTATACATGCTGGAGGAATTATCTGCAGACAACTTAAAAAATATTTTGCATACAGCGATAACAAAAGATGAATTCTTATCACAATTAAATATTACAGAAATTGATGAGGATTTTTTAATATACCTTTCCGGCGGTGATGCCAGAACATTGTTAAGCATTTTTGAAGCCGCGATTATCCAGGAATTAAACTCAAACGAAATTAAAATAAACAAGAAAGTCCTGGAAAATGTTGTCCAAAAGAAGAATATAATTTATGATAAAGCCGGTGAAGAACATTATAATGTTATTTCTGCCTTTATAAAAAGCATTAGAGGAAGTGATCCCGATGCGGCTTTATACTGGTTGGCTCGAATGCTTGAAGGCGGGGAAGATCCGTTATTTATTGCACGCCGGTTAGTAATCCTTGCATCTGAAGATATAGGAAATGCATCGCCGAACGGTTTGGTATTGGCAGAGGCAGCTTTTGCGGCAGTAGATAAAATTGGTATGCCCGAAGCAAGAATAATTTTGGCGCAATGTACAACATATCTTGCATCGTCGCCGAAAAGTAATGCTGCTTATCTAGGTATTGAAAAAGCTTTATCCGACGTAAGACATAAAAACTTATTTCCGGTTCCGTTACATTTAAGGAACGCACCTACAAAATTGATGAAAGATATTGGGTATGGTAAAGCATATAAATACCCGCACGAATTTGATAACGATTTTTTACCGGAAGATTATTTACCTAAAGAATTATCCGGTACCCAATATTATATCCCGAAAGAAAACGGTCAGGAAAAAAGGTTAAAAGATTGGTTGAAATTCCTCTGGAAGAACAAGAAAAAATACTAAATAATTTCACGTGCCGAATTTGCGGTAATCAAAAAGAAAATAAGTCCTTTACCGTTCGGGAAATGCAATTCGGAATGCGTGATGAGTTTATATATTGTGAATGTGCCGATTGCGGATGTTTGCAACTAACCACATCCCCTACTGACTTATCAAAATATTACCCTAAAAGTTATTTCTCGTTTACCAAACAGGAAGAGAATTTTTTCAAAGAAAGATTAAATGTTTATCGCGACAGATATTGCCTGAGGAAAAGTAACTTATCCGGGAAAATCCTTTTTAAAAAATTCGGGGAACCGACTTATATAGGTTGGTTAAATCGCTGTGATATTAATTTCCAAAGTAAAATTTTGGATATAGGCTGCGGTACGGGAAGACTCCTTTATAGAATGGGAAATGCAGGGTTTAAAAATCTTGTAGGTGTAGATCCTTATATAAGTGAAAATATTTTTTATAGTAATGGCGTAACCATTTTAAAAAAGAGTTTTCTTGAAATCGATGATAAATTTGATCTGATTATGATGCATCATTCTCTTGAACATATGAATGATCAGCACCGGGTATTTAAAAAACTAGGTGAAATAATTCCTGAAGGGAAATCGTTGCTGATTAGGATACCGGTGTGTTCATCCTTTGCATGGGAAAAATATAGGGAAAACTGGTTAGCTCTTGACGCGCCGCGACACTTTTTCCTGCATTCAAAAGATAGTTTGAAATATATTGCCGGCAAGTATGGTTTTGAAATTACTGAAATTCTATACGATTCAAGAAGCATTCAACTATTGGGGCAGCATACAATATGAAAAAGATATTTCATTGATGGATAAAAACTCATATTATGTGGATCCCTCTAATTCAATTTTTAGTAAAAAAGAAATTCTGGAATTTGAAAGTGAGACTGTTAAGTTAAATAAGGAAGGCAAGGGCGATCAAGCAGTATTCTTTTTAAGGAAAAATAAAAATTAAAGAAGAGCAAACATTTTACCGGGAAGTTGTTTTACCAATCCTTTAAATTCTAATGAAAGCAGGTGAACCAGGCAATCAGAAGTTGAAAAATTTGTAAGTGAAGCTATCTTATCAATTTGGAGCGGATTATTTTCTAAACTAGCAATTATTTTTTCCTCGAATAGATTCAATTCCATCTGGGGTTTGGGAATATTTTTCCCTAATACAGGTTTTAATTTAAGTTCAAGTTCGACCAAGACGTCCTCTGCACTTCTAATTAATTTTGCTTCCCCGCGTTGAATTAAGGTGTTTGTTCCCTCGGATTGCTTTACACCCAAATTTCCCGGAATAGAAAAAACTTCTCTATTTTGATCGAGTGCAAAAGAAGCGGTCTGCATTGCCCCGCCTTTTATACCGGTTTCAATAATAATGCTTCCCAAACTTAATCCTGAAATAATTCTGTTCCTTTTGGGAAAATTTTGCGCATCCGGTTTTGTTCCTAAGCTATATTCTGAAATTATAGTTCCTTTTTCAGAAATTTCATCAAACAATTTTTTATTCTCCGGCGGATAAATCACATCCAAACCCGAGCCGATTACTGCAATAGTTCTTCCTCCTTTTTTTAGAGCTGCATTGTGTGCGATAGAATCGATACCGCGGGCAAGTCCGCTTATGATAGTGATATTTTGAGAAGCCAAATCGGAAGTAAATTTTTCTGCCTGTAATCTCCCGTAGTTAGTAGGTTGTCTGGTACCCACAACAGCAATCGAGTACTTATCTTTTTCCTGAATTTCTCCCAGTGAATAAAATATTATAGGCGGGTCGTATATCTTTTTTAACAGTTGAGGATATTCTTCATCCCAGATGGTGATGATTTTAGCACCCATTTTTTCAAGTATCTCGAGTTCCTTAGTAACAAAAGCTTTAATTTTCTCCTTGTTTTTATAAGTTCCTAAAATTCTTTTGGCAAGATTTGAATTTATACCTTCAACATTAATTAAAGAGTAGTAATCTGCAGATAAAATAGAATCAGTTGATTTAAATTTTGATAGGAGGGTTCTCAGCTTTCCGGGGCCGATACCATCCACCGAGAGAAGAAGTTTTAAATTTGTTAATTGCTCAATACCGAGTTTACTCAATAGAGAAATCTATTTTTTTATGAGGTTTTTACTTCAATTTCATCTACATTTGCTACAATCATTGTATGTACGGGAGCGTTTCGATGTCCTAACATTTGTTTTACCGCTGCGCCTTCCTGCACTATCAGGACTGTATCGCCAATGCCGGAATCAATTAAATCGAGAGCAATTATATCCTTTTCCCCGATAAAATTGCCCTTCAGATCAACTTGCTGCACAATTAAAAGTTTATGCCCTTTAAGATAGAAGTTCTTTTGGGTAGAAACTATGTTTCCTTTAACTTTTGCCAGGAGCAATTTCTTTATCCTGCGAATCTTCTTTTACATTCTTTTTACGATAAAGAATGGCGATAGGTAAAACAATAACATAACCTATTACAAGAATAATTGGAGATACCACCAAAGAAGGGAAACTGTCCCATTTTCCCATAGACATAAAATAATACCCTATGATAAGGAGAGCAAAGCCTAATAAGAGCAAGAGATAATTATTTTTACTCCAATAAATATTAAAAGGGGATCCTGCTTTTTTCTTTGCTGATTTAGCATTTCGTTTCTTTATAGGTTTAGCCATTAAAATGTTTCTCCTTCTACAAATATGGTGTGCATCAAATTATATATAATTGGAAAACAGTTAATATCATAGATATTTAATATAAACAAAAATAAAAAAAATTAATTTAACAAATAAATAAATTTCCGGCTATTATTACAGATATGCCGGAAACCGACTATAAAGTAGTATAAAATAAAACCCGGTGATTAAATATTCACCGGGCATAACTTCTTTAAAACCAACAGGCAAATACTTACCCTTAATAAAATATGTTGAAATCTACACTAATAATTGGTTTTAATTAAGTAATTATTTGCTTATTTGGTAAACAATTTTTCTGATCGTATCGAACTGCAAATAGGGATATTCTTCCCTGATGGAGTCTATTGCGTCCCCGGCACTAACTTTATTTGCTCGTAGTTGTTTAAATTTCTTCCGGATTTGATAATCTCTAACCGATTTTTCGTCGATCAACCCCTGGGAGTTTAAAAGTTCATATATATCATCACTTATAAGATCAGATAAAGGATTATCGATTTTAGCTTTTATGGTCTTCATCGCGGTACCTTTCATTGTTATTGAGTTTCAATTACCTATGTAAATCGTAACAAATGTTTAATATATACTCACTCCTTTACAAAAAAGTTTCATAATAATAACAAAAAACCGACCAGAGAAATTCCCTAAATCGGCATACTTTGCTACTCTGGTAATAAAAAATAAATAAAACTTACTTAAAGTAGCAAATCTGTAATAAAGATAATCCTTTTTTGTGTTCAAAGATACAGGAATTTGTGAAAAAATCAAGAGGTGTGGAATTAATTCTAAATTTTAATATAAAGCTTCCATTGAAAATGGAATTTGATAATAATAATATAAAATTAATCCGTTGTTGGAAATAAAATAAAGTTGTGCAAAGAAGTAGGCCTAAAAGTTGTTTAAAGATGGATGTAAAATCAATCATAACAACAAATAGTAGCTTTCAATGCGCAACATTAAAAAAAACATTCGATAGATTTTGTATGAATATCAATAATTTACTAAAAGATACTGTAGATAAAAACGGAAACTTCCCAAAAGTTGGTAGACGTCCTAAGTTTTCTAATATTCAAGTCATTGCTCTTTTTCTTACCAGTGAAGCTTTATCTATCTATAGTGAGAATAATCTATTTATGAAATTAAATACTGAGTATAAAAAAAAATTCCAAATTTAATTACCAGAAGTAAATATAGTATAAGGCGTCGCAGACTCTCTTTGCAAACAGAAAGACTAAGAGAAATTCTTTCAGACAAAATAATCAATTCAGAAAAAATTTATATCATTGATTCTATGCCACCGGAAGACTGTAAACTATCAAGAGCCTCAAGAGCTAAAATATGTCATGAAGACTTTGAAATTTTACCGGATAAAGGTTACCGCGCTTCTCAAAGAACTTATTTTTATGGCTACAAACTTCATGGCTTTAGACTATCAACAGAGTCTTTACTTCGTATGATTTAATAAAAGCTTCTGTTCGCGATGTAAATTATCTACCGGATGTAAAACAGAAAATAAATAATGCTTTTCTACTTGGTGATAAGGGTGATGTCTCTGAAGAAATTGAAATTGATTTATTCCATTCGGAAAACATTATATTCAAAACACCTTTACGTTTTAATCAAGACAAATATAAAAAGCAACCTTATACATTGAGAAAGTCTATAAAGAGAATTGAAACTCTATTTTCTCAACTTTGTGATCAATTTATGATTCGCCGAAACTATGCTAAGTCTTTTGATGGATTTAGAACCAGAAATCTTAGCAAGATTATAGTTCTTACTTTCTTACAATTTATAAACAGATTTATAACAAATAGAAATCTAAATAATATTAAATATGCCCTCACTCAATTCACACAACGGATTATAAAATAATTTGTTTAGAATAATAATTATCTCTCCCAAGAATATTTATTAAAACTTATTTTGTCATATATCTTTCAAAAGCAATATTTTTCAATTTAGATTTATATTTTTAACAATTCGCATTTCAACCCCCATATCTCATTTGAATATGTGAATAAATAGCTAGGATATTTAAAAATTAGTATTGAAATAACAGTTATAAATGTATTAAGTTTGTAAGATAATTAAAAATTTAGAAAATTTATCCTTTACTAATAGAGTATAAATATGGATCAAAAAGACACATCTTCACTCAAATCTTTTATGGATTATATTTATGTAATTTATAAATGGAAAAAATTCATAATAATAAATACATTTATAGTAGCTATTATATCTACTGTATTTGCTTTCTTAATTCCTAAAACGTATAAAGCAACAGCGGTTGTAACAATACCACCTCAAAATTCCAATAATCTTGGCGGGTTTGCTAGTTTATTAAGTGATAATTCATCCATAGTTTCTCTAGGCTCTAAATTATTGGGGGGAACTTCAGGTTCTATGGATGTACTTCTAGGTATTTTGAATAGTAGAACTGCATTAACAGATGTAATCCAAAAATTCAACTTGATAAATTATTATGGTATAAAAGATTCAAATATGGATAAAACTTTGAAAGCTTTCCGGGGGGATATATCGTTTGACCAGAATGAATTTGGCATGATCGAGATTTCGGTAATTAATAAGGATCCTAAAGAGAGTGCTGAAATTGCTAATTATTTTACAACCATAATGGATAGTATTAATATCGCCCTTAATACTGAACAAGCAAAAAATAATAGAATATTTATTGAAAAAAGATATAACAAAAATCAGAGAGATTTAAAGTCTGCCGAAGACAGTCTGTACAATTTTCAGAAAAAATATGGGGTTCTTGTAGTACCTGATCAATTGGACGCTGGTTTTAAAGCAGCAGCTGAATTAGAAGCTGAACTTGTAAAAAAAGAATTAACTAGTGAGTTATTACAAAAACAATACGGAGATAACTCTCCCCTGTACAAATCGGCGTTGGCACAAGTCGACTTTTTTAAGAAAAAAATTGCATCATTAAAAAATTCGCCTTCAATAACAAATCAATCAAATTTCCTCATACCTTTTAAAAAAGCACCTGATTTACTTTTAAAGTATTATAAGTATTATAGAGATTTAAAGATTCAAACCAAAATAATGGAAGTTATATTACCACTTTCTGAACAAGCCAAAGTTACGGAACAGAATAATATACCTACAATCATGGTCCTAGATAAAGCCGTTCCACCGAATCTAAAATATAGGCCTAAGAAAGCGTTCATTATTCTCGGAATAACATTCCCGTTATTTATAATGTTTATGTTAATTGCATTTCGTGGAGAAATAGTATATAAGAGGGAAAATTTTAAAAATCCACTCGAAAGAAAGGAAACCAACTTTTATAAAAAATTAACGAACATTTTTAAATTAAGTGAATAAAAGTATGGTTTTTTTTATTATACTTATCATAACAGTAACTTTAAGTATCCTTGGAAGATTTTTGTTGAAGAGATGGTTTAACCATTTAACAATCTATTCGGTAATTTGGGGGGGCATGATATTTCTTTATGAAATGAAACTCCTAAGCTATTATGAATTAGGAACTGAAACCTGGATAGTTATAATACTTTCAACATTAACATATATTCTTGGAATTTTACTTTATACTGTTGCACATAATACGTTTGGACGAGAAAAGGAACTAATTTATTTAAAAAACCACTTAAAAAATGAGAAAGGTGTATTATTTAATTTAGTAAAAGATGATGGAAAGATTCTTAAATATTCTATAATAATAATGGGGATAATCGGATTAGGCGCTGCATTACAACATTGGTATGTTCTCTTTAAAATGTTTGGTAGTTTAGCTGGAATTATTATAAATGCTAATATTATTTATCGTATGAGAGTTAACGGCGAACTAAAAGGGGTGATTCCTTATCTTCATGTTTTTGCATATTCTGCAGTATTTTTATCTGCAATTTATTCTGCCCACAAAAATAAAATAACTTTTGTTGGAATATTTCCGTTTATTGCTGTCATTTTAAAAGAATTAGCAAATGTGGGTAGAGCAGGGATATTATTTTCAATGTTAGTTTTTATAATAACATTTGTTTTCTCTAGATATGTTTTCTACTACGGAGTTGAAAAAGAATACCAAAAAACGAATAAGGGATTTATTATAGCTATACTTTTTATCCTAACGCTATCTATAGTTGGTGCTAGTATAGTAAGAAATATACGAGGAACTTATGAATCCTTTGCTGGTGAATCACATCAATTAACTAAATTAAAGGGAAATTATCTTATCACACCTTCTCTTTATCTTTATTTAAGCTCAGATATTGGTGTATTAAATAAGTATTTATTGTTAGATGAAGAACATGCTAAATTCGGTCAAAATACTTTTTTAACTGTATATAGTGTTTTGTCAAAATTTGACGTGGTTAAAAAACCAAATACTTATCAAAGAGGTTACAGAATTCCAATGTGGACTAATACTGGGACTTACTTACGCGAATTACACGCGGACTTTGGGGCTGCAGGTTTATTCGTTGGTCCATTTCTTATCGGATTTATAACAACTATTTTTTTCTTTAAATTTTTTGAGAAAAAAAAATCATTTTATTTACTTTGGTTGGTTTATTTTTACGTTATCATTTTTTTCTCGTTTCTTGTGATTATTACTAGAGTATCTATCTGGACAATCGGCATCACAATTCTAATATTTACAATACCTTTAATTGAAAAATTAGCCCTTAAGAATTACGAAAGACTTTCACTAAAAAAATGATTTAATCAAAATGTTAATTTATACTTTGTGAAATTTGCAAAAATCATCCTATCATAAAATATTACGAAATGTCTTTTCGGTCACATTCGGTCAAGCCGGCAGCCTGTTATTAAATCTGATTTCGATATTACTTGCTGCCAGGTTTCTAGGGGTAAAGATCTTTGGTGAATTTAGTTATTTGATTGCTATTGTAGGTATACTTTCAAAAGCTGTTGACTTCGGAATCGGACCAATCTTATTTAGGGAATATTCTAAAAGCAGCAGAATAAAATTGTTAAGTACGGCACTTTTTATCAGGCTTTTAATCTTCCTAAGTGTTTTAATATTATATAATTTTTCAGCAATATTAGCCGGATTTGCTCAAAATGAAATTATTCTAACGAATGTTCTTCTTTTCGGCATTATTTTCTCTTCCAGATTTCAGAATTTTAGAGACCTTTTATCCGTGCCTTTCAAAGTTAATCTTAGTATGCACTTCCCGATGATATTAAATCTAATGGACAATTCCCTTTTCTTGATTTGGGTTTTACTTATGCCTGTCGTTGGAGGAGGATTAGAATATTTTATAATCGGGTATGTAATTACTAATATTCCCGGTTTTATTATTCTATTTTACATTATCTGTAAACGGTATAATTTTAGATTTGAAATCGATTACTCAAACATTAAATGGTTATTGAAAGAGTCATTACCCTTATTTGGTTTTGTTATTTTGTTGGTAATATATCAGCAATTTGATGTTATATTATTAAAGTATTTTGATGGTACTTATGCTGCAGGAATATATGGGAGCGCGCTTAGAATAACCATGCCTTTAAGCATTATACCGTCGGCAATAGTCAGCACTATATTTCCAATGATAGTTAAAAATATCGTTAGCAACAACGAATCAAACCGGAGGATAATTTCAATAGTATACAAAATATTATTTATGATTTCGGTATCAATATCCGTTATTTTTACTTTTAAGTGCACTGCCGTAATAAAATTATTATTCGGTACTGCATATTTAGATAGTGTTGTCCCATCTGTAATATTATTATCAGCTCAAATTTTTTTATTTAGCAATTTTTTCTCGCTGGATTTGTTAACTGCTTATAATAAGCAAAAGTTTAATTTTTATTATGCTGTATTATTGGTTGTTATAAATACTACTCTGACACTAATTTTGATACCCCATTATTCTTTCGTCGCACCTTCTATTGCAAAAATAATATCTTCTTTTGCAGGATTTATCTTATTATTTTTCTATTTAAATCATTTAGATATAAAACTGTCTTTAAAAGTTAACTCATTTATATGGATTGCCGTATTTCCCGTTTCAATTTATCTAATTTCCGGAATTTCTTTAATTTATTATATAGTATTTTCAGTAATAATATTATTGGTTTTGACGATTGTAGTAAAATATTTTTCAAAATCTGAAATTATCATTATATTAAGACTTTTAAATAAAGAAAAGTATTCAGAAAAATTTTTGAAATTTTATAAATAATTAATGATTCTAGTATCAATAATAATAGTTAATTATAATGGCGATAAGTTATTAGATGATTGTTTAAGTTCGATAGAATTATTCACAACCGGGATAAATTATGAGATCATTATTGTAGATAATAATTCAACCCAGGGGAATGTAGATACAATCGTGAGGAAATACAAAAATACATTCTTAGTTAAAAACGATAAAAATGAAGGCTTTTCGAAAGCAAACAATATTGGTCTGAAATATGCAAATGGAAGCTATATTTTATTCTTAAACAACGATACAATCTTTCTTGAAAATTCTATCAATAAGATTATTCAATTTATAAATAAAAATGATTTAGGTGAATGCATAATAGGTTGTAAGTTGTTCCATAAAGATAATTCCGAACAATTATCCGTAGTTGATTTTTTCAATCTATGGAATTTGATCGGAGAAAATTTTTTCCTCTATTTAATTTTTAAGAAATCCAAGCTTTTCAATCGATTTCATTTCCATTATAAACAGATAACAGAACCTATAGAAGCAGATTTTATGAGAGGCGCTTTTTTAATATGTACTGCAAGTTTGGTTAAGAAATTAGATGGATTTGACCAAAGATTTTTTTTCTATGGTGAAGAAACCGACTTATGTTATAGAGCTAAAAAAGTGGGTGCTAAAATATTGTTTTATCCTTTTACGTCAATTATCCATATCGGCGGTGCTACTACCAGTAAAAATAATTGGTTTAAATTTAAAAATGCAAATATAGCTAAGATTCAATTTTTCCAAAAACATTTTTCAGGGATAAAATTTTTCCTTTCAATTTTGATCCATTATTTTGGAATCATGCTTCGAATACCAATTTATTTTATTATGGGCATATTTAAGTTTGATACACTAACTTTCTTAAAATCCTTTTACTATTTCAGAGCATTATTTGCTTATCCTAAAAATAACTTTAAATGAAATATAAAATAAAAATTAAACTTACATGCAGCGTATAAAATCACTATTAATAATGCTTTTGGGAGTTAAGATAACTTCATTCATTCAGGCGGTTAGGTTCATATATCTTCTGAAGAAAAGAAAGGATTTTGAATTCGAAATTAAAATATTAAACCGGTTTCTTTCAAAGGGAGATATTGCACTTGATATTGGTGCAAACGGTGCTGATTGGACTTTTCATATATATAAACAAGTAACGTCATCCGGCTATGTCTTTGCTTTCGAAGCTGATCCGTATTATGCTAAAGCTACGGAATTAGCAATAAAACTTATGAGAATGAAGAATGTTACTCTGATACCTTTCGGGCTTTCCGACAGAGATGAGATAGTTCCTTTAAGGATAAAGGATTCCAAGAATTTGAGATTTACAGGAAAAAGTTTCATTGATAAAAATGCAAATCCTGAAGAAAAAAATAGTGTAAATATTCAGCTTAAAAAGTTAGATTCCTTAATAGAAAACTATCCTCAAATAATCCACACATCTTTAATAAAATGTGATGTCGAAGGTTATGAATTGTTTGTATTTAAAGGTGCTACAGAAGTTCTTAAAAATGCGAGACCTATTATAATTATAGAAGTTGGTAACTTTGAAAAGCATGGATATTGTAATCGTGAAGTATTTCAGTTTTTCAATGATAATAGCTATACTGTTTTTACTTTGATTGAAGGAAATATATTGGAAAAAACCGACCGGGAACTTAGTCATAAAAAAGCTTTAGGTGATAATAGAATTTTAATACCTGATGAAAAAATTAAACTTTATAAAGACTTAATAGGATAAGCTCAACTCTGGCTAATTTAAAAATTTTAATAAGCCGAAAATTAAATTATTCGGTTGTTGTAGTATCACCGATAATCACGTTATCCAATTTGGCTCCTTTCAATGTATATACATAACTTATATTACCATCACCATTTAGCCTGTATTTTATTAAACCGATGTTTTTTGCAAGATCATAAAGATATGATTGGAACGCATCAACTTTTTTATACTTTTTTACTTTCGTCGATATTCCCAGTACTTGATTCTCTTCTTCACTTAGAACTTCTATTTTATAAGAACCGGTTCCTGAACCACCAGTTATTGTTTGCCCATCTTTTAAAGCAATATTGATCCAGGGTATATCACCATGTCCAGAATATCCTTTGATTTTGATCCATCCGTTAGAAGTATCAATTCTTTGCCAGTTGTCACTTTTATAAATAAATGTATTGCTGTCAATCTGATCGGAGTCATTAATTATCGGAGTTATTTTAACCCGGTAATAGGTTTCCCCGTTGGATATGTTTTTATCAATGATTTCTTTTTTTATTAAATAACTTACGCTTGGATCGTAAAGCGGAATCCATGTAAAATTATACACCCAAAAATCTCCTACTTTTAGAGGATAATATTTTGATACATCTTGCATATAACCAGGAGTATACTTTATGGTGAAATTATCATCCGAAATGTCTTCTACTGAAATATTCTGTTGAGAAATCTTAATCAAACCCTTGTTGGTAGGAGCGAAGGGGATCCTCCATGAATAAAAATTCTTTGAGGCATTTATATTTTGAGCTAATGTTTTCCAATTAGTTCCATTATCTACGGAATAGGTTATGTTTAACTTATCCATGTTTTCACTTTGCCATTTGATGTTGTAGGTACTATCAATATACAAAGTTTCACCGCCGTTAGGAAATAATAATTTAAGCACATAATTTTTAGTGATAGTGAAAATATTATCAGATTTATCTTGATATGAATCATCTGGAGTTAATATTTTTATCAATCCATGATCAGTATTATTTTCTGAGACGGTCCATGCGTAATGTTCTTTAGATGCTTTTATGTCTTTAGCTAAAATTTGCCAAGTTGTCCCTGAGTTTATCGAATAAAAAATATTTATACTATCTACATTTTTACTTTGCCATTTTATATCATACGTACTGTCGGCATATAATTTTTCACCGCCATTAGGAAACAGTAACTTAAGATGGTATTCAACATCGATGTTAAAATTATTATCTGATTCATCTTGAACTGAACTGTCAATAGATGAAATCTTGATACACCCTGCTTTTGAAACACTGTCGGGTATTATCCATGAGAAATGTCCGGCTGATGCGTCAACATTTCTACCTAATGTATTCCATTTTGCTCCATTATCTATGGAATATGTAATATTTAATTTGTCTACATTTTGACTCTTCCATTGAATGTTATAAGTGCTATCAACCATCAACGTTTCACCACCGTTGGGGAACAATAATTTGAGTTGTTTGTTTACAGGCTCAGTAACCTGTTTTTTACAAGAGTTGAAAACAAAAATAGAAATGATTGCAAAGAAATAATAACGTTTCATCGAGAAACCCCTATTAAAAAGAATAATTCCCTTTTATCAAGTTTATATAATGCTTATTTAAGCGCATATAATATAAGGAATTATCGAGTAAAATGAAACAAAATTAAAAAGAACAAAATAATCAAAATTTTATCACAATTGGATAAATACAGAAGGATTGTGTAAGAATATCTATAGAATAAAAATTTTTCAAAATAATTTTCGTAATTTTAAAACTTAATATTTATTTCGAACCTAAATTTAATTTTGATGAGAATTTTACAAATAGCACCCCAGGTTCCAGTGCCTCCTACAGACGGTGGAAAAATTGGCATCTACGGCATAACGAAAGGTTTATTTGAAAGGGGACACCAAATTGATTTTGTTTGTTACCGGAAACATAGCGATTATGAATATTCAATTAAGGAATTAAAGAAAATATGTAATCCGCATTTACTTGATGTACAAACAGATAATAATGTAGTTGGAGCTTTAAAAAATTATTCTTCTCCTATCCCGTACAATATTTCAAAGTACATAAGAAAAGAAATGAAAGAATTTTTGTCTGATTTTTTTAAAACGAATAAAGTAGATGTGATTCATATAGATCATCTTCATATGGGATGGGTAATTGATGAAATAAGAAAGCATACTTCTGCACCGGTTTGTTTAAGAGAGCATAACCTTGAAATGCAGATTATGATGCGTTTTTATGAAAAGCAAAAAAATATTTTTTTAAAAAATTTTGCAAAAAAACAATATTTAAAATTCTTAGAATATGAACCGGCTGTATTATCAAAATTCGATAAATGTATTATGATCAGCAGGTTAGATGAACAAAAACTGCTCGAAATAAATCCCGACATTAAGACTACCATAATACCTGCCGGAGTTGATATACATTTACTTGATTATAAAAGAAGTAAAAGTAAACCGCATACATTAATCCATATAGGGCATACAGACTGGTTCCCTAACTATGATGGACTCAATTGGTTCGTAAATGATATTTTCCCTGAAATAATAAATAGATATCCGGAAACTAAATTGTATATTTATGGCGGAGGGAACACAAAAAATTTTCCCGTTCCAGTTCAGCTTAGGCAAAATATTTCAGTTGTTGGTTTCGTAGATGATATCTGGAAAGCAATAGAGGATAAAGCACTTGCAATTGTTCCTTTGCGTATCGGAGGCGGGATAAGAATAAAAATAATTGAGATGCTGGCAACCGGACAGCCGATTATTACAACATCGATAGGTAAGGAAGGTTTGAATGTCGAAGATAAAAAACATTTACTGATAGCTGATACAAAAGATGAATTTGTTAAAAAAACATCTGAGTTTTTTGATGGAAAATTTGAAACGAACAAAATAATAGAAAACGGGAAAGAATTTATAAAATCTCATTTTACATGGGAAATTATTTCTGCTAAATTTGAATGTGTTTATAAAGAGTTAATAGAAAAAAACTGATAAATGTTTGCAGAAGATATTATACTAAAAATTCAAGAGAGGCAAAATTGGACGAAAAAATATTAAGGGGAAAAAAATTTCATAATAAACGTTTCAGCAAAGAAACACGTGAATCAGCCTGGAAATATTATTCAATCGAAAAAAGGAGTAGGGAATGCTTCTTCAATAATATCTTAACAAGCGTATTAAACAAAAAAGTACTTGAGTTAGGCTGCGGGAAAGGGGATAAATCAATCGATATAGCCGAAAAAGGCGGCATAATTACTGGTATTGATATTTCGGAAGTGGCTATATCAAAAGCAAAAGAAATTGTGGATAAGAGTAATTTTAGCAATCCACCGGAATTCTAAGTAATGAATGCTGAAAGTTTGGAATTTAATGAGAATAAATTTGACATTATTTTCGGTGCTTCTATTCTTCATCATTTGGATTTATCTAAAGTGCTGCCTGAATTAGCAAGAGTACTTAACTCCGAAGGGAAAGCAGTTTTTATTGAGCCTTTAGGTCATAATCCATTCATAAATTTATATAGAAAATTTACCCCAAATTTTAGAACTGAAGATGAACATCCTTTAAAAATAAAAGAGATACATTCCTTAAAAAAGAATTTTAAGAAATTGGAAATTAATTATTTCCATTTTACAACACTTTTTGCCGTTCCAATTAGAAATTCCGTTTTCTTTACACCTTTATTGAATGCATTTGGAAAAATCGATAAGTTTTTGTTTTCACTTCCCTTTTTACGGAAATATGCTTGGCAAGTTGTTCTAATTTTATCTGATCCTGAAAAAGTTTAGTCTGAATCTTATCATTTTAAATGTTGAAACGTGAAATGGTTAATTCCATATATATTTACTAAATTTACGATTGATTTAAAAATAAAATTTCTTGAAAACGAATAAGTAATTATATCGGTATTTGCAACAATTTAATTTATGAAAATATTATTTTGCTCTCATTTTTATTATCCAGAGATCGGTGCTGCATCATTAAGGATGCAATATTTAGTAAAGACTTTAAAAGAATAAGGATAATATAATTGCAATTTACACACCGTTACCTAATTATCCTGAAAATCATTTTTATGAAGGTTATGATAAACTATTTTTTAGAGATAAATTGAGAGATGTTTATTACCTACCTGTTTTTCTCCCTAAAAAACATTCATTACTAAAGAGAGCTGTTTCATATTTATCTTATAATATTATACTTTTATTATTCGGTATCTTTAATAATTTCAAACCCGATGTTATTTTAACATCCTCTCCCCCCATTTCAACGGCTTTTACGGCAGCTATTTTAGCAAAAATTAAGCAAAAAAAATTCATATTGGATTTACGGGATATCTGGCCGGACATCGGGATTGAATTAGGACTATTAAATAATAATTTTGTTGTTAATTTTTTAAAGAAGATTGAACAATTTATTATGAAGTCGGCTTCAATAATTCTGGTAACTGCAAAGGGAGATAAACAAAATTTACTTAAAAAAGGGATTCCCGAATCAAAGATTGAAATCATCTTTAACGGTGCAGATACAACGGTATTCAAACCCCTGAGCAATGAAGAAAAAGAAATTATACGCGAAAAATATCATGTGCCCAAAAATAAACTGGTATCAATCTACTTTGGATCATTTAATTATGGAATGAATGATATCGAAACTTTGGCTCAATCACTAAAAGATTTAACTTATCTTCGTGATAAATTTTATTTGATATTAGTGGGAAGCGGCGATAACAGAAAAAATTTGTTAGATGAAATTGAAGGTAAAATTGATTATCTATGTATAGATTCACTAAATACAGATGAACTTGCCAAGTTAGTTGCTGCATCGGATCTGAGCTTGATTCCGCGAAAAAAGATCGAGCACGATACCGGAGGAAATACACCCGTAAAATGCTTTGAAAGCTGGGCTGCTGCAACACCGGTTTTACTTTCAGCAAATTTTGAATCGGAAATATCAAACCTTTTTATGCAGTGCAAAGCCGGATTGTTAGTGGAAGCAGGGAACATTGGTGAATATAAAAATGTTTTAAAGAGCATTATAAATGAACCAAGCAAACTTAATGGATTAGGTCAAAGCGGAAGAGAATTTGTAAAAAAGAATTTTGACAGACGTATTCAAGCCGAGAAGCTTCAAAATATTATTAAAAATCTTAACAAAGACTGATTATATTCTCGATATATTGATTACAAACTTTCTACAGCTTTTTTTACTTTTTCCGGGTATAAATACTGCATGCAGTCATTAGGGCAAACCGGGGAATAGTAGCAATCGCAATCAAAATCCGGTTCTAAAATATTGCCTCTATTGTACAGATAAAATTCGTTTTTGTTAAAAATATTATTAAATAAAATAAGTCTCTTTTTTAATCCAACTGCTAAATGCATAGCCATAGTTACTGCAGTAACAACTGTATCACATTGATTAAGCAGATCCATAAATACCTTTAATGGGTAATATCCAAAATATTTTGCGCCGCTGGCTTTTTGTATTTCTTTATTTCGTATATCCTCTTGCTCACCTCCAAGTAATATAACTTCATATCCATCCGCAAGTAAATCTTTGGCAAGTTTTATCCAATATTCTGTCTTCCAAAGACGTGAAACCCATCTGCCTCCGCATCCGGTATTTAATCCGATGATTTTTTTTGTTTTATCAATATCCCATTTTTGACCGGAAGGTTCAACTTCAAGTATATATTCTTCATTATTGAACTTATATCCACAAATATCAAATATTTCTTCAACATAATGATTCGTGTTTTCTTTGTTCAAGTCATCGAATAAACCGGTTAGCCACTTGTGTTCTTCAGCTTCTGATGAGATTGGTTTTGCATGAGCGTATTCATCGATTGTAAAGCCGGACTTTTTCTTTGCAGCTATCTGATTTGTGAGTGTTATTGCGAGTATATCTTTGTCCAGATTAATAAGCCAATCATATTCAATTTGTTTAATTAGTTCTACATTTTCCACATTTACAGGCAATATTCTGTTTACCCACTGTTCACTTAAAATGGATGGGGAATAAGTCAGCCATGAAATTTGTGCATCCGGGAATTCTTCTCTTAACTTTCTCAATAAAGGAGTAGTTCTTATAACATCCCCAATAGCACCGAGTTTAATTATCAGAATTTTATGAGAAATTTTTTTATACTCTGGGCATTTATCACAATGGTAACCAAATTTTTTATGAGGCGAGCAAGGTATGTCACCTTTATAGTATAAACAATCTGTATGAATTATCATTTCATTTTATAATGAATTATAAATTTTTTATTAAAATTAATGATTTTTTAAAATAAATAATATAATATTCTATTCCTATTTTATTTATATTTATTAGATATTATAAAAAATATAGAACCAAAATTAATATTTATGAAATTAGCGCCAATTTTATCTGAAATTAATTGAAATTTAATAAAAGCAATTATGCGATTGTATCAATTCTAAAAGGGTTACATTTATTCTGATTAACTATCGTAATTTAAATATTAACATAATTTTACTTAGCTGGGAGAAAATAGTTAATGATTTTGCAAATTATCTTGAAGCAGAACTAAAAAACTTAAATAAATAACTTGTCTCCATTGCACAAATGCTTATTTTTGCAGATGATTTAAGTTATTTAAATAATATCTGATGAGTTGTGAATAAGAAGTTAGAAAGATTATTAATCCTTAGTACAGATTTCATAACAATCAACATTGCTTGGGTTGTTTATTATGCTCTTAGGGTTCAGACTGGTTGGTTTAGTCTGCTGATCAGGCCTGAGTTCATCGCTCCGATGCTTGTAATTTACTTTTATTGGTTAATGATTTTTACCTTTGTGGGGATGTACCGTACATGGTTTGCGGCCTCAAGATTCGATGAAATTTCGACTTTATTTAAAGCTTCTTTCTTTGGAATTTTTGTACTGTTTTTCATTATTTTTATCGATGATTATGTTCATGATGTTGCGCCTACAAGCCGTATTTTTATATTTATTTATTGGGGCTTCTTTTTGACATTGGTCGGTTCCGGGAGAATACTCATTAGAAGTGTACAGAGGAATCTCCTTATAAAAGGTGTCGGCAGAAAAAGAGCACTGATTGTGGGTATGAATATTAAAGCACAGGAAGTTAGTGAACAGTTGGTTGAGCATCCTGCACTCGGTTTGGATGTTGTAGGTCATGTCTCGGTCACTGCAACTGATAGTCACAATTCGTTCAATGGGGAGAGTACTTTAGGAACTATTGACAATATCTCTGATTTAATAGATAAATATAATATAAAAGAAGTAATCCTGGCTTTGGAAAAAAGTGATGATGATACACTTATAAATTTGATTTCAAAATGTGAAACTAAAGATGTAGGACTAAAAATTGTACCTGACCTTTACTCCATTTTAAGCGGTCAGGTAAAAACTTCCCAAATTTACGGTACACCGCTTATAGATATTATGCCGGAGTTAATGCCGGAATGGGAAAAAAAATTAAAGAGAATACTGGATATTGTTGTATCACTTTTAATTCTCATTATTACCATGCCTGTTACAATTTTAGCTTCGATTGCAATCAAACTGGAAAGCAAAGGCTCTGTTTTTTTTACACAAGATAGGTGCGGCTTAAACGGCGAATTATTCAAAATTCTTAAATTTAGATCAATGCGGCATGATGCTGAAAAGCATACAGGCCCTATTTGGTCGCAAAAAGATGATCCGCGTATAACAAGGGTAGGAAAATTCATTCGAAAAGTCAGAATAGATGAATTACCTCAAATGTTTAACGTACTTAAGGGAGAGATGAGTATTGTCGGTCCGCGCCCCGAACGCCCTTATTTTGTTGAAATGTTAACGGAAAAGATTCCATATTATAAAAGAAGGTTAAAAGTTAGACCTGGAATAACCGGCTGGGCTCAAGTAAAACATAAATATGATGAAAGCATCGAAGATGTCAAAACTAAACTCCGGTATGATTTGTTTTACATCGAGAATATGTCGCTTCGTATGGATTTTAAGATTTTGTTTAGAACTATATTTGTAGTCCTTTTCGGGAAAGGACACTATGGTTAAGCACCAGATTCAGGGAGCCGATATTTAACAAAGCCGTTAAATAAATGGCTGAAAAAGTAATTGACTTTCAACCAGAATGATTAGATTTTTTAAGTCCAGAAAAAAATATTTTAGTACACAAATACGTCGCTCTATTTGCTTTTGCCCATGCGCCGTAACAAATTATTAACTGATATAATTATAATATTATGAACGAAAAATCCTTAATAATTATTCCGACTTATAACGAACTTGAGAACGTTAAAAAAATGATCCCCGATATTCTCAACAGGTACAAAAATGGAATTGATGTTTTAATAGTTGATGATAACTCACCGGACGGAACGGCTGCATTTGTGGAAGAATTAAGTAAGTCGGAACCAAGAGCAAAACTACTAAAAAGAGAAAAAAAGATGGGACTCGGTACGGCTTATGTGGCGGGCTTTAAGTATGCGCTCAATAACGATTATTCGTATATATTTGAAATGGATGCTGATTATTCACATGATCCTAAAGAGATTAAAAATTTTCTAAAAACGATTAAAGATAGCGACCTGGTTTTAGGCAGCCGGTATAAAACGGGAGTAAATGTAGTAAACTGGCCTATTAAAAGACTGTTCCTAAGTTATTTTGCCAATGGGTACACCAAATATATAACTGGAATGCCTGTTTGTGATGCCACAGGAGGTTATAAATGTTTTCGTCGCGAAGTACTGGAAGCCATAGACCTTGATCGAATAGCTTCGAATGGTTATGCATTTCAGATTGAGATGACTTTTAAAGCCTGGAAAAAGGGGTTTAGAGTAACAGAAATACCAATTATCTTCCACGACCGGGTAAAAGGAACTTCTAAAATGTCTAAGAAGATCGTACGGGAAGCAATCTTAATGGTTTGGAAGCTTAGAATAAGAAGTATATTGGGTCTTCTAAAATAGGTGATACTTTGGATCTATCCATTATAATTGTTAATTATAACGTAAAAGAATTTCTTCAGAATTTACTCCATTCCATAAAAAAAGCTGCCGCAGCATTAAATTACGAAATAATTGTTGTGGATAATGCTTCCGATGACGGCAGTGTAGAATTACTTCAAGAAAAATTTCCCGGAATTAATTTAATTGTTAATAAAGAAAATCTCGGCTTCGGAAGAGCAAATAATATTGGTCTGTCTGTTGCAAAAGGCGATTATCTCCTTCTGTTAAATCCCGACACACTGGTCGGCGAAGATACTTTTAAGGAGATGATTTCGTTTTTTAAAAAAACTCCTCAGGCAGGTTTAGCCGGCTGCAAAATTTTAAATCCGGACGGAACCCTTCAGCTTGCTTGCAGAAGGAGTTTCCCCGGTCCATGGACTTCGTTTTGCAAGGTAACGGGATTAAGTTCATTTTTCCCAAATAGCAGGCTGTTTGCGCGTTACAATCTGACTTACCTGGATGAGAATAAAACATATGAAGTAGATGCCATCTCAGGTTCATTCATGATGATGCGAAGAGATGTTTATCAAAAAGTAGGGGGTTTTGACGAACAATTTTTTATGTACGGTGAAGATCTGGATCTTTGTTATAGAATTCAAAAAGAAGGTTATAAAGTTTATTATGTGCATAATACTCAAATAATCCATTACAAGGGTGAAAGCACAAAAAGAAGTAGTCTTGATGAAACAAAAATATTTTATGATGCAATGCATCTTTTTGTGAAAAAGCATCTATCAAGTTCCTTCCTGGTCGAAATTATTTTGAGGTCTGCAATAGGATTCAGAAAATTCTTTGCTTTTCTAGGCAGACGAAAATTAATTATTGCTTCTGTAATTTTGGATTTTATATTTTTTGATTTAGCCATTATAGCGGCTAATCATATCTATGCTTCGTTTGGTCATTGGAAGGGTTTCCCTCCGTTTAGTTATCCGATAATTTTTACAATCCCCGCTATCATTCATATACTGGTAGCATCATTATCCGGAGTTTATAAAAAAGATTCTTTATCCGTGTTAAGAAACTTCATCGCAATATTAATGAGTTTCTTCATAGTTTCTTCCCTCACATTCTTTTTTAAACAATTTGCATACAGCCGTGCTGCGGTAATAATAACTTATTTGATTTTGTTTTTTGTACTCGCGTTTTGGCGGATTATATTAAAGTTATTCTTTAAAGTGGGTGTATCGGCTGACGGATTTACACATAGACGGGCGCTAATTGTGGGATTAAATTCTAACACTATTCAAATAGCTCAAAAACTAAAAGATAGAAAAACAGACTTCCATTCAATCGTCGGACTTATAGGTTTTTCGAATAAAGAGATCGGTCAAGAAATTGAAGGCTTCGAAGTTGTCGGCAGCGTGGAAAATGTGAGAAAAATAATTAATGAGAAAAAGGTTAACGAAGTTATCTTCTCGTCTGAAGAACTTTCATACACCCAAATGATGGGAATTGTGGCATCATGTCCCAACGAAAATGTTGAATTCAAATTAATCGGAAATGATCTCGATTTTATTGTTGGTAAAACATCCATAGCTTTATTAGATGATATACCTTTGTTTGAGATTAGATACAACATTTCCAATCCGTTTTTTAAATTTGTAAAGTCGTTATTTGATTATACGTTAGCAGTACTTGTTTTGTTTTTTATTTATCCTTTTATATATTTAATAGTTAAACTTAATGACAAGCCTACTGAATTTAATCAGTTTATACTAAAGGTGCCTTTGATTTTAAAAGGGCAGCATAGCTTTGTCGGTCCTAACAAAGCGGAAGAGAAGGGAAGCCTGTATCTTGGTAAAACAGGATTAACCGGCTTTTGGTTTACCGAAAATATCGACGGAGGTGAAGCTGGTAAATTAGATATTTTATATGCAAAAAATCAAAACATTTGGCTTGACTTAGAAATTTTGGGCAAAACTCTTAACAAAATGTGGAATAGCAGGGCATAATTATGGCAAAAACTATCTTGGATTTTGAAAAGCCAATTGTGGAGTTGGAAGCTAAACTTGAAGAAATGAGAAAGTTAGCGGATAAAATGGATATTGGAGATGAAATAATTGAAATTGAAGAAAAAGTGAATCAATTGAAGGAAAATATATATAAAGATCTAACGCGTTGGCAGCGTGTTCAGCTTGCCAGGCATCCCGACCGACCTTATACTTTAGATTATATTTATGCTATCACCGATAATTTTGTGGAACTTCACGGTGATAGAGGTTATAAAGATGATAAAGCAATCGTTGGCGGATTTGCTGCAATAGACGAATATAAAGTAATGATTATCGGTCATCAAAAAGGACGCGATACAAAAACCAACGTGTACAGGAATTTTGGAATGCCCAATCCCGAGGGCTACCGGAAAGCATTACGCTTAATGAAACTTGCCGAAAAATTTAATAAGCCTGTTATCACTATGATAGATACTCCCGGTGCTTTTCCCGGATTGGAAGCTGAAGAAAGGGGACAAGCGGAAGCAATTGCCCGCAATTTATTTGAAATGAGCACACTTAAAGTTCCCATTATTGTTGTGATTATCGGTGAAGGTGCAAGCGGCGGAGCATTGGGAATTGGAGTGGGAGATAGAATTTTAATGTTGGAAAACTGCTGGTACTCCGTTATCAGTCCTGAATCTTGTTCCAGTATATTATGGAGAAGCTGGGATTTTAAAGAACAGGCTGCAGAAGCATTAAAATTAACTGCACCCGATCTTCTTGAACAAAAAATTATTGATAGAATAATCCCCGAACCTATGGGCGGAGCGCATACTGATCATCAGGAAGCTGCAAGAATTTTAAAAGCCGCCCTAAAAGAGGAATTAACACAGATAATAAAAATAAAACCTGATAAATTGATTAGCGGCAGGTTAGAAAAATTTGGAAAGATGGGTGCTTTTACGGAGTGAATCTTTCAATATATTTTTACACCTGAAATTTATTAGAAAACAATAATTTTTTATAAGAATTATTAAACATCCTGATATTTTTTAAGCTCATTCTTATTAATGACCTTCCTTTTTCCTAAATTTGTGAATAAAATTCATCAACAATTTTTAGCTATGCTAATACATAAAACTGAAATCCGCGTTCGTTATGCCGATACGGATCAAATGCAGTTTGTTTATAACGGAAAGTATCTGGAGTATTTTGAAGTCGGCAGGACAGAAATGTTAAGAGAAAATGGACTGTCATATCATGAAATTGAAAGCCATGGTTTTCAACTGCCGTTAATTGAAGCTTACGTTAAATATCAAAACCCGGCGCATTACGATGATATTTTGATTGTGGAATCAAGGGTAACAGAAAATCCATCATTCAGAATCAAGATCGATTATCGAATTTTTAAGAAAGGTGCGGACTATACAGTAGGTGAAGGATATACCACGCACGTTTTCATTAATAAAAATACCAAAAAGGCTGTTCGACCGCCTGCATTTTTTGTTGAAGCGATGAAAAAATTCTATTAGAAAAAATGAATAATAAAATTGACGACATAATAAAAGCAGCATTGAAAGAAGATACCGCTAAAGGCGATATCACTACATTAGCTATTGTACCTGAAGATACAAGTGCTTATGCAGACTTCTTAGTAAAAGAAAAAGGTATTATTGCGGGTTTTGATGTTGTTGAAAAAGTATTTCATACTGTTGATCCTAAACTGGAATTTAGAAAAAATTTCCACGACGGAGATGATGTTAATCCCGGTGATATTGTTTGTTCCGTCAATGGGAAAGCTACTTCAATTTTAACAGCAGAACGCACAGCTTTAAATTTTTTCCAGAGAATGAGCGGCATTGCAACCATCGCTAAAATTTTTCAACAAAAAATTGAGCATACGAATGCTAAAATTGCTGACACCCGGAAAACAGTTCCGGGATTAAGAATACTTGATAAACTTGCGGTTAAGCTAAGTGGATGTATGAATCACAGGATGGGATTATATGATATGTTCTTAATTAAAGACAATCATATAGAAGTGGCAGGATCAATAACCCGGGCGGTAGATGCCTGTAAAAAGTACCGTGAGAAAAATAAACTTCATAATAAAATTGAAGTTGAAACGAAAAATATCACAGAAGTTGAGGAAGCTCTTGGCTGCATTGTTGATATGATTATGCTGGACAATTTTCAAATCAGTGAAATGAAAGAAGCTGTTGAAGCGATAAACGGTAGGTGCAAAATAGAAGCATCCGGCAATGTAAATCTTGATACTGTACAAAGCATTGCAGAAACGGGTGTTGACTATATTTCTGTGGGTGCACTAACTCATAGTGTAAAAGCGCTGGATATATCATTAAATATTAAAACCGGCTCACAAAACCAACTTTAAACTTTATTTATGTTTAATAAATTAAAAGAACTGACAAAAGACACCGCCGTTTACGGAATCAGCACTATGGTGGGAAGGTTTTTGACGTTTTTGTTGGTACCGTTCTATACTAATATCTTTTTACCGGCTGAATATGGAGTCGTCGGCAATCTTTATATTTTCATTGCTATACTAAATATTGTTTTAATTTATGGTATGGATGCGGCATATTTAAAATTTGCCGGAATGCCGGAAAATGCAGATGAAAAAGATATTTTCTCAACTCCTTATTTCTCCGTCTTTATTGTTGCGGTTATTATAAGCTGCTCAGTAATATTACTAAAAAAACCGATTTATGAAGCACTTGATATACCTGCCGATTTTTATAATTTAATTTATTTTGTTGCTCCTATCCTTTTTATTGATGCAATCTGTGTAATCCCCTTTATTAAACTTCGTCTGCAGAGAAAAGCAAAAAAATTCGCTCTCTTCAAATTAACCAATATCATTGTAAATGTAGCCTTAAACCTCTATCTTATTTTAAAATTGAAATGGGGAATTGAAGCGGTATTTGTTAGTAATCTTTTTGCGTCGCTGACATCATTTGTCTTAGTATTCCCTACTGTTTTAAACAGTCTCAAATTTACAATAAAGACTGATCTGCTTAAAAGACTGCTAAAATTCGGAATACCGTACTTTCCGGCAGGTTTAGCGGGAATGTTGATTCAAGGAATTGACAGACCGATTTTAACACATATGACGGATTTGAAAACCAGCGGAATATATAACGCAAACTATAAACTCGGCATATTCATGATGTTGTTTGTGAACATGTTTCAGTATGCATGGCAGCCTTTTTTCTTACAAAACGCAAAGGAAAAAAACGCAAAAGAAATTTTTTCAAAAGTTCTCACTTACTTTACGTTAGCTGCAGCCATAATATTAATAGTAATTTCTCTCTTCATCGGTGATATTGTTAAAATACCGATTTTCCACGGAAGAACTCTTATTAGTCCTTTATATTGGAGCGGCTTAAATATTGTACCGATAATTTTGCTCGGGTATATGTTTAACGGTATTTATCAGATATTTACGGCAGGTATTTTTATTAAGGAAAAAAGCATTTATGTGCCGGTAATTACCATTATTGGAGCAGCCGTTAATATAGGAATTAATTTTATTTTAATTCCTTCGATGGGAATAATGGGAGCTGCTATTGCAACTCTTGCAAGTTATTTTGTTATGGCTATTTGTTATTTTGCCGTCACACAAAAATTCTATAAAATAAATTATGAGTTCGGTAAAGTCGGGAAAATATTTATCTCGGTTCTAATCGTAGGCACAATTTATTATGTCCAGTTATTCAGCGGACATTTAAATTTAGCCAATAAGTTTTTAATGCTGCTGTTGTTTATTATACTTCTGGCAATATTTAAAATCGGGAAAGAGGAAATAATATTTCTAAAAAACAGAATTCTAAAGAAAGAAGTTTAATACTGTTATGACTGAAAAAATTCCAATTAAAATTAAAAGATTGAATGCTGAATTTAATGAGATACCACTTCCTTTTTACTCAACGGAAGGAAGTGCGGGTATGGATATTCGTGCTGCGGTGAAAGATGAGTTAATAATTCGTGCAGGAGAAGTTAGTTTGGTCCCGACAAATCTTTCGGTTGAAATACCGGGAGGTTATGAGATTCAAGTTCGGCCGCGCAGCGGGCTAGCACTGAAACACGGTATAGGGATTCTAAATTCACCGGGAACCATCGATTCGGATTACCGCGGTGAAATAAAAATTATAATGATGAATTTCGGAAAGTCTGATTTTAAAATTTCACGCGGCGACAGGATTGCACAGCTAGTTGTATCAAGAGTTTATATTGCCGATATTATAGAAGCGGCTCAATTAAATGGAAGTACACGAGGGGAAGGCGGTTTCGGTCACACAGGTAAAAAATAACTTTTTATCTAATGAGACTCTTCTAAAAAGTTTAGACTAGTTGTTCCGAACGAAGTGAAGAATCTCTAACTTATTATAATATGAGAGATTCTTTAGTCGCTTCGATTCTTCAGAATGATATTGATACTCTTTTTAGAGTGGACTCATCTAATATTAAATTTTTATTCGGGCAAGTTTTTCTAAAATTTTATCACTAAATTTTTAAATCAAATTCCTTGCAATTACTTCATTATTCATTTATAATATTTTGAATCGAAAGATTAACGTTGATTAAATTTTGATAAGGTAATCATTAACATGTCAGATTTTGTTCACCTTCATAACCACACTCATTACAGCCTTCAGGACGGCGCATGTACTGTTGATGATCTTGTAAACGCTGCCAAAAAAAATAATATGCATGCCGTAGCCCTTACGGATCACGGGGTGATGTATGGTATTGCTGAATTCTACAAAAAAGCGAAGAAAGCCGGAATAAAACCAATTGTCGGCATGGAAGCTTATGTCGTAGTTGAGGGAAGCAGAAAAGATAGAGGTAGACCCGAAGACGGAAACGGAAGGAAAAAATCAAAACACTACAATCATTTAATCCTTCTAGCAAAAAACAAGCAGGGATACCGAAATCTCTCAAAATTGTCCACATTAGGGCATACCGAAGGATTTTATTATAAACCAAGGATCGATCTTGAATTATTAAGAGAGTACCGGGAAGGGTTAGTTTGTACTTCTGCCTGTGCTGGTGGAGTGGTATCTGCTCATCTTGTTAATAATGATTATGAGAAAGCAAAAAATGTTGCTGTTACTTACAAAGAAATATTTGGTGATGATTTTTACCTCGAGATTCAAAACCATTTTATGGATGTTGATAAACCCATTCTTGAAGGAATGCCCAAACTTGCAAAAGAACTTGGAATTAAATTAGTGGCTACAAATGATTGCCATTATATAGAAAAAGATCATTCCATCGCTCATAATATTTTGCTGCTTCTTTCAGATAAAAACGGCAGCGATTACCGGCAGTTAAGATACGGAACAGATCAGGTTTATTTTAAATCTTCTCAAGAAATGATTGAACTCTTTAAAGATTATAAGGGAGCTGTTGAAAATACACTTGAGATTGAATCAAAAATTGATCTGAACCTAGATTTTAAAGGACACTATTACCCAAAATTTCCTATCCCGCATGATTCTCCCGCGAAAAATTTGGATGAATATTTTGAACTGCTCGCCAGAGATGGTTTGCATACAAAATTTGATAAAATCACACCTGAAATAGAAGACCGTTTCAATTTTGAGGTTGAAACTATTAAACAAATGGGATTCTCCGGGTATTTTCTAATAGTCCAGGATTTTATAAATGCATCAAAGGATAGAGGAATTGCTGTCGGTCCGGGCAGGGGCAGTGCTGCCGGAAGCTTAGTTGCTTTTACTCTTGGTATAACTAATATTGATCCGCTCAAGTATGATCTGCTTTTCGAAAGATTTCTTAATCCTGCCAGAAAATCTATGCCCGATATTGACGTTGATTTTGCCGATGACAAAAGGGGAGAAGCGATAGATTATGTCCGGGAAAAATATGGTAACGAGTGCGTTAGTCAAATAATTACTTTCAACCGGCTATCTTCAAAAGCAGTAATTCGTGATGTTGCACGCGTATTGAAAATTCCCATCCCGGTTGTTAATAAAATAACTAAGTTCATTCCTTCAAAATTCGGGAAGGTTTTCTCGATTGAACAAGCTTTAAATGAAGTCCCCGAATTAAAATGGGTGAAAGAGTCTAAAGACCCTGATATTCAAAATCTTATCAAGTATGCCAAAGTACTTGAAGGTATGAACCGCAATACGTAATCAGTCGAAGAACAGGAGAAGAAC